>NZ_CP158281.1:3057876-3669452 GCF_040256645.1 Brevibacterium sp. CBA3109 | reverse complement strand
GGTGGATGTGGACTCGAACGTCGACCTCGTCGTGTCCTCGGGAATGGTCGAGGTCCCCGACGTGACAGGCAAGTCCGCGAAGGAAGCCTGCAAGATCCTCGAGGGCGATGACTATCAGCTCAAGTGCAAGACCGAAGAGGTCGAGACAGCCGACGAAGAAGAGAAGAAGGTCTTCGAACAGTCCTCGACCGGTGGCAGCGACGTCAAGCAGGGCTCGGAGATCACCGTCAAGGTGGCCAAGAAGCCGCCGGAAGAACCGTCACCGACCATCCCATCGGTTCCAGGTGGCATGCCCACCGCACCGAGTGACGATGGTGGCAGCGACGACAGCGGCAACGACAAGAGCGATGACGGCGGCAAGGACGGCAAGAACGATAAGGACGGCAAAAAAGACGGCAACAAGGACGGCAAGGACGGCAACAAGGACGGCAACAAGGACGATGCCAACGTCATCGGCGGCGGAGACAGCTGGTTCAACGGCTTCTCAGACGCCAGCTGAGCCGAACCCTCAGGACAGGGTGAGATAGAGGTCGGTGCGCAGGTCCGCCGGGTCCATGTCGGGGTTCGGCTCGGTCACGTAGACCTCGAAGAACGGCAGATCCGGGTGATGTCCGGCGTCGACGGCCGTCTTCATCAACCCCGCCCAAGCCTCACCCAATCCGTCATACCCACCGGTGTGGGTCAGGGCCGCGACCGATCCGCCTGGCAGCTGGGAAGGGATCGCGATGACGTCCTCGCCCAGAGGCAGCGCCTGTCTCAGCCCCGAGGCGAGCGGAAGCCCGATCTCCAGGTCAACCGTGTCGCTGGGTTGACGCGTGTAGAGTGCGAACGCGGGACCAGCGACTTCCTGCTCGGCCTCGGCCAAAGCAGGAAACAGCCCGGAGAAGGTGGCGTCGAAGAGTGCGGGAAGGTCCTCCATGGCGATATTCCGGGCCTCCACAACGGCGGTGGGGATCGGGGTCGCTTCGAACACGGTGAGTTCGGAGTATGGCTCCGTCCGGTTGAAACTCGACTCTGACATCAGTGGTCCTCTCGGTTCCGTCCACCCGCCCACAGCCACCTCGGCGAGTCTTCACTCGCCCTTGTGGGCCTTCGGTGTGTCTCAGGGATGGCCAACGGTTCTGGATCTCTTGGTGTGTCACGATCCTAATCCGTCGGGCGGGGCCAGAGGAAGAGGCTAAGCGCGGCTATCCGACAAAGCTATGCACGGTGATCCGATGAGCCTGCACAAGCCGTCGCAGCAGCCTAAGCCGGGCTGCCGGGCGGGTCAGATTTCGCCGCGATCGCCGAGGCCATCGGAGACATCGCAGCGGCCCGCGCGGCGGCGCCTTCGATGCCACAGACCTCGAGCCAGTTGCCCAACATCAGATAACCGCATTCGGTGAGCACGGACTCCGGGTGGAACTGGACGCCGAACAACGGCTGCTCACGGTGTTCGATGGCCATGACGACACCATCGTCGGTACGGGCGGTGACTATGAACTTCTCGAGGTCGATGGTGTCGTCAACGATCGCCAGCGAGTGGTAGCGGGTCACGGTCAGGGGATTCTTGCAGCCGAAGAAGATGCCCTGGCTGTCGTGGGTGATGACAGAGGTCTTGCCGTGCATGAGCACCGGCGAATGGGTCACCGTGGCGCCGAAGACCTCTCCCAGCGCCTGATGGCCCAGGCAGACTCCGAACACAGGGGTGCCGGACTTCTCCGCCCAGGCGATGAGATTCGGGCACACTCCCGATTCAGCCGGCACGCCCGGGCCTGGTGACAGGAGGATACCGTCGTACTCGGCTGCCAGGGCCACGACAGCCTCGGCGGACATATCGTCATTGCGGATGACGTGCGTCTGCGCTCCGAGCTCACGAATATAGGACACGAGCGTGTAGACGAAACTGTCATAGTTGTCGACGACGAGGATCTTTGTCATTGGCCACCATCAGTCACGGTTGCGTTGTTGAAGGGCATGTAGGGGGCGACGACCGGGAAGACGTACTGCATGAGCAGCAGGATCACGGCCGCGATGAGGATGAGGGCGAAGATGAGTTTGACGAACCAGTTTCCCGGAAGCAGCCGCCAGATCAGACCGTACATTCTCAGGCACCACCATTCTTGCTGACCTTGTCGTAGGCTTTCGAATCCTTGATGCTCTCAGGTGCACCGTTGCCGGCCGGGGTCCAGTCGGTGAGCTCGGCGTAGGCGATGTAACGTTCTCTGGCCGAGAACATCGGGTTGCAGGCCGTCATCGTGAGGATCCGATCCTTGCCCTTGTATGTGGGCTCGTTGGGGACCGGAGCGAGCACCTCGACGGCATCGGGAAGAATGATGTCGAAGTTGCGGAACGTGTACGTGTAGAAGCCGTCCTTGGTCTGGACGACGATCTCATCGCCCGGGCGCAGCTTCGCGATCTGGTTGAGCGGCTTGCCGTAGGTGACGCGGTGGCCGGCGATCGAGAAGTTTCCGACTTCGCCCGGCATCGCCGAATTCGGGTATCGACCCACACCCATCCGGTTGAGAACGGGTTCGAGATCGACACCCTCGGCGGCCGTGCGGTAGTAGTCGTCACCGAAGCGCGGAATGTAGAAGATGCCGAACGCGTGGTTCTTCTCCACCGGATCTGCCACGACGGGTTCGTCCGGGTCGTCCGGAAGCTCGTTCGGATCCTGGTTCGACCAGTCTTCGGTGAGCTTGTCTGCCAGTACCTCGTTGTCGCGGTTGGCTTCGAAGTCGGTCCACACCAGCTGCCAGACCACGAACAGGATGAGAACCATTCCGGCCGTGATGCAGAGTTCGCCGAAGGTGCGGATGGTGCCGCGAATGGGGCCCAGCGGCTCACGTTCGGGTTTCTGCTTCCGCCCCCTGCTGCGACGGCTTCCGTCGCGGTCGGCAGCCGCAGCACCCGCAGAGGCGCCGAGGCGGGGGTCGGTTCCGCTGCTGACCGCGGGCTGTGGCTGAGTGGAGTCCGGGTAGACAGGCGGGGCATCGGAGTAGACGGCCGTCGGGGCACCGTCGGCGGCAGCTGCTTCGGCCTCGCGGCGTCGAAGTTCACGTCGGCTGGGAAGTGGTTGCTCGGTCCCTGAATGCGAGCCGGGCCCGGGGTGTGGTCGGGCCCCTGGCTTCGCAGCTGCGCCAAGAGCGGGCGCGGTGCTCATGGGTTCCGTGGCTGGGCCGACTTCGCGGCCGCCGTGTCCACACTGCGACTGGTGTCGTTCAGTGGCCGGGTGCTGTGAGGAACTCTGTCTCTGAGCAGGACGAATAGTGGGTCGCGACGACGCGTCTGCGTCTGATTCGTTACCCGAGGAGGGACTATTCACCACTGCTGCACCGTGCCTATTGTTTCGAATCCGGGGCTCGCCCAGAGGACAAGCGGGGACACCGTATTGCACTTTATCGTATGAAACTGCACAAACAGGTCGTTCTCTGGGTAGTTGGAGTTTTTAACACTGCCGGATGTGACGAGTAGACTGATGTCCGATTGTCCCTATTCATCAATCGGTGACCTCAGCAATGGTCGGCCGTATAAGGAGTACTCGTGGCCAAGTCCAACGGACGGACCCAGCGCCCCCAGCGCACTTCTCGCAACTCGTCGAAGGCCGATGTCGAAACCAAGGCGCAGCCGAATGACGATGTCGAGGCAGTCGAGGATCTGCAGGCCGAACAGTCAGAGGATCTGAAGCACGAGCCCCTCGATGGAGACATCCTCGACCTGGATGACTCCTCCGACAGATCCGACGTGGTCGCCGAGGGCGCTGGCATCGACGGCAACGCTGACACCGATGCCGAGGCTGCCGACGACGACAAAGCCGCGGGCGACACGGTGGCCGAGAAGTCCACTGCTGGAACTGGCAAGAAGTCCGCGTCGAAGAGCTCCGGGGCCAAGCAGGCCGCCGACGCCAAGAAGACTGAGAAGTCCGAGAAGCTCAACCAGGCGGCCGAGTCCGACAAGGGCCGCAAACCGACGAAGAAGAGCGAGGCCGCCACGGGTGCGTCCGCGAAGGGGTCTGCTGCTCAGGGCTCTTCGGCCAAGCGCACCTCGCGTTCGGGCAATCCGGCCAAGCGCACCCAAGGCCGCAAGGCCGCCACATACACCTCGCAGTCCGGTCAGCAGACGCTCAAGCCGAACCCTCGCTGGTTCCTGCCGGTGCTCATCGGCCTCCTGCTCATCGGCCTGATCTGGCTCGTGACCTTCTATGTCTCGCAGGGCGCATTCCCGGTCGAGGCATGGGAAAACTGGAACATCCTCGTCGGTTTCGCCTTCTTCGTCGCGGGGCTGATCATGTCCACACGCTGGCGGTAGTCCGCAGAGATCACGCTCTTTCCGAAATGCGGGGGTTGCGTCGACCACCGGGTGCACACCTGAGAGTCGGCGCGGCCCCCGTTTTTCGACGGCGTTCGCGGCGGCCCACACGGCGGTCACCTGGGGGTGAGGTGTTCCTCCGCTGTTGACGTTTCACCCGCCTCGGCCGCGCACTTGTCCACAGGGTCGAAGTTATACCCAAGCCGGGAGCGTCGTCTGTGCATAACTTATTTTGTGTCTGTGACCTGGGGAAATACACCTATGTAAGTTATCCACCATGTGGATAAAGGTTGTGGACAACTAAATTCAACGTGTGAAAAGGACAATTCTCCACCGAAGTCTGTTACAGCTCTGAGAGTCGCGGTGTGCCCCTCAGACAAGGGTGATCGCTACGCGTCACACAGCCGCGATTCGCCAGGCCTCGTTGATCTGCCAGGCACCAGCGGCAAGCATCACCAGGAGCAGCCCAAGGGCCGTGAGTCCAAATACCAGCGTCGATTGCTTCTTCGGTACCAACAGAGCACCACAGCCGAGCACGAAGCCGGTGATCAACCCGCCGAGGTGGGCCTGCCAGGACACTCCTGCGACGAGGAGTCCGTATCCGAAGTTGAGAGCAACGAACAGGACGACACCCGTGATGTTGCGGTCGAGCGTCCGTGTCGGCACCAGCAGCACGCCGATGATCGCGAAGACCGCGCCGGAGGCACCGATGTTGTTCGTCACCCAATCCAGTGAGAACGGCTTCGCGAGAATCAGGACCATGGCTGATCCGCCGATCGTTCCAAGCAGGTAGAGGACGAGGAATCGCCAGCGGCCCAGGGCTCGCTCGACGAATGATCCGAAGAAGAACAGTCCGATCATGTTGGCCAGGAGATGGAACGGTGACGGCTGTTCGTGCACGAGTGCCACCGTCAGAACCCGCCACGGCTGTTCAGACGTAAGTGCGGGTACGAAGCTCAGTCGATGGATCAGATCCAGGCTGGGCAGCAGTTGGGCGAGGAAGACTAAGCCAGTGAGGACCATGATCGTGCTCGTGACCAGCGGTGGAGACACAGAAAGGGCCCGGCCGGTCTCCCGTGCCGAGCCCTCCTGTGGTGTGTCCATCACACCATGGTACTCAGTTCAGTGAGTCTCAGTCCTCGAAGACTGCAAGTACTGATACTCACCGGCGAATTGGTTTCAGCCGTTGATTTCGACCGATTCCAGAACGACTGGTTCGACTGGCTTGTCCATGGCAGCGGTGCGGACATTGTTGATCTCGTCGACGACCTTCTGCGAGGCTTCGTCAGCGGCCTCGCCGAAGATGGTGTGCTTGCCGTTGAGCCATGGGGTCTCGGCGGTCGTGATGAAGAACTGCGAACCGTTGGTGCCGCGTCCCATCTGCTTGCCGGCGTTGGCCATGGCCAACAGGTACTTGCGATCGAACTGGAGTTCCGGGTGGATCTCATCATCGAAGGTGTAGCCGGGGCCGCCGGTGCCGGTGCCCAGCGGGCAGCCGCCCTGGATCATGAAGTCCGAGATGATGCGGTGGAAGTTGAGGCCGTCATAGAAGGGGCGCTTGGTGGGTTCGCCGGTGGCAGGATCGGTGAATTCACGCTCACCCTTGGCCAGCTCCACGAAGTTGGCAACAGTCTTCGGCGCGTGGTTGCCGAAGAGGTTGATGGTGATGTCACCGTGGTTGGTGTGCAGGACTGCTGTGTGCGTAGAAGCTGTAGTCATGGGGCCATTCTTCCACGCTCCCGCGGCTTCCGCAGATTCCCCTGGCTCGGTTTGCGGACTCTGTCAGCGTTTCTGCAGGCAATTTCATGACGGCCTGATGTCCGGCCGCTTGCAACTAGGCCTTAGACTGAGACTGATCAATTGACCCCGACAAAGAGGATTGGGAATGTTCATGTCGAAGAAGTCAGCTCGAGATCCGTTCACTTCGAAGCTCGATTCCGCGAAGAAGACGTCACTCCGAGTCCTGGCCGATGCCAGCGGGGCCGCAAGTCCAAAACTCCGCGAAGCCGCTGACAAGGCCCGCCCTCAGGTCGAGGCCCTTGCAGAGAAGGCTCGACCGCAGGTTGAAGCACTGGCCGATCGGGCCGAAAGTCTCGCCGTCAAGGCCCGCCCTCAGGTCGAAGCATTCGCAGACAAGGCGAATGACCAGGTTCATGCCTGGGCGGACAGGCTCGATGCCTACCGTCCCGAGGCCACCGAGCGTGCCGGCAAGTTTGCGTCCAACGCCGCCAACTCGCTCGCCGCCGTTGAGACCCCTCAGCTGGTCGACGATCTCGCTGTGCGCCTGACCGGCGACAAGAAGGCCGTGAAGAAGGCTCGCAAGGCCCTCACGAATGCCGGAAAGCGGATCCAGAAGGACACCGCACGCAAGTCCGGTGGTGGCAAGACCGCAGTCGTGTGGACCCTGGTCATCGGTTCGGCAGCCGGAATCGGCTACTACGTGTGGAAGAAGGCGCAGCCGGTCGAAGACCCATGGTCGACACCGCTGCCCAACAACCGTCCCGACGATGCTCGCCCGGTGGGCTCGACCCCCGCTTCTCGCCAGGGAACAGCACCCGAGGTCTCGCAGACAGCAGTGCCCGAATCGAAGACTGCCGAGGCTGCCGCCACGACAGCACCGACTTCGAAGCCTGCGACCGAGGCCAAGGGAACTCAGGCTGCACCGGCCACCATCGTCAAGCCTGCTGAGGATTCGAAGTCAGCCGACGAAACGGTGGAAGACAAGAACGCCAAGCACTGATCTGTTCTGACTAGCCGGTCAGCTGTCCGGCGCAGACAGATCGAACGGCTCCCGTCGTCGAGGTGCTCACTGATTGAGGTGAGCGAACCTCGGCAACGGGAGCCGTTCGTCATTCATCCAGAACTTCACGCCTCGTGGCCGGTCCACCGCCCCGGAAACGCCCGGAGATCCGAACCGCCAGCAGACCGGTGATCGTAAACGCCAGAGTCGCGGCGAGGATGAGCAGGATCGGGGCCGTCCACCCATCGGTGACGTTGCCCAGCCAGCCCGCGAACGGCGGAGCCAGGGTGGCGGCGAGGTAGCCGCCACCCTGCACCCGGGCCGAGGCCGAAGCTGTCTCCCGGTCACTTCCCGCTGTGCGGGCGATGATGGAGAAGATTGCGGTGAATCCGCCGCCCTGGGCGATTCCGCCGGTGATCGACCACAGCACGAACGAGCTGGGAGCCAGCAGCAGTCCGACAGGCAGCGAGAGCCACAGTGCGGCGATGATCGCCACCGGCACCCAGGGTCGGGTGCGGGCCGCCAGCAGCGGCACTCCGAATGCGCCGAGGATGGCCGCGATCTGGAACAGCGAGGCAGTGCCGCCCGAGGCTGTCGCGCTCAGCCCTCCGGTGTCTGCCAGGATCGACGGCAGCCACGTTGTGGTCGTGTAGTAGGCGATCGACTGTCCGCTGAAAGTGACCACGAGCAGTGCGATGATGGCGCGGAATTCGGGCGGGGCCTCCCGCCACGGGCGACGTTCCGGTGTGGGTGCGGGCGTCGGCGGCGTTTCGGCCGCGGCTGCGACGATCGCGTTGCGTCGGATCCGCAGCCGGATCGCGAACAGCCAGTAGGCGAGTCCGAGCACGGCCATTCCGCCCCAGATGGCCACGGCCCACCGCCACCCGACGGCTGCGGCCAAGGGACCGGTGCCGAGAAGGGTGATCATGGACCCGACATTCATGGTGGCCGAATACAGGCCGGTCACCATCGACACCTGGCTCCAGGGGACCTCGCGTCGGATGATCACCGGGACCGCGATATTGCCCAAAGTGATGGCGAAACCGATGATTCCGGTGCCCACGAGCACGAGCCAGGGCGGCCCGAGCGAGCGCAGCACCGTTCCCAGCAGCACACCGGTGAGGCAGGACAGCACGGCCGCCTCCGCGCCGAAGCGTCCGATGGTCTTACCCGCGATAGGGGTGACGAGGGCGAACAGAAGCACCGGCAGGCCCGTGAGGAGTCCCACCCCAGCCGCGCTCAGCCCGGTGTCGTCCTGAATGTCACCGAGGACGGCCGTCGGAGCGATGATCGGTGCCCGCAGGTTGATCGCCAGAACGACGATGCCCACGACCACCCAGGGCAGCATCCGCCGGGCCACGGACGGGTCCGGCTGGTTCACATACGCTCGGGCACGCGGATGCCGAGAACTCCGAGGCCAGCCTCGAGCACCTCGAGGACGGTCTGGCTCAGGCGCAGCCGGGAATCGCGGACCTCGGCGGACTCGGCGATGAGGACCGGGCACTGCTCGTAGAACGAGGTGAACGACTGGGCCAGGTCGAACAGGTAGGTGCACAGGCGGTGCGGCGTGGAGGACGCGACCACCTCGGCGAGGACGTCGGAGAACCCGAGCAGCGCCAGGCCCAAGTCACGTTCGGCCGCCTCGCCGAGGTGGATCGGCGCAGCCGTGAACGCATCCGAGTCCGCCTTGCGCAGGATCGAACGGATCCGAGCGCCGGCGTACTGCAGGTACGGGGCGGTGTTGCCGATGGGGGCGAGCATGCGGTCGAGGTCGAAGGTGTAGCTCGTGTCGTGGGCGACGGAGAGGTCGGCGTATTTGACCGCGCCGATGCCCACGATCTTCGCGACGACAGCTTCTTCTTCGGCACTGAACTCGGCGTTCGACTCCCGCAACGTGGCCCGGGCACGGGCGATGGCCTCCTCGAGGAGTTCGGCCAGACGCAGGGGCGCCCCGGAGCGCGTGCGCAGGATCTTGCCGTCGTCGCCGAGGACGTTGCCGATCTTCACATGCTCGGTCTCGACGTCTTCGGGCAGCCAGCCGGCGGCCCGGGCGATGGCGAAGACCATCTCGAAGTGCATGGCCTGCGGGCTGCCGACGACGTAGAGGGCACGGTCGGCATGGAGGTTGCGTACGCGGTAGCGCACGGCCGCGAGGTCGGTCGTGGCGTAGCCGTAGCCGCCGTCGGATTTGCGGATGATCAGCGGCAGCGGTTCGCCCTCACGGCCGGTGAAGCCCTCGGGGAAGACGCACAGGGCGCCGTCGCTGATGCGTGCCAGGCCTTTGTCCTCGAGATCCTGGCAGACTGCGGCGAGGTCATCGTTGTAGATGCTCTCACCGGCCAGGTCGTCATCACTCAGGGTGACGTCGAGGAGCGAGTAGATGTGGTTGAAGTAGATCCGTGAGAACCCGACGAGGCGCTCCCAGAGTTCGAGAGTCTGCTTGTCCCCGCCCTGCAGCGCGACCACCCGGGCACGTGCGCGGGTGGCGAAGTCGGCGTCGCTGTCGAACTTCTCACGAGCGGCCTGGTAGAAGGCATTCGGGTTGGCCGAGATGTCCTGGGCCGTCTCCGATTCGATGCCGACGTCGAGGAGGTGTTCGATGAGCATGCCGAACGGGGTGCCCCAGTCGCCGATGTGGTTCTGGCGCACGACGGTGTTGCCGAAGAGTTCGTGCGTGCGAGCGAGTGCGTCGCCGACGACGGTGGTCCGCAGGTGGCCGACGTGCATCTCCTTGGCGACGTTGGGCGCCGAATAGTCGATGACGATCCGCGCTCCGGCCGTCTCGGACTCGACCTCGGCTGCGTTTGTCTGGTTCAGCGTGGTCGCCAGAAATTCGGGGGTGAAGGTGAGGTTGATGAAGCCGGGGCCGGAGATCTCGGGGGTCTCACAGATGCCGGCGAGGTCGAGGTTGTCCACGATCGTGGTCGCGATGTCGCGGGGTTTGGACTTCAGCTCCTTCGCCAGAGGCAAGGCCACGTTGGCCTGGAAATCGGCGAACTGGCTGCTCCTGATCACGGGGTCGCGTCGCGTGAAATCCTCGCCGAAGGACTGTTCGAGGGCGAGTGCGAAACGATCGTTGAGAAGCGAAGTCAAAGATGGCATGTCACCATTCTATTGGTCAGGGGCCGCATGGGCCGCGTCACCTCGGCGCCCAAGCTTGTAATGTGGGTCACGTGACTCAGTATTCTTACCTCCGGTACCCGCACATCCACGGTGATCTCATCACCTTCACCGCCGACGACGACGTCTGGATCGTCCCGTCAGCTGGTGGGCGCGCATGGCGCCTGACCTCCGATCATGTCCCAGTCCGCAGTCCGCGGATCTCGCCGGACGGAACGCATATCGCCTATGTGTCTTTCCGTGATGGGCACCCTGAACTCATGCTCGCCGAGGTGGCCTCCGGGGCCCTGCGACGGCTGAGCTGGTTGGGTGGAACGACGACGACGATGCTCGGGTGGGCAGATGAACGTCACATTCTCATCGGGTCCAATGCCGGTGAGTTCGAGGTCCGCAATCATGTTGTGAAGTCCGTTGACCTCGACGGCGGCGTCGAACGCCTGTCGCTGGGTCGGGCCTCTGGGTTGGACCGGCACCACTCAGGTGTCACCGCTCTGTCCACACCGTTCAGTCGTCCGCCCGCACATTGGAAGCGCTACCGCGGCGGCACCGCGCCCAGGCTGTGGCTCGATCGCGTCGCCGACGCCTCGGGAACTGGTGCCCAGTGGCAGCGCCTGCTGCGTGAGGAAGAGGCATCGCTGACCGATCCGATCTGGGTCGGTGACTCGCTGGTCTTCACTTCGGACCGTGCCGCTGCCTTCCCGGATCATGCGCATGAGCAGGCCAATCTGTGGATCTGGGACGGTCTGGCGACACAGACCGGGACCAGGGGATCGGATCAGGCCGCGGCCGGTGAACCTCGGCAGCTGACATTCCAGACCGAGGCCGAGGGCTATGTCCGCGATGCTACGACCGATGGAACCCGCATCGTGTGGCACAGCCACGGGGAGATACGCATCCTCGACAGCCTCGACGCGCAGATCAGAACCCTGAACGTGGTGCTTCCCGGAACCGGAGTGCAGCCGCTCCATGTCGATCCCACCTCCAGCACTTTGAATATCGTCCCAGATCACGGCGGCAACGCCTCGGTGGTGGAATGGCGCGGAAAGACCTTCTGGCTGGCCCATCGCGAAGGTCCTGCACGGGCGCTGTGCGCGGATTCGTCGATCCGCACCCGTGAACCCGTCGTCCTCGGGCAGACCGGGCTCGCCGCGTACATCACCGATGTCGAGGGCGAGGACTCGATCGAGGTGCGGGCGGTCTCCGCCGACAAGCCGCCTCGGCGAATCGGGGCCGGAGCCCTGGGACGTGTCCTCGACATGGCCTCCGATCCGGCGGGGAAGACCTTGGCCACGATCTCCCATGACGGCAGCATCCGCCTCGTCGAGGTCGGAAATGGCAGAACCCGACTCGTCGGGCATTCGGGCTTCGGGGAGGCCAGGACCCCTCGCTTCTCTCCGGACGGACGCTACCTCGTGTGGTCGCAGCCGACCCAGGGTGGAACGGCTGATGCTCGTCGACACCAAGTCCGACCATGAGGGTCAGGCGCTGACTAGCGGGAAGTTCAATGACTTCTCGCCGGCATTCACAGCCGATGGCAAATACCTCGCGTTCCTCTCGGACCGGACCTTCGATCCCTCCTACAATCAGCATTCCTTCGACCTGTCGTTCAACGGTGTGACCAGGCCGTGGCTGCTGCCGCTGAGTTCAACCGAGCCCGCACCCTTCGGGCCGAGTGCCAGCGGGTGGGCGATCAGTGAGGTCACCGATGAGACTTCGAAAGCGGACAAGGCGAAGGCTGAGAAGACCGTCGTCACCACGGAGGTCGACCTGGCGGGAGCAGAGGAGAGGATCGTGGCGTTCCCGGTCTCTTCTGGTGTCTTCCGCAATCTGAACGCTGCCGAGGGCGGCGTCCTGTGGATGCGCACCGGTGATGCCGAAGACGGTGAGCTCGGCGACAAGCACTCCGGCGACGCCGGTGAGAAACCGGGCGAAATGGTCCAGTACTTCGACTTCGCCAAACGCAAGGTCTCCACCGTCGTCGACAAGGCCGATGACTATTCGGTGACCGGTGACGGCAAGCTCATCATCGTGACCAACGATGGCGGTGTCGCGGTGCGACCGGCCACCCGCAAGGTCGAAGCCGATGACGACGATACGGTCTCCGTGGACCTCACGCGTCTGCGGTTCGAACTCGATCAGCGGGCTGAATGGCTGCAGATGTTCGAGGAGAACTCCCGAATCATGCGCGACCACTATTGGCGTGCGGACATGAACGGGGTGAACTGGGAAGGTGTGACCCTGCGCTGGCGCCGAGTTGCCGCGAAGGCGCTGACCCATGACGACCTCGTCGACATTCTGTGGGAGACCGTGGGCGAGCTCAACACCTCACATGCCTATGTGCTGCCGTCCAGCCCACCCGGTGATCAGGCGAAGAAGCTCGGCTTCTTGGGTGCGGATCTGGAACGGACTGGGCAGGGCTGGCAGATTGCCCGCATCCTGCCCGGTGAGAGCAGTGACCCAGCCGCCAGGTCACCACTGCGCCAAGCCGGCGTCGGAGCCCGCGACGGTGATCTCATCGTCGCTGTGGGCGGTCAGCCGGTCGACGAGGTCCGCGGCCCAGCCGCCCACCTGGTGGGAACGGCGGACTCGATCGTGGAGCTCACCCTGCGGCGGGGACGCAAGGATCGCGTGGTCGCGATCATTCCTCTGGCGAATGAGGAGAAGCTGCGCTACCAGGACTGGGTCCGCTCCCGGCGCGAGTACGTGGCGGGAAAGTCCGGTGGCCGAGTCGGCTATGTCCACGTCCCCGACATGATGGCCGGTGGTTGGGCTCAGCTCCACCGTGACCTGCGGCAGGCGATGTCCGCCGAGGGCGTCATCGCCGATGTCCGGTTCAACCGGGGTGGTCACACGAGTGCCCTGGTCGCCGAACGCTTCGCGGACAGGGTCATCGCCTGGAACGCGTCCAGGAGCTACGACACGATGCTTCCCGACCCGGAAGATTCCCGCCGTGGTCCGGTGGCCTTCGTAGCCAACGAGTTCTCGGGCTCCGACGGTGACATCATCAATGCCCGCGTGCAGGCCAAGGGACTCGGCCCTGTCATCGGAGTCCGCACCTGGGGCGGAGTCGTCGGCATCGACGGTCGCTACGATCTGGTCGACGGCACCGGCGTGACGCAGCCTCGTTATGCCTTCTGGCTCGAGGGCAAGGGCTGGGATGTGGAGAACTACGGCGTCGAGCCGGACATCGAGGTCGAGCACGATCCCTCGCAGCTGTTCAGCGACGATGATCTGCAGCTCGACCGTGCCATCGCCGAGGTGCTCGCTGGCCTGGATGCTGTACCCGCGGCCACCGCCCCGGACTTCCCTGCCCCACGAGTGCAGTCATCGCCGCAGGTCCAGGCCCCAGGTACCCCGACGGACTAGTACCGGCCAAGGTATACCGGCGACGGCGCCCATGCGGTTCTGCCTCCGGCGCGATCTGCTCGTCATAGTGGACTCGCGTTCGATTTCGCCCGAGATTTCGAACGCAAGTCCACTATGACGCTCGCGTGGGGGCGCTCGTCCGGCACTCGCGCAGCGGCGTCTCAGCGTTCGTCGACTGCGACGAGCGCCCAGAGGCCGAACGCCAGGAGGACGAATCCGGGAATGATTCCACCCAAGATCGGGATGAACGCTGGGATCGAGGCGAAGAAGGCGATGAAACCGGCTATCCCGCACAGGGTGACGACCGTAGCGAGAATGTGGAACCGATTGAGTTTGAACACGTGGCCGAGAGCATAGAAGTGGGTGCCGACAACGAATGCCACCCAGGCCACGCCGAGTTCGGGATGCCCGAGACCGCTCAATAGGCGCGTGCCGCCGAAGAGGGCGAGCGCTTCGACCCCGACGATGATCCAGTAGCTGCGTCCGAAGGGCACGGCCCTGCCAGGCGAAACCTCATCCTGCCCCTCGGCTGAATTCGCTGAGGAGATCTGAGCGCGCTTCATCCGGCCCAGGGAACGCATTGCGAAGAAGGCGATGGCGGCGAATGCCGCGATTCCCATGACGAGAACGAGGATGCGGCCGAGGGTAGAGAACGATGCACTGTCGACGATGAGGAACACCAGGCCGAATGCTCCACCGATCAGGGAGCCGATCTCCGCACCGGCAGCCGGCTGCGGTCTGGTCTCGCGAGCTTGAGTCATCACTGTCCTGTCGAGTGTGCACGGGTACTACGGCCACCGATCATGCGATCATGCGCGACTGCGGGATCACAGGGCTCGGTTCTATACTCACATTCTTGCATCCCGACACGGCTCGTCCCTACGACTCATCCCCACGGCTCGTCCTTACGGCTCGTCCCTACGACCCTGCCGGACGGTAGAGCAGATAGAGAAAGCCGTCGTCGGTGCCGTAGAGGGTCTTCAGCTCGAGTTCGACCGGTGGATCGAACCGGGCACCGTGCAGGATCCTCGTCTCGGTCCCGGCGACCAAACTCGGGCTTCGGGTCAGACACAGTTCGTCGATGCCTCGCGCCTCGAGCAGGTCGGTGAACAGCTGCGGTCCACCGTCGCACACGATCCGGGCGAATCCACGCGACCGGAGTTCAGCGATCGTCGCGCTCAGGTCAACGGAGGATTGACCGGCCACGATCACCTCGGCGACCTCAGCAGCCTGTGCACGTGCCTGAGCTGGTGCGTCTGCGCGGGTGATGAGGATGGTCCGGGCAGACTGGGGAGCCTCGGTGAACAGCGCGGCTGAGAAATCGAGGTCCAAGCTGGCTGAGACCACCGCCATGGGTGGTGTGGGGCTGCGGTTCTCGCGCAGCTGCCACCATTGCGGATCGTCTTCGGCGGGACCATAGACCTCGGTCCTGGCAGTGCCGGCGCCGACGAGGATGACGTCTGCCAATGCTCGGTTGAGGGCGAACAGCTGCTTGTCGATGTCATTGCCCAGGCCTCCGGCGTGACCGGCGATGGTCGCGGCCCCATCGACCGAAGCCACGAACACTGCACGCACCCACTGGTCACCATCGCAGGGAAATGCCAGGGCCTCTGACAGTTTCACGCCCTTGGCCTGGTCGGGGAAGAGCCGATTGATCCTCGGAATCTCAGTCATCGCCGCCTCGCATCAGCACACTGGTGTTCAGGCGTCGAGTCTACGCTCGAACGGGTCACGAAGGGGTCCGAGTATTCTCGCCTTGCCTCTGACTTCTTCTGTCTTAGACTGAAATCAGGACCACACCAGCACCGCAGAATGAGGAGGACGAACATGTCAGAGAAGCATCAGGTCCAGGTTCGTCGGATCTACGATGATCCGGTCAACAGCGACGGCACTCGCGTCCTCGTCGACCGCATCTGGCCGCGCGGGGTCAGCAAGGATAAGGCTGAACTCGATGATTGGCTGAAGGATCTCGCTCCTTCGACCGATCTGCGCAAGTGGTATTCACACGATCCCGATAAGTTTCAGGAGTTCTCCCGGCGCTACCGGGAGGAGCTCAAGGACGATGACCACGCCGAGGCTCTCGCACAGCTGAAGGACTACGCAAAGAAGGGCAAACTCACCCTTTTGACCGCGTCAAAGCGCGACGACATCAGCGACGCGACAGTACTCAAGAAGGTTCTGGACAAGAAGTAGCCGCCCGTTCGACCCAACGGGGCCGTGACCCACGCGGCTGATCTGGCTCAGAAGAAGATGCCCCACACCAGGAGAACGATGACGATGATGAGGAACAGCAGCGACCAGGGGCTGCCGTAGTTGAGCGACCAGCCGATGCCGAAGCGCTTCGGTATCAGGAACGATGGGTCCTGGGGGCAGAAGTAGAAGATTCCGAGCTTCCAGTTCGCATCATCGTCGCGAAGCTGTCTTCGGCGCTCTTTGCTCACTGGACTCATGTGTGTTCCTTTCTTCACCGCGGATAGTTCGCCGTGGGTATCTCACCCGGGATAGTGCCATCGTTCCTTGCCGCCACGTTACACCTGCTGTTGATGCCCGGCGGCTGTTGACAGACGGTGTCAGCATTCATCCGA
The DNA here is from genome assembly GCF_040256645.1 of Brevibacterium sp. CBA3109. NCBI lineage: Bacteria > Bacillati > Actinomycetota > Actinomycetes > Micrococcales > Brevibacteriaceae > Brevibacterium > Brevibacterium koreense. The sequence goes on along the minus strand of NZ_CP158281.1, from coordinate 3,653,354 downwards.
TGATGTTCCGAGCACTTATTGGACAGTTGTGTCCAAAACAATTTAAGCTCTTTCCATGGGCAGGAGGAAGACCTTCGACGAGCAGGCGGTGATCAACACTGCCATTGCCGTCTTCAGCGAGCATGGCTACACGGGCACCGACGTCGGCCTGGTCTGCGAGCGTGCGAACATCGGCCGCTCAAGCTTCTACAACACCTTTGACAGCCTCGATTCGCTCTTCCTTCGGGCCCTGCGTGACTACACCGCGAGAGGAATCCCGGCCCGGGAGGAGCTGCGCACAGGAACAGCACCGGCCCCGACGCTCATCATGCACCGCCTCGGCGGGGAACTGGCCAAACAGTGCGAGGACGACTCACGGGTCGGGTGCCTGTCGGCAAACACTGCGGCCGAACTCGGCCGTGAGGTCGATGCGGTGTGCACGATCCTCGATCCCGATCACCAGGCCTGGTTGGAGTCGTATCGGTTCGTCCTGGAACGCGGGCAGGTCGAGGGCCACATCCGCTCCGAGCTGGATGCGAAGGTGCATGCGGAGCTCATCCACAGTGTGCTCGCCGGGCTGAGGATCGCCGCTCGGGTCATGCCCGCAAGCAATGTCCAGTCTCAGGCGACCGCGTTCATCGAAGGACTGTGCACACCCGAGGGACTCAGGGCACTTCACGACCACACGGCACCCCACACATACCGCCGCAATTCTCCCGGACACCTCATCGCAACCGAAAGCAGCGCACAGTGACGACTTCGACTCCAACGAGAGTCCGTGTCCCAGCCCAGGTCTACCTCCTGGCAGCGGTGATCTTCTGCCTCGGCACCAGCGAGTTCATGATCGCTGGGATCCTCGAACCCATCAGTGCCGATCTGCGGGTCGGCATCCCGCAGGCAGGCCTGCTCATCACCGGATTCGCTGTGGGAATGATCGGCGGAGCACCGGCAATGGCGCTGCTGACGCTCACGCTGCCGCGTCGGGCGACGATGATCATCTCGATCATTGCGTTCACCACTCTGCACATCCTGGCCGCGCTGTCGCCGAGCTATTCGATCCTCATGGTCACCCGTGTCCTGGCGGCCGTCGCCTGCGGCGGGTTCTGGGCCGTGGCCGCTGTTCATACGACGCGCATCGCCCCCGCAAAGGTGCAGCGTCGTGCCCTGGCCAGCCTCGTCGGCGGTCTGACCGTTGCGAACCTCGTGGGCGTTCCCGTGGGCACCTGGGTGGGCACGCAGTACGGATGGCGGGCGACATTCTGGGCCGTCGCAGTCGTCACTGCTCTCGCCGCCGTCCTCATCGGGTTCACAGTTCGCAACCCGACCGACGAGGAAACCGGGTCGAACCAGCATCTGCCCACTCTTCTCAAGGCCGAGCTCGCCGCATTCAAGGGACCGCGAATCTGGTTGGCTCTGGCAACGACCGCGCTGTTCCAGGCGTCGGTCTTCGCCGCCTTCTCCTACTTTTCGCCCCTGCTCACTCAGGTGGCGGGGCTCTCCCACGACCTCGTCCCCGGAGTTTTGGCAGCCTTCGGCATCGGCGCCTTCATCGGAGTCGTCGTGGGCGGACGCTTCGCCGATAAGAACATCTTCGGCAATATCATCGGCAGCCTCGCGGCCTTGGCGCTCAGTCTCTTCGCCCTGTGGCTGGTGGCCGACACCGGCTGGGCGGCGATCGTCATGATCGTCCTCATCGGCGCCAGCGGCTTCTCGATCGCGGGGGCGCTCAACGCCCGCGTATTCCAGATCGCCACTCAGGCACCGACACTGGCCGCCAGCGTGAACACCTCGGCGTTCAACGTCGGCAATGCCATCGGGCCAGCACTCGGCGCCGGCGTCATCGCACTCGGCTGGGGGTTCAAGGCCCCCGTCGTCGTCGCGATCCTCCTCGCCCTGGCCTCCCTGGTCCTCGTCGCGGTTGCGATCCGGGTCGAACGAGTCTGGAGTGCTCGTATCGGTGTCGCGAGGTTCGAACAGTCCTCAGACGCCATCGCCTGAGCGGGCGTAGCGCAGCAGGGTCATTCCACCGGGAAAGGCTCGCACCTCGGTAGTCGTCCAGATCTCTTTGTCGAAGTCGGACTCAACGCCCCAGAGCGGCACACCCGCTCCGAGGGTGATGGGACCGAGTTTGATGATGAGTTCGTCGATCTCAGCACGCAGGCTCGAAGCCAGCGTCCCTCCGCCGACGAGCCAGATATCCTTCCCCGGCTCACCTTTGAGCTCCCGAATCCGCTGCACGGGATCGTCTCTGACGATTTCGACAGCGGAGCCGGGGACCGAATCGAGCGAGGCAGAGACCACGAGATGACGCAGATGCGGGTAGGCATCCGGTAGTCCGGCGGCAAGACCGATCGCAAAGGATCCTCGGCCCTCGACGACCGTATCGAAATGGTGTCCGCGTCCCGTCACGCCCAGCGCCTCCCTGGCGGGGCCCGGCAAGGTCTCCGGATACTCCGTGCGAATGAAGTCGATGTAGTCATCGGTGATCGGCCACCAACTGCTCGGATCGCCTCCATCCGGGCCGGCGATGAAACCATCGATGGAGACTGCGACGAAATAGCACAGTTTGCGTTGGTGGGACATCGTTGCTCCTCGGCGTTTCTGAGTCACTTTAGTCTCTGCGAGCCAGAGCGAGTTTGAGACCGACTTGCCCTTGTGGAATGCGCACGTCATTCTTCTTGTTGAGACTACAAAGTCGATTCCTACGCGCGAGAGGACGTTTCATGAGCAAGTTCGCAGTCACAAATGCCAATACCGGTGAGGTCGAGGAGGAGTTCGCCTCCGTCGCCAAGGAAGACATCCCCGGCTACATCGACCGTGCCCACGAAGCTCATCTTGCGTGGAAGGAGACACCGTTGCACGAGCGCGGCGCGATCCTGCGCAAGTTCGCTGACCTCGTCGATGCCAATGCCGATGAGATGACCGACATCATCGGCCGTGAGATGGGCAAGGTCAAGAAGCAGGGCCTCGGCGAGGTGGACAAGGTCGCTCGTACAGCACGGTGGATGGCCGATAACGCCGAGACTCACTTGGCTCCCACACATCTGGCTGCCGCAGGCGCAGCCAGCAGCTACGTCCGCCACCAGCCGCTGGGTGTTCTGCTGGGCATTATGCCGTGGAACTTCCCCTATAACCAGATCGCGCGTTTCGTGCTGCCCAACCTCATGGTCGGCAATGCGATCATCATGAAGCAGGCCTCGATCTGCCCGAAGTCCTCACAGTACTTCGAGGATCTCCTCACCGAGGCGGGTCTGCCCAAGGGCGTCTACCAGAACATCTACCTCGACAGCTCTCATGCCGAGGAGGTCCTCAAGGACTTCCGCGTCAAGGGCTTCTCACTCACCGGCTCCGAGGGTGCGGGTGCCTCCGTGGCCTCCATCGCCGCCAAGTACTACAAGCGCGCCGTCCTCGAACTCGGCGGCAACGATCCCGCCGTCGTCCTCGATTCGAAAGATGTGCCGGCACTGGCCAAGAAGCTTGTCGGCCTGCGTCTTGCCAACGCCGGTCAGGTCTGCACCTCACCCAAGCGCATGATCGTCGTCGATGATCTCTACGACGAGTTCCTCGCCGAGGCCGTCAAGGCCGCCGAGGCAACGAAGGTCTCGACCTACGATGATCCGGACGTCGGCATGGGACCGGTCTCCTCCGAGGGTGCTCGCGATGAGATCGTGGCCATGATCGAGAAGGCTGTGGCCGATGGCGCCACACTGCACACCGGCGGGAAGAAGCTCGACCGTCCGGGCTGGTTCATGTCCCCGGCTGTGATCTCCGACATCGACCCGAAGTCCGATCTCGGCTGCAATGAGCTCTTCGGGCCAGCGGTCATGGTCTACCGGGCCAAGGACGAAGAGGATGCGCTGCGTCTGGCCAATGACACCGAATACGGCCTCATGAGCTCGGTGTGGACCGATGATCTCGAAAAGGGGCAGCAGTTCGGCGCCAAGATCAACGCCGGCATGACGCTGATCAACTCCCACATGGAGTCCGGTCCCGAATACCCGTTCGGCGGCATCAACCGCTCGGGTTACGGTCGCGAGAACGCCCAGTGGGCATTCCAGGCGTTCACGAACGAGCACCTCATTCGCGTCCATGCTTGATCTGTACAGGTTCCGAGCAGGCTCTGGTCTGCTCGGAATCGACGCGGAACCACCGCCCTGACTCATGTCGGGGACAGAACACAGACAAAGATCCCGCCGACAGCGTCCATATCGCTGTCGGCGGGATCTTCTTTTACGAGTGCTGTCTCAATAGCTTCTCGAGTGGAGGTAAGGGGACTCGAACCCCTAACCCCCTGCTTGCAAAGCAGGTGCGCTACCAATTGCGCCATACCCCCTCAGAGCACAGGCCGATATTACCCGCTTGAAGCGGTGCGTGCGAAATCGGCTGTGGTCCACAAGCAACGGCAAAGACCTGCGAAGACCCCTCCAGGCCCATCTACACGCGCTCGGCACCCCGACCTCGGGGCCGGTGTCGGCAATCTTCGTAAACCCCTCGTTTTCAGACAATCACCCGTGGCCCGAGCAATCACCGAAGATTCTTACGCAGGGTCGCTATATGTCGAGTCCTCGAATCGATCACCGGTGTGCCTCAGCGATTCCGATCCTGTCTGCGCCTGCCCGCCGATGGTTTCGACCTGGAGTGTCAGTGCCGCGATCGACTCCTCGAGGGCATGGATGTGGGCGACGGTGGCTGATTGGTTCTCCTCCGCATCCGTCGATACCTTCTCGACGATCCAGGAGGCCAGCGTGCCGGTGACGACGCCGAGCAGAGCAATCCCACCCAGCATGAGGCACACAGCGAGCATCCGGCCCAACCCGCTCATCGGCGCCATGTCCCCGTAGCCGACGGTGGTCACGGTGACGAAGGCCCACCAGATGGCGTCGGGGAAGGAATTGATCGCCGATTCGGTTCCGCGTTCGGCGTCGAGGACGGCGAGTGCAGCGGCGTAGACGAGCAATGCTGACGCCGAAGCGGTGTAGATGAGGATCTTCCCGCGCACGGCGGTGCCGACAGTGCGGTTGAGGATGTGCAGGACCGTGATGGCGCGCAGGACTCGCAGGGGCCGCAGCAACGGCAGGGCGATGACGGCGAGATCGAAGAGATGGTGACGAAACCAGGCCCAGCGATCCTCGGCGAGCCAGAGGTTGACCACGTAGTCGATGACGAAGACGAGCCACGTGATGATGACCAAGGCCATAGCGAGTTGGGCATATGTGCCGGTGGGCGCTCCGATCACCTGCCAGCTGTAGGCACCGAGGAAGGTGAGCGCGGCGACCACGAGTGGCCATTCCATAATGTGCTGCCAGCGTTTCGAATTCACGCCGACGACTCTAGTTCAGGTCGTTGCCACAGCGCCACACGTGCAGATGGGCAGGAACCTTGGGTCAACTCATCCTCAGATTATGTGGCAGGTGTCTCCGGAACCAGGGGGACCTCCTCGGCGGGGGCGGACTCCTGGTCTTCGGGCTTCTTGATGAAGAACGCCAGCACTACGGGCACCAGGGTGATGGCTGTGGCCAGCAGGAACGCATTGTGCGCTCCCGGCGCACCCGACTCCGCCACGGAACGTCCTGCGGCCTCACCCGAATGCAGGGCAGAGGAGTAGATGGAGATCAGAAGTGCGGTTCCGGCAGCTCCTGCCACCTGCTGCATGGTATTGAGCGCCGCAGATCCGTGCGAATAGAGTTTCCGGTCCAGTGAACCCAGCGAGGCGGAGAACAGGGGTGTGAACGACCCGGCCAGCCCCAGTGACATGACCGTCTGGATGACGACGAGAACCCAGGTGGGTGTGCCCACGCCGACCATGGAGTAGGCGAACATCGATGCAGCGATCATGACCGATCCTGGGATCAGCAGAGTCCGTGGGCCTCGTGCGTCGTAGATGCGGCCCATCACGGGAGCAAGAACGCCCATCAGGATGGATCCGGGCAGAAGGACGAGACCCGACTGCGTGGCGTTGAGCCCGGCGACGTTCTGCAGGTACAGCGGAAGCAGGGAGAAGGTACCGAACATGGCCAGTGAGACGACGGCCATGATGATGACTGCGATGACATAGTTCTTCGCGGAGAAGACGCGCAGGTCCAGCAGCGCCCGATCGTCCTTCTGCAGCATCAGCTGTCGCCAGGCGAAGAAACCCAGGAAGACGAGTCCCGCAGCGATTGCAGTCCACGCGAAACCGGTGGTGGAGCCGCCCCCATCGTGGCCCCCACCGAACTGGCTGAGGCCGAAGACGATGCCGCCGAAGGCGAGGACCGAGAGCACGACGGAGACGATGTCGATCGGCGCATGGGTGCTCTCACCCAGATTGGTCATCCACTTGGCGCCGAAGCCGAGAGCGATGAGCGCGATGGGGAGGACGATGGCGAACAGCCAACGCCATCCTAGGGAATCGAGCACGATGCCCGACATCGTCGGACCGATTGCGGGAGCGAGCGAGATGACCAGGCCGACCCGACCCATCATCCGACCGCGCGAGTGGGCAGGGACGACATTCATGATCGTTGTCATGAGCAGCGGCATCATGATGCCGGTGCCCGCAGCCTGGACGACGCGTCCGACGAGCAGGACGGTGAAGCCCGGAGCCACGAGACAGATCAGGGTGCCAGCTGAGAACAGAATCATTGCTGCCAGGAAGATCTGACGGGTGGTGAAGCGCTGCAGGAGGAAACCGGTCGTGGGAATCACGACGGCCATGGTGAGCATGAACGCGCTGGTCAGCCACTGACCGAGCTCCGGGGGGATCCCGAGGGCAACGTTGAGCTCGGGGATCGCGATGGCCATCGTCGTTTCGTTGAGGATCGCTACGAAGGCAGCCACCAGAAGCAGCCAGATCACCCGCATCCCCGCAGGATTGATGGACTCAGTCCGCGAATCGTTGGGACGGGAGGGTGAGGTGTCGCTGGACAAAGAGGATCTCCGATCGAGTGATGTGATCAAGGGCCGAACTGGCGTCTGCAGCCATCTGCCCCGGAAGGCGAGTGCGAGTTCGGAAACTGCGAACGACACTCGCGGATGTAGCAGACAACGATGATGAGGGCGGACTTATTCCGAACAGAGAGCGAAAAGAGACCGGAAGTGGAGAGAGTGCGGGGCACGAGGGAAGTTCTTCACAACGAAGGCTCCGGACCGATTCGGTCCGGAGCCTTCGTCATCTGGTGGAGGTAAGGGGACTCGAACCCCTAACCCCCTGCTTGCAAAGCAGGTGCGCTACCAATTGCGCCATACCCCCCAAACGGCATTCACCTTCACACCGAGTCGGTGTGTTCGGACCATTCGGCTTGGGCACTCTGATTACTGTGCCGCCACCGGAAGAAAACTCCGAGTCCCACAAGCGTGAGACCACTGAGAATCCACTTCTTCATGATCCTCCTCGAAAGGATGTGGGCCTACCTGGACTTGAACCAGGGACCTCTTCGTTATCAGCGAAGCGCTCTAACCGCCTGAGCTATAGGCCCTTTTCAGGGGGTGAACCCGAAGTAAAACGATACCCAACGGGTCATTCCAACACAAATCGGCCGACAGTGACTCGCCTCACATGACCTCATCATACTCTGCGATCCTCCCCTGAACCGCCCGACGGCGGCTCGGAATTCCCAGACTGGGATTCCGAGCCGCCGCCAGGTTCTGGGAGCAGGTAGGAGCACATAGCACCGAAAGAGGCTGCCGCAGGTCTCAGTCGTCGGTCAGTGTCAGATGGAATCCACCCGCGATGAGGGATCCGATGTTGTAGATGAACGCACCGAGAGTGGACAGGGCAGTCATCAGGACGATGTTGATGACTGCGATGATGAAGCCGGCGGCCACAACTCGTCCGAAACCGAATATCCCGACGATCTTCTCGGCCGATTCCGCGCCGGCAACTTCGGAGATCGTCGTTTCCAGACCGCTCATGACGCCCGTGGCCTGGAGGACGACCCAGAGCACGATGAATGCCACGATGGTGGCGATGCCGATGGCCACTGACATGAGGAACGACATCTTCATGACCGACCATGGGTCCACCGCTGACACAGTGAGGCGAACCGTTCGCGGGCCCTTCTTCTTTTTGCTGCCTTTGCCGCTGTCGACCATGTTCTTGACGCCCATTTTCACGCTGCCGGAGCTGGCGCGAATGGTGTTGGACGCTGATCCCATCCCCGAGGTGGCCGGACCACTTCCGGACGCTGAGTTCTGCGAACCGGTTGCCTGACTCGAAGGCGTCGAGCCACCGGTGGAGGTCCCGGCAGAGGGCTGCCGGCCGGAGGCCGAACCGGCTGAGGACTGACCGGCCGAGGGAGCCTTGCTCGGCTTCGGCGAGGCCTTGGGCGTAGGGGGAGCAACGACTCGGGTCTTATCGGGTGCAGCACCCGATTCACCCGATCTTGCCGATCTATTCGAGCCCGCCGATTCGCCGGAGCCGCCCGGGTCATCGGAGCCGGAAGAATGATCAGCCTTCTCCCCGTCCTTCGACGATCCTGCTGTCAAGCGGGTGGAGCCACTGGACGTGCGTATGATCTTGCCTGAGCCTGGCTGTTTGTTCTCGCTCACTCTTCCACATCCTCGCTGCCGGTCTGAGGCTCTACGTCCTCACCTTCCGGTTCCTCAGCTTCTTCGTCAAGTTCTTCGACCACGGTCTCGGGTCCACGCGTTACAGCGATAATACGATCATTCTTGCCCGGTTTCGCGAACACCACACCCATGGTGTTGCGTCCCTTTGCCGGAACTTCATCGATATTCGACCGTACGATCTTACCGCGTTCCATGACGACAAGGACTTCTTCTCCCTCATCGACGATCAGTCCGCCCACCAAGTCTCCGCGCTGCTCCGTGATCTTGGCAACCCGGATTCCCAGGCCACCACGGCCCTGCAGACGGTATTCATCGACCGGAGTCCGCTTCGCATAGCCACCCTCTGTCACAACGAAGACGAAGGTGTCTGGCTGGATGACGTCCATGGTCAGCAGCTCGTCATCGCCCTTGAACTTCATTCCGGTCACACCGCCGGTGACTCGGCCCAGGGGGCGAATCGAGTCGTCGTCGGCTGCGAACCGGATCGACATTCCCTTGCGGGAGATCATCAGAAGGTGGTCCTCGGAGCTGACGATCCGTGCGGAGACCAGCTCGTCTGGCTGTCCCTTGTACTCACGGAGGTTGATCGCGATGACGCCGCCTGTGCGGTTCGAGTCGTACTCACTCAGACGGGTCTTCTTCACGACACCGGACTGCGTGGCCAGGATGAGGAAGTCGGCTTCTTCGTAGTCTCGGATGGAGAGCACCTTGGCGATCGTCTCACCCGGCTGCAGAGCGAGCAGGTTCGCCACGTGCTGACCCTTGGCATCCCGTGAACCTTCTGGGAGCTCGTAGGCCTTGGCCCGGTAGACGCGACCGGTGTTCGTGAAGAACAGCAGCCAGTTGTGTGTGGAGGTGACGAAGAACTGCTCGACGACGTCATCTCCACGCAGGTTTGCGCCCTTGATGCCCTTACCACCACGGTGCTGTGCCCGGTACAGGTGATTCTGGGTGCGCTTGGCGTATCCGCCGCGGGTGATGGTGACGACGACCTCTTCTTCCGGGATCAGGTCTTCCATCGACACATCTCCGTCGAATCCGGCCAGGATCTTTGTCCGGCGGTCGTCGCCGTAGCGTTCGACGATCTCATCGAGTTCTTCCGACACGATCTCACGCTGACGGGCGGGAGTCGCGAGGATGTATTTGAACTCGGCGATCTGCTGCTCGATCTTGTCTGCCTCTTCCTGAATCTTAAGGCGTTCCAGGGCGGCGAGGCGGCGCAGCTGCAGATCAAGAATGGCATTGGCCTGAATCTCATCGACCTCGAGGAGCTCCATCAGACCTGTACGAGCTTCATCGGAAGAGGGTGAACGACGGATCAGAGCAATGACCTCGTCGAGGGCATCGAGTGCCTTGAGGTAGCCACGCAGGATATGCGCGCGCTCCTCGGCCTTGCGCAGACGGAATTCGGTGCGTCGGACGATGACTTCGATCTGGTGCTTGACCCACAGGCGCAGGAACGAGTCCAGACTGAGGGTGCGCGGCACGCTGTCGACGATCGCCAGCATGTTCGCTGAGAAGTTCTCCTGCAGTGACGTGTGCTTGTAGAGGTTGTTGAGCACGACCTTCGCCACCGCATCGCGCTTGAGCACGATGACCAGACGCTGTCCTGTACGTCCCGAGGACTCGTCACGGAGGTCCGCGATGCCGGCGACCTTGCCGTCTTTGACGTAGGAGGCGATCTTCGCGGCCAGGGTGTCGGGGTTGACCATATGCGGCAGTTCCGTGACGACCAAGCACGTGCGTCCCTGGATCTCCTCAACCTCGACGACAGCGCGCTGCGTGATCGAACCGCGGCCGGTCCGGTACATGTCGTCGATGCCCTTGCGGCCCAGGATCGTCGCAGCCATTGGGAAGTCGGGGCCCTTGACGATGCCGAGCAGCGCCTCCAGTGCCTCTTCCTTGCTGACTTCGGGGTGAGCGAGAAGCCACTGAGCCCCGGCCGCGACCTCACGGAGGTTGTGCGGCGGGATGTTCGTGGCCATACCCACGGCGATCCCCGAGGAACCGTTGACCAGCAGGTTCGGGAACCGCGAGGGCAGAACCGTCGGCTCCTGGTTGCGGCCATCGTAGTTGTCCTGGAAGTCGACAGTGCCCTCTTCGATGTCCCTGACCATCTCAAGGGCCAAAGGAGCCATCTTGCACTCGGTATAACGCGGGGCGGCAGCGCCGTCATCACCCGGTGAGCCGAAGTTGCCCTGTCCGGCGACGAGCGGGTAGCGCATTGTCCACGGCTGCACGAGGCGGACCATCGCATCGTAGATCGCCGTATCGCCGTGCGGGTGGTACTGGCCCATGACGTCGCCGACGACGCGTGAGCACTTCGAGAAGTTGCGGTCCGGGCGGTAGCCGCCGTCGAACATCGCGTACAGCACGCGCCGGTGGACGGGCTTGAGTCCATCGCGGACATCCGGCAGGGCGCGGCCGACGATCACGCTCATCGCATAATCGAGGTACGACCTCTGCATCTCCAGATTGAGATCAACCTGTTCGACACGGTTGATTTCGGTTCCGATATCGTTTTCGTCAGCCAATGTGGGCTCTTCCCTTGTGTCTTAACCCGCGCAGCACGGCGGTGAATGAGTTCGTGAGAGTCTGTATGACCGTCGGCTCTCGACAGTGGTCGAGAACCGACGGTGAGGATCAGATGTCGAGGAAGCGAACGTCTTTCGCGTTCTCTTGGATGAAACGTCGACGTGAATCCACGTCATCGCCCATGAGCACCGTGAAGATCTCGTCCGCCACGATCGCATCGTCGAGCGACACCTGCTTGAGCAGCCGGTGGTCAGGATCCATCGTGGTCTCCCACAGCTCCTCGTAGTTCATCTCGCCCAGACCCTTGTAGCGCTGAATCGCCATGTCCTTGGGCAGCCGTTTGCCGGAAGCTCGTCCGGTTTCGAGCAGGCCGTCGCGTTCATTGTCGGTGTAGGCGAACTGATGAGGGGCGTTCGACCACTTGAGCCGATACAGCGGAGGCGTGGCCAGATAGACGTAACCGTGCTCGATGAGCGGCTTCATGTAGCGGAAGATCAGGGTCAGCAGCAGCGTCGTGATGTGCTGACCATCGACGTCCGCGTCGGCCATGAGCACGATTTTGTGGTAACGCAACTTGTCAAGATCGAACTCTTCGCCGATACCCGTGCCGAAGGCGGTGATCATGGCCTGGACCTCGTTATTGTCCAGAGCCCGGTCGAGTCGGGCCTTCTCCACATTGAGGATCTTGCCGCGCAGCGGCAGAATCGCCTGGGTATTGGGATTGCGCCCCTGCGTTGCCGAACCGCCGGCAGAGTCACCCTCGACGATGAAGACTTCCGAGATCGTCGGGTCTTTGGACTGGCAGTCCTTGAGCTTGCCGGGCATGCCCGAGGATTCGAGCAGTCCCTTGCGCCGTGTGGCCTCGCGGGCCTTGCGCGCAGCCAGTCTCGCCTGGGACGCCTGGAGCCCCTTGCGAACAACGTCCTTGGCCTGAGCCGGATTGGACTCCATCCAGTGACCGAGCTCATCGCGGACAACACGCTGGACGAAGCCCTTGACCTCTGAGTTGCCCAGTTTCGTCTTCGTCTGGCCCTCGAACTGCGGATCGCCGAGCTTGACCGAGATGACTGCGGTCAGACCCTCACGGATGTCGTCACCGGTGAGGTTCGCATCCTTCTCCCGCAGGAGTTTCTGTTCACGAGCGTAGTTGTTGATCAGTGAGGTCAGTGCCGTGCGGAAGCCCTCTTCGTGCGTACCGCCCTCATGGGTGTTGATGACGTTGGCATAGGTATGGACCGATTCGCTGTAGGACGTCGTCCATTGCATGGCGATCTCGAGTGAGAGTGTCTCTCCGGGTTCCTCAGACTCGAAGACGATGACATCCGGGTGGACGAGATCGGCCTTCTTCGTCGCATTCAGGTACTGCACGTAGTCGAGCAGACCGTGTTCGTAGTGGTACGTGGCCTCACGCGGTTTGGCGTCTGCCTCTTCGTCATCGTCGATCTGGACGTTGTCATCATCGATCTGAACGTGCCGTTCATCGGTCAGGCTGATCTTCATACCCTTGTTGAGGAACGCCATCTGCTGGAAGCGGGCACGCAGGTATTCGTACGAGAAGTCGGTGGTCTCGAAGATCGTCGAGTCCGGCCAGAAGGTCACCATCGTGCCGGTCTCGGAGGTCTCGTCGCCACGGGTGAGCTCACCCGTGGGCACACCCTTCTCGAAGTTCATGTTCCAGACATAGCCATCGCGCCGGACCTCGACATCAAGACGTTCGGACAGCGCATTGACCACTGTCGAACCCACACCGTGCAGACCGCCGGCCACGGCATAGCCACCCCCGCCGAACTTACCGCCAGCGTGCAGAATGGTCAGGATCACCTCGACGGTGGGCTTGCCCTCAGTGGGGTGCATCGCCACCGGCATTCCGCGCCCGTCATCGACGACTCTGACACCGCCGTCGGCGAGGATCGTCACCTCGATGTGAGAGCAGTACCCGGCCATCGCCTCATCGACGGAGTTGTCGACGATTTCCTGAACCAGGTGGTGGAGACCACGTTCCGAAGTCGAACCGATATACATGCCAGGTCGCTTGCGAACTGCTTCGAGACCCTCAAGTACCGTAATATCCCCGGCATCGTAATGGGGTAGATCCTCGGTCGTCATATGACTCCTAGTGCGGGTGGGCGCTAACAGCTACCTATTCTACCGCGCCGAGACCGGAAATGCCCGTAAGCGGCCCATTAAGGTACATTTGCGGAATTTTGAAGCCTCAGATGTACCCCCGGGCACGAACGGGACCGGCTATCGCCGTTTAAGGCCCTCTATGGTTTTCGGCTCGGCCCCCGCACAGACTCCAGAAACCCTCTGGCGAAGTTCAGCCGATCGTCGAATCTCAGGTGGACTTGCGCGTTCAGCCGAAGGTGTCGCGTGGTCCCCGACCGGACACGCTGCGCCGACCCTTCTTGAAGCTGCGTCCCCGTGGTCCGCGGATCTCGATCTCCGTGATCGTCTGTGAGCCGAGGCCCGCTTCCAAAGCTCTCAGGATCGTGGGCTTGAGGACTCGCAGCTGAGTCGCCCACGTCGTTGAGTCCGCGGCGATGATCAGCAGTGGAGGGGAGAAATCCACGGGTTTGCAGTGCATCGCCACCTGTTCTCCCACCAGATCGGGCCACCGGCCCAGCACCTTGCCGATGTCGATCGACGAGGACCAGCCTCGGGCGGAGATCAGCTTTCCCAGTGCCGATGAGATCGCTGCCGGATCACGTTTGTCTTTGCCCGCCGAAGTGTAGACGGCTTCTCCTCGCAGCCGTGACCTGCGACGGCTGCGGACGAACTTCGCCTCGGTCGCTTCCATCCGGCGGACTCGGTCAAGGGCTTCGAGTGCCGCGACCGGAGTCGAGGTGTCCTTCTCGATGCCGCTCATGGGAGCAGACGCTCCTGACCGATTCTTCGGCCCTCAAGCCCGTCGGGCAGATCTCCGTCGACGGCCGCAGTGATGAAGACCTGTTCAGCAGCAGTGATCCGTGAGGCCAGTCGGTTCCGACGTCCGGTGTCGAGTTCGGCGAAGACATCGTCGAGGACGAGGACCGGCTGTTCGGCAGTCGACCCGGCGTCGGAACTCAGCAGATCCCATCCGGCCAGCTGCATCGCCAGGGCCAGCGACCAGGTCTCGCCGTGGGAGGCATAGCCCTTCGCCGGATGATCGCCGATCGTCAGCGCCAGATCATCGCGACCGGGACCGTGCAGGGTCAGACCTCGCTCGATCTCCGTGGTGCGCCTGCGCTCAAGGGCGGCCAACAGCAGCTCCCGACATTCGGCAGCGGATCCGGCCTGTGAATAGTCGATGCGTGAATCGTAGCGAGCCTTGATGCCTTGGCGCTCTAGGCGAGCATCGGCGGCGATATGGGCGAAGTTCTTCTGCAGGGGCTCGACGATATCGGCGAGGATCCTCTGCCTGCCGTAGACCAGCTCAGAGGCGGAGTCCGCATAGGCCATGTTCCAGATGTCCAACGTAGCTTCGAGTCCGGGGTCGCGGTCCTCGCGCAGACGTTTGAGCAGCGCGTTGCGCTGTTTGAGAGCACGCTCGAAATCCGTGATCACCGAAGAATAACGAGGGTTGCGGGACACAACCAGAGTGTCGATCCACGACCGTCGTTCTGCTGGTTCGCCCCGGACAAGGCTGAGATCCTCTGGTGCGAAGACAACACAGGAGACGAGTCCGAGTATCTCCTTCATCTTCACCGGAGAGCGGTTGACCCTTGCCCGGTTGGCACCCTTCGACTGGATCGAGACTTCCACCGTGGCATGTCGCTGATCGCGGTTGACGAGAGCGGACACGGTTGCCGTCTGCGCGGACTCATTGACCAGCGGTGCATCGAAGGCAACTCGATGAGAACGCAGATGGGCCAGATACCCGATGGCTTCGACGATATTGGTCTTGCCGGTTCCGTTGTCGGCCACGAATGTGGTGACCCCGGGTTCGAACTCGAGATCGAGTTCGGGATAGGACCGGTAGTTACGCAGCGAAAGTCGGGATATCCACATTCAGATACGCGTTGGCATGAGCAAGTATCGATACGACTCGTCCGCCGACGATTCCAGATCTCTCTGACCCGAGATGATGACGGGTTTCATCGGCTGTGTGAATGAGAAGTTCACATACGGGCTCTCGATGGCGGCCAGACCTTCGGCAATGTAGTGCGGGTTGAAGCCGACGGTGATCGGGTCACCCTGCAGCACTGCCTCGACGGCTTCCGATGCTTGAGCATCGTCGCCGGTTCCGGCATGGAGCGTGAGCATTCCATCGCTGACCTCGAAGCGCAGTGGTGTGTTTCGTTCGGCGACGAGGGAGACACGACGGACGGCCTCACGCAGAACACCGGTTTCGACGATCGAGTGGATCGGTACGGAATCGGGGAACAGGGAACGTACCTTGGGGTATTCACCTTCGACCAGCAGCGAGGTTGTGACCCGCCCCGCCGAGGTGAAGGAGATGAGGTCCTTGCCCGCATCATTGCTCAGGCCGATCGTGACATCACCGCCCAGCGACTTCGACACATCGGACAGTGTCCGTCCGCGCAGAAGCGCGACTGCGGAGACGTCGGGACGACCGGGGTTCCAGGTGAATTCACGAACAGCGAGCCGGTAGCGGTCGGTGGCCAGAAGTGTGACCTTTTCGCCTTCGATCTCGACACGAACACTGGTCAGGATCGGCAGTGTGTCATCTTTCGATGTCGCGATCGTGACCTGTGAGACGGCGTTCTGGAATTCACCAGCTGAGACGGTTCCCGAAGCATCGGGGACCTGAGGCAGCGCTGGGTATTCGCCGACAGGCATCGTCATCAGCGAGAACCGCGACGAGCTGCAGGTGACATCGACCTTCGAATCGATCTGTTCGAGGGTGACTTCCTGGTTCGGCAGAGCCTTGGAGATATCGGCAAGGAGTCGACCGGAGACGAGAACAGTGCCGGCTGTGACAACATCAGCTGCAATCTCGACTCGGGACGAGACTTCGTAGTCAAAGACGGAGAGACGAACGGCCCCACCAGCCTCAGCAGTGATGAGAATGCCGGTGAGCACCGGTGCGGAAGGACGGCTGGGGAGGGTCTTGGTAGCCCAAGTCACCGCATCGGCAAGGACATCGCGGTTGACTTTGAACTTCAGGGGAGATGCTTCGGCGTTCACTTTACTCCTTCGGGGTGGCCACCCGACGTACTCAAGTCACTGGCTTGACGTTGCTCGGAAAACTTTACACAGCCTATCGGAAATCTCAGCTTCCCGGCATCGGGCTGCCAACATCATGATCGGCCACAGGTTCCGCTTGGACCAAGACCTGAAGGATCTCGCATTCGAGAATCGACTGTGACCATGTGTTCGAATAACTGAAAGTGCGCTGAGCTTGTGCCGAGCTCTCACTCGAGAGCTTCTGACCAAGCCGATGCAGTCGGTGGCGGTCACCCTCTTACAACTTCAATTCATGGAGTAGAAGTATTAGCACCTGTGGAGTGTGTGGACAACCAACTGTTACGCCCTAGTAATCAAGGGCTGAGCGACCTCGGAGGGTGTGGATCCCCTGTGTACGCTCACACATGCTGCGGTGGGCGCTTGGGTAAGCACATCCATGTAGTTCACAGCCGTCCACTCACAACGTGGAGTTATCCACCATTCTATCCCCAGGATACGAGGTTTGTCCCCATGGTTATCCACAGATGTGTATACCGTGTTCTATAGGCGATGTTGCTGTTTAATGCGGTTTGTTAACTCGGTGACCTGAGTGTAGACCGCCCGTCGTTCGGCCATCTGAGTTCGAATCTTCTTGTTCGCATGCATCACGGTGGTGTGATCGCGGCCGCCGAAGGCCTGGCCGATCTTCGGCAGGGACAGCTCCGTGAGTTCACGGCACAGATACATTGCGATCTGGCGGGCAGTGGTCAGGGTCCGAGAGCGGGACGTGCCACACAGATCATCGAGGGTGAGGCTGAAGTAGGCAGCGGTCTGACCCATGATGTCGGCAGCGGTGATGGTCGGGGTGTCGTCCTGGGTGATGAAATCTTTGAGGACGGTCTCGGCCAGACTGACGTCGACTTGCTGATCGTTGAGGTTGGCGAAGGCTGTGACACGAATGAGTGCTCCCTCGAGCTCGCGGATGTTCGAGGAGATCCGCGATGCGATGTATTCGAGGACGTCATTGGGAACATCGAGCTGTTCTCCAGCCGCTTTCCGTCGCAGGATAGCGAAGCGCGTCTCCATGTCCGGGGGCTGCACGTCTGTCAGGAGGCCCCATTCGAAGCGCGAGCGCAGACGCTCTTCGAAGCCCTTGAGCATCTTCGGCGGCTTGTCGGAGGTGATCACAACCTGTTTGACCTCGTTGTGCAGTGCATTGAATGTGTGGAAGAACTCTTCGACCGTCGCATCCTTGCCCTGCAGGAACTGGATGTCATCGATCATCAGGATGTCGACCTCGCGGTAGCGACGCTGGAACGCAGGTCGCAGAGAGTTCGAGGTCTTCGACGAACCGATCGTATTGATGAAGTCGTTGACGAACTCTTCGCTCGAGACGTACTTCACTCGGATCTCGGGGAAGAGCTGGGTCGCGTAGTAGCCGATCGCATGCAGCAGGTGTGTCTTGCCCAGCCCCGAATCGCCGTAGATGAACAGCGGGTTGTAGGCCTTGGCCGGTGCCTCGGCCACGGCGAAGGCTGCAGCGTGTGCGAAGCGGTTGGATGCGCCGATGACGAAGGTGTCGAAGGTGTATTTCGGGTTGAGCTGGGCGACGCCGGGGACCTCGACCGGTGGGGTGGACTGGGCGGCGGTCGCCTCGGCGATCTTCATCTCTCGCGTCGTTCTCTCCACAGGTGCCCCATTGTTGGGTGCCGGTCCAACGTCGCCGTACCTGGGTGTCTGCGGCTGCGGATGTGGCGCGCGGTTATATGGGGCCGGTGCCTGAGGCTGAGTGGATGAGACCTGTGATGGTGCATAGGCAGGTGCTCCGGCCGATCCCATCGCCGAGGTGGATGTTTCCGGATCGATTTTGATCGGAGAGCCCGGCGTGGGCTCCCCGATGAGATCTTCGAACCTGATCGGCACGTCGAGTTCGGGATCGACAACGAACCCGAAGGTCACCTCGAAACCAAGAACGTGGGAGAACTCCTTGGTCAGAGGGACGAGGAGTCGTGTCTCAATGGTCCTGCGCGTGTGCTCATCACGGACAGCAAGCAGGACCAGTGCGTTGTCGACGAGAGCCTTGGGCACTGCGAGTGAGAGGAAGCCCTTTTGGTGTGCGGTGAGACTTGGGTCCTGATCCAGGGTCGAGACCACCTTCCGCCATTGGCTGATGAGCTCATTCTTGGAATTCGACACCGTCAATCTTCCTCCGTTTTCGTCGCTTCTCTTTGGTGCGGTCCACACCTGTGTATGACTTCCACATAGTTTTCCACAGTTTGTGGAGAACTGACGAGTCATCCCAGCAATCCTCCACACTGGTGGATAACCATGTGGAAAACTACACCCTTGTTACTTGTGGACGACCGCAGATGTGCGGGGGATGAATTTCGGCGAACAGTTCGCGACAGTGACGTGAAACATCGCCATCGAGTTTGACCAGCAACTTTGACCTTGGCTAAGATGGAGTGTCCTGTGTACCGGGCTTCATCCGATTATCTTGAATATCTTTTGGCTCTTATGCACAGGAGTGCTCGGCGGTCGAGATTCTCACCGCCGTTTTTTGTGAGAACGCAAAGCCGTTCGACCGCAACCTAGAAATCGGAGACTTGAAGTGAGTAAACGTACTTTCCAGCCCAACAACCGCAAGCGTGCCAAGAAGCATGGCTTCCGTCTGCGCATGCGCACTCGTGCCGGCCGCTCGATCCTGGCCGCCCGTCGTCGCAAGGGACGTGCCGAAGTTTCGGCATAAGTGTGATCACCGCGGCTCACCGGATCCGCAGCGGAGACGACTTCAGAAGAGTCTTCAAAGCTGGCGTCCGCGTGCGCTCGGACCATTTGATGGCACACAGCCTGATAGTTAGTGATGATTCCCACGCTGCACGCGTGGGTTTCATCGTATCCAAGGCCGTTGGAAACGCCGTTCGACGGAACCGAGTGAAACGTCGTCTTCGAGAGATCATGCGGGTCCGGCTCGACAGCCTGGATCCCGGAGCTCTATTCGTAATCAGAGCATTGCCCCAGGCAGCCGAAGCAGAATTCGCCGTGCTTGAGTCCGAGGTCACGATGCTGATGGACAAGGCGCAGAAGAAGCTAGAGAGCCGTGGACGCCGAACATGATCTGAAACACCCCTCGGAGGTGCCTCGCAGACCAGCCGGCTTCTGGCCCACAGTCTGGTGGGTGATCCGAATCGGACCGCGCATGCCGTTCGTGTGGTTCATCAGAGCCTATCGAGTCACGGTGTCCCCACTGTATGGACAGGTCTGTCGGTACTATCCCAGTTGCTCCATGTACGGCCTGGAGGCTTTCGAGATACACGGAATTCTCAAGGGAATGGTGTTAACTGGGTGGCGAATACTGCGATGCAATCCCTTTTCCCATGGTGGGGTGGACCACGTTCCCGGTTCAGCCCGCCAGACTCGCTCAGTTTCGATACATGACGAAGAGGGCCGCTGACAACACTTGCCCCGTGTGCAACAGAAGTTCGGCGCATCTGTGCATCACGAAGAGCTCGGAGGCTGCCGCCTCCAGCACGTGCGAGAACAGGACCAAGAGTTCTGTGTCGCGAAGACCTGCGAACAATGGCAAAATTAACGATCGTGAAGAATCGTTGTAACGAGGAGTACTGAATGGACTGGATGGACAAGCTGCTCTACCCACTGCAGTGGGTAGTTGCTTGGGTCCTCGCGATCTTTCATGAGATCTTTACCGCGATCGGCCTTCCAGCCGCGAACGGATGGACCTGGGTGCTGTCGATTGCGGGTCTGACTCTCGTGATGCGTGCGATCTTGATTCCATTGTTCGTCTATCAGATCAAGTCTCAGCGGAAGATGCAGCTGCTGCAGCCTCAGATTCAGCGCCTGCAGGCCAAGTACAAGGGCAAGAAAGATCAGTACTCGCGTCAGGCCATGGCAGAAGAGCAGATGAATCTGTTCCGTGATAATAAGACCAGCCCGTGGGCTTCGTGTCTGCCACTCCTTGTGCAGATGCCGATCTTCTTCTCCCTCTTCCGAGTCATTCACAACATGCCGAAGGTGGCCGATGGGTCGGTCGGAGCCATCGGTGGATTCACCCAGACCCTGGCTCAACAGGCCGAACAGTCGACGGTCTTTGGGATCTCCCTGTCCGCGACGTTCTTGGAGACACCGGGAATCGGTGTCAAGCTCCTCACCGGTGTGCTCATCGTCATCATGGCGTCGACGATGTTCGTCACTCAGAAGCAGATGATGGCGAAGAACATGTCGGAGTCCGCTATGGCGAATCCGATGATGCAGTCGCAGAAGATGCTGCTCTACGTGATGCCTCTCGTCTTCGGCTTCGGTGGCCTCTACTTCCCGCTCGGTGTTCTCTTCTACTGGCTTGTGTCGAACACCTGGACGATGTGCCAGCAGCACGTGGTCATCCGCAACATGCCCACCCCCGGCTCCAAGGCAGAGAAGGAGATGCTCGAGCGCAAGGCTCGCAAGGGCAAGCCCGTTCAGCAGCCTGAGATCAAGGGCGGCACCGACACAGCTGTCGAGCGGACCTCGAATCAGAGCCGTCAGCGGCAGCAACCGGTGAGCAAGAACCGCAAGAAGAACAACAAGCGCTGAGGAAGAACCATGACTGAAGAGAATGTCGACACGACTGTTGATGACAACGTCGACGAGCCTGTCGACGCGGGTGCCGCAGACAATGGTGCCGAGAAAGCTGCGAAGCCGACGAGAGCCGAGCTCCTCGAAGAAGAGGGAGAAATCGCAGCGGACTACCTGGAAGAACTGATGGACCTTGCTGATATCGACGGCGACATCGACATCGATGTCGGGGACGGTCGCGCTCAGTTGTCGATCGTCTGCGAGGACGACGAGAATTCCAACCTGCGCACGCTGGTCGGCCGTGATGGCAAGACCCTCGGCGCTTTGCAGGAGCTCAGCCGGCTGGCTGTTCAGACCAGCACCGGTCAGCGATCCTGGCTGATGCTCGACATCGACGGCTTCCGCAATAGTCGTCGTGACGAGCTCATCAAGAAGGCTCAGCAGGCGATCGAAGATGTCAAGGCATCGGGCAACGAATTCGCCTTCAAACCGATGAACAGCTTTGAGCGCAAGATCATCCACGATCAGGTTGCCCAGGCCGGTTTGGTGTCGGAGTCTGAAGGCGAGAGTGACGGCCGGCATGTGCTCGTCCGTCCTGCCCATGACTGACGTTTCCGCTCTCGAAGTTCCCCCAGCAGGTACCGAAGGCTTCTTTGGAGCTGCCTACCCAGCGGCAACGCGGTATGCGCAGCATTTGGCAACCACCGGCATCGAGTGGGGACTGATCGGTCCCCGCGAGATCGACCGACTCTGGACCAGGCACATCCTCAACTGTGCTGTCGTAGCTGAGTTCATTGATGACAGTGATGTCGTCGGTGATGTTGGCAGCGGCGCTGGACTGCCAGGAATTCCGATTGCCCTGCTTCGCCCTGAAACGCAGGTCGTCCTCATTGAACCGATGGAGCGGCGGGTCGAGTGGCTGAAAATGGTCGTCGAGGATTTGGGGCTGGACAACGTTCGTATCGTCCGAGCTCGTGTCGAAGAACTCGTTGATGAGGAGATGTTCACCGTCGTGACCTCGCGAGCGGTCAAGGCGATGACGACTCTCATCGAATGGACTCATGAAGTGATGGGTCCTGACGGACGGATCCTCGCGCTCAAGGGCGCTTCTGTCGAGGCTGAATTGGCGAAGACGAAGAAGCTGTTGAAGCGGTACCGACTGTCTCAGCCGAAGATTCACATCGTCGACGGTGGAATCCTCGATATCCCCAGCCGTGTCGTCGAGATAGTCAAGAAATAGTACGAAGTAGATTTGGTCTAGGCT
The DNA here is from genome assembly GCF_040256645.1 of Brevibacterium sp. CBA3109. Classification (NCBI taxonomy): domain Bacteria; kingdom Bacillati; phylum Actinomycetota; class Actinomycetes; order Micrococcales; family Brevibacteriaceae; genus Brevibacterium; species Brevibacterium koreense. Next base: position 3,631,351 of record NZ_CP158281.1, on the reverse strand, counting down.
GAATATAGCTTTGTGAAACCAATGGATGATGGAGTGCGCCGAATGCCGATCATGGACGAGTCGTCTCCGATAGGTGCTGCAATCGCGCGCGACAATCGTCGCGCCGATCGACTGTCCCAGGCGAGTTTTCCACAACCGGACTCTACCCGGATCTTCACGATCGCCAACCAGAAGGGCGGCGTTGGGAAAACCACCACTGCTGTGAATATCGCTGCCGCGCTGGCGAATCAGAACCTCAACGTTCTGCTGATCGACATCGACCCACAGGGCAATGCGAGCACCGCTCTGGGCATTGACCATTACTCCGAAGTGACCAGTATCTACGATGTGATCATCGATGACGTGCCCATGCGTGAAGCGGTCGCCCAATGCCCCGACTTCGAGACCCTCACATGTGTGCCTGCGACGATCGACTTGGCTGGTGCAGAAATCGAGCTGGTGTCGCTTGTCGCGCGAGAACAGCGCCTGCAGAGATCTCTGAGTCTCTATCTCGATGAAGAAGCTGCAGCGGGGAATCGAGTCGACTACGTTATCGTGGACTGCCCTCCGAGCCTCGGCCTCCTGACAGTCAATGCGTTCGTTGCCGCCCGGGAAGTCTTGATCCCGATTCAGTGTGAATACTATGCTCTTGAGGGATTGAGCCAGCTGCTCAAGAATATTCAGCTGATCCAGAAGCATCTGAATCCCAAACTGGCGATCTCCACCATCTTGCTGACGATGTACGACGGCCGAACAAATCTCAGCGCACAGGTAGCCGATGATGTTCGCACCCATTTCCCCGAACAGGTCCTGTCTTCCTCGATTCCGCGCTCCGTGCGCATTTCAGAGGCTCCAAGCTACGGCCAGACTGTCATTTCGTATGATCCCCATTCCAGTGGCGCTTTGTCCTATCGGGAAGCAGCCGAAGAAATCGCACAACGAGGAGTAAATCGTGGCTGAACGCAGAAAGCGTGGATTGGGTCGTGGGCTAGGTGCTTTGATTCCGGATGCGGCGTCGAGCGATCGTCCAGTCGACGTGTTCTTCTCCGGTGGCGAAGCTGAAGAGGCCGACCACAGCACAGAGGAGCCGAAGGCTCCTCGGGCCGCTCGCACGGATCCTGCAGCCTCGATGCAGTCCTCGCGTCGGCGTAAGCCTAAGGATGGTTCTGCATCAGAATCATCGACAGATAAGGCCTCCAAGAAGGGTGCTGGCGCTTCAGAGCTGTCTTCGTCGAAGAGTGCGGCTGTGGAAAGTGCGACCGCGAAGACTGGTTCCACGAAGAAGGCAGCGGCGGCAACCTCATCCAAATCCGGCGCTTCTCAAGCCGCGTCGAAGAAGGCCGCTGCAGGGGCCAAATCAGCGGGGGCGAGAGCGGCTGATTCCACCCCGGCCGCAGATCCGTCAGCTAAGACTGTATCCAAGGCGAAGACGAGCGGGGCGACGACAGACGCGAAGAAATCGCCCGGCAGTAAGTCGACGCCCGGGGCATCAGCCAGCCCGAAGACGCCAGGGACGAAGACGCCGACTCGACGGTCGTCCACCAGGCCGACGAGCGACGCGGCAGTGAGCTCGAGACCGACAGCTGCGTCCGCACAGGGAACGACCGCGCCAGAGTCGGATTCGGCGTCGTCCTCTGCTGCAGTGGACGTCACACCGGATCCGGAGCTCAACAACACCGACGTGTTGGAATCGCGTGTCGTTGAAACTGCCGAGCCTGACGTAGAAGCCAATTTCGGTGAGCCGACTGAAGGTGGAAGGGACGAAGCGTCGATATATGACGACGATGTTTCGGAGACGCATCCTGGGGTCTACAGGTCGGGGCATGAGGTCTTCGACGAGGCGCAGAGCTTAGAAGCGGCTCAGACAGCGAATACTACATATGAAGTAGACAGCATGTCGAAGTCTCCAACGACTTCATCGGTGCCAGCTGCGGGTGCGGAGGATGACCATTCGCCATCGCGAGAAGATACCGATCGTGCGGGTGTTGATTCGATCCCGGATACGGAATTCGGTGAGATCGACGTCGATCGCATCGATGCCAATCCTCGTCAGCCGCGGACATTCTTCGATGAAGACCAGCTCAGCGAACTTGTCCACAGCATTCGCGAGATCGGTGTGCTCCAGCCAGTCGTGGTCCGACAGAAGCCCAGCGACTCTGAACGCTTCGAACTCATCATGGGTGAACGTCGTCTGCGGGCTACGAAGGATGCGGGCCTGTCGACCATTCCTGCAATCATTCGCTACGTTGATGACACAGATCTGTTGCGGGATGCGCTTCTTGAGAACTTGCACCGTGCAGAACTGAACCCGCTGGAGGAGGCCGCTGCCTATGGTCAGCTGCTCGAAGACTTCGGCTGTACGCAGGAAGAACTCTCCGAACGGATTGGACGTTCTCGCCCGCAGATTTCCAATACTCTTCGGTTGCTTCGTCTGCCACCGCTGGTTCAGCGGCGTGTTGCGGCTGGAGTCATTTCAGCGGGACACGCTCGAGCGATCTTGGGCCTGCGGGAACCGGAGCACATGGAAGTTCTTGCTCAGCGCATTGTCGCTGAGGGGCTTTCCGTACGAGCGTCCGAAGAAGCCGTGGTGCTGCTGAACCGTGGCGACTCTATGAATGTTTCACGTGCAACTACCCGCGTCGCACCTCAGTTTGTCGAGGTTGCGGAACGTCTTGGAGATCGTTTGGACACGAAGGTCAACATTACGGTGGGCAAGAAAAAGGGAAAATTGAGTGTGGAGTTCGCTAATCAGAACGATCTCGATCGAATACTGAGTTTGCTTGGTGTGGAGACACCGACTGAGTAGTTGGTTCCTCGTCGCTGGAGGTAGGGCGGGTTAGAAGGACGATAGTCTCTCTCACCCGCCCTACCTTCTTCGCTGCTCGGTGAAGTGGTGAGACTGTTGAGGACCTGGGTGCCGTGTGTTGCCTCGTTCGGGAAAGCCGCACCATTGCTAGGAAAAGTATCTCCCTACCGCTGCGAGTCTGCGGTCGCGCTCGATCGTACTCAGCGGTCTCTGGCCCGTTAACGTAGGCTACAACTCATAGATGCTGCCGATTTGCTTTAGTCGTTTCACGTGAAACGTTTGACCATACACCCTTACCGGTGGTGGCGCTTGTCTGCGGACTGGGGCCCTCATGGATTGTTTGTCGGTGCGCGTCTCGCTGGTACGGGAACAAACATCGCGTGTGTTTCCTTGGCGAATAGCTGAAACCCTGATTGCTCAGCGAGGGACTTCACTCTTTTTGCACCAAACGGCTTTATCCGGCACCGTGAATGAAGTATACCGTTTCACGTGAAGCGGTCCTCCCCTGGGAGTGGCCGTCGCCGGCTCCGTACGCAGTCAGTCGATCTTGCGACGGCTAGATGTCGACTGTGTCCACCGGTCTGCACCTAGGTTGTCTTAGCAGGCGCCGTCTGAATATGCCGGAAATTCTTCATGTTGTCGATCGAGTACAGGCTCAATTGTATGGGCCGGTGTCACCTTCCGTGGCCGTCTCATCGCTGTGGTGGGCACCATGCCAATCGGTAACGCGGGGTTTCACGTGAAACATAGAGCATTCTATTCTCATAGTCGAATTGCGCAAGCACACTAATAGCGATGGCTTTCGCTGTCGTTTCGGTCTGGGTTCGAAGCGTCCTCGATCGCTGGAGACCCACGACTTCAATTGGTCACATCAGATGCAATTGGCTAAACGGCACGACTACCGACGCATGGGAAGAGGTACAAGTGCAGGTTGATGAACCATTTACAGCTCCTATCGAATTTCTAGATCACGACGATCGGGACTTGTCTCGCCGATCGTTTCACGTGAAACGTCCAATTCTTGATCCAGGAATGCTCAGGTCAGAATGTTCTCTGTCACCAGGCGTGTGTATCGACACTGGGCTGTGGCAGTTCTGCACCCAAGTGGGTCCGTACGTTGCGTCTTCAATGGTACTTTTGGGGGACGCGAAGGTGCGCGACCGACGGAAAAGCCGTCGTGAAGTTGGCGGCGTCACATTGTCGGGTATTGCTCCCTCCACAGCACTCGCGCTACCTCCCGGCTACTACCGAATCGTCGCGCAGCAACTCCCGGGCCTGTCGCTGGCTGGTGAAGGCGAGGTCCAATCACCGTAGTGCCTTTATCGCAGCCAGTCTGAGTTGGTTGAAATCCCATTAGTTCGGCTCTATGCTTCGCGCCCCGCCGATTTGCTACCTCTCCTCGGTCATAACCGCGCACATATATCGGCGTTTCACGTGAAACATGAGCAAGCACCGCTCTGGTACTCCCCGCGGCTACTGTAATGTCTTTACGTGTTAGCGCATTTGGGACCTTTCGGGGACCAGTGTGATTGGGCTATGTGAGGCTAGTTGGAATCGGCCGAGCGCTTGAAGGATCAGGAACGTCGGGGGCTGTTGATCCGTCCTACTGCAAATGCCCGTCGGTTGTTCCACGTGAAACGCGACCTATAATCTGTGAATAGTGAACGAGCTAGAGGATCTTGAACGTGCGAGTCGGGTGGTTTGATGGGTTCGAGGGTCCAGCGGCTATGGATTGGGTAGCTCAATCCTGATACCGAGCCCGTAGCCGGTGCGTTACGTTTTGCTGTGAGGCTCTCCCTAATATGCGACGCCCCCGAATCACGGTGTGACTCCGAAGTCTGCTGCTTCGGCACGGTCGGCTCGATGTTTCACGTGAAACTGTTCGCAGATCATCAGGTGCTTGAAACACTGCTGCAACGCCCACCTATGCAGCTACCAGGTGTTCTCCGGTCCGGGGCGCACACTCCGTCCGATGTGGACGCAATGTGATAGGTCGGCTTCGCCTCGGGTTAAGAGCTGGTCGTTCAGCTCTTCAATTCAGCTTCCCCGACTCGCCATACGCCCGCCGGTTTCACGTGTCACTTGAGATCGCCGGGCGTCTGCTTGCTGCACTGGAAATCGTGGTTGATCTGCATGCTTCGGGTTGCCGGGGGGAGCGGATCCCTCTGAGGGCCTGGCTTGTTGGCTCTATGGCTTCGTCGGATGGGTTGTCCACGGTCCGTCCGGTGTTTCCATCCGATGTGCATCGGGTGTGCTCGGGTCTCTTAACGCCGATCGACTTACAATTTGGATTGCATTCCGCCTGTTTCACGTGAAACATATACTGCCGCACGACCAAGACTCGGAACTGGCATGATCTTATGCCGCAGTGTCGTCGACGGCATTGAGTTCTTGTATGCACCAGGGCGCAGCTTTGTGGGGTCGCGTGTGTAGGTGGTCATTAGAAGGTGCAGGCGCTACAGATCCGCGCCTATACATTGCTGTTGCAAAAGTACGCCTTTGGAGGTTTAGTACCTGAACCCGGGCTAGCTCATCTGCGCCGGACCGTCTGCATCGGCGCAAAGGCTCGCACAATGGTGGAGCACCGAGTTCCCTTGGAACTTCGCACGGCATTCAGACCCATGCATATGAGCACAGGCTGCATTGCACCGCACTGCATGGGCGGAGGCGTCACAGAGATATGGTGTTGGCAGAAGTCAGGGGGTGGTGGTTGATCAGGCGAGCAGGTCGTTTGGACTTCAGCGTGCTGACTACTGCTGAATCTGGCTTCTGGATTGCGGCGACGGTACGCCGTGAAGGTCGTAGCCACGCACGCGTTTCACGTAAAACATATGGTGCTGTGCCTTTAGCTGTACGCCTTGATCTCAGCGAGACTGAGTGTGCCGGTTTCGGGGTCTGAGTCTTCGCGAACGTACAGTCTCTGCAGGCCAGCGGCTATTCCATCAGCAATCGCATCTCGTACGTTAGCGTCTTCGAGATTATCGAGGTCATCGGTATTGGTCAGATAGCCGGCTACTACATGCACCTTCGGGGTACGGAGACGCTTCAAAGAAGACCAGGTCCGTGCGTGACTTCTGCAATCTCTCATCCCTGTTCGCGCCGTGAGCTCACTTTGGATGAGTTCGGCCAGACGTGCACCGGTCGGCGAATTGATATCGGAATGAGTCTCGTGGCCGAAGAAGAAGGTCGCGATCCCGTTTGCGTCTTTGGCCTTGTTGATGTCGGCAGTGACGGTAATGACCGCAGAAGCGCCCAGCTGGTCAGCCTTGTTGACTTCGACGGCGTCCCCTGTCAGAACTATAGCCCCGGCACCGACAGCTTCCAGCCGTCCGGCAAGTCGACTTGCAATATCAGTAGTGATGCGTCGTTCGGTCTCAGATTGGGCGGGTGTCATCGGCAGAGTCTCGAAATCTACAACTGTAGTTGCTGCCTCGATGACAAATGTGCGGCCCGCTAGTGATGTTCCGGATGCCGCAACGCGAGCTCGCTCTTCAAGAGCAAAGAGATTGCCGGTGTCCTGTTTGCGATCGATTGCGTCGAGTCCACGCAGCGTCTGCGGTCCGGCTATACCGTCGGCTTTGGTCCCGAGACCCATCTGCAGCTCCTTGACTGCTGCATCTGTGACTGCCGAGTACTCGGCGTCCATGCGGCCCGCGTAGAACCCGAGGCCGGCGAGGGTTCGCTGCAGCCTGAGTACATCATCGCCTGTAAGGACTCTGACGGGGTCATAGCGGAGGACCCTGTCTCCTAGTTGATATCGGGCCCGTTCGAGCTCCGAAAAGGTCTCTGTGCCCATCACGCCGTCGCAGAGGATCCCTCGCACCTGTTGGAATTGTCGAACTGCGAGTTCGAAGGCCCGGTCGAATTCGACAGATTCGGCCTGACCGACATTGAGTCCCAGGCGAGCCATCTGAGATTTGATGTTGGGCAACACCTCAGAGCTGTCCCCGCGGGAAAACTGCGGGTGTGGGTTGTGAGTCAATGCCATGCCAATCTGCTGTGCGAGGTTCTGAACGTGTTCCTGTCTGCCATCTGGATAGACCTAAGGCGCCTGTTGATCGTACAACAGGCGCCTTAGAACATGATCAGATGAAGTCGGAGAGCTCATCCTCAAGCGCCGGTTTGGGCCGTGCACCGATGATGGTCTTGGCTACCTCACCATCCTTGAAGACGTAGAGCGCAGGAATCGAGGTGATTCCATACTTGCTCGCTGTCTCGAGGTTCTCGTCAGTGTTGACCTTGACGACGGTGAGCTTCTCGGTATTCTCTTCCGCGATCTGGTCCACGATCGGGCTGACCATGCGGCAAGGGCCGCACCATGGTGCCCAGAAATCGACGAGTACTGGCTTGTCGGATTTCAAAACGGTTTCTTCGAACGTGGCATCAGTGACTTCTGTCGACATGAGCAGCCTTTCTCGTAACAATGTTCTCTAGCGGAAACAGTCGTTGCGCAGGTTTCATTCCCCAACGTGGCCGATCGGCCCTCGTTCGGTCAAGCGCAGTCGGTGCTTGGTGGGCGTTAATTTCGTCCGATAGGCATCTGTCAGGAGCCGATCGGTGCTGTGGCCTTGGAAGCGTGAGCCGCGACGGCCTCGGCCTGCTTTGTCACAGCCTCCAGATCTCCAAGGTAGTGCTCAGCGTCGAGGGCTGCGGAGCAGCCTGATCCTGCAGCCGTGATGGCCTGCCTGTAGACAGAATCGATGACGTCGCCGGCAGCGAAGACGCCCTCGACTGCGGTCTTGGAGGTCCGCCCTTCGACATTGAGATATCCGTCGGCGCGCAGCGAGAGCTGGTCGCCGAAGAGACTGGTGCGCGGATCCGAACCGATGGCCACGAACAAGCCAGTGACCGGCAACTGGGACGTCTCACCTGTCACGGTGTTGCGAACAGTGAGCCCGGTCAGCGAATCCTCGCCCTGAATTTCGGCGACCTCGCTGTCAAGGAGGTATTCGAGCTTTTCATCGGCTGCTGCCCGATCCTGCATGGCCTGCGAAGCCCGAAGGTCCTGACGACGGTGAATGAGAGTCACCTTCGAGGCGAAACGGGTGAGGAACGTCGCTTCTTCGAGGGCAGAGTCGCCCCCGCCGACGACGGCGATGTGCTGGTTTCGGAAGAAGAACCCGTCGCAGGTGGCACACCAGCTGACACCATGGCCAGACAGTCTTTTCTCATTGGGCAGGTTGAGTTCGCGGTATGCCGATCCTGTGGCGAGGATGACTGCCTGAGCCGTGTACTTCGCGCCCAGTGCTGTTTCAATCTGATGTGCGCCGGGCTCCAGCTTGAGGGTCTCGACGTCGTCGTAGATCACCTCGGCGCCGAACTTCTCAGCCTGCTCGCGCATGCTCTCCATGAGTTCTGGACCCTGCACGCCGGCGGGGAATCCGGGGTAATTCTCAACGTCGGTGGTGTTCATGAGTTCACCACCTGCTGTCACAGAACCTGCAATGACCACGGGCGAAAGGTTCGCACGAGCCGCGTAAACGGCAGCAGTGTATCCGGCCGGCCCCGACCCGATGATCACCAGTTGTGTATCAGTCATGTGAAAATTCCCTGTTCCTGCTCGCTGAGTTCTTCGTGTCCCGCTCCATGGCGGCACAGATTGCCTATCGTACGCATAACGGTACGGCGCTTGCGACTATTCCGCATCTGGTCTCAGGCGAAGTTCGTCGAGTCTGCCCACACCGGGTGTCTGCCTCTCACACTGATGTCTGCACCGGGCAGGCGAGGAACATACGTCTGGAGCGGGCGTCTACTTGAAGTTGACGGTGTTGATGACGGCACGGAAGCCGCCTTCGCCTTGGGGAAGCTCAGTCACCCAGAGAATCAGGTTGTCCGTCTCGACGTCATCATCAAGCTTGATCGTGACGCCGTCCGAGTCGAACACTCCTTCGCCCACCTTCTTGGAATTTTCGGGGTCGGAGCCGTCGCGAATTTCGAAGGATCCGCCCGAGTTTGAGGACTTGACTTCGACTTCTTTCACGATTGTGGTGTCTTCGAGTTCGAACAGCAGTCCGACGCCGGACTTCAGGTTGCCGAACGCTGCCGAATTGTAGCGGTCGGTCTGCCATGACCCCTCCGTATTGGGGATGACGTCCTCAGCCGTGTCGTTGTTCTCCTCATTGTCGCCCTCGGGATCCAATGCCGTGACTGTGTCGATCTTCGGCGGATCTGCCTTGGGCTTCTCTGTCTTCTTGTCCTTGCCGTCATCGGTCTTTGCCGGAGCCGAGGTCTCGGCGACCGGTCCGGACTCGTCGTTGCCGGATGTGAAGTTGAAGACTGCGATCGAGATCACGATGGCCGCGATGACCACCAGCGCAAGGACCAGCCAGGCGAACGGCTTTCGCGAATTCGACGAGTCCTCATCCGAATCGTCGCCATTGTTCGCAGATCCCCCGGCGGACGCGCCGCCGGTCGGCGAACCGCCGCCAGCTGCGCTCTTGGCTGGTGCACCGCCGGTTGAACCAGCAACCGAACCGCCAGTCGTTGCTCCAGCAGTCGCAGACCTGTTTTCGGCTGAAGTTCTCTTCTGGCCCGCGGAGCCGGTCGACGAGGAAGTTCGAGTTGCTCCAGTCGCCCCGTCAGCAGCCGCGCCTGCGATACCTGCAGATCCGGCTGCCGCTCCAGCTCCAGAGGTGTCGACCGACTTCTGCTCGGGTGAGACTGCAGGAACGGGCGCAGTTGAACGAGAAGAATCGGCGTGCGACTCGTCGACGGAAGTGGGCGAGAGTCTGCGCACCTGTTTGGGTGGCGTGGCGGCGTTCGCCTCTTGTCGCTTGGACGTCGAGGCTGTCTCGAGCGCGGCGAGGCGCCGACGTGCTTCGTTTTCCTTGGCCCGGGCGATACGGCGTTCGCGTTCGTATTCGCGCAGCTGATGCTCGCGCTGCTGCTCATTGGTCTCGAACATTCCACCGAGGAACCACGACCCGTCGTCCTCATCATCCATGATGACGCGGGTGTCATTGTCGTCCTCGGTCTCGTCAACGCTGTCCTCGGAAACGATGTCGATAGCCTGGGTGTCGGGATCCGAGTCCAGTGCGTCACGATTCATGATCGGAGACGTCAGATTCTCGTCGTACTCATGGTCGGCGTATGCGGAGTACTGCGAATAGGTCTGTTCAGGCTCCCACTCCTCCCAGTCCTGGGCGGCATTGTCCAGCTGATCTTTGCCGATCGGGAAGCTCGAGGCCTCACGCATCTGCATACGGTCCGCATACTGTCCCGTCGTCTTGCCGACGACTCCCACAGCCAGTCCGCGAGTTCCCGGACGGGTGATGCCGATGCGAACCAGAGCTGCCTTGACCTGGTCATCGCTGGCTGTGTTCGCAGTGGACGAACCCAGCGACGTCGATCGTGGCGTGGGCAGGCTCGTCGCCTCGTCGAAGCTGCGCGGCGACTGGTTGAATACACTGTCGTTGTCGGGGACCGGAGCACGGTTGACGTAACGCAGCAGCTCCGCATCCCACTCGTCCAGGTAGCCCAGCACCTCGGCCACGGAACCCGGGCCCGGATCGGATCCGGTGAGGATGCCGCTGACGAAGTCATCGAGTTCATTGGAGATCTCAGGGTTGAGGGACTTGGCCCTCGCGATGCGGGAATTCTCACGACCTGCTGCCGGTATCCCGTTGAATGCCTCTGCAGCGGGCCAATAGCCGGTGATCGCGGCATAGAACAGCCTGATGAGGCCCAGAGCATCCGCTCGAGATGCCTGCGTCGGTGTGTAGTCCTCGGGCTGGATCACTCCTGTGCCCAGGGCCAGAGCGGCATCGATGCCGATGCCGGAGACCAGGACAGAGCCCTTGGTCGTGATCCCCACCGTGTTCGGACGCAGGAACATGTGGAACAGGCCGCGTCGGGCAGCTGTGACGAGAACAGTTCCGATCTCGCCGATGAGCGCGCGGGCGGCATCGATGGGCAGCGGTGACTTGGGCAGGATCTTGTCCAGTGACGTGACGGCAATGCGTTTGGACACGACGTAGTCGAGTCCGTTCGAATGACCGACATCCAAAGTCGGGGCAATACGATGATCGCCGAGGATGGAGACCCGTCGCGCTGCTTCGAGCACATCCGTGGAACCATCGGCATCGGCGACGTGGATGAGTACGGGTTCATCGAGAATGGCGTCGAGGGCCGTGCACACGGCACCAGCCTGCGGATTGTCTTCGAGCCACCGACGGTCGACCGTTGATACGACGTAACGACCGGCAACAATCATGCCGGATTCGATATCGATCAGGGTGACCACCTCCAGAGGGGCTTCAATACGCAGGCTATTTTCTTAGTTTTCCAGCAACGACGCCAATAATCGAATGCAACTCTCTGACTTTCAGCAAAAAACATGCTCCCAGGAAGACAACGAGCATGAGCGTGCCGACGCCGGCGGCGGAGACGAACGCCTGCCAGCGACCAGCCAGGGCGAAGTCCGGGAAGAAGAAGAGAAGTCCATAACCCGCCATTCCGGCAAACAACGCTGCTACCAAGAACTTCATATGAGCGGTCAGGATTGTGCGGAGGTCAATCCCGCCCAGGCGCTTCGACAAGAGCGAGAACGACAGGATCATTGCGAAGAGGTATCCCAGGCTCATCGTCAGGCCGATGATGGCCACCGTCACCGATTTAGGGAAGATCGAGGCCGACAGCACTGCCAGGGATTGGAAGATCACCTGTGGGAGTTGGATGAGGAACGGAGTCTTCGCGTCCTCATAGGCGTAGAAGACCCTCTGTGCCAGGTAGTTGGCGCTGAAGGGAATGAGACCGAACACCATGGTGATGATCACGAGTCCCACAGCCATGGCTTGGTCACGACCGCTGCCGGCGATGATCATAGCGACCGGGGATGCAAGCACGATGAGCGCGGCCACGGCAAAGGAATTGACCAGGCCGACCATGCGCACGCCCATGGAGAAGTCGTCGACGACCGCCTTCGTGTCATTGTTGGCGGCGTCCCTGCTCAGCGAGGTGAAGAGTGCCGTGGCCAGCGACACCGCGATGAGTGAGTGCGGCAGCATGAACACGAGATAGGCGTTGGTGTAAGCGGCGTTTGAGGCGTTGCCCGCACCCGGCACCGACGCCTCGGCGGCAACCCGGGAGATGATGAGGAAGCCGATCTGGCCGATGAGCATGGCGGCGAAGGTCCAGAACGCCACCTTGCCGGCGGTGGCCAGGCCGACTCCGCGGAAGCCGAAGGTCGGCCGGTATTTGAAGCCGATGCGCTTCAGGGGCCAGATCAGGATGAGTGCCTGGGCGGCGACACCCAGAGTGGCCGAGCCGCCCATGAGAGCGATCTTGAATGGAGTCCAGGTGCTCAGCCCATGAGGGGAAGCACTGTCCGTTCCGAAGACGATGATGAAGACGAGGAGCCCCACGATGGCGACGACATTGTTGAGCACCGGTGCCCACATATACGGGCCGAAGGAGGATTTGGAATTGAGCACCTGTCCCAGGAGTGTGTAGAGGCCGTAGAAGAACAGCTGAGGCAGGCACCAGAAGGCGAATGCGGTGGCCAATGCCATCTGATCCGGACCCCACCCCGAAGAGTAGAGCCACACAAGGAACGGGGCGGCCGCTGTCGCAATGATGCTCACTGCCGCGAGGATCATGAAAGACAGGGTCAGCAGGCGGTTCGTGTAGTCCTGGCCCCCGTCCTTCCTCTTCGAGGCCCGCACAAGCTGTGGGACGAGAACGGCGTTGACGACACCGCCGGCCAGGAGCATATACAGGGTGTTGGGCACCTTGTTGGCGACGTCGAAGGCGTCGGCCTGAACGGCTGTTATTCCGAGCGCGGTAGCCAGCAGCGAAGCTTTGACCAAGCCCAATATGCGCGAGGTCAGGGTTCCGGCGGTCATGATGGCCGAGGATTTGGCCAATGATGAAAGCTTGGACAAGTCCTACCTCGTTTCCGATTCGTCGTTCTTCGCACGGGCCATCGCATCGGCCAGCTGCTGTTCGGGGATCTTCCTGCGTCCGCGGGAGATCGTTTTGATCAAGCCGATCACGAACACGGCGGCCAGTGCCAATCCGACTACGGCCGTGCCGATGTTCTCCCAGTCGGCCCGAACCCTGACAAGCAGTGTTTCGTTCTTCGGCAGGACGACGTCATCGGTGGCCACCATCTCGATGGTCGTCGGCACGTCGGCGTTGGCCAGGCCTTCGACGGGAACGTCGACGCGCATGGTCTCCTGGGCGGGCACGACGACGGTCTCGGTGGACTCGGCCCGCAACTGGGGGGTCTTTGGCTTCATCCGGATGCTCATGGTCGCCTCAGCGAGTGAATCGTTGACTATCGTCACAGGGATGGTCGTCTTCTCACCGGTGACCAGCAGCACCGAGGATCCCTTCTCGAGGTAGAGGCTGTTCCTCACCTTCTCACTCGAAGCCCGGGCACCATCGGCGCAGTGTTTCGCATTGCCGCCCAGGGTCCACGCGACCGAGGTGCAGCTGAGCAGCTCCCGATCCAGCCGCGTATTCGCACTCGCCGTGTCAGAGAACACGCTGTTGAACTTCTTCTGCGTCGCCCGGGTCTGTGCGAGGCTCTGCATGGCCTTCACTCCGATGCTCTTCGGGTCCGCTCCTGATTGCAGCAGCCCACGGGGCACGGCGTCGGTGTCGAGGAGATCATCGATACCGGATGGATCGACCCAGGGGGCATCCGCGACGGCCTTGACCGTATTCTCCCAGTCCGCCGAGGCTGCCGTGCGTGGCATGGGCAGCAGCAGGTGTCGTGTCCGGTAGGGGGTCTCCGCTTGGATCGCGGCAGTTGTCGCGACCAATTCTGAGATGCCGGAGGCCGGATGATCGGAACCGATGATATTCGCGCTCTGCTGCGCGAGAGCCGAATCGGTGATCAGGGTGTCGATCGATGACTGTGCATCCGCCGTGATGCGGGTCTTCGAATGGGCGTTGTCGTGGATCCCTGCCAGCGACGGTTGCTGGGTATTGCTGAGGATCACGGTCTGGTCACCAGCCTCGGCGAAGTCATCGAGTTGATCGCGCTGCGCAGAGCCGGCGATGGGCCAGGCGATGTCGGTCTTGGCCTTCGGCAGGACCTTCTTGACGATATTCCTCTGCTTCTGTGCGAACGTGCCCAGGCTCTTCAGGTCGCTATTCAGCAGCGACGCCTGGTCGGGGTCGCCATAGGGCAGGGCGATGACGGTGTGTGTCTCCGCCTTGTCGAGGAAGTCGTGATACCAGGTGTCGAGGCGCTTGCGCTGCTCTTTCTGGGCCTTAGCTTCGTCGGCGCTGAGTCCATCGGCGCCGCCCTGGTCATTGGAGTTCGCGCCGGGATCGATGTCGGGGGCATCGGATCCCTTGGCCGTCGTTTCTGTGTCCTGTGGGGAGGGTTCTCCACTCTTCTCAGGTTCTGATGCGTCATCGTCTCCAGATGGTTCGGCTACAGCAGATTCGAAGGAGGCGATGATCCGGGGGTCCAGCGCGATGCCCACACCGGGAGTGTCGAGGACGTTCATGATCGCAGTCAGGGAGCCACCCTTGCCGATCGCCTTGTCGAGGTCATCGGGGTCGATAATGCCGTCAGCGGTGTGAGCCGGAAGCGTCACGGGGGCGAGGATGCTGATCTTGGTCTTGTCGAACTTCGGGCTCGGATACCAGGTGGAGAACCCGACTTCGGAGGCGAGCCGCCCGGTGGCATCGCCGAGCTGCACGCTCAGACCGCGCGGACCCCAGGCCGAGAGCGGGGAGGACTTCCGAAGCCCGAGTTGTTCTGCGGGGACGGAGATCGTGAACTCCGAGGAAGATCCGGCCGCGATCTCATCGTCGAAAGTGGTGTCCACCGCAGTCAGCGGGTCGGATTTCCCGTTTGTGTCCTGTGCCGACTTCTGGGCTTTCTTGGCCTTTTTGCGGGCGGCGGGACCGTTGTTCTCGAGGTCGGCGATGCTGCGGTTCTGGGACTGGTCGGTCTTCCAGCTCTGGATCTTTCGTCCGGAATCGAGCTTCTGCGTGGACATCGCCAGACTCAGATCAGGATTCGAGATCACCTGATCTGTGGAGTTCGTGATCATGCCGCGCACTGTGAGTGTGCCCTTCTCATCAACCCAGGGCGTCACCTCGTCGAGGGTGATGGAAACGTCGGATTCACTCGGCGTGCTCCCGTCCGGTGAGGTGCCATCGGCAGCGGTCGAACCGGCGGCGGGGCTGACTCCCATGAGCGGGAACACGAAAACCGACCCTGCGAGCAGCAGGACCGTGCTCAGCAGGGCGAGGAGGAAACGCGTACGACTGATGAGTTTCACTGCTCCAATCGGGCGACCATCGGGCGGGCGGCGGCAACGATGCGACGTTCATTGGCGAAGGAGAGCCGGGAGCGCAGATCGTTGAAGGGGATCCACGCGGCGTCGATCGCTTCCTGGTCAGGATCATTATCCACGGTCAACGCCCCCGACCGTGCACGCAGCAGGAAGTGGTGGACGAGTTTGTGAACCCGGATTCCGGTCACAGTGAACCAGTAGTCGACGGAGCCCAGGGGGCAGACGATCTGCCCGCGGATGCCTGTCTCCTCTTCCACCTCTCGTCGAGCCGCCTCAGCGGGGGTCTCGGTTCCTTCGAGGTGTCCCTTGGGAAGGCACCATTCGATCCGTCCTGCCCGGTTGATCCGGGCGATCACGGCCACGGTCAGTTCCGGATGTGTGAAGTCGACGACGATGCCCCCGGCGGAAATCTCCTCTACCGTGGTGCGACGAGACGCTCGTGGTCCCGGCTTGGGCATCGGTGTGGTCATTCTCCTACCTTAGTAGGCGATTCTTGGAAGTGTCGTTGGGCGCGCTCCCGGTAGGCTGGACCCGGCTGTAGATGAGTCGTCTCCAATCGGAACGACCACGGTAGAACACGAAGGAGCTCGGTGGATCCGAAGACCGCGCACGCCCGTCTGTACGACAAGCTCGATGAGCTCGAGAACATCCTCGGGCCCTTGGGCAAGCGCTTCGCCGCGGCCGGATTCGAACTCGCGCTCGTCGGCGGCTCCGTTCGCGACGCGCTGCTGGGCCGTCCTATGCCCGATCTCGACTTCACCACGGACGCGCGCCCCGACGACATCCTCACCCTCATCTCCGACTGGGTCGACACACACTGGGACATCGGGCGGGAATTCGGGACCATCGGCGCCATCAAGTCCGGTGTGCAGATCGAGATCACCACCTACCGCGCCGAGGCCTACGACCCTGATTCGCGCAAACCGACGGTGAAATTCGGCACAGATCTCGACGCTGACCTCATCCGACGTGACTTCACGATCGGTGCGATGGCCATTCGCCTGCCGGCAATGACCTTCGTCGACCCGTTCGAGGGCTTCACCGACCTCGTCGAGGGTGTCATCCGGACCCCGGGAACGGCCGTCGATTCGTTCTCCGATGATCCGCTGCGCATGATGCGCGCCGCTCGCTTCACCGCTCAGCTGGGTCTCGATCCCGTCGCCGAGGTCGAAGCGGCGATGCGTGACATGGCCGATCGGATTGCGATCATCTCGGCCGAACGCATCCAGGTGGAGCTGTTCAAGCTGATGACCGGCATCGACCCGGCCGCGGGCATCGATCTGCTGGTGCGCACCGATGTTGCCGACCACGTCCTGCCCGAAGTCGCGGGTCTGCGACTGGAGACCGATGAGCACCACCGTCACAAGGACGTCTACCAGCACTCGCTGACTGTGCTGCGCCAGGCTGTGGAGCTCGAAGAGAAGTATGCGGCCAAACAGCGAGAGGCCGGGTTGAGCTCTGATGATCCCAACCATCTTGTCGTGCCGGATTTCGCCGTCCGGTTCGCGGCTCTCATGCACGATGTGGGCAAACCCGCGACCCGCAGATTCCTGCCTGGTGGGGCTGTCACCTTCTATCACCACGATGCTGTCGGTGCGAAGCTGACCGCGAAGCGGATGAAGGCGCTGCGCTTCGACAAAGACACCACGAAGGCTGTTGGTCGCCTGGTCGAGCTGCATCTGCGCTTCTATGGCTATGGTGATGCCGGGTGGACCGATTCTGCGGTGCGACGTTATGTCACCGACGCCGGACCGCTGCTCTCACGCCTGCACATCCTCACCCGGGCGGATGTGACCACCCGTAACAAGAAGAAGGCCGATCGGCTCGCTTTCGCCTACGACGATCTGGAGCACCGGATCGAGAAGCTGAGCGAACAGGAGGAACTCGCCGCGATCCGTCCTGACCTCGATGGTCGGCAGATCATGGCCATCCTCGACATCACACCCTCACCGCTGGTGGGCAAGGCCTACAAGCATCTGCTCGAGGAGAGGATGGAGCACGGACCGCTGGGGCCTGAGCGCGCCGAAGCGGTCCTGCGTCAGTGGTGGGCGGAGAACGGGCCTGCCGATGTTGAGTCCGGCGAGCAGTCCTAGGCTCCACCCCCGCCTGTTGTCATCCTCACACCAACTGATAGCTTCGTAACTCGCGTATGTTTGTGCTTGCCGTCACATGGTGTGGCGCAGGCGAAGAGGTGAGGAGACCACAATGACTGTGACCGAAGAGTTCCGTGCAGCCAGAGACAAGCTGATCTCATTGCGCAGCGATGCTGCGGCGGCCGGCGACGGCTTCGAATGGCCGCGCTTCGATCACTTCAACTTCGGCATCGACTGGTTCGACAAAGTCGCCGAAGGCAACGACAGTCCTGCCCTGTGGATCGTCGAGCAGGACGGATCCGAGGGCAAGTGGAGCTATGCCCAGCTCTCCCACCGGTCGAACCAGGTCGCCAACTTCCTCCGCCGGTCCGGTGTGAAGCGCGGCGACCATGTCATGATCATGCTCAACAACCAGGTCGAGCTGTGGGAGACCATGCTCGCCGGCATCAAACTCGGTGCGGTCCTCCTGCCGACGACCACTCAGCTGGGTCCCATCGACTTATGTGATCGGGTCGAGCGCGGCAAGGCCGAGTTCGTCATCGCCGGTGCCGCCGACGCTGCGAAGTTCGACGATGTCGACGCCGAGGTGGTGCGCATCATCGTCGGTGACGACGCCAAGCGCCAGCAGGACTACAGCTACGCCGACGCCGATGACGAGGAGACCAGCTTCGACCCGCAGGGTTCCTCCCGCGCCGATGACCTGCTCCTCCTTTACTTCACCTCGGGCACGACCTCGAAGGCGAAGATGGTCGCCCACTCCCACGTGTCCTACCCCGTCGGTCACCTGTCCACGATGTACTGGATGGGCCTGAGGCCCGGCGACGTCCACCTCAATGTCGCCTCGCCTGGCTGGGCTAAGCATGCGTGGTCGAACATCTTCACTCCCTGGATCGCCGAATCCTGCGTCTTCCTCTACAACTATTCGCGCTTCGACGCGAATGCCCTGATGGAGACCATGGACCGGGCCGGAGTCACGAGCTTCTGCGCCCCGCCGACCGTGTGGCGCATGCTCATCCAGGCTGACCTGAAGCACCTGAAGAACCCGCCGAAGATCGCCCTCGGCGCCGGTGAGCCGCTCAACCCCGAGGTCATCGATCGGGTCAAGCAGGACTGGGATGTGCTCATCCGTGACGGCTACGGTCAGACGGAGACGACCCTGCAGGTCGGCAACTCCCCTGATCAGGAGCTCAAATACGGTTCCATGGGCAAGGTGCTGCCTGGCTATGACGTGGTCCTCATCGATCCTGCAACCGGCGAAGAGGGCAACGAGGGCGAGATCTGCCTCCGTCTCGACCCCCGCCCGCTGGGATTGACCAGCGGTTACTGGTCCAATCAGGAGAAGACCGATGAGGCCTTCGCCGACGGTGTCTAT
This sequence comes from Brevibacterium sp. CBA3109, assembly GCF_040256645.1. Taxonomy (NCBI): domain Bacteria; kingdom Bacillati; phylum Actinomycetota; class Actinomycetes; order Micrococcales; family Brevibacteriaceae; genus Brevibacterium; species Brevibacterium koreense. Next base: position 3,612,841 of record NZ_CP158281.1, on the reverse strand, counting down.
CACACCGGTGACGTGGCCGAACGCGACGAGAACGGGTACATCACCTACGTCGGACGAGCCGATGACGTGTTCAAGGCCAGCGACTACCGGCTGTCCCCGTTCGAGCTCGAGAGCGTGCTCATTGAGCACGAGGCCGTCGCCGAGGCGGCTGTGGTCCCCTCACCGGATCCTGTCCGTCTCGCGGTGCCCAAGGCCTATGTCGTCGTGGCGGGCGGTTTCGAGGCCAATGCGGATACTGCCCGGGAGATCCTGGCCTACTGCCGTGAGCATCTGGCCCCTTATAAGCGGATCCGCCGGCTCGAGTTCTCGGAGTTGCCGAAGACCATCTCCGGCAAGATCCGCCGTGTTGAACTTCGCGCCCGTGAGGACCAGCTGCACCCGTTCAGCGGGGAGCCGGTAGTCGAGGGCAAAGAGTACGCAGACACCGACTTCGACCTCAAGGGGTGATCGCTCTCGGCCAACGCTGAGTCGGTTTTTCGCTCTTGCATTGACGCGAATAACCTGACTCAGCGTTGAGCCAGAGTGAATCGGGCTGGGCTGCCCTTTCCTCCGTCGGATACTGCATACGAGAGTCCCCACGGCGGGCCGACAGGCGGCTGATAGTTGAAAAAGTAGCTAAATGTGAGCAATTCCGCACTGGATGTGGATGAAAACCAGGACCGTCGGTAAAATCCCTGGTGAGAGCGGATATATGACACTACTCATATGTGCCGATAGGTAACAAGCGGGATCAGTGGGCGCTGGATTCAAGGTATTTTCACTGTGTTCCAAAGAATGCGTGCCACACTGAAGCTCAAGTGTGACCTTATCGAACCTCGTCGCCACGCAATGCGGCAGGCAAACTGACCTGGAGGACCTTGGGTGGCTAAGGGACAAGAACAAGCCAAAACCAGAGGCAAGAAGACAAAGAACATTCTCAACTATCCGCGCACAGGTGTGAGCGGATGGACGCGTTTTCTGCCGAGCGTCCGGTTGCTCGTCGTGGGCGGACTCAGCATCATCATCGCCCTGTGCGTGTTGTTCTCCATCGGCTATGCCGTCACTGACGTCCCTGAGCCCAACATCGAGGCCACGGGTCAGACATCGACCATCTACTACAACGACGGCAAGACACCCATCGGCCAGTACAAGGTCCAAGATCGCAAGTCGGTGCCGATCGATGAGATCTCCGAGCCGATGCAGGAGGCAGCCATAGCTGCCGAGGACACCTCGTTCTACGAGAACCGCGGAATCTCCATCAAGGGACTCTCCCGTGCAGTCGTCGGTGTAGCCACTAACAAGTATGCCGGCGGCGGTTCGACGATCACCCAGCAGTATGTGAAGAACTTCTACCTCACCAATGAGCACTCTCTGGATCGCAAGGTCAAGGAAATGTTCATCTCGCTCAAGATCGACCAGCAGCAGAGCAAGGACGAGATCCTTGCCAACTACCTGAACACGATCTACCTGGGTCGCCGGTCTTACGGCATTGAGGTCGCCAGTCAGAACTACTTCGACAAGCCGGCGAAGGACCTCGACGTCAGTGAGTCCGCACTCCTGGCAGCGATGATCCAGCGTCCTGGAGCAGCCGATCCGGCAGATAGTCCTGAGGCCTATCAAGCCCGGTTCGACTACGTTGTGAAGTCGATGACCGACGAAGGCTTCATCACCGAAGAGCAGGCCGCTAAGGTCAAGATGCCCGAAGTGAAGAAGGCGAGCAAGGAAGAATCTCTCAAGGGCCAGACAGGCTACATGTGGGAATACGTTCGTCGTGAGGCCCTGCGGAAACTCGACATCGATGAAGCTCAGCTGGACCGCGGTGGCTACAACATCACCACCACATTCGACAAAGACCGGATGAAGGAAGCCGAGAAGGCCGTCAAGAATCTGCCGCCTGATCAGCCCGAGGGCCTGCAGGCAGGCTTGGTCTCGATCGATCCGAAGTCCGGCGGGATCGAGGCCTTCTATGGTGGCAAGAACTATCTTGACCAGGCGTTCAACGTCTCGACCCAGGGACATGCCCAGGCCGGCTCGACCTTCAAACCCTTCGCACTGGTGGCTGGCTTGGAAAATGGTGTGCGTTTGACCGATAGATATCCGGGCAGCACCACGACGTTCAACTACCCTAACTACGATCCCTTCACTGTCCACAACTTCGCCAACGCCAGCTATGGTCCGGTGACGCTGCTCAAGGCAACTCAGTCGTCGATTAACACGGCGTACCAGGCGCTCAATGTTCAGGTCGGACCTGAAAAGACGGTGGATGTTGCGCAGAGAGCCGGCTTGAGCGGGAACTGCACTCCCGAGCAGTTAAAAGAGGGCGACACCCGCAACTGCACGATTGGTCTTGATCCGAACCCCGGCAACGTGCTGGGTACGGCCAGCGTCAAGGTCATCGACATGGCGAATGCCTACTCGACCTTCGCGTCCAACGGCGTCAAACATGACGCTCATGCGATCAAGACGGTCAAGCAGGGTGAGGACGACAAGGAGATTTACAAGTCGGAGACGAAGGGCAAGCGCGTCTTCGACAAAGCGGTTGCAGCTGAGACATCCTATGCTCTCAGCCAGGTCGTCAATGGTGGTTCGGGCAGCTACGCCCAGAATTTGGGTCGTCCAGCCGCCGGTAAGACGGGTACGACCACCAACAACAAGGCTGCATGGTTCTCTGGCTACACTCCGCAACTGGCGACCTCGGTGGTCCTCTACCGTGAGGTTGATGGCAAATCTGTTTCGATCGGTGCCTACGGTGGACGCGGCCAGGTCACCGGTGGATCCTTCCCGATCCAGGTATGGACGGAATACATGAAGGATGCTCTTGAAGGCGAAAAAGTCGTGCAGTTCCCTGAGCGCGGAGAACTGCCCGATAAACCGAAGCCTAAGAACACCAACGCTCCTGCGCCACCACCTCAGCCGAAGGCGCCCAGCGAGAACGGCAGCGACAATGGCGGCGACGGCGGGGACACAAAGACCAAGGCTCCGATCGACACTCCGAGCGAGAAGCCGAAGGACGACGAGGACAAAGGCAAGGATAAGGACAAGGAGAAGGACGCCGACGGGTCGAAGGATGCCAAGGGCGACTCGAAGGACAGCGCCAAGGATTCCAAGGATTCCAAGGATTCCAGGGATTCCAAGGATTCCAAGGACGGTCGCGAAGATGGCGGCTCGTCTAAGGACCCCGATGGTGGGCCGAAGGGTGGAGACAAAGGAGACACTGGCGGCGGTGGCGATACCGGTGGCGGTGTCGACACTGGCGGTAGCGGAGACACTAGCGGCAGTGGCGACACTGGCGGTAGCGGAGACACTAGTGGCAGTGGCGACACTGGCGGCGGTAAAGACAAAGGCGATGGTGGCAAAGGGAATAAAGACTGACCCGCGGCAACTCTTTCGAGCGTTGTCGAACCGGTAACCTCTAGTCATGCCATCTCAGTCCAGCACCCGGATCGCCGAGCCTCTGCTCGGCGGTCCGGATGGCATTCACCTCGCGTCCGCGGGGGCGCAGTTCCGGCGAGGCCAGGCCTATATCTTCGCTGGAATCCTCGGTGTGACGACGTTCCTCGCACTCGCCTTGCAGGGCCCCTGCTTGAGCTCGGGCTACGAACAGCCATCCGCCTCGGCGAGGATGTGTGCCGGGCCTCTGTCCACAGCATTTCTCGGGCAGACCAATCCTGAAGAGGCTTTGGGGCGTTCGACCGGTGGGATGGCGGGACTGTCACCAATCGACGCGCGCTTCGTGCAGCTGCTGAAACTCATGACCGACGATGTGTCCGTCTTCATGGCGATCGTCCTCCTCGTCAATGTGATCGCCTTCGCCGCCCTCGGCGTCGCACTGCTGGTTCTCGCCAGGCAGCGGGCCTGGCTGGTCACAGCCTTCGCTTCGCCGGTCATCCTCTTCACCGTGGGTTCGACCTTGGGCCCGGTGGCATTGGCCCTGAGCGTCTGGGCGATGGCCATCTTCGTCGGATCCTCGCCGGTGACTCCCCGCCCGTGGCTGTCCGGGGTCCTTCTCGCAATAGCCGCATTCATCAACCCGCTGGCCCTGCTGGTTCTGCTCGCACTCAGCCTCGCTGGACCGCGCCCGGCCGGGAGACTGAGCCCCAGGGATCCGCGAATGATGCTTGCGGCTGCCACGATCACCTCCGCGATCATCCTCGTCCTCGACGGCAGCGCCATCGAACGAATCATGCACTGGATGAGTGACGCCGTCGACGGCGGATCGTTCGCCTCGATCCTGGTCATGGCGCGCCTCGGAACCGCCGAGGTGTGGGCACCGGTGTGGATCATCGGCAGCGCGGGTGTCATCGCCGCGGTCGCCGTCTCGCTGTACATGGTGCGCAGAACAGGACTCGACCCAGCCGTTGCCGCCTGTCTCCTCATCGGTGGCTGCCTGCTGCTGGCCCCCGGAATGATGCCCTGGGACAGCCTGTGGATCCTGCCATTCCTCGCACTCACCGTCCGTCGCTGGTGGGTGCTCATCGTCTGGGCACTGGCTGAGACGGCCTTCGCCATTGCCATCCACCTCGGCGACGTTGCCGAGATTGAATCGGACAAGGGCCTCGAACCGACCTTCGTCGCTCTCCTGACCCTCCTGCGACTGCTCGCTCTCGTCGCCGTCGTCATCTGCGCGGGGGAGAATCTGTACCGGCGACGGATTCGCGGTCGACTGCTCAGGACGGAACCGCCTCGGCGTGCCGAAGACGACCATCCCACGGTCCGTGTCCAAGGGCACGGGAATCCGACATGACACCACCGGTGGGCGTCCACTAGACTGTGTAGGTCTGTTCCCATTTCACAACAATCGTGGAGGACGGAGCAGACATGCATATGCCCTCCTGCCATGGAACGACCATGGCCGTAAAGACCAGAGGAGGTGGGTGACAGATGCGTCATTACGAGCTCATGCTCATTCTTGACAACGAAACCGAAGAGCGGACGTTGGCTGACACCGTGGACAAGCTGATGAAGGTTGTCCCGGCTGAAAACGGAACCGTCGACAACGTGGACATCTGGGGACGCAGGCGCTTTGCCTACGACATCCAGAAGAAGTCCGAAGGCTTCTACGTCGTGGTTGATTTCCACGCAGAGCCTGCAACGACCAAGGAACTCGATCGCCAGCTCGGACTCAACGAGTCCGTCCTGCGTACCAAGATCCTCCGCCCAGACGCCAAGTAATAGCGTCAAGCACCTCGTTTCAAGGAGCAGTCAATGGCAGGCGAAACAGTCATCACGGTTGTCGGGAACCTGACAAGTGATCCCGAACTGCGCTTCACACCTAACGGTGCTGCGGTCGCAAACTTCACCGTGGCTTCGACGCCGCGTATGTTCGACCGTCAGTCCAACGAGTTCAAGGACGGGGAAACCCTGTTCCTTCGCTGCTCGGTGTGGCGTGAGATGGGCGAAAACGTAGCCGAATCCTTGCAACGCGGTACTCGGGTCGTCGTTCAGGGCCGCCTCAAGTCGCGGTCCTTCGAAACCAAAGAGGGCGAAAAGCGCACCGTCATGGAACTGGACGTCGACGAAGTCGGCCCCAGCCTGCGACGCGCCACCGCTCAGGTGACGAAGAACGAACGCAGCGGAGGCGGATTCTCCGGCGGCGGTAACTCCGGTGGACAGCAGCAGGGCGGGGGCCCCCAGCAGGGTGGCTTCGGTCAGCAGCAGTCCTCGGGCTGGGGCAACAACCCGCAGCAGTCCAACCCACAACAGGGTGGCTCGCAGCAGGGTGGTCAGCGCCAGGGCGGTTACAGCCAGGGGAACAACGCACCGGCAAACGACCCGTGGGCATCATCGAGTCCACAGGGCGGAAACGGCGGTTGGGGCAACCCGGGCGCCGATGAACCACCGTTCTAAACACGTTCAAGACATTTCGTAAATCAGGAGATACTCATGGCCAAGCCAGAGATCCGGAAGCCTATCAAGAAGAAGGCTAATCCGCTCAAGAAGGGCGAAGCGGCGAAGATCCACTACAAGGACACCGCTACGCTCCGTAAGTTCATTTCCGACCGCGGCAAGATCCGTGCTCGTCGCGTCACCGGCGTGACCGTGCAGGAACAGCGCATCATCGCAAAGGCCGTCAAGAACGCCCGCGAGATGGCACTTCTGCCCTACTCGAGCACTGCTCGCTGATCGGAGGGAGAGAACATGCCTAATCGCAAAGTTATTCTGAACCAGGAAGTTGATGGTCTGGGAGCCGCCGGCGATATCGTCGAGGTTCGCGCCGGATACGCACGTAACCTTCTCCTGCCCCGTGGCTGGGCATCCGCATGGTCTGCCGGCGCAGAGAAGCATGTCAATGCTCTCCGCAAGGCCCGTCAGGCCAAGCAGATCGCCGACCACGATGAAGCAGTCAAGGTCAAGGCTCAGCTGGAATCCTCCAGCGCTCGCATCGAGCTCAAGTCGGGTAAGAACGGCCGCCTCTTCGGCGCCGTGACCCCTGCGCTTGTGGCCGAAGCGGTGCACGCCGCAACCGGACACGATTTCGATCGTCGCCAGGTCGCACTGCCTGCTCACGTCAAGACCTCCGGCAGCTACACCGCTACCGTGCGCGTCAACGACGAGATCACCGCGAACGCCAAGTTCGAGGTCGTCGGCAAGGCCTGATGCTTCCGCAACGAGCCTGGCCGACCATCGGTCAGCCGGACTCGTAGTCGAAAGCAGAGCTGAACGTCGAGGGGACACTTTACAGAGTGTCCCCTCGACGTTTTTGTATGCTCTCGGTGAATTGGGGGCGCGAGTGGCGTGGCGCTCGCGCGGCGCTCGACGACGGTGCGGTCGTCGGGGCTTCAGAACAGGATGCGTTCGGGTGGCGGGAACTCCGTGAAGACCTCATCATCTGTGGGAGCTAGTTCGAGATAGCTGGGGCTGTCGTCGTCGATGAACAGCAGCAGCATGCACCCGTCGACCGTGGCGTCGAGGATGACTCGGTTCGCGAAGTCTCCCTGTCCACCAGTGTCGTCTCTGCTCTTGTCGTCGACACGAGTTACCGGTCGCATGCCGATCGACGGGCAGGAACCGCACTCGCAGGGGTTCGTCACGACCACCTCGGCGAGGTTGGACTCCCAGGTCACACGCTGCTGCGGTGTGATTGGGGCGGGTTGATCCCAGGCCTCTCGCTGCGGATCGGTGAACGTGGCGCGGTTCTGATCATCGGGTGAGGGATGGGCGTGACGGATCATCGTCAGCGCGACCTCATGTTCCCGGGGCGTCAGTGGCCAGTACATGGCGCCAGGATACCAAGGCAGGCGCGCCGGCGGCAGGGCGCGAGGCCGGCCGGGCGTGCTGGCGACCTACGCGTCCGGCCGCCGCAGTCAGTCGCGCCCCGCCAACGACCTCAGCGCTGGCCGTAGTGTCTGCGGACGAAGAACAGACCGATGAGGGAGAGCACGGCGACTCCCATGTAGTACACGCTCGGCGAGTTCAGCGAACCGGTGATGTCGAGCAGCCACGTGAGCACCAGCGGAGCGATGCCACCGAGGAGCGTCACACCGATGTTGTAGGCCGTGGACAGTCCGGTGCCTCTGATTTCTGCCGGGAAGAGCACAGAGAGCATGCCCGGCAGCGGCGCGAAGTAGAACGCCATGATCACGCCGAGCACGGCGATGACGAAGATGAACGCGGGCACGCTGCGTTGGGTGACGATGAGCTGGAACAGCGGCCACGCGAGCACCAGGGCCGCGATCGCGGCATAGGTCATGATCCGCGCGGGACCGACCCGATCGGCAAGGCGGCCCACCAGCGGTGATCCGATCAGGCAGATGAGACCTGCCAAAATACCGCCGAGGTAGGCCGCCGTCGGTGAGATGCCCAGGTTGGACATGGCGAAGGTGGGCATGAAGAGGATCATGTACACGGAGATCGTGGCGACGCCGACCGACGCGGAGGCGGCCAGGATGCGACCCCAGTGGTTGGCGAAGAGCGTGCGCAGGGGCGACTTCGCCGGAGGCCTCGACGTGAACTCCTCGGTTTCGTCGAGTTTGGAGCGGATGTAGAGTCCGACAGGTCCGACGAGGAGACCGATGAGGAACGGCACCCTCCAGCCCCAGGAGTGGAGTGCCTCTTCGGAGAGATACGTGTTGAGGGCGAAGCCGAAGGCCGAGGCCAAGGCCATCGATGCTCCCTGGCTCGCGATCTGCCAGGAGGCGTAGTACATCTTCCGGTGCGGAGCGGTCTCCACCAGGAAGGTCGTCGCCGTGCCGAACTCGCCGCCGGCAGAGAACCCCTGCAGGAGCCTGGAGGCCAGGATGATGAGCGCTCCCCAGACCCCGATCTGCGAATAGGTCGGGGCAATCGCCATGAGCAGCGTGCCCAGCATCATGAGGAACAGGGTCAGAGTCAGCGCCGGTTTGCGGCCACGTCGATCGGCGAACCGGCCCAGGACCAGGCCGCCGATGGGGCGAACCAGGTAGGAGATGGCAAAGGTGGCGAAGGTGAGGATGAGGGAGAAGACCGGATCGCCCTCAGGGTAGAAGATCTCCGAGATCACAACGGCGAACGACGCGAAGACGATGATGTCGAACCATTCGAGGGCGGCACCGATCGAACTCGAGATGACGGCCTTGCGGGCGGCCAGGAGACGCTCCGGAGTCGCCTCGAGCACGGGCTCTTGCTGCGGATTCGCGGTGGAGGAACTCATGGTGCTCACTCTCCTTCCGTGCTGTGCTTGGTGCCTGCGCTGAGGTCGGTGATGAGGTTGCCGATGAACGCTTCGCAGGCGGCGATCTGTTCGAGCTCGATGAACTCATCGGGAGCGTGTGCCTGCGCGATGTCCCCGGGGCCGCAGACAACAGTGGGGATGCCCGCATTCGAGAACAGTCCCGCCTCGGTGCCGTAGGTGACCTTGTCATCACTGACCACTCCGCCCCACTGGCCGGCCTGGGAGACGATGTCGGCGTCGGCAGGAGTCTCACAGCCGGGAGCGGCAGCCTCAACGGTGAACTCGACGCGGGCGCTGTCGTTCTCCGCGCGCATCATGCGCTCAAGGCGAGCCGCCTCGGCGCGGAATCGCTCGACGAGCGCCTCACGATCCACAGATCCCAGGGAACGGAACTCGAACTGCACGCTCGCCTCGGCGGGGATCGTGTTGACGGCGATGCCGCCGCTGATCGTATTCGCCGTCACCGTGGTGAAGGGCACGACATAGTTCTCATCGAAGGGACCCTCGGTGCGGAACTCGGCGGCGACCGCATGGACGAAGGTGACGAACTCGGCCGCGTAGGCAATCGAGTTCACACCCTCAGGGGTCAGCGAGGAATGTGCCGCGACGCCGTGGAAGTCGACACGGAAGACGTTCATCGACTTGTGTCCGCGCACGACCCGCATGCTCGAGGGCTCACCGACGATGCAGCCGCGTGGGGCCAGGCCCGCCTCGGTGATCGTGTCGACGAGATCGATCGCACCTACGCAGCCGACCTCTTCGTCATAGGAGAAGGCGAGGTGGATGGGCTCCTTGAGTTTCGCGGCGGTGAGCTCGGGGAGTTTGGCGAGGATCACGCCGATGAAGGACTTCATGTCCGCACTGCCGCGCGCATAGAGCTTGCCGTCCCTGATCTGCGAGGTGAAGGGCTCGCTCGACCAATCCTGGCCGTCGACGGGCACGACATCGGTGTGCCCGGACAGGACGATTCCGCCGGTCGTGGAACCATCGGCGGCGGGCAACGTGGCCAGCAGGTTTGCCTTGGTGCCCTCGGCGTTGGGCACACGCTGAGATTCGATGCCTGCGGCCTTGAGACGGTCGACGACGTGGTCGATGAGCGGGAGATTGGAATCCCGGCTCGTGGTGTCGAAGGTGATGAGATCGGTGATCTCGGAAATGGTGGCCTCGGCCGGTTGTGCTGGCACGGCTGCTCCTGACTTTACGGGGGTGAACCGTCCGGTCAGCCTGAAGCGGAAACCTGGGCAGGTCCCCTCCCGTGCGGGACAGCGGTGACCAGACCCCGACACACTACGCCCGAAATGTTGGTGAGACTGCTCGGTCTCGTCAATTGAGACCATTCACCGGAGCGACGGTGAGGCAGTTCAGTGCAATGCGCCGATTCACAGGGAGAAGAATGTTGATTTGAGCGACTGCGCCCTACATTCTGCTACCTACGAATCCACCGACTCACCCGACGAGTCGTCTGAGGCAGTTGCCGGGTAGGTGACGCTTCCATCCTTGTCGACGACGGCTCCCGAGCTGAGTTCGGCGGCGGTGGTCTGGTTCTTGCCCATGATGTGGGTGACGGGAAGGTCGTGTGCGAGCAGGTTGTCGGCGATGATGCGCCGGTGGCAGCGCCACCACACCGCCTCTGAACACAGGAGCACGCAGCGTTTCGTCGCGCTCCACTCGAGGAGCTGATCGAAGTCGGTCCGGAACTCCTCGGTCAGGGCGTGATCGGCATAGTTGTGGAAGCTGCGATTCTTCCACCACCCATTGATCTCGAAGTCGATGTCACGATTCACCGGGCGCCGGCCGGTCAGTCCCTCGAGCCGACGCAGGTCCACTCCCACCTTGGCCAGGTCATCGACGAGAGTATCCGCGTTGAACTGGGGATTCTTATTCGATCCGGGCAGCTTGCGGACGTCAACCACCACCTCGGCGGCGTTGTCGGTAAGAAGGTCGATGAATTCCTGAAGAGAATGGTTCGAGTGACCGATGGTGAAGAACTGCGAGCTGCTCACTATTTGTCGATCCGGTGGAGGGCCGTGCCCTTGTGAGCGGCGATGTGATCGGTCTTATCGCTCTTGATCTCGTACTGCGGCTCGTCCTTCGATGCCCGACGCTTGTGGCCTTTGTACTCGAAGTCGGAAGTGTGGACCTTCGTGATCGTGCCCGAGACCTCGCCGGCCTCCGAGTTCCACCCCACGTGGTCGCCCACATTGAACGTCTCTGCCATGTCATCCTCCCGGAAGTCGTCGAATGGTGCCTCTTCCCATCCAAGCACGATGCGGCAATCGGCGACAGGGCGCAGACTCCACGACGCAGGTTCCCAGGCTCGGCACAGCCTGCCGATGCCCATGACGGGCCGCTACTTCGCTAAAGTCGATGGCAGGCGAAGAAGGGGGAACGATGTCGATCGAAAAAGCACCATCCGTGCCGCGTTTCGGCGGTCCGAGCGAACTGACGCCGGAGGACCAGGAGCGGGCGCGGGGTCTGCGCAAGATGCGGACGCTGGCGCTGTCGCTGCTCGTCCTCGCCACCCTTATCTTCCTCTCGACCCACATCTTCACCGACAACACCGGGGTTTGGGGCTTCGTCTCCCGTGCCTCGGAGGCTGCGATGATCGGTGCGATCGCCGACTGGTTCGCTGTCACGGCACTCTTCCGCCATCCACTCGGGCTGCCGATTCCGCACACCGCGATCATTCCCCGCAAGAAGGACACCCTGGGCGCGAGCCTGTCCGCGTTCGTCGCCGCGAACTTCCTCCACGCCGAGGCGGTGTCGACGAAGATCCGGTCCGCTCAGGTCTCCCACCGTGCCGGTGAGTGGCTGAGCAAGTCTGCCAACCGGGACCTCGTCGTCGACCGTGCCGCCGGTGGGCTCGAATATGTGCTGGCCCGCATCGACGACGATTCCGTCGTGGCCCTGACGAAGAATGTCATCATTCCGCGCCTGGTCGCGACCCGTAAGACTCCGGTGCTGGCGCAGCTGCTGCGTCAGATCGTCCTCGACGGGGCGCACCACAAGCTTGTCGACCTCATCGTCGCCGAGGCGTACTCCTGGTTGGGTGACAACCCGCAGGTCATCGATGGGATCGTCCACAACCGGGCCCCGTCCTGGGTTCCCGACTTCGTCAACGAGCAGCTCTCCAACCGACTGCAGCGAGAGGTGCTCGGCTGGGTCGCCGACGTCCGCGACAACGAATACCACAAGGCACGACAGGCCCTCGACGCCTGGCTCGTCGACCTCTCCGACGACCTGAACTCTGACACTCCACTGTCGGAGAAGGCCGAGGTCATCATCAACGATCTGCTCAGCCAATCCGGGGTCGTCGACTCCGTGCTTGAGATCTGGACTTCGCTCAAGCAGCTCCTGCGCCAGGCCATCATCGACCCCAACGGCGAGGTGCGCGGACGCATCTCCGAACTCATCGGAGAATTCGCCGGCAGGCTGCAGGAAGATTCGGAATTCTCCGCCAAGATCGATGACCGGATCGCCACGACGGCCGGTGACCTGGCAGAGAGCTTCGGCCCCGAGATCGCCAGCGTCATCTCCGACACGATCGAACGATGGGATGCGAAGGAAGCCGCCGAGAGGATCGAGCTCTACGTCGGCCGGGATCTGCAGTACATCCGCATCAACGGCACAGTCATCGGCGCCCTCGTCGGTCTCGTCATCCACACGATCATCGTGCTGCTGCCTGGGTGATGCGCGGTAGAGCCGCCAGAATGAGCAGCATCGCTGCTCGGTGAGCAGACCCGCCGTGACGCAGCCGACTCAGCCTCAAGGCAGGTCGGGCTCGGTGTCCTCTTCCTGATGAATGAGCTGAATGAGGTTGCCCACTGTGTCGTCGAGGACGGCGGTGGTGACTGGTCCCATCGTCGTCGGCTCCTGCGTGAACGTGACACCGAGCTTTGACAGGCGATCATATTCGGCCTGGACATCCTCAACGGCGAACTGGTTGAGAGGGATTCCGTCGGCCTTCAGCGCAGAGGTGAAGTCGTTCGCGGCGGGGTGGCCCTTCGGCTCCAGGACGATCTCGACTCCGTCTGGAGCCTCGGGTGAGACCACGGTGAGCCAGCGGAAGTCGTCTCCGACCGGCACATCGACCTTCGGAATGAAGCCGAGCCTGTCCGTGTAGAACTTCAGGGCCCGAGCCTGGTCGTCGACGAGAATGCTGATCCACTGTGCCTTCATGATGACTCCTCCGTTGTAGACGTGTCTTGGTTGGTCCTCGTCGTGAGTTCACCCAGAGTGGTTCACGCAGAGTGGCTCAAGTGCAGCGGAACCGTCGGGCAACCGCTACGCATTCACAATAGGCGGCTGATCGCCGATTGGTCTATCGGCAAGTCTGATCCCAAGCCAATCACCAGGTGATTCGCCGGATCTGTAACCCCTATTCCAAGAGTCGGGTTTTCCTCGCCGAGGTGGTGGGTCGTCTTCATAGTGGCACAAGTCCGTTTGCGAAAACATGGAGACATGACAAACACACAGCTTCCCGCGATCATCGCCGCCTCGAACGTGACCAAGCACTACAACCAGACCTACGCACTCGCCGGAGTCGATCTGGGCATCGGCCTCGGCGAATCCCTGGCCATTATGGGACCCTCCGGTTCCGGCAAGACGACCCTCCTGCACTGCCTGGCAGGCATCATCCGACCAGACGAGGGCAACATTCGCCTCCTGCCCACCGACCGCAGCGCCGCCGCAGAGATCACCTCGCTGAAGGAGAAGGGCCGCACCGCACTGCGCCGCGAGGTCTTCGGCTTCGTGTTCCAACAGGGCCTGCTCCTGCCCGAGCTCACCGCCTTGGACAATGTTGCGCTCGCCGCCATGCTCTCGGGGATGAAACGCTCCGATGCGACCGAGCATGCCCGCGCATGGCTGCAGCGCCTGGGACTGGCCGAACACCTGAACAAACGCATCGGACAGCTCTCCGGCGGTCAGGCACAGCGCGTGGCCATCGCCCGCGCTCAGGTCACCCAGCCCGTGGTCACCTTCGCCGACGAACCCACCGGTGCCCTTGACTCCTCCACCTCCACCGAGGTGCTCTCCGAACTTCTCGCCTCGACGACCGGCCGCGGATCCACCTTGGTCGTGGTCACCCACGATGAGTCAGTGGCCGCCCGGTGCTCTCGCATCGTCCGCCTCGCCGACGGCCGAATCGTCTCCGATTCTGCGAACCAGCCTGTGCAGAACCACCAGTACGTTGAGAACAACCGGTGATGCCGACCATGAATATCCTTCCCATAGTCCTGACCAAACAGTCCTTCACATCCACGACTTCGAAGCTCGTCGCCATCGCCTTCTTCGCCTGCTCGACCCTCTTCCTCACCGTCGCCGGCGGAGCCTGGGCGTTCAACGACCGTCCCGAGGTCTCCGGATACGCCGAGGTGGGCGACCTCTATCGCATGCTTGCCATCCTGGCCACGGTCTTCCTCATCGTTCCCGCGATCAGCTTGGGGGTCGCCTCGGCGAAGCTGAGTGCCCGCCGCCAGGACGAACGGCTGTCCACGCTGTCCCTGCTGGGCGCGAAGCCCGGCACTGTCCGGCTCCTTGCAGTCGCCGAACCATTCGTTCCCGCCTCGGCAGGGATCATTGCAGGGATCGCCGGCTACTTCATGCTGGCCTTCCCGCTCAGCTTCCTTGTCTTCAACGGCCAAGCGCTCGGATATTCTGCGCTGATGATGCCCCTGTGGCTGCTCGCCGCAGTTGTCATCGGACTGCTTTTGGTCTGCCTTCTCGCGGCACTGCTCGGCCTGCGCAAGATCACTGTGTCACCACTGGGCGTGCGCACCCGGTCCTTGGCCAGGAAATTCCCCGTGGCCCGCATCATCACCGTGATCGTCCTCGTGGTCGGAATGATCGGTGCACTCGTCTTCTCCCTTAACCGCAACCAGCCGACGATGGTCTTCGTCGTTGCCAGCATCATCACGATCGGCATCGCCCTCCTGCTCATCAATGTCATCGGCGTCCTCGTCATGCGCATCCACGGATGGCTCAGTCACCGGATCGCCCGCACACCCACGTCGATGATCGCTGCTTCGATGATCGCCGACGCCCCAGCACAGTACTGGCGGCGCGTGGCAGGTCTGGCGATGATCACCTTCATCGCGGTCGTCGGCGGTGCCGGCACGGCGATGATGCGGGCGAATCAGGGAGATCTCACCGCCGAGGACAAGGCCGTCATGGGCCCCTACCAGTACATGGCCGATGACATCTTCACCGGACTCATCCTCACTCTGGCCATCGCCTTCGTCTTCATCGTCATCTCAGCGACGATCAACCAGGCGGCAGACATCCTCGACCGGGCATCGACCTACCGGGAGCTGCATTCGGCGGGCATGACACAGAAGATGATGCACCGGGTCACCGTCAACGCGGTCATGTCGCCGATCATCCTCGTCACCCTCGTGTCCCTGCTGCTGGGCGGAATGCTGGCCGCTCTCATGGCCTCGGCCAGTGACCTCGGCGACCCGCTGACCATTGGGGTTGTCGCATCGGTGCTCGTCGGAGGCGTGGTCATGGTGTGGCTGGGGCTGCAGTTCACCCGCCCGCTCGTACGCAGTGTCACCACCGTGAACGCCGGGGCCTAAGCAGGAGCTCGTGCTCAAACCGATCGGATTGCTCACGATTCTCGTGTCAGTTGTTCCCGGTATTCTCATCATCAGATCGGGACTCCAGCTGGAGAAGCTGATCTTCATGACCGTCGCGACAGGGGGTCATTCGAGGGAATGAGGACGGAGCCTGAGGATGCCGGAGTGAGCGTGTGCTCACACCCGGATATCCCCGCCGAGGTGGGTCTGCGGCTTCTCGATCCAGGTACAGTTGGAGGGCGTTGAAAGCGGGTGTCCGCCGACGAGGTTCGAGGAAGAGGAAGACGATTGAGCAACAATCAGGGGTTTGACGGGATGAGGACCCCGCCGCAGGACGTCGAGGCCGAGCAGAGCGTCCTCGGTGCGATGCTTCTGTCCAAGGATGCGATCGCCGACTGCGTCGAATCCATGACCGGCGATGACTTCTACAAGCCTGCTCACGAGACCATCTACGAGGCCGTCCTCGACCTGTATTCGCGCGGTGAACCCGCGGACTCCGTGACGGTGGCGAACTACCTCACGAAGACCGGTGACCTGTCTCGAGTCGGTGGCGCAGCGTACTTGCACACGCTGATCTCCTCCGTCCCGACTGCCGCGAACGCCGGCTACTACGCCGCGATCGTGCGCGAGCAGGCAGTCTTGCGACGCCTTGTCGAAGCCGGCACTCGCATCGTGCAGATGGGCTATGACGCGGAGGGTGACACCGATGAGGTCGTGAACTCGGCTCAGGCGGAGATCTACCAGGTCACTGAGCGTCACACCACTGAGGACTATGTGATCCTCTCCGATATCCTCAGCGATGTCGCTCAGGAGATCGAACGCAACGGCGACACCGATGGGCAGACTGCGGGTGTGCCGACCGGTTTCACCGAATTCGACCAGCTCACCAACGGTTTCCATCCGGGCACGATGATCGTCATCGCCGCTCGTCCCGGTGTCGGCAAGTCGACTTTGGCGCTGGACTTCATGCGCTCGGCGGCGATCCACCACGGCCAGGCCGCAGTCTTCTTCTCCTTGGAGATGGGCAAGAACGAACTCGTCATGCGTCTGCTGTCGGCAGAGTCGGAGATTCCGCTTCAGAACCTTCGCCGAGGTGAGCTGTCCCCTCATGACTGGACGACCCTGGCTGCGACGGAATCGCGTATCAATGACGCCCCGCTGTTCGTCGACGATTCCCCGAACATGGCGTTGACCGAGATCCGTGCGAAGTGCCGACGCCTGAAGCAGCAGCATGACCTCAAGATGGTCTGCGTCGACTACCTGCAGCTGATGAGCTCCGGCAAGCGAGTCGAGTCGCGTCAGCAGGAGGTCTCCGAGTTCTCCCGTTCACTCAAGCTTTTGGCCAAAGAGCTCGAGATCCCTGTCATTGCGCTCTCACAGCTCAACCGTGGCAGTGAGCAGAGGACGGATAAGCGGCCGATGATCTCGGACCTGCGTGAGTCCGGTTCGATCGAGCAGGACGCCGATATGGTTCTGCTCATCCACCGTGACGACATGTATGACAAGGAACACGAGCGCGCCGGCGAGGCCGATATCATCGTCGCCAAGCACCGTGCGGGCCCGACCGCCGACATCTCGGTGGCCTTCCAGGGCGCGAAGTCCCGGTTCGTCAATATGCCGCAGTAGACGGATCGCTGTAGGGTTGTGCGGTTGCGGAGGCACTGCGTGCCAGGGCAGCGGTCGTGGCGGCTCTGGGGCGGGACTGTTTCGAGGCGACTCGATTTCAGCCCTGTTCGACGCGGCCGAGGGTGTGGAGTCGGCCGACGCCGAGCCATTGCTCCGCATCGAACTCAGTGAAGGTGCCCGCATAGGCAAAACCGATTCGCTGGGCGAGGGCGAGAGATAGCAGATTCGAGCTCTGCGTGACGGCGAGGACGGTCTGATCTGGAAGATGCGCGGCGGCCGTGCGCAGGAGCAGAGATACTGCTTCAGTGGCCAGGCCCTGTCCCCATGAGCGTCTTCGCAGCAGGTACGACACCTCCAGTTCGTCGGCGTCCGGTTCGACATGGCCTCGACGATGGGCGGAGCGCCTTTCGAGCATCAGGGTTCCGAGCAGTTGCCCTGACGACGGTTTAGCGATAACGAAGGCTCCAGGGTCTTCGGTGACAGATGCGATCCCGCGGGCCTCGATGCGTGCGCGCAGTCGTTGGGCCGATACCGGGCCACCCAGGTAGCGGCGGACTTCGGGGTCCGCAGACATCTCGACATAGGCATCGAGGTCGACCGACACAGCTTTTCGCAGAAGGATTCGTTCAGATCGAGCACGTGTGAAAGGCAGATCCAGTTGGGCCATGTCACTACTGTGCCTGCATCGCATGGCGGCCGTCCATATGAGCATCTGCGCACACGATCCGCGAACCCGAGACACAAACGGCGACGATCGTGCGTAATATCGCAGATATGGACACGACACCCAATGACCTCTTGGTGCTGCTCACCGTCTCCCGTTCGGCCAAGTTCACGACGGCAGCGGCCACGTTGGGGCTGAACCACACGACGATTTCGCGCCGAATCGCGGCCTTGGAGAAGGCCCTCGGCGGACGCGTCCTGTCCCGAGCAGCCGGCGGATGGGAACTGACCGAACTGGGTGCTGAAGCTGTCCGGGTGGCCGAGCAGGTCGAAGACGCTGTCCGCAGGCTCGGCGACTCGGGTCGTGTGCCCGATCCCATCACCGGAGTGGTCCGGATGACGGCAACCGACGGCTTCAGCGCGTACGTCGCGGCACCCGCTGTGACCAAGCTGCGGCGTCAGCACCCGGGGCTGAGCGTGGAGATCGTGACCGTGACCCGCCAAGCTCTGCAGCAGCGTTCGGGTCTGGACATCGAAGTCGTCGTGGGCGAACCTCAAGTTCATCGCGCCGAGGCGTTCAAGCTCGGTGACTACGAGCTGGGGATGTACGCCTCAAGGGACTACCTGGCGGAACACGGAAATCCGGCAACGGTGGAGGAGCTGGTCGAACATCGGTTGGTGTACTTCGTTGACTCGATGCTCCAAGTCGACGACCTCGACGCTCCACGTCGTTTGGTCCCGACGATGAAAGACGGGCTGTCCTCGACCAATGTGTTCATCCATGTGGAAGCCACCCGCGCTGGTGCGGGCATCGGATTCCTGCCCTGTTTTATGGGGGATCTGCATGACGATCTGGTCCGACTCCTGCCGGAGTCTTTGTCGGAACGGCTGCCCTACTGGATGGTGCTGCGACCCGACTCGATGCGTCGCCCCGCTGTTGCCGCCGTTGCCCAGGCGCTGCGTGACCAGGCGGTCGCGCATGAAGCTGTGCTCCTCGGACACGGAGCGCAGTGAAGGTCGGCGCGTCCAGATGGTGGGGAGTCACAGATCCAAGGAGAACACGTCATGGTCCGGAGATGCATGATGCAGTGTTCGATCGAGGCGCATGCCGATCTTCTCGGCCACGCGCTGTGACGCTCGATTCTCCCGATGGATGATCGAGACGATTCGCACCGCCAGCACATCTGAGCTCGCGTAGTCACGACAGGCGGTGGCCGCCTCGGCGGCATAGCCGAGCCTCTGAGCCGAGGTCTTCACGTGGTATCCGACCTCCAGGGCGGGAGACTGATCGACTGTCTGCCAGGTCAGACCGCAGTCGCCGATGAATTCGCCGTCATGGGACTCGATGATCCAGAGCCCATGACCGTGTTCTGCATAGTTGCGAAGGTTCCAGCAGATCCACTCGGCGGCTTCCCTGCGGTCCTTGGGGCGGGGGCAGTACTCCATGACCAGGGGATCGCCGAGGAGGTCCGCCATATCGTCGAGATCATCCGTTGACATCTCGCGGAAACTCAAGCGGAGCGTCGGGTTCGGAGGCATGGGCTTCAGGCAACGCTTCAACGGCACCACTAGGCTGGACGAAACCAAGGAAGGGAATCCGATGAAATGCACTGCCCACGTCAGCGACAGCATGATCATCAATGTCGATGCCAACACTCTATGGGAGCAGGTGGCCGATCCGACGCAGATGCGGCGCTGGAGCCCGGAGAACACGGATGCGCAGACTCCAGGTGAAGCCAGGCCATTGCAGGTGGGCGAAGTCTTCGAGGGCAAAGATCATCGCAACCGGGCACGGTGGGTCACCGAATGTGTCGTCACCGCTTCTGAACCGGGTCGGCGGTTCGCTTTTCAGGTTCGTAAGATCGGTGCGAAGTCGCCGACGATCAGCGGAGGCATCGCCACCTGGGTCTACGAGTTCGAGAACGTCGACGGGCGCACGCGGGTCACCGAAACCTGGAACGACGACCGCACAACCTGGCCCGACTGGGCCGCGGCCATCATTGATCGTGTGCTCACCGGCGGCAGCAGTTTCGCAGATTTCCAGCGACTGAACATCCACAGGACGCTGACCACGATGAAGGACGAGTTTGGACGTGTGAACGACTAAGAGCGGGATTCCGGTCCGACAGCAGACCTTCAGACCACCGCAGATTTCAGAGCACAGCAGATTTCAGGGCAACAGATACACGCGCAGTGATCGTGCACGGACCCGGCGACGTTCGGGTCAAAGAACGAGACGATCCCAAGATCCAGGAATCCGCTGACGCGGCTGGCAGGTGCGCTGAAAAGACCTTCTTAGGCCCGGATGACAGGGTGCATGCCTCAGTCTTTCAGGAGGCGAGAACTCCGAGCGACGCGAGATCCTCGCGCAGCGTCTGGGCATCTGTGAAGACCAACCCGATGAAGCCGAGCTCCTTCGCGGCGTCGATGTTCGTCGGCAGGTCGTCGACGAAGACCGTCCGCCCCGGATCGAGGTTGAAGCGGTTGCTGAGCAGACGGAAGATCTCCGGGTCGGGTTTGACCAGCTTCTCCCTCCCGGAGACCACGACGTCCTCGAGCTCATTGATCGCCGGTGCGACTGTCGGTGCATGGTGGAAGGTCTCTGCTGACCAGTTCGAGAGCCCCAGCAGTCTGAGACCTGATGCCTTGAGTTCGGCGACGAGTTCCGCCATTCCCTCGATCGGGCCGGTGAGGGACAGGTCGAATCGCTCGTAGTAGGCGGCGACGACCTCGCCGTGACGGGGATCGTTCCGGGCAGCCCGAGCGATGATGTCCTTGACCGGCACCCCGCTGTCCGACGCGGTGTTCAAGGAGGTGAAGTCCGCCTCAGCGGCGAACTGGTTCCACTCCTCCCGGCTCATCCGATCGGCCAGCGGGCCCGTTTGATCCCACCCGATGAGAACGTTTCCAAGGTCGAAGACAACCGTCGAGGGAAGCAGGGAGCCATGGGTCCCAGTCATCGCGTCACCCGCCTGGAGAGAAGATCAGTTGCATAGCTCCCACGTTACAGACGGTTCTTCCGCAGCAGTCGCATTTCCTTCCAATCGCATCACCAATACCGCAACGACGACCTGTGGCCTCGTCGCTAGGATGCAGAATCGGCCCATCAGGGGCTCAGAAATTGTCTCGAAACGCCGAAAAGCGTGTGATCGCATTCGGAGCAAGTGAAAACACAAACTCCAAACGCGAACACACGCTTTTGGTGTAACTCAGTGCAACTGCGTTCCCGACAGGTGCTCGCTATTGACGAATCAATCGCGATCCGGCCGGGACCGGAAAGTTACGGAAGTCTCAGAGGGGGCGAACGCTTGTGGCCTGGAGGCCCTTGGAACCCATTTCCGAGTCGAATTCGACATTCTGGCCCTCGGCGAGTTCGCGGTAGCCGGTCGATTCGATTGCGGAGAAGTGAGTGAAGACGTCTGCTGAACCATCGTCAGGCTGGATGAATCCGAAACCTTTTTCCGAGTTGAACCATTTCACGGTACCTGTAGCCATAATCTTTGTATCCTTATTTTAAACTGGTGACCGCCGAAGCGATCTGGATGGTCGGACCCTTTTGTGGGCCCGGCTGTTCACACTGTCAGAGACCTGATCTGATCGATGTCATCGACCTTTCGGTGATCTGGAAGTGTGACTTCTCGTTGGATGGTCTGCGCATTGAACGCAGGTCCTACGAAAAACTGTGGAGAAACCGAAGTTCCGGAATTCGTGCTGATGTCAAAAATCCTAGTCTCAGGCGAAAGCGGGAAAGCTCGGTATCGGTAATGCACTCGAAGGTGCTGGGCGGAAGCCGAAGGACGGCTGCATTGAAAATTCAGAAAGTTTGAGAGGCGCGGACGGTAGACACGCGCCAACAGGCAACAGCACGGTACCAAGCGAATCTACCTACGCTCGCGGCACCACACGTTCCGTACAGTTTCGTACGAGAACAATTCAACTCTAACAGAGTGTATCGGCCCTCGGTGACAAAAGGTGCGAAGAATTCATATTTTGGACTACATGCAATTCGTTCTCGGTCACGATCGTGACCGCAGATCAGGTGATCGACGACCTCGTCAGATCAGGCGATCGACGACCTCGTCGGCTGACCGGCGCAGGTTCGGGCCCAGGCGATGTCGACTGACTCAGGCAGACTCCAGGCCGTGATCCGGCCTGGTGTCCAGATTGCGAAAATGTCCAGACAGTGTTCATAGTCGGCGTTTAGACTGCCCGAATGTCTACGATCGAAATCACCAAAGACAACTTCGAGTCAACCATCACCGACAGCTCGATCCTGCTTCTCGACTTCTGGGCCGACTGGTGCGGTCCCTGCAAGCAGTTCGCCCCCGTGTACGAGGAGGCCTCCGAACAGTACTCGGATGTGGTCTTCGGCAAGGTCGACACCGAGGCCCAGCAGGAGCTTGCGGGACTCTTCGCGATCTCCTCGATCCCGACGCTCGTTGCCTTCCGTGAGGGCATCGTCGTCTTCGCTCAGCCGGGTGCGCTTGCCGCGCCTCAGCTTGAGCAGGTCATCAATGCCGTCAAGGAACTCGACATGAACGAGGTCCGCGAGGAACTGGCCAAGCAGGAAGCCGGAGTCGATGCAGCCGAGGGCTCGGATGACGCCGTGGCCTCAGAAGCAACCGAGGTTTCGGCCGAGCCCGGAACGGAGCAGTGACCGAACCCCAGCAGGCCGCGAATGCGGGAGTCCCTGACTCCGTTGCGGCCTGGGAGGAGCGGTACGCCGGAAGCGATCCGATCTGGTCGGGCAACCCGAACGAGGCGCTCGTCGCCGCGGTCTCTGGCCTCACCCCCGGCCGCGTCCTCGACGTCGGCTGCGGTGAGGGCGCAGATGTCATCTGGCTGGCCGAGCACGGCTGGGAAGCCACCGGCATCGACCTGTCGCAGACCGCCGTCGACCGGGCCACAGAAGCGGCCGCAGCGAAGGGTGTCACCGCATCCTTCGAGGTCGCCGACGTCTCCACCTGGGATCCCTCGGGTTCAGAGTCCGACGCAGGCGAGCTTCGCCGAGGCGGCTATGACCTTGTCATCGGCTGTTTCCTCCACACCCGGTTGCCCGACACCCGTGAAGAACTTGTCGGGAGAGTATCCGAACACGTCGCACCGAACGGTCGACTCCTGCTCATCTCGCACGCCGAGATGCCGCCGTGGGCCGAAAACCATGATGAGGAACTGGGCCACGGCCTCGGTCACCATCATGAACCGGTGACCCCGAACGGCGATTTCGCCCTCCTTATCGGCGGCAGCCCTGTCCGCTGGGAGATCGAGTTCGCCGAACTGCGCACCCGCGAGGTCGAAGGGCCCGACGGTCAACCCGCCGAACTCGACGACAGCGTGCTCCTGGCTCACCGGATCACTGACTGATCACAGCGCAGTGGCTGGTGACAGCACACGCCGGGGACCACCTCGGCGAATGAGACCACCGCATCTCACCTCGTGAAACACTGCGGATGATCGTGACCGAATTGGTCACCATCGGCCACCGAGAAGGGCTAGGATGTGAGCCATGGCTAGGTTCAGTCCTCTCGAGTGGCCGGTGATCCGGCAGCTGCGTTCCTCCGATGCGTCGGGGCGCGGCGAATCAGTGGTGTCCCAGAAAACGCGGGAGACCACCCCACGCACCGCCACGGCGGACAAAGTGGTGCAGTCGGTCTGCCCATACTGCGCCGTCGGCTGCGGCCAAAAAGTCTTCGTCAAGGATGACAAGGTCATCCAGATCGAAGGTGACCCGGACTCACCGATCTCACGTGGACGCCTTTGCCCCAAGGGTGCCGCCAGCGAACAGCTGGTCAACGCCAACGGGCGCATCACCGAGGTCCTCTACCGAGCTCCCAAAGCCAAGGACTGGCAGAAGCTCGATCTGAATACCGCGATCGACATGGTCGCCGACCGCTTCATCGAAGCCCGCCGCAAGCATTGGGAGGACTTCGACGACAAGGGCCACCAGCTGCGTCGCACGATGGGGATCGCCAGCCTCGGCGGGGCGACCATCGACAACGAGGAGAACTACCTCGCGAAGAAGCTCTACACGGCTGCGGGCGCGATCCAGATCGAGAACCAGGCGCGTATTTGACACTCCGCCACGGTTCCCAGTTTGGGAACCTCGTTTGGGCGAGGCGGCGCCACACAACCCGTCCAGGATATGGCGAATGCGGACTGCATCATCATCCAGGGATCTAATATGGCCGAGTGCCATCCAGTGGGCTTCCAATGGGTGACCGAGGCCAAGGCCCGGGGTGCACGCGTCATCCACGTCGATCCTCGATTCACGCGCACCACGGCGATCGCCGATAAGCACGTCCCGATCCGGGCCGGCTCCGACATCG
The DNA here is from genome assembly GCF_040256645.1 of Brevibacterium sp. CBA3109. Classification (NCBI taxonomy): domain Bacteria; kingdom Bacillati; phylum Actinomycetota; class Actinomycetes; order Micrococcales; family Brevibacteriaceae; genus Brevibacterium; species Brevibacterium koreense. The sequence continues at coordinate 3,589,019 of NZ_CP158281.1, read as the reverse complement.
TCCTGCTCGGGGCGCTGATCAACCGCGTCCTCTCCGAGGGCCTGCACTTCGACGAGTACGTCCGCGCATACACGAACGCTGCGAACCTGATCAGCGAGAGCTATCAGGACACCGAGGACCTCGACGGACTCTTCTCCGGCTTCGATCCGGACACTAACTCCTACGACAACTCGTCCTGGGCATACCAGACCGACGAAGCAGGTCGTGCGGTCAGGGATGAGAGCCTGAGCGACCCCAGGTCGGTGTTCCAGATCCTCAAACGCCACTACTCCCGGTACACACCGGAGATGGTGGCCGAGAACTGCGGCATCAAACCCGCCGACTTCGAATACCTGGTTGAGTCCGTGACGCAGAACTCCGGTCGCGAACGCACCACGTGCTTCGCCTACGCCGTGGGTTGGACGCAGCACTCCCTGGGTGCGCAGTTCATCCGCACCGCCTCGATGCTCCAGCTCCTGCTGGGCAATATGGGCCGTCCCGGCGGTGGCATCATGGCCCTGCGCGGACACGCCACAATCCAGGGCTCGACCGACATTCCGACCCTGTTCAATCTGCTGCCTGGCTACCTGCCGATGCCCAGCGCCGGGGTTCACGAGACCTTCGAAGACTATGTCGGTGCGGTTGGCACCCCAGAGACCCACAAGGGTTATTGGGCCAACGGCCGCAGCTACGCCACCAGCCTGCTCAAGGCCTGGTGGGGCGATGCGGCGACGAAGGAGAACGACTTCGCCTACGACTATCTGCCGAAGATCAACGGTGCTCACGGCACCTATCAGACGCAGGTACGCATGCTCAACGACGGCGTCGACGGCTACTTCCTGCTGGGGCAGAACCCGGCGGTGGGATCGGCCAATGGGCGGATGCAGCGCATGGCGATGAGTCACCTCAAATGGATGGTCGTTCGCGACTTCCGGCTCATCGAATCCGCCACCTGGTGGAAGGACGGCCCGGAGATCGAAAGCGGTGAGCTCAAGACCGAGGACATCGAGACCGAGATGTTCTTCATGCCCGCCGCCAACCACACGGAGAAGGCCGGCACCTTCACCCAGACGCAGCGCCTCGTTCAGTGGCGCCACAAGGCCGTCAACCCGCCCGGGGATGCGCAGAGCGAGCTCGATTTCTTCTTCGAACTCGGCAAACGGGTCCGGGAAAAGCTCAAGAACTCCGAGGACCCTCGTGATCGACCGCTGCTCGACATGACATGGGACTACCCGGTCGACGAGGAGGGCGAGGTTGACCCCGAATCCGTGCTGGCCGAGATCAACGGCTACTACGTCGGAGGCGAGAAGGACGGAGTCCCGCTCGACAACTTCAATCAGATGACCGATGACGGCACCACCGCCGGTGGCTGCTGGATCTACGCAGGCATCTACGCGGGCGGGCAGAACATGGCTGCCCGGCGCAAGCCGCGTGACGAGCAGGACGAGACCGCCGCCGAGTGGGCGTGGGCTTGGCCGGCGAACCGTCGCATCCTCTACAACCGCGCCTCGGCGGCCCCGGACGGCACGCCATGGTCGGAACGGAAGAAATTCGTCTGGTGGGATGAGGAATCAGGCAAGTGGACGGGCAAGGACGTGCCTGACTTCCCGATCGACCGAGCACCCTCGGCGCGTTCGGATCAGGCCCACGGCGGTCCGGCCAACCTCGACGGTGACGATCCGTTCATCATGCAGGCCGACGGCAAGGGCTGGCTGTTTGCCCCCAGCGGCATGATCGACGGACCGATGCCCACGCACTACGAACCGCAGGAATCGACGGTTGCCAACCCACTCTACGATCAGCAGAGTTCACCGACCCGTCTGGTCATGCGCCGTGAGGATAACCTGTCCGCGCCCGGCGCCGGCAACCCCGGCTCCGAGGTCTACCCGTACGTGTTCACGACCTACCGACTGACCGAACACCACACCGCAGGCGGCATGTCGCGCTGGCTGCCGTACCTGTCCGAGCTGCAGCCGGAGATGTTCTGCGAGATCTCACCGGAGCTCGCCGCCGAGGTGGGGCTTGAGCCCTACGGCTGGGCGACCTTGGTCTCCCCGCGGGCGGCCATCGAGGCCCGTGTGCTCGTGACCCGCCGGATGACGCCGCTGACGATCGGTGGGAAGACCATCCACCAGATCGGCCTGCCCTATCACTGGGGCGTGGGTGGCGACGCCACGGTCGAAGGCGACTCCGCGAACGACCTGCTGGGCGTGACGATGGATCCCAACGTGTTCATCCAGAACAGCAAGTACGTGGCCGGCACGATCATGCCGGGCCGGCGTCCGCGCGGTCCCGAGCTCGTCGACTTCGTCGAGAAGTACCAGCGTGAGGCGGGGCTGGGCCCCGAATCGGGCAACCAGCTCGTCACTGTCTCCGATGATGTCGTGGCCGCTTCACATGAGGCTGGCTCCGAAGCACACAAGGGCGGGCACCCTCACCGTGGTGGCGACTCCGCAGTGGGCGTCAGTCCCGGTCGAACCTATGGTGCTGAGTCGAGCGATGGTGGGGACCCCTCCGGCGCCGAGGTGGCCGAAGATTCCAGCCTCACGGACAGTGCCGATGATCGCACTGGTCGGATCGACATGCAGCCAACCGCGAAGGGCGCAGGCAACCGGGCAGATGACGGTGACCCGACAGATGGTGATCCGGACCAAGGGTATGTCGGTTCGGATGCGGACAGCGTAGAGACGGGCAACCTCGGCGAGGGAGCGCCTTCATCTGAAGGCGAGCCAACCGGCGAGGATACGGTGGACAATAGAGGAAACGAGGAGGACTGATGTCGACGACTGTCGAGAACGACGCTGTTGCGGACGGGCACTGGCACGGTTCCGCGCAGGAGCGCAAAGGGTTCTTCACCGATACGTCGATCTGCATCGGCTGTAAGGCCTGCGAGGTCGCGTGCAAGGAGTGGAACAACAACCCGCAGGACGGGACCTTCGAACTTCTCGGTTCCTCGTACGACAACACGGGCAGCCTCGGAGCCAACACGTGGCGCCATGTCGCCTTCATCGAACAGGACGGCGAACGGATCGAAGCCGCCCGCGAATCCGGGCGGAAACTCGTCAACCTCGGCATGCCGGCCATACGCCCCCGCACGGACGAATCCGCGGGCGCGCAACCACTCGGTGGCGCGCTGGGCGCGGCACAGTCCGGTTCCAACGGGGCGGGTGCTTCAGGTGGCGGTCTGCCGTCGACACCGCCGATGGGCATCGACCTGCTGGCGCCCGGCGCCCTCTCTCCGAGCGACCCGGAGGACATCGCCAAACTCGACACGACTCCGCCGGACACCGAGGACTTCCGCTGGCTGATGTCCTCGGACGTGTGCAAGCACTGCACCCACGCCGGCTGTCTCGACGTCTGCCCCACGGGAGCCCTGTTCCGCACGGAGTTCGACACCGTCGTCGTCCAAAACGACGTCTGCAACGGCTGCGGCACCTGCGTGGCCGGCTGTCCCTTCGGCGTCATCGAACGCCGCGACGACGGCACGATCAACACGCCCACCGACCGTGACCGCAGCGCCGCGGACATGGATGTGCCGGACAAGAACACGGCCAACAAATGCACCCTGTGCTATGACCGCCTCGTCGACGGACAGGAACCGGCATGCGCGCAGACCTGCCCCACCGAGTCCATCAAGTTCGGCGACCACGATGACATGGTCGACAAGGCCCACGCCCGCGTGGCCCAGCTTCACTCGCAGGGCCTGACCGAGGCCCGCCTGTACGGAGCCAACCCGAACGATGGGGTCGGGGGAACCGGATCCGTCTTCCTCATCCTCGACGAACCTGAGGTCTACGGCCTGCCACCGGACCCGCGGGTGGCCACGAAGGACCTGCCGCAGATGTATGCCAAAGCCGGTATGGCCGCGCTCGGCATGGTCGCCGCCGCCGGACTCGCGTTCCTGGGGAGCAGGCGTTGAGCACTTCCGAATACGATTCCTACCGCCCACCTGAGCTCGATCGCGGTCGAAAGAAGCGTCGCCGAGGTGGTCGACCCGGCGGCGGTCCGGGCGGTAACGGCGGCGCCGGCCGTGGCGGCGGCCAGGGATGGAAGAATCGCGGTGCCGACGGCAACCGCGAGATGCCGATGGTCGAGGACGTCGAATTCTCCTCCTACTACGGCCGGCCGATCGTCAAGGCTCCACCATGGGGCGATGAGATCTCGCTCTATCTGTTCCTCGGCGGACTGGCCGGAGGCTCTTCGCTGCTTGGACTCGGCGCCCAATTCAGCGATCGTCCGGGATTGCGCATCGCCACCAGGCTGATCGCGATCACCGCGACAGGTGTCGGGGGAGCGGCACTGGTGGCCGACCTCGGCCGGCCCGAACGCTTCCTCAACATGATGCGGGTATTCAAGGTCAGCTCGCCTATGAGCCTGGGCACCTGGATCCTGTCTGGATTCGGAGTCGGCTCAGGAGTCCTGGCCGCGATCGAGGCGGATCGATTGACCGGGCTGCGGCTGCCGTTGGGTCCGCTGCGCAGCCTGCTTCATGCGATGGAGACGCCAGCGGCATTCGAATCAGCTCTCTTTGCGACACCGCTGGCCGCATACACCGGGGCGCTGCTCGGCGACACCGCGGTCCCCACCTGGAACGCCGCCGGCCGAAACGGCCTGTCGTACGTCTTTGTGTCCTCGGCGGCCGTGGCTGCCGGGGGAGCGGCCATGGCTCTGGCTCCGGTGCGGGAGACCGGACCAGCGCGTCTGCTCGCGCTCGCTGGTGCCGCCGGCGAGGCGTTCGCGATGAATCGGATGAAGCAGGGCATGCATCCTGCCGAGGTTGACCCGCTCGAAGACGGCGAGCCCGGCCGCAAACTCCACCGGGCGGAGAAGCTGCTCATCGCCGGTGCGATCGGCACTGCTGCTGTCGAAGTGGGGGCCCGGGTGTTCACGGAGAAGCTGGGTCGCGGGGGCAGTACTGGTGTTGCCGGTCTCGCAGTTCGGGTCGCGGGGGCTGCGGGCAGACGCAGCTGGAAGACTCGAGCTGCACTGCGCGCCGTCTCGGTTGTCAGCGGTGCGGCATTGGCGGCCGCCTCGGCGTACACGCGCTTCGGAGTTCTCGAAGCCGGCATCGAATCGACGAAGGATCCGCGCCACGTCGTCGAACCGCAGCGCGCTCGCCTCGAAGAACGCCGCGCCCGTGGAATCGTCGACGACTCGATCACCACCGGGGTTTGAGGTCCGACCGAATGTTCCTCAAGGGGAGTCGCATCTCCTCCCGGTACTTCTGCGTCCTACGTCTGCTCTTGTTTTCGGCACCGGTGGCTTCATGAACAACCCTGGCAGGGGTTGTGGAAGAAACTACGGGTGAGGGGAGCCGGCGGCGAGGCGCGCCGGGTGTGAGACGCACGAATACCAAGAGAGGTTGCGAAAAACGTCTCTAGTAGTAGCGTGGTGGTCCTATGAAGGACGCAATCAAGGAGCTGCTCAACGACCGGCGCAGCCTGAAAGAGGCCGCCATAGTGGCTGTCCTGTTTCCCCTTGTGTATTTCGGAATGAATCTCATCGGCTGGGGCAACGAGATGTTTTCGTGGTGGGAGACTCTGCTCGTAGCGCCTGTCAATGGGTTTTTCTACTGGATATTCCTCAGCGGATTCAGACGCTTCGCCAACGAGGATGTCACACCCTCCAAATTCGGCGAATGACCCGATTCGGTGTCTGTCAGACTCGGTGACGGGTCACCGCACGTGCACACCAGACCCGACGACGATCTCCCCGATGATCGGGTGGCCCGGGATCTCGCCGACGATGAGCAGGCCGCCGGAAGTCTGCGCATCGGCGAGGAGGAACAGTTCGTCCTCGGTCACGGAATCATCAGTCGTCAGATTGGGGCGAACCCAGTCCAGGTTGCGGCGGGTTCCCCCGGAGACGCAGCCGTCCGCAATCGACTCATCGACTCCGCCGAGGCGGGGCACCGCAGCCGCGTCGATGATTGCTCCCACGCCTGAAGCACGGCACATCTTGAATAGGTGGCCGAGCAGTCCGAAACCGGTGACATCGGTGGCTGCCCGTACGCCTGCGGCCAGTGCCGCCAGCGCGGCATCGGCATTGAGCTCGGTCATCGTCGCGACCGCCTCGGCGAAGTACTCACCGGTGCGCTTGTGTCGATTGTTGAGGATCCCCACACCGATCGGTTTCGTCAGGGTCAAGGGCAGGCCCACCTCGGCGGCATCATTGCGCATGAGCTCATCGGGGTGGGCGATGCCGGTGACGGCCATGCCGTACTTGGGCTCGGGATCGTCGATCGAATGCCCACCGGCGACAGGGCAGTTGGCTTGGGCGGCAACGTCGAGCCCTCCGCGCAGCACCTCGGTGAGCAGCTCCATCGGCAGCTTCTCTCGTGGCCAACCGACGAGGTTGATCGCGGTGACTGGAGTCCCGCCCATGGCGTAGATGTCAGACAGTGCGTTCGCGGCCGCGATCCGACCCCAGTCGTAGGCGTCGTCGACGACTGGGGTGAAGAAGTCGGCCGTCGAGAGCACTGCGAGGTCATCGCGAACACGGACGGCGGATGCGTCATCGCCGTCGTCGAGGCCGACGAGGACATCGGGGCCGGACTGACCGGTCAGCCCCTTGACTGCTTCCTCGAGCTCGCCCGGCGGGATCTTGCAGGCGCAACCTCCACCGTGGGCGAATTCGGTCAGGCGAGGCTGAGGGGTGTCCATGCCCGCGACTCTACCACCGAGGTCAGACCGGCTGATGAATCATTCTGAGCACCGTGCGCACATGACATGGTTGAGCGCAGCGTAGGGCTCATCACGTCTGGGCTACTATCACTGCATGAACCCATCGTTCGAACACATCGTCGTCGATGCGCTGATCACCGAACGCCTTGTTGATCCCGCGGACCGCGAACGCTCCCTGAGCGTCGTTGCTGCTGCTCTCAGCACGCCGACACGACCGGCGTCAGATGCCGCTTCGCGGCGCACGAAGATGCCCAGACTCGTCGAGGTCCTCAGCTATCTCGGCGGTGCCTTCGTGCTCGCCGCGGGCGGACTGTTCTTCGCCCAGGAATGGTACGGGCTGGGGTTTGGCACTCGCGTGACGATGCTCGCCGTCGTATGTGCAGTCCTCGGCCTGGCCGGGGCAGTGATCGTGCGGGTCTCCTCCGAGTCGGTCGACGTCCACGAACCGGCCAACGACTCGCGGCGTCGCCTTGCCGGCACGCTGCTGACCGGAGCAGCCCTCGCCGCGGCCTGCTCAGCCGGGCTTGTCGTTGATCACTGGGTGGATTCGACTCTTGAGGGAATCTATTGGCCCGCCGTAGTCGGCGGGGTTGTGGGACTGCTGACGTCTATGATCGGGCACCGGTTGGCACCCACCGCGCTGGGGATGCTGGGTATGCTGGCCAGCTTGCTGACGGCAGTGCTGAGCTTCTCCAGCGGCTACGAAAATCATTGGACAAACGTCGTGGCCTTCGCCATGTTCCTTGTGGGTGTTGTGTGGCTGGCGGTCACCGAGGCGGGCGCTTTCCCTGCGATCACCTTGGCTCGTTCGGTCGGAGTCGCGACGGCGCTGCTCGGAGCTCAGCTGCCGGTGATGGAGGCATACCACCCTGGGCTGGGATACCTGCTCACACTCATCATGGCTGTCGGCGGTATAGCCGCATACCTGAAGACAACCGCCTGGCCCTACCTGGCTGTCGCGGTCGCAGCTGTCACGTTGGTGGTCCCGGAGGCAGTCTCGGACTGGACGGAGGGATCTTTGGGTGTCATCGGTGCCGTGCTCATCACCGGCGTCACCCTGCTGATCGCCTCGTTCATCGGCTACCGACTATGGGCGCGGCCCACCGAAAGGATCGGCACCCCGGATTGATGGGACGAGGGATCCGTGGCCCGGTGCCCTGTCGACAGTCGCGGCAACGGCAACTCACCAGAGATCGGTGGACCGAGGCTAAGGTGTGCTTATGACCAACAGCGGCCGGCGCGGTCCCACTCGGGTTGCCTCACTGAACGATGCCGAGGCGATCGTCGACACGATGACCAGCGCGTTCTTTCACGATCCCTTGTGGGGCCCGGCGTTCCCAGACGAAGGACGACGCGCCATGCAGGCCGCCGTGATGTGGCGACTGTATGTCACCTCCGCACTTCGCTACCCATGGACATTCGTCACCCCTGACGCAGAGGCCGCGGCCGTGTGGATTCCGCCGGGCGGAACCGAACTGACAGCGCAGGAAGAGGACGCCCTCGATGGTCTGCTCAGGCAAACCGCGGGCCCAGATGCGGCGAAGGCGATCCTGGAGGTCTACGAACAGCTCGACGAGGCGCATCCCCAACAGTCATGCTTCTACCTCACTCTGCTCGGCGTGCGTGAGGACCAGCGCGGTAAGGGACTGGGCATGGGCCTGCTCGCCGAGAGTCTTGTCCATATCGACGCTCTCGCAGCCCCTGCGTATCTGGAGTCGTCCAACTCGGTCAATAATGCTCGCTACGAAAGCGTCGGCTTCATTCCCCGTGATCAGATCACAACCGCCACCGGCCACGTGGTCACCACCATGTGGCGGCCACCTCACTGACGACTGTGAATGCCGAGGCAGGCACGCAGTCGCACTCGTCGACGACTTCGACACCCGGCGGTGCGTCCGACTCCTGATCTGAAGGGTAGGATCTCAGACGGAGGCGTCCGAGTCCTGGTGGGCTCCCCGGTCTTCAAAACCGGTGCGACCGAGTATCTCGGTCTGGCGGGTTCGATTCCCGTCCGCCTCCGCCACCAGCATCGTCGACGTCGTCGCGCTCGAAAGCCCGGAGTTCGCTTCCTGGCCGGCCCGCGGGGACCGTCAGGAGGAGACAGCCTTGGCCGATACGGATCCGCGGCGCAGCATCCCGCGCACCGATAGCCTCCTTGGCCTTCCCGAAGTCATCGACGCAGGTCAACGGTTAAGTCAGGCTACGATCAAAGCCATCATCTTAGATGCCCAGAGTGCTGCTCGCGCTGGCTCGATTCCCACCGCCGAGGTGGCTGCCACCATTGTCCGACACCTGAGTTCCCGCTCGGCTTCGTCCTTGACCCCGGTGCTCAACGCCACCGGAATCATCGTCCACACCAACCTCGGTCGTGCGCCTCTCTCCCAGGCCGCGCGAGAGGCGGTCGCCGATGCTGCCGGCTACGTCGACGTCGAAATGGACTTGGAAACCGGTCGGCGCAGCAAACGGGGGACCGGTGCCACGCAGGCACTTCTGAGAGCCTGTCCGGGTGCGGAAGACGCCTTGGTCGTCAACAACGGCGCCGCCGCACTCCTGCTCGCGGTGACCGCTCTGCGTGGTGGCCCTACAGCAGATGGCTCGCGCGGTGCGCACGGACGTGCAGTCACTGCTGGTGCGAACCCTGGCGGTGAGGCAGATCCTCGCGAAATCATCGTCAGTCGTGGTGAGCTTGTTGAGATCGGTGCTGGTTTCCGGTTGCCGGATCTCATGACCACCACCGGAGCACGCCTGCAGGAAGTCGGAACGACCAACCGCACTCATCTGGCCGACTATGCAGAAGCGATCGGCCCCGATACCGCGAGCCTGCTCAAGGTCCACACCAGCAATTTTCGGGTCGAAGGATTCACCGCCGCGGTGGAGATCTCACAACTGCGCGAACTCGCCGACGAGCACGAACTTCCACTCATCGCCGATCTGGGCAGCGGACTCTTCGAACCCGACCCTCACCTGCCCGATGAGCCCGATATCGCCAGTGCCCTGGCCGCGGGAGCCGATGTCGTCATCGTCAGCGGGGACAAACTCCTCGGCGGTCCGCAGGCCGGGCTCATCCTCGGACGCCGTGAGGCCGTGGCGCGGATTGCAAAGCACCCTCTGGCCAGGGCGATGCGCACCGACAAACTCACGTTGGCCGCAATCGAGGCAACGGTTGCGAACATGCAGAATCCGGTCCACGAAGCACTTCATATCAATCTCGACAGACTCAAAGAACGCACTGAGTTCCTGGCAGAGCTTGCCTCTGGAACCGTTGTCGCCCACGACGGACGAGTCGGCGGCGGGGGAGCTCCTGGTGTGCCGCTGCCTGGTTGGGCCGTCGAACTGCCGGAGAGCTATGCGGCGGATCTTCGCACTGGGGAGACGGCCATTGTCGCCCGAGTCCACCAGGGGCGATGCCTCATCGACCTGCGCTGCGTTCCAGAGTCGGAGGACTTCCGGATCGTCGACGCAATTGCTCGCATCCAAGGGGTCGACCTCGTCAATGCCGAGCCGGGCGAAAACGGCAGGCTCCTCGATCGCCTCAAACGCCACCTCGGCGACGGTGGCAAGCGGAACGAACGCCTCGGCGAGCAGGACTGAGATGTACGTCGTCGCAACCGCAGGACATGTTGATCACGGCAAATCCACCCTGGTCAGCGCCCTGACCGGGATGGAACCGGACCGTTGGGCCGAAGAGAAGAAGCGGGGCCTGACGATCGACCTCGGCTTCGCCTGGACCACGCTGCCCTCCGGTCGGGAACTCGCCTTCGTCGACGTGCCCGGCCACGAGAAATTCCTCGCGAACATGCTCGCAGGAGTCGGCCCGGCCCCGATCGTGTGCCTCGTCGTCGCCGCAGACAAAGGGTGGCAGGCGCAGTCGAGTGACCACCGGGACGCGATCACCGCGCTCGGGATCACCCGCGGCCTCGTCGTCATCACCCGTGCGGACATCGCACCGGAGGCGCTCGCCGCCACCGAAGCCGAGGCCAGAGTCCAGCTGCAGGGCACTCCGCTCGCCAACGCACCCGTCGTCACGGTGTCGGCGACTTCGGGGGAGGGTCTCGAAGAACTCGTCGCGACCTTGGACGCCGTCACAGCCGACACTCCCGCCCCCGATCCGGGCGCCCGCCTGCGGCTGTGGGTCGACCGCGCCTTCACGATCAAGGGCGCCGGAACCGTCGTCACCGGCACACTCACGGCCGGAACCCTGCGCACCGGCGATCGTCTGCGTCTCGTCGGGGAGACCTCGACCGAAGCAACAGGGGTCCGCGGCCTGCAGAGCCGAAATTCCGCCGCCGGGGTGGTCGTCCCCAGTGCCCGCGTGGCCGTGAACCTGCGCGACGTCGGTGCCGATGTCATCCACCGTGGTGACGCTCTCATCACCGACGATGCGTGGCCGGTCGTGGAGGTCATCGACGTGCGCCGGACCATGGGTCAGCCACTCGACGAGGGTGTCCACGGGCTCATGCTCCACATCGGCACGGCCGCGGTCCCAGTCCACATGCGGCCCTTCGACGGCGACCACGCCCGACTCACCCTCGACCGCGGCCTGCCGCTGCAGGTCACGGACCGGATCGTCCTGCGCAGTCCCGGCAGCCGAAACGTCTTCGCCGGAGTCGTCGTCCTCGACGTCGACCCGCCCGAACTGGGCCGCCGTGGTGCAGGCGCCAGGCGAGCCAGTGAGCTGGCTGATCGTCCGGAGACCGGAGACATCCTCGCCGAGGTGGCCCGCCGGGGAGCCGTCGAACGTGCACGGCTGCTCCGGTTCGGCTTGAGCGTGCCCGAGGTATTGCCCGACGATGTGGCAGATGCGTCGGGTGGATGGCTTATCCACCGGCCGACTCTCGAACACTGGGTCGAAGCCGCGAGGACCATTGTGAAGGTGAAGCTGGCGGCAGAACCCCTGGCAGCCGGTGTTCCGGAGAAGGCGTTGGCCGAAGAGCTGCGCCGCGTCGATCCTCCGTTGCCGGGCGAGACCAATCGCGAACTCGTCGCCGCGATCGCTTCCCGAGCCGGCCTCGAAACGGTCAAGGGCATGGTCCGACCGCCCGGGCATTCCGCGGATCTGGGTCCTGCTGAGGCGGGCGTCGCCGAGGTGGAACGACGCTTGGCGGCTAATCCCTTCGCCGCGCCCGAGGCCGATGACCTGCGAGAACTTCGCTTGGGAGTGCGGGAGCTTGCTGTCGCCGAGTCCGCGGGACGACTCCTGCGCCTCGGCGATGGTGTGGTCGTCTCCCCTCGGACACCCGCACAGGCGATGCGGCTGCTTGCGGGACTGGATCAGCCGTTCACGACGAGCGCGGCCAGACAGGCTCTGGGCACGACCCGTCGTGTGGTCATTCCCCTGCTCGAATACCTTGATGGTCGCGGTTGGACCCGCCGTATCGACAACACCTCACGCGAGGTTGTGAGGTAGGAGATCGGAGGGCACCCGCGGCATCGGCTGCCTGGAGGGAGTCTGACCCGCACCTGGCAGTGACCCGATGGGTGGACCGAGACCCTGGTCACGGCCACGTGCGTGCGGCGCTTGGTGCCGCAGAGCACCCATCGAATTCTGAGCTGATGCTCACGAGTCCTATCCGATTCGTTGCGGCGAAACTAAGCCACCTATGAGCCTCTCTGCATTGAACCGTCTTCCTGCGTCCGACAGTGTGGTGTGAGGCGATTCCCGGAACACCACTGTGCCGAAAGCATGAGACAGACGTGTGCCGAGTCCAACCAGGACGCCGTCCGGGCCGTTCGCCCGATCCAACGAGAAAGTGAGAACTGATGAAAAGTGTGCGCAAATTTGCGGTGACTGCACTGTCCGCTGCCGTCATCGCGGGAGGTCTCTCCCTGGGGGCGGCGACCTCGGCCTCAGCCGATCCGATCTCAGGGTCGGTCGATCAGTCGAGCGAGCTCAGCTCTGAGCAGATCGACAATGCCCGCACCATCATCGGCGTCGGTAAGGGCGCTGAACTGTCGAAGAAGGCACAGAAGATCGCCGTGATGACCGCACTGCAGGAATCGAGCCTGCAGAATCTCGACGGCGGGGATCGGGACTCCGGCGGAGCGTTCCAGCAGCGTCCCTCGATGAGCTGGGGATCGGCCACACAGGTGGCCGATCCTGTCTTTGCCTCGAAGTCGTTCTATGGAGTCAATCCCGACATCCCCAACCCGGGCCTCACTCAGATCGACAACTGGGAGAACATTGACCCGGGTGACGCCGCGCAGGACGTGCAGTCCTCGGCTTTCCCCGATGCATACGCGAAATGGGAACCGCTGGCAGCCCAGCTCGTCGACGACAACCAGGACGTCACAGCCATCGACTGAAGCGCCGAACCGGCTTCAGCCCAGTGCCCCGGCAGTCAAGCGTCGCACAACCTCGGTGAGGTGGTGCAGGCCGGAGACGAGGTCCTCATCCTTCGTGAATTCCTGCAGACTGTGGGAGACCCCGCCGACGCTGGGAATGAAGAGCATCACCGTGGGCACGGTGTCTTTCATGTTCGTCGAGTCGTGGCCGGCCACGGTCATCACCCGCGCCGAGGTCAGGCCGAGGTCATCTGCTGCTGACCGTGCCAGCTCGACTCCTTCCTCGGAGTACGGGTTCTGATCCCAGCTGTGCTCGGCGACGATCTCGATCTCGACCCCGACCGCCTCGGAGACCTGGGCGACCGTGGACATGAGGGACTGGTGGGCTGCGGCGATCACCTCGGCGCTGGGTGAGCGCAGGTCGAGGAGCAGGCCAACCTCGCTGGCGACGACGACGGGGGAATTCGGGTAGACGTTGAGTTCGCCGCACGCGGTGTGCAGCGCCCCGGACTCGAATTCGTCGACGAGCTCACGGGCGGCGACGACCAGACGAGCCGCACCGAGGAGGGCGTCGCGCCTGTCGCTCATCAGCGTCGAACCGCTGTGAGCCTGTTCCCCGGTGACCCGGAACTCGAACTTGTGGGCCGCCCACGTGGCGTTGACGAGGCCGATCGTCACCCTGTCTTCCTCCATGCTGCGTCCCTGTTGGACGTGGATCTCCGCATAGGCGGCGATCTCGGGCGCCGTGAAGTCACCGCGCTCGCCGATGGCGTCGAGCGCCTCGGCGACGGTGACGCCCTGGGGGTCGGTCGTGGCCAGTGCCGCCTCGAGCTCGGCCTTGCCGGTGAAGACGTTGCTGCCCATCATCGAGGGCTTGAACCGGGAACCCTCTTCGTTGAACCAGTTGATGACGGCGAGGTTGTATTTCGCTTTCGACGGGTCGGCGCGCAGTTCATCGGCCACCGCGAAGCAGGCGTGGGCCGAGGACACGACTCCGTAGGCGCCGTCGAAGCGTCCGGCCGTGGGCTGCGAATCCATGTGGGATCCGGTCAGCACATAGGGGGCGCCGGGAACGAGTTCGAGCAGCCCGTACTGGTTGCCGATAGCATCCCGGTGGACGCTGAACCCATGGCTCTCCAGCAGTTCGGCAAACCATGCGCGCTGCTGGCCGTCGGCGGTGCTCGCCGCCTGCCTGTCGACGCCGTTCGTGCCTTCGACGGCTCCGAAGCGCGAATGCACGGACCAGTCGGCGAGGAACTCGTCGTCGCGGTCGGACTGCGTTGTCGCTGGCGAGGATGCTGGAGTCTGCGAAGCAGGGGTCTGTGTCATGGTGCGTCCTTTTCGGAGATGCTGAGGGCTGGTCAGGGTGCGGCAGGGTCAGGCCTGGTTCGTGTCTCAGACCGCGATTTCGTCGGCGGCCGGGGGCATGAGCTCGGAGTCGATGAGGACGTGGATGAGTGCCGGACCGTCGGCTGCCAAGGCTCTGTCGAGTGCTGCCTCGAAGTCCTCGGTCTTTTCGACGCGTTCACCGTGTCCGGCGAAGGAGGACATCCATACCGCGAAGTCGGGGTTGACCATGCGGGTACCGGAGGGCCGGCCCGGATAGTGGTTGACCTGGTGCGAAACGATCGTGCCGTACACGCCGTTGTCGACGACGATGACCAGCGGTTTCGCGCCGTGAGCGAAGGCCGTGGCCAACTCCTGTCCGTTCATGAGGAAGTCGCCGTCGCCGCAGATCGCGACCGTGCGCCGGTCAGGGTACGCCAGTGACGCCGCGACCGCACCGGGAACTGCGAGCCCCATCGCGCCGTTGCGGGCTCCAACGAGGCTCGCAGGCTGAAGGTGCCGGATGAATCGGTGACTCCAGATCGTCGCATTGCCGGCCCCGTATGTGAGGATTGCTTCCCCGCCGAGGCGGTCGTCGAGGATCCCGAACGCCACCCCGAGATCGACGCCGGTGCGGGGAATCGCTCCGGCCACCTCGGCGTCGGGTCTGTGCGTGGCTACCTGGGACTGCACCTTCGCGCGAGAGATCATCCAGGTGTCGTCGCGGTCACCGCGGAGGTGCGAGCCAGTGGACATGTTCAGCGCGGTGACGAAACTGCGCGGTGAGGCCAGTATCTGCGCGTCGATGCGACCGGCGTGCTGGGTGGCCTCAGGGTCGAGGCCGACGACGATGGTCTGCGCGTCGAAGCCGCGCGTATATCCGTCACTGGCCACATCGGATCGGGTGGCGCCGACGTAGACCAGGAGGTCCGCCTCGGCGAATCCGGCGGCGATCGCATCGGCCCGGCCGTAGCCCAACCATCCGGCCCACGCGGGGCTCGAATGGGGCAGTGCATCGTAGGCGCGCCAGTCGCAGAAGACCGGAATCCCCGCCGAGGCGGCCAGTTGGGCAAGTGCTGCCCCATGCCCTTCGTGCCATCCGTCTCCGCCGAGAACGAACGCCGGCTTCTTCGCCGCTGAGATCCGTGCCGTCAGCGACTCGAGGTCCACGACCGAGGGCTGTGGCTCGGCGATTGGAGCGGGTGTCGGTGCTGGTGAGTCGGTCAGACGGACGAGGACGTCCTCGGGTAGGCCGACGACGACGGGACCGGGACGACCAGATGCTGCGATCCGCAGAGCCTCGGCGGTCAGGTCTCCGGCGCGGTGCTCGTCGTCGACGACGATGACCTTCTTCGCGGTCGAGGAGAACCATTCGGGGAGGCTGAATTCCTGGAACGATTCTCGGGCGCGATCGGCGATGGGCACGAGCCCGACGAAGAGGACGAGAGCAGTGGCGTCCTGGTACGCGGTGTGGACCGAGATCATCGCATTCGCCGCGCCTGGTCCCCGGGTGACCATGGCGATTCCGGGTCGGCCGGTCAGCCGCGATTCGGACAGAGCCATGAAGCCGGCCCCGCCCTCCTGACGGCAGACCACGGTCTCGATGGGAGAGTCGTAGAGGCCGTCGAGGACGTCGAGATAGCTCTCGCCGGGAACGGCGTAGACCCTCTCGATTCCGGCGTTCTCGAGGGTGCTGACGATGAGGTGACCGGCCGAGCGGGACATGCGGTGGGTCCTTCCGATGATGGAGCGATGGTGTGTGAGGGCAGACTGGAACGTGGGTGGTCCGCCGTGTTCGGGGCGGACCACCTCGGCGGTTTCAGGTTGAACCGGCTCGGCCCATTCAGCGGGCTTCGCTCAGTGCTTGAAGCCGGGCAGGTCGACGCTCAGACGCGGTGCGATCGCTCCGGCGAAGGCCGTGAACAGGGACAGGAAGGCCAACATCGCGGCGGCCGGCCACCAGTGGTCTCCGGCGGCGGCGACGAAACCGGTCGCCAGCAGCGGAATGAAGCCGGAGAGCATGCCTGCGGCGTTCTGCGACATGCCGACACCGGTGTAGCGAGTGCTGGCCGGGAACAGGCCGGTCATCACGGTGCCCGAGGCGGCATAGGGCAGGGACAGTGTGCCGACCGCCAGGGTCATGGCCAGCACAACGAGGACCGGGTTCCCGGACGTGAACATGAGGAAGGCAGGAACAGAGACCACCGCCGAGGCGACTCCGCCCCAGAGGATGACCTTGCTGGCCCCGTATTTGGTTCCCAGGGCTCCGCCCCAGATGAGGACGAAGATCTCTACGAAGGCCGCGATCATGCTGCCCAGCAGGAGGAGTGAATCGTCGTAGCCGAGGATGTTGACGCCGTACCAGACGCAGAAGGCGGTGACGAGGTAGAAGCCGCCGACGCCGAGGAGAGCTGCTGCCATGCCGACGATGATCTGCTTCCAGCTGTCGCGGAAGGTGGTGCGGATCGGACTCTTCTCGACCTCGCCGGATTCTTCGAGCTGACGGAAGACCGGAGATTCTTCGAGACGGCTGCGGATGTAGACGGCGACGAGGAGGAGCGGGATGGCGGCGAGGAACGGGATGCGCCAGCCCCAGGCGGCGAAGCTGTCCTGCGACAGGACCAAGGTCATGATGAAGAAGCCGCCCGAGGACAGGATCGTGCCGATGGGCGAGCCGATCTGCGGGATCGCGGCGTAGCGGGCGCGCAGGTGCAGTGGAGCGTTCTCGACGACGAGGGTCATCGCACCCGACCATTCGCCGCCGACGAACAGACCCTGCAGGATGCGCAGGAGCACGAGCAGGGCGGGGGCTGCGAAGCCGATCGCCGCATAGGTCGGCAGTGCGCCGATGAGGCCGGTGACGACGCCGATGCCGATGATCGTGACCATCAGGACCTGGCGTCGACCGACCTTGTCGCCGATGCGGCCGAAGATGAGTCCGCCGATCGGGCGTGCTGCGAGGCCGACGCCGAAGGTGGCGAAGGACGCCATCGCGGCGGCGGTGGCGCTTTCGCTGGTGAAGTACTGAACGTTGAAGACCAGTGCCGCTGCGGCACTGAAGAGGAAGAAGTCGTACCATTCGAGCGCGGTGCCCAGGAGGGCTCCGAGCGCGACCTTGTTGGCGTCTTTGACGCTGAGTTCATGAGTTGCGGAGTATTCCGCCGCAGCTGTGGGGTCGGTGTGGCTCATGTTTCTCTCCATCGAGTGCAGGACTGGGTCAGTAGGGCATTGTCGGTAGGGCATTCAACCTGCAACGTAAAACACTACAGAGTGAGATCGCACGATTTCGAGCATCATTTGCCCCGGGATCTCCATTGCCGATTGTGCATCTGCACAGCTTTCTGCACATAGTCTAGGACGATGCCGCCAACGCACGAGAGACAGCTCAAGGATCAGCCGCTGCCGGGTGACCATCAGCGCTGGATAGAACTTCTTGACGCCCTCGATCTTGACCAGCTCACCGACCGGTTCCTGTCCCGGGTCGTCAGAGTGCCTGGCTACGATCCCGCTCCGATCCCGCTCTCGGAGCTGCAGCGCACAGGCCTCATTTCGTTCCAGTCCCTCGTCGAGGGTCTGCGCGCCGGTGGTTTCGACGGACCGGTCGCGGTGTCGACCGAGGTCGGAGTCTCCCGCGCTCGCGCAGGAATCCCACTCGAGGCATTGATGACGGCGATCAGACACGACTTCAATGTGTTGTGGGAGGCCCTGACCAGGGTCGCTACGCAGGACGATGCGGAACTCGTCATCCGGCACACCGGGATTGTGCTCTCCACCGTCGACGAATACGTCTCCCAGGTTCAGCAGGCCTACACGGCGGAGCAGCAGCGGATGCGGGAAGAGGAGTCTTCGGTTCGGCAGGGGCTCATCGCGGGGCTGTTCGACGATCTCAACCCGACGGTCGAACGCCTGTCCACGATCGCCTCGGCGCTGGGCCTCGATCCGGAAGGTCCGCTGCTGGTCGTGGCCGCGCACGGTGAGGACACCTCGGCGCTGCGGGTTCTCATCTCCGACCACGAGCGCGCGGGCGGGACCATGTTCACGCACCACCTCGGCGATGTCCTCATTGCCTTCACCCGATCCTCCGAGCTCTCCGGCCCACGATTGGCAACGATCGAACGTCGTCTCGCCGAGGCGCGGGTGGGTCTGGTCAATGCCGCGGGAATCGGATCCCTGCGCAGGTCAGCGCTGACCGCTCGGGATCTGGCGCAGGTGCTCACGACCGCCGAGGTGGGCGCGATGACCTGGGAGCGCGGCTGGGCCAGACTGGCCGCTCAGGCGCTGAACGCGGCGGGGAACTCCATCGTCACCGACGTCGAGCGGGCGCTGGCCGTCTGCGGAGCGGGCGAGCGTGAGCGCCTCGTTGAGGCCGTGCGCACCTATCTTCGCTCGGGCAGCATCGGGACGAGTGCCGCCGAGCTGTTCTGCCACCGCAACACCGTGGCCAACCGTCTGCGCCGGTTCGCCGACCTGACCGGGGTGGACCCGATGATCCCCGCCGAGGCGGCCCGGCTCGTTGTCGGGTGGGCGTGAGTTGAGGGGTGGTCGGGACGTGAGTTGGGAAGTGGTGGGGGTGACCGCGTGGTCGGTGCATCTAGGCGAGGGTCAGAGCATCTAGGCGAGGCGGCAGCTAGCCGAGGCGGTCGCGGAGGATGCCGAGGAACTCATCGGCGCGCTCGACCTGGCGGGCGAGTTTCTCGCGTCTGGAATCGGCGTCGTCGAGCAGTGCCAGGAGTTTGCGGCGGGCTTCGCCGCGTTCCTCCGCGGGGGAGTCGCTTTCCAGGATGTCCAGGTGGGCCAGCAGTTCACCCATCTCGGCGGTGGAATAGCTGAGCGCCTTCATGCGGCGGATCGTCATCAGGCGGCGGAAGTCCTCGTCGGTGTAGACGCGGAAACCGCCCTCGGTCCTGCCCGTGGCGGGAATGAGCCCGATGTCTTCATAGTGACGCAGAGTCCGTGAGGACAGGCCCGACTTCTCCGTCATCTCGCCGATGTGCATGCCAGGCACCCTTTCGTTGCTCGCAGCTGCCGACCGGTTGGTGGGCTGGTTTGCACCAACCCTAACGCAACGTTAATGTTGATCACGAACTCTGACACGCCGTGAAGGTTCACGGCGCCACCCCACTTCCTGCTCCTAGGAGACCCCTGTGTCAACCACCCTGCCTCCAGACAGTGCACGGCGCTCTCCGACACCGGAAGAACGTCAGAGTGTGCTTCTGACTCTGAAACGGCCCCGCTGGCTCAAGACCGAGATCCTGGGCGGGCTGGTCGTCGGGTTGGCGCTCATCCCAGAGGCGATTGCCTTCTCCGTCATCGCCGGCGTGGATCCGAGGGTCGGGCTCTTCGCGTCATTCACGATGGCCGTGACTGTGGCGTTCCTCGGTGGACGCCCAGCAATGATCTCCGCGGCGACCGGTGCGGTTGCACTCGTCATCGCACCCTTGGTGGCCTCGCATGGCACCGACTATTTCATCGCCACCGTCATCCTGGCAGGCATCTTCCAGGTGATTCTGGCACTGGTCGGAGTCGCCCGTCTCATGCGGTTCATTCCGCGCCAGGTCATGGTCGGCTTCGTCAACGCACTGGCCATTCTCATCTTCATGGCCCAGGTGCCCGAACTGATCAACGTCCCGTGGCTGGTCTACCCGCTGTGCCTGCTCGGTCTCATCATCGTCTTCTTCCTCCCGCGTTTCACGTCCATCGTGCCAGCACCTCTGGTCGCCATCGTCGTCTTGACTCTCCTCGTCGTGACCTTCGCCTGGGATGTGCCGAATGTCGGGGACAAGGGTCAGCTGCCCGAGTCCCTGCCGACACTGCTCATTCCGCAGGTGCCGCTGACACTGGAGACGCTGAAGGTCATCGCCCCCTATGCGCTGGCGATGGCCCTCGTCGGGCTGCTCGAATCCCTGATGACGGCCAAACTCGTCGACGATGTCACCGATACCCACTCGAACAAGACCCGCGAGTCCTGGGCGCAGGGCGTGGCCAACATCGTCACCGGGTTCTTCGGCGGCATGGGCGGCTGCGCCATGATCGGTCAGACCATGATCA
This sequence comes from Brevibacterium sp. CBA3109, assembly GCF_040256645.1. Taxonomy (NCBI): domain Bacteria; kingdom Bacillati; phylum Actinomycetota; class Actinomycetes; order Micrococcales; family Brevibacteriaceae; genus Brevibacterium; species Brevibacterium koreense. Next base: position 3,568,701 of record NZ_CP158281.1, on the reverse strand, counting down.
ACGTGCGTGCCTCGGGGGCTCGGACCCGGATCTCGACGTTCTGCGCCGGCGTCTTCCTGCTCATCCTCGTCGTCGTACTCGGCGACATCGTTGCGCTGATCCCCATGGCCGCGCTTGTGGCGATCATGATCTTCGTGTCCTGGGCGACATTCGACTGGCGCTCCATCCGCCCCAGTACTCTGGCGAGGATGCCGAAGTCGGAGACCACGGTCATGCTGGTCACGGTGATCGCGACCGTGTGGACGAACAACCTGGCCATCGGAGTCATTCTCGGCGTGCTTGTCGCGATGATCGCCTTCGCCAACCGCGTGGCCCACTTCGTCAGCGTCGACCGGAAGATCGTTGAGGCCGACGGGCGTGAGAATGCCCGTTACACCGTTGACGGTGAACTGTTCTTCGCCTCCTCCAATGACCTGTACACGATGTTCAACTACGCCGAAGACCCGGAGCACGTCATCATCGACATGCACCGATCCCACCTCTGGGACGCCTCCACGATCGCAGCCCTGGACTCCGTGACCGACAAGTACGAGCACTACGGAAAGCACGTAGAGATTGTGGGACTCAACAACGCCAGCCGCAGAATGCGCGTCCGCCTCGGCGGTCAGAGCACTTCGTAGCTCTGACCGTGCGGCCCGGTCAGTGCGATTGCCTCACCGTCCACCGCGAGAACGAATCGTCCATCGGGTTCGCCGGAAACCTGGCCGCCGATCTCGGGGAGGACGCCTGCGCCCTCATTGCTGATCCACAGCACATCCTGATGTGAGGTCATGAGTTCGGCGAACTGCTCGCGCTCTGCGGACATCATGACTGCTCGCTCGCCCCCGCCCCACCTCGGCGATGGGCAGCGCCTGCGTCAATACCGTCATCAGTGCCTGTGTCCCGGTATTCGGTAGAATCCGGCCGATCTCTAGGAACCTGAACAAGTGCTGATGTAGTGTGTTCGACGTAGTGTGCCTAGAGCCGTCATCGGCGGCTTCAGCCTGATCGAGGGAGATCACATGTCATCCGAGGTGAACCCACCTGTGAGCCAACAACCGCCGAGTGACTCCGCGATGGAGAAACGGACCCTGAGAAAGGTCACAGTGCGGTTGATTCCGTTCATCATCGCGATGTACTTCATCAACTACCTCGACCGCACCAACCTCGGCATCGCGGGCCCGGGTGGCATGAACGAAGACCTCGCGATGACCGCCACCCAGTTCGGGTTCGCGGCCGGCATCTTCTTCTTCGGCTACCTCCTCCTCGAGGTGCCCTCGAACCTCGCGCTGCACAAGTTCGGCGCTCGGATCTGGCTCGCACGAATTCTCATCAGCTGGGGCCTCGTGGCAGCGGCGATGGCGTTCGTGCCCAGCCACGGATGGCTCTACTTCCTGCGGTTCCTCCTCGGCGTCGCCGAGGCGGGGTTCTTCCCGGGCGTCATCCTCTACCTCACCTACTGGTTCCCCTCCTCCATGCGCGCACGGGCCACCGCGCTGTTCATGCTCGCGATCCCGATGTCCAGCGTCATCGGCTCCCCGCTGTCCTCGTGGCTGATCTCGAGCGGCAATACGATCTTCGAGAACTTCGCCGGCTGGCGCTTCATGTTCATCGTCGAGGGCGTGCCCGCGGTCCTGCTCGGCATCATGTGCATCTTCTACCTCACCGATCACCCCCGCGATGCCAAATGGCTCTCGCCTGAGGAGAGGAACTGGCTGCAGTCGAAGATGGACGCCGAGGAGAAGGGCAAGTCCGCGACCTTCCACTACCCGGTCCGCCGCTCCCTGCTCCAGCCACGTGTGTGGGCGCTGTCCTTCGTCTACTTCGGCATGGTCTACGGCCTCTACGCGATGAGCTTCTTCCTTCCGACCATCATCTCCGGCTTCCAGGAGACCTTCGGCGTCGAATACTCGATCGTCGAGATCGGCTTCATCACGGCCATTCCCTATGTATTCGGTGCCTTCGCCATGTACTTCTGGTCCCGGCATGGGGACAGGACCAATGAGCGCGTCTGGCACGTCGCGATTCCGCTCTTCATCGGCGGCGTCACGATCCCGATCGCCCTGTATCTGAGCTCGCCGTTCACCACGATGATCGCGGTGACCATCACCTGCATGGCCATCTGCGCCGCACTTCCGACCTTCTGGCCCCTGCCGCAGACCTTCCTCGCCGGTGCCGGAGCCGCCGCAGGTCTCGCGCTGATCAATTCGCTGGGCAACTCCGCCGGATTCTTCGCTCCCTACATCACCGGCGGACTCGCCGAGCTCACCGGAACCCAGAACGCAGGCATGTGGGTCGTCGGCGCCGCCATGGTCGCCGCCGGAATCGTCACCCTCATCCTCAAGTCCGCTCCCGCGCCGGATAAGGTGAATCCGGAGATGACGAAGTAGGGCCGAATGGGCTCGATCGTCACAAGCAGACAGTCGCCGAGGCGGTCGTGACCACCCCGGCAGTTCCGTTCGGAAGGATGTCATGACAGTACAGAACCAGACCAGTGTGGGACCGGCCGAACTCGAAGCGCTGGCGGCGCGGTTGGGTGAAGGGGCGCTGACGACGGATCCCGACGTCATCGAGGCCCACGCCCGTGACGAGGCGCTGTTCTGCCCCCACGAAGGGGCGATCGCTCTGGTCAGGGCCACCTCGGCGGCCGATGTTCAGGAAGTCATGCGCTTCGCCAGTGAGTATGGAGTGCCCGTCGTCCCGCAGGGTGCCCGCTCGGGGATCTCGGGTGGAGCGAACGGCTCACCTGGGGCGATCCTGCTCAACGTCTCGCGGATGAAGGACGTCGTGTCCGTCAACGAGGCCGAACGACTCGTCACCGTCCAGCCCGGAATCATCAACCAGGACCTCAAGGATCATCTCGCACCCTTCGGACTGTCCTACCCGCCCGATCCGGGGTCGGTCGCGCTGTCATCGATCGGTGGGAACATCGCCACCAATGCGGGCGGCCTGTGCTGCGTTAAGTATGGCGTGACCAGGGATTATGTTCGCAGCCTCACCGTTGTTCTGGCCGATGGCACGCTGACGAAGCTGGGCCCGCAAACAGCGAAGGGCGTGGCCGGACTCGACATGCGCCACCTGTTCGTCGGCTCCGAAGGCACGTTGGGCATCGTCGTCGAGGCGACCCTGCGCCTGATTCCGAAGCTGCCCGACCCATTCACCGCGGTCGCGACCTTCCCCGACGAGCGCTCCGGCCTGCAGACGGTTGCGGACTTCATGGGTGCCGGCGGCGTGCCGAGCCTCATGGAATTCCTCGATTCCTCCAGCCTGAAGATGCTCAACGAATTCGGTGACTTCGGGCTCGACGGTGATGCGGGTTCGATGCTCATCATGCAGGTCGACCAGAATCCTGCGGATTCGCAAGAGGTCATGGCCCAGTTCGCCGAGGTGGCCGAGGCCTGTGGTGCACTCGACGTCGCGTATTCGGATGATCCGAGCGATTCGGCTGCGCTCATCGCCGCTCGACGGATGATCCAGCCCGCCTACGAGAAGTTCGCCAACAGTCATGGGGGAGGGCAGCTGCTCGACGATGTGTGTCTGCCGCGTATGGCGATGCCCGAGTTCTGCGATCGGTTGAAGGAGCTGCAGGAGTCCTCGGGTCTGATGATCGCCTTGGTGGCCCATGCCGGCGACGGCAATACCCACCCCTCGGTGTTCTTCGACGCCAACGATGCGGAGCAGACCGCGCAGGCGCAGGAGATCTTCGGCGAGATCATGCGCATCGGCCTGGAGCTCGGCGGCACGATCACCGGTGAACATGGCGTCGGCTACCTCAAGCGCGATTGGCTGAACAACGAGCTCGACGAGGGCTCGAGACGAATCCAGATCGCTGTGAAGAATGCGCTTGACCCGCAGGGACTCCTCAACCCGGGGAAGATGCTCAGCGCGATCTGAGGGGTTGGGGCTGGGTTTTTCTGAGCCGCAGTTTGAGGCGGCTGCTGAGATCTGAGGCGGTCAGCGTTCGGTTTTGAGCCGGGACATTGTGATCACACAATGTCCCGGCTCATTTTCGTGTGCTCAGCCTTCGTGGAGGTCCGGCTACGCCCGCGGGGAGGTCTGGCTATCGGGGGTCGGTTGTCGTTCTACTCTCTGACCTGGGGTGTTGCGAATATCGCCAGAATTTCGGGGCATCAATTGATACGCTAATGAAAGAATGAGCGAACAAGATTCGAAACTAAGGGTGCAACGAGGTGAAATGAATGTATAATTGAGAGAAGAGCAACAACGATGTTGGCGAATGGACTTGAGTACCATGACTCTCACCCCCGACCGCACACCAGAGAACTCGGAAGAGCGTGACCCACGCCCCGGTTCCGGTGCTGCTGATGCTTCCTTGTTCGATCAGCTCAAAGATTCCAACCTCGACCTGACCGGCCACCCTCTTGCAGAGAAATTCGAATCCCTCGCGGCCGTGCCGACGGGCGAGCCGAGTGAGTCGGGGGACAGCGTCGAGTCGGAGGCCTACGATGGCCCTGCTGCGGCCAGTACGGCTCCAGCTGTCGATGCCTCGGTCGACGACTCAGATCCCTCTGGTTCCGGCTCCGGTAGCCCCAGCCCTCATCCATTGCTGTCGAATGAAGAGTGGACAGATCTTTCACGATTCGCTCCCGAAGTCACGAACAGTCTCACCGCGTTGGACGGGCTCCGAGACGGACTGCGAACCTTCGACCGTGCGATTGGACCAGCTGATGCGATCAAGCTCATCGACGGCCTCGAAGCCCTTGGCAGAGTCAACGAGGCCCTATCCACTTTGGCTCTGGCGGTGTGCGAACGAGTCGGAACGCCCGCCGACTACGGTGCGAAATCGACGAAGGCACTCATCCAGGACAGGCTGAACATCACCAGCCGAGAAGCGAACCGTCGCACCGATATGGCCAAGAATCTTGGTGGCAGAATCACGATCACTGGGCAGGCGCAGCCACCGCTGTACCCAAAGGTCGCAGATGCCTTCAACGAGGGCAGCCTCTCAGCCGACCAGGCCACAGTCATCAAAGACTGCTTGAAGAAGCTGCCGACCTGGGTCAGTGAAAAAGATCGTGATTACGCCGAAACGACGCTCATCGACAAAGCTCCGAGCGTAAGGGTCTACGACCTGCGCGCCATCTTCACGCGCATTCTGGCCCACATCGATCCGGATGGAAAGCCTCCTACCGACCCCTCGGATCGCTCGATGTACAAAATCAATATGCATGTTCGTGAGAGTGGAGACTGGGAAATAGCCGGCCTGCTCGATCCGGTTACTGGTGGTCAGCTCAACGGGCTATTGACCGCGAGAACCAAGATCGTCAAGAACGATACTGGCAGCTCAGATTCGAGTGAAGGTGGGAACCCTTCCTCTGTCAACGGAACAGACGCGAACGAGTTCGGTGTCCTCGACGACGGAACCCTCGTCGATATGACGGGGCAGAAGCTGACCGCCCAAGAGTGGATCTACGAACGCTTCGCTACTCTGATCGGCAGAATCGACATGACACGTACCGGCCAAGGCTCCCAATATGCTCTGGTCGTCACCGCGAAGGCCGAAGACCTCGCGAAAGGGACAGGTGCTGGTTCAACCGGCAGCGAAAACCCGATCCCCATCAGCGAACTTGCCCGAAATGGTCTCAACGGCGCAGTCTTCTTTGAACTCGTATCCGAAAAGGCCAAGACAATGCAGGTAGCGACAGAGAATCGGTTCGCGAATGCGAAGCAGATCGCGATTCTCACCGCCCGTGACCAGGGATGCACCTTCCCCGGATGCGATTCTCCGCCGGGCTGGTGCGATGCCCACCATATTGTCGAATGGGCGCAACAGGGCAAGACCGACATCAACAATATGATGCTCAGTTGCTCCGCCCATCACCACCTACTGGACAGATCGGATTGGGAGACCGTGATGCTCAAAGACGGAAGACCTGCATGGGTGCCTCCAGCATCTATCGACCCAGCCAGAAGACCGATACTGCACGCGAGATTCGTGGCTCAAGAAGTCATCGACACGCTCTTCGAGGACTGATCGAGGAAGAGGGCCAGCTCTGGCATCCATCGATTACCTGCGGTGCTGGAATATCCGATCGACAAGGGGCGACTCGATTGTCCTTCAGGTCTGAGATGCGCTGCTGCAATCGACTAGACGATTTGAGGGCAATGTCCCGCAGGCGTTGTGTTCTGCACGGAAACAGGGAGCCGCCGCTTGGTGAACGCGTTCAGCCCTCGGCTTTGCCCTGACGCCAATAGCCCATGAACGCGATCTGATGACGATCGACGCCGACCTCCTGGACGAGGTAGCGACGCAGGCGTTTGACCGGACCGGCCTCACCCGCGATCCATGCGTAGAACGGACGGGCATTCCTTTCGGTACCACTCGAACTGCCTTGAGCGGCCTGCGTGAGTGCGGTCGGCACGTCCCAGAGGATCTCTTTGTCGATGTTGACGTCGTCGAGCTCAACGGGCCGTCCGCTTGGGCCACCCGCGCCCACCTCGGCGAGGGCCCGGTTCCCGACGCGGACGGCGTCACGGACGGCCGGCTCAAGCAGTTGACCATAGTCAGCAGTGCCACGGGGCAGCCACTGGATATCGAAGCCTGCGGGAGCGTCCAGCTCGAGAGCATCCTCGGCGGTCGGTACCTCGAGAATCGCTTTGCCCTGCACCTCGGCGCCCTTGAGTGACTCAAGAATCGAAGCGATCGCGGGCACCGCGGTCTCGTCTCCGGCGAGGAGGATGGTGTCAGCATCCGCCGGTGCGAACTCGATGCCGGGAGTTGGCCCTTCGGCATGACGGGATGGACCGATGATGTGCAGACTGTGTCCGACCTCGGCGTTCTGTGCCCAGGCAGCAGCTGGGCCCGAGTGGCCCTGATCATCGGTGTGGAGAACCATGTCGACGACGAGCTCACAGGCTGCGTCTCGCCATTCGCGCACAGTGTAGGTGCGCATTTCACCGCGCACATCCGGATCGAGCTGCAGCCATGCCTGATACCAGGACATGCCGGAATCGGGGTCCTGCTCATCGAGGAAGCGGAGCAGGTCGAGCGTCGGCTTCGTGGCGCCGGCCGAGGGGATGATGAGTTTGAACCGCAGGTCACGCGGGTGACCGCTGCATCCGAAGTCTCTGAGACCCTCACCGCCGAAGGTGACGCGACGGTAAATGGGACTGAGATCTTCGATGCCGATGACGGTGGCTTCGAAGGCGGTGATGGGTGCTTGTGACACAGGTGCTCCTTGTGTCCTCGTCGTGACGGGGAACTCGGTACGGTCGCTGCATAAAAATACTCTCTGCAGGCGATGTGGTGCAACGTTCTCGGACGAGTCTACGTCAACTTAGTAAGGATAGCCTGTCCAAATAGTGCTACGGTGTTCTCGACAGGCGCCAGGGGCGCAGCTCGGTGACGATCAGCTGCGCGTCAGGCGAAGTGATCAGCTTCGGGCTGAGGCCGAAACACGTGGTCATGCGCCGTCGCCCAATCGTGCGGTCGCCCAATCGTGCTGTCGCCCAATCGTGCTGTCGTTCAACCGTGCCGTCGCTCAGCAGAGGTGTCACATAACAGTGCCGTCACCGAACAGCGATTCTGCTCAGCGCCTGTGCCGGCGGTGAGCGGCCCGAACGACTCATGATCCAAGCCTCATTCGATTCCAACGATCTCAACACAGACGAACACCGGAAGGTCATCCATGCGCCGCCGTCAACTGCTCGCACTATCCGTACTCGCCCCATTCGCCCTTGCCGCATGCGGCAGCCCCGAGAGCGAAGCCGTAACGACAACCGGGACAAAGGGTTTCTCCTACAGTCCGGACGGTTATGACGCAGTCACCATTGAACTTGACCGTCCGGTTGAACGGATCGCGATGGACTTCTACTCCGCCGCGGCGCTCGCCCCGTATGGAATCAAACCGGTGGCCGTCTACGGCTTCGGTCAGAATGAGTCCCCGGGGAAGTCGTTCGATCAGACGGGAGTGGAGGTTGTCGGTACCGATATGGAGTTGGACCTCGAAGCCCTCGCGGCGACGAATCCCGACATCATCATCGCTTATGGCAACGACAAGGGCGACGGCTGGACGTGGTGGGAGGACAAGCTCAGCGACCAAGTGAGCGCGCTCGTTCCATTTGTGCCAGTCAAGCTCGCCGGAGGAACGCCGGACGGCATGTTCGCCCAGTACGCCGCGATCGCACAAGCGCTCGGCAAGGACACCAAGACGGGAGAGATTGCACAGCAGCGCAAAGCATTCGATGCCGCTCGGCAGAGAATTCGCGACATCACCGCCGACAAGGACTGGCTGACCGTCCTGCTCGCGAACTTCAGCGCCGAGATCAACTACACAGCCAAGGAGCTGGGAGTTGCGAAGATGCTCACCGATGACGGACTGAACCTCGTCGGTCCCGAGTCAGGAGCGGACACAAGCTGGGCCGAAGTCTCCTGGGAGAAGATCAGCGACTACCCGGCAGACGTCATGCTCATCCACGACGCCTCGACTGACTACGAGGACAACCCCATCTTCACAAGTCTGCTCCCGGTCAAGCACAAACAGCTCGGGACCTGGGACGATAAGCGCGCCTACACCTACGACGGGTACACCCAGTGGCTCGGCGAACTCGCGGATGTGCTGGAGGGCGCGCAGGACATCCAGAAGGACTGAGGCCGCCGAGGCGAGAACTGCTTCGGCTTGCGCCTTGTGGAGCGCAGCCGAATTCCACGGCTAGGATCATCACGATGAGTCCTTTGGCACCGCTAAGAATCGGAGTCTGCCCACATGACTGCTCAATCACAGCCACAACCGCAGCCTGCGATCGAATTTGATGCAGACGACCCGGTGATCCGGTCTCTGGCGACCGGCCTGGCAGCTTCCTGGTTTCGATCCGACCTCGATTCCACCGACTCCGTGCTTCAGGACATGGCCGCGAACCCCGAGGCCAGTGTGGACCCCGACATCATGGATCGGGCGGCTGAGCGCTTCGAACGATTCGCTCCGTGGTTCGCTGAAAACTTCCCGGAGACTGCCGCGGCACAGGGGATCATTGAGTCTCCGCTCGCCCCTGCCGATGCAGTGCGGGCGGATCTCAACGAGCGCCTCGGCGACGAACTGCCCGGCAGGCTGTGGCTCAAACGCGATGATGCTCTTCCGATCAGCGGGTCGATCAAGGCTCGTGGAGGTTTCCACGAGGTCCTCGAATACGCCGAGGCGATCGCCGCCGAACACGGACTGAACCCGAACGCCCCCGCCACCTTTAGTTCCGAGGAGTTTCGCGCGCTCGCCGCAACTCACCGGATCGTCGTCGGTTCCACCGGAAATCTGGGGCTGTCGATCGGCATCCTCAGTGCGGCCCTCGGCTTCGCCGCCTCGGTGCACATGTCGGCCGACGCCCGCGAGTGGAAGAAAGAGCTCTTGCGCAGTCACGGTGTCGACGTCATCGAGCACTCTGGAGATTTCGTCGCAGCAGTAACGGCCGGCAGAGCCTCAGCCGAGGGCGCAGCGCGCACTCATTTCGTCGATGACGAAGACTCACGCAGTCTCTTCGCCGGCTATTCGGTGGCCGCACTGCGTCTCAGAGAACAGTTCGAGGCCGCCCAGGTGACAATCGACGCTGATCACCCTCTCGTCGTGTACCTGCCGTGCGGGATCGGCGGCGGACCAGGCGGAGTGACCTACGGACTCAAACGCGTCTTCGGTGACGCTGTGCACTGCATCTTCGTCGAGCCGAGCCAGGCGCCTGCCATGTTCCTCGGCGTGCGCACCGGTCTGCACAGCGCGATCTCTGTCCAGGACATCGGTCTCAGCGGAGCCACGGCCGCCGACGGTCTGGCCGTAGCGCGACCCTCGCGTTTCATCGGTCCGGTGATCGGCCCGCTGATCTCAGGATTCGCCACGGTCTCCGACGATGTCATCAAGGCAGGCGTCGGCGTACTTCACCAGATCGAGGGCCTCGATGTCGAGCCCTCGGCGACTGCAGGACTGACCATTCCGTGGCGAACGATCGGCCACCTCGGCGAGGGTCCATGCTCAGGCAATGCCACACACCTGGTCTGGGTGACGGGCGGGGCCATGGTGCCCGCCGAGGATCGCGAACTCTATGTGGCCGAGGGGCTGGACCTGCTGCCGAGTCTCAGCTCCTGATCAGAAGCCGTACGGATCACCCTCGATGTTGATCACGACCTTGCCGTCGACGATCTCGGCGGTGCCGTCGACCGAGAACGTCACCGTGTCGTCGAAGGTGTCCGACTCATCGAAGAATGAATCGTATTTTCCGGTCACGAACGCCTCACCAGTCGTTTCCGTCGAGATCGGCCAGGCGGGGCCGCCGTTGGGCCCAGTGGAATCCTCGGGATCGAAGTACCCTTCGCCTGAGGAATCGCCCACATTGGCTGTCGGATACGACGAGATCGACCATTTGATGTTCGTTGCGTCGTAGCTCTCGGCGCTGTAGGAACCGAAGGGGCAGCCATCTGGCTGAGCGACGGTCTTCTTCGCACAGCTGTCGATGAGTGTCTTGACCTGCTTGTTCACCTCGGTGCGGAAGGCATCGGTGGGTTGGGCTGCGAGCAGAGCGGGCTCATACCCTTCCATGTCAGCATCGTTCGCGAAGAACGCTCGGGTCTCGATCTCGTCTGCGGATACCAGGTCGGTCTCCTCCGCCAGCCCGATCGAATACATTCCCGGGAATGCAGGAAGCGCGAGGCCGGAATCAACGGTGTCGATATCGATGCCGTTGACCTTGACCTTGCTCAAACCGGGAGTCTCGACGGAGAGGTAGAAGAGTTCGGGCGCCTGCAACTTCCAGTCGTCGAAGAACAGCGCCTTCTTGCCCGCTTTGTGCAACGAGAAGCTCGTCGTGCTCTTGCTTCCGCCGACGTCGTAAGTCGCGGACACGGTCGCCGAGTTGCCGTTGATCTCGGCGTCTTCGACGGTGACGTCTTTCGGCAGGGCCTTCGCGGCACCGAGGATGTCGTTCGTCAGCAGCTGCCGCTGCTCGGAGGGCACGTCGACATCGGCCATCTTCAGCGCATCCTCGGCGTCCCCATCGGAGAGTTCCGAGAAGTACTTCTCAACGGTGGCTTCTGGGCCGAACATGTGCCCGTTGACCTGGGTGACGACGATGAGCGCGGCAACGATCGCGAGGATCGCCGAGCCGCTGGTGACACCGACCAGAGTGGCCTTCTTTTTGTCGAAGGGCTTGGCTGGTGCTGTCCCGGGAGGTGGGGGTGAGCCAGCTCCGGAATAGGCTCCGGTTGGGGGAGCAGACATCGGGTAGGGAGCGCCCGCAGGTGGGTACGTGCCAGGCTCTGCGTGAGCGGGTGAGCCTGATCGCGGGTCGCTTGAGTAGGTCGCAGAACCAGCGCCGGCACCAGCAGCAGCAACACCAGCACCAGCACCAGAACCTCGGCCAATGACGGCGTCGGGATGGATGAGGGGATGGTGTGGTTCGCTCATGCCCAGGGCTTGGCCCCAGTGCGGGTGAACGGCTCGTCCGGTGAAGAATTTCGCGAGGGCCGGAACGGTCAGGACAAGTCGCGGACCGAGGGTCCTCGACAGCACCTCGATGACGGCGCCCCAGAGGGCAAAGATGAGGAACGACCAGGCCAGAGGGCCGACACCAGCCCGAGCGGTGCCGAAGGCATCGAGCATCGACGCCGCCGCGGCCGAACCCTCCAGATGAACGCGAAGGGGAACAGCCAGCACCGAGAGCAGACCCCAGACAGCGCAGAACGCCAGCGGAAGCTTCCACGCAGCCGCCCATTGCTGCTTGTCCTCACCGACGACTGTCCAGTACGGGCGGCGAGTCACGGTGGCGACCAGGGTTGCAGCGAGAACAGCGGCCACGACGGCAAGCAGCCCGATCCACAGCTGCCCTGGCGCCTCCCGGCTGAAAATGGTCAGCGACTCCGAGAAGCCGCCCGAGTCGTATCCCATCATGTCGCCCTGCGCCGAGGCGCTGACCCCGCCGAGGTGCACGAGCATCGTGAGGATCAGACCCACATTGATGAAGAGCGCAGGAATCGTCTGCCAGGGCATGTCGAAGGACAGTGGAATCAGGAAGATCGCGACGACTGACAAAGCAAGAGTGGTGACGACGAGGTGGGTCCATGTCACGAGTGCAGGCGGGACGAGCCACCGCAGGAAGGGTGCACCGATGGCCTCGCTGCCCTTGAAGTGCCCGGCGATCCTTGCACAGATGCTGGTGACGAAGATGGCGAGCAAGGGCAGGAAGAACGAACGGACGGTCACGGCGGAGAACTCGAGATCGGCCACGCCGCCGCTGTCGGTGATGGAGAAGCGCGCAGCAAAGATCAGTTCGAGCAGAAGCAGAACGAGGGCCATCGACAAGGTTGTGATCCCGATGCGGATCCAGGTGACGCCGCGATTGGGTGACGGTGATTTCAGCTCGCTGCGCTTCGTGAACCACCACAGCACGCCGATGACGATGATGGTGATGAGCAGCGGAGCGCCGGAGGCGAAGAGGCTTCCGGACGCCTGACCCATGTCTCCGGCCTGCACGCTGAACCGAAACACGGCCGAACCGAACAGAGACATTGCCAGCAGAACGAAGGGCAGCGCATAGCTGATTCCGTCGGTGTTGAAGCCAGTGTTTTCAGCGAGAGAAGTGAAATCTCCCATCGAGGTGAGCAGGGCAGAAACGATGATCGAGACAATGATTCCGACCAGAAGCGCCAGTCCCGGAGGGATCAGGGCGCTGCGCCACGTCGTTCCCTGGCCGAAGGCGGGCAAGTACTTTGCGGCGGACGGCGACATCTGTGACTGAGAATACTGAGTTGGCTGGGGAGGATGAGACGCCTGGGGCGACTGGGGTGGCTGAGGATAGGGAATTCCCTGCGGCTGACCGCCGAGATGTCCGCTGGGCTGGCTGCCCGAATATTCACCTGGTTGACTGCCCGCGTGAGGGTAATTCGCGTTCGGCCTTGAAATCGGCTGTCCCGAATTCTGCTGTCCAGTTCGAGATCCGTACGCGGGATATGGCGAGCCTTGGACCGGAGACAGGGGGCCTTGGTTCGGGTGGGTTGAACCCAGTCCTGGATTGCTTGGTGCCTGGCCCGGGTGCGGTGATCCGGTCTGTGGTCCTGAACCGTAGACCTGGGACTGCTGCTGGTTGTCCTGGTTCCAGCCGGGTGCGAATCGCGCTGTGGGGTTCGGATCCTCGGCTCCCGAGTCAGCGGAAGAGGCAGCTGAACCAGGCGTTGCTGAAGGGGAGGACTCGGGTTTCTTCGGGACGGGCGGTGTCTCTGTGCTCTCCGGGTCTTCAGCGGCAGTGCTGTTCGACTCGTCCGCGGCTCCGGTGTCTTTGGCGTCGTGAGATGAGTCGCTCATGGGTGGTCCTTCATCTGTGTGGGTCTGCTTCGATGCAGGCGAGGGATTTGTAGTTGGATATAAGTCAATATGCGACCGGATATTCATTCTGTAGTGACAATCCTATATTAGGCTTGTGACACCATCGAAGTTGTCCTCATGGACTTATTTTGCAAAGAAGGATCGAGAGCCGCCGATGAGTGAGAACCCACCTCCGTCCGGGAGTGGCCGCGACCCTGAATGGAACGGCAACGGCCGGCAAGGCTACGGACCGAATCCTGCGGAACAGCAACCCAACACAGAGTGGAATCAGCAGTCGGAATCCGGGTGGGATCAGCAGGCCAACACCGGCTGGGGCCAGCCAGGTCAGCAGGCCAACACCGGCTGGGGCAGCGGGTCTGCCGCGGCTCCCCCACCTCCTCCTCAACCTCCTGCGCCACCTCAGCCTCCTGCGCCTCCTGTACCACCTGATCATCCGTACCCCAGGCCGAAGCGCCCACAGAGTGAGTTCGCTTCGGCACAGGGCGGGCAGGGCCAGTACCAGCAGGTGCCGGCACAGAACGCCAATGCACAATATGCGCAAGGCCCCTACGCCGTCACACCGTCTGAGAAGCCCCGCAGCCGGAAGGGGCTTATCGCGATGGGTGTGGTTCTCATCGTGGTCATCGCACTCGGAATCGGGTGGGGTGCAGCTACTCTGTTCGGCAAGGATTCCGACGGTGACACCGTCGCCGCACCCGCCTCATCTGAGGCGAAGAGTCCGGGAGGCGAGGCCTCGCCCAGCCAGGGCCCCTCAGAGAGCCCCGACCCCTCGGAATCACCAGCATTGTCGGATGACCCCGCCAAGGCCCTTGACCAACTGATCGAGAGTGACAGGCCCAGCGTCAAGGCCGACCTCAACGGAAAATGGGTGCCGCAGCTGAGCTCGAAGAAGCTGGGTCTGGAAGCAGAAGGGAAGACCTGGAAGGAAAAGGACATCCTGGCCGAACACCAGGAGCTGCGGGAGGAGTTCCCTCGCGTGCAGTTGGTGTGGTCAGGCGATTTCGCCAGCTTCAAAGAAGACGACTTCTGGGTCACTGTTGTGGGAATCGGGTATGACGATCCAGAACAGGCGTTGTCTTGGTGCTCTTCCCACGGTCTGGGTGCCGAGTACTGCTATGCCAAGCAGCTCAACACTTCGGGCGGGATTGACGGCACAACCCGACTCCAGGACTGAGCTCGACTCTCCTCAGCCGAGGTCCGACCATCTCGTGTGATTCCGACCCCGAGCCAGGCCTCGGCATACGGTCACGCCCGACCCCGCAGTCACGCCCGATCCCGCAGTCACGCCCGACCTCGAAGCCAGGTCCGGCCCCTGGAGACAAGTTCGGTCAGTCCGATGCTGCGGGGAAGTTCGCCAGCTGCCCCTGCGGCTCCTAGGCGCCCGCAGCTGAAGAGTCTCCCGCGGCAGACGAGCTCATGCTTTGCCGACCAACTTCGTGGCCACGGCCAGGTCCTCCCATGACATGCCTGAGCCCTTGAAGATGACCGTCTGGTCCGCATCGGCGCTGATCTCACCATTGCTGAATTGCTTCATCGTCACGAGCGAATCCGCGTCCAGGGTCCCGTCGGAGATCGCGAGGACGACGTCACCGCCTTCCCTCAGCACAGTGCTGAGGTCTTCGACCACGACCGTCGCCGAGGTGAAGAGCTCGGCTGGCAGCTCACGTGAGTGGGGATCGTGGGAGCCGCACGCCATGACGACGGCACCGGGCCTGACGAGGTCTGCTGAGAACAGGGGTTCGCTCGCGGTGGTGGCTGTGACGATGATGTCGGCGGCGCTAAGTGCTGCCTCCACCTCGGCGGTCTGTGCTTCGAGCACCCTGCCACGGTCATGGACATCGGCGGTGACCTGATCGGGGAAGCGGACGACGAAGGTGACATCGGCGATCTCAACGTCGAGGACATCGGCGATCGTGTCCGCATGCCCCAGGCCCTGCGGGCCGGCACCGAAGACCACGACATTCACCGGCTGAGTGAACCTGTTCAGTGCAGGTTCGATCGCGGCGACAGAGACCGCAGGGGTGCGCAGAGTCGTCAGCGCGGCACCATCGATGACGGTGCGCAGCTCGAGGGTCGCGCTGTCGTACATGAGGTACTGGGCCATGATCCGGGGCAGGCCGCGTTCGGGGTTGCCGACGGAGACGCCGGCGAGCTTGACCCCGACCCAATCACCGATCTCCGAGGGCATGAAGATCATGTTCCCGGCCGAGATGTCGGTGATCGTGCGGGGGATGTCGTCGGCGGGATCGAATTCGCTTGCCAGCGCTGCACGCAGGGCGGCGACCGCCTCGGCGGGGGAGAGTGCGGCGAAGACAGCATCAGCATCGAGGTTCTTCACTTCGTCCATTGGTGTGCACATCCTTTGTGATTCGGCCTGGGAATTAGCCTCGTGCAATCGACCTTATGTCACCTCTGGTCGGCGTGTGAATGCTCTTCGGGATGCGAAAGTCCGGGTGAGCGCGTCGCAGTCCCGTTACATGAGCACATCTGTCCGGCGCCGAGGCGCGGCTACGATGGACAGCGACAGTGGTCAAAGGTCAGTGGTCAGCCGGCTGTGGTCGAAGGGCGAATGTGATGATGGCTCAGCAGAATTTCGGAATGCCGCAGCACCCGATGCCGCCGAATGCTGCCCCGCGGCACCCGATGCCGCGGCTGCCCTCGGTAGTCCCGGGGATCCTGCTCATCGTGGCGGGAGCCCTCGGCCTGCTGCTGGCGATCGGAATCATCATGATTCCCGGCGTGCTGTTCCTGTTCGGCGGTGGCGGCAACGTCGATGCCTTCAACGACTTCGCCTCTGGTTTCGTCATCACCGCTGTCATTGTGGGCGTCGTGTCCCTGGCGGCCCTAGTGACGGGAATCGTCCTCACGGTCCGCACCGCAAAGAAGCGTCGTCACATCAGGCACGCGGCCATGGGGTGGCCCATGCCCAGGTGAGGCTCATGTGCAGCGAACCCGATAATGCAGGAAATCTGATTGCGCAGGAAATCTGATTGCGCAGGTGAGGTTCACACATCGCGCTGAGCCACCGAGGCTGCGACCTCGTGGAGGATCTGGAGTGCGGCGGTGATGATCGGCTGGCCTGCAGATCCGCTGCGCACCCCGGTGAGGATCGTCCGGGAAGGGACCGGATCGCCGCGCAACGGGACGCGGGCCACATCGTAGCCCTCGGGCAGTTTGGCCAGACGGGGGATGAGTGCCACGCCCAATCCGGCGGAGACCAGGGCTGCCCCGGTCTCCCACTCCCGCGACTGATGGGCGTTCTCGGGGAAGAATCCGGCCGCCGCGCACGCCGTTCGCACGAGCCGGTAGTAGGGCGAACCCGGGCGGTCGAGGATCCAGCTCTCCTCAGCAGCTTCACTCAGCGACACCGCGGAGCGGGTCGCTAAGCGGTGATCGCTGCGGACGAGGAGGTCGAGTCGGTCGCTGACCAGAGCATTCTGCTCGAATCGGATGTCGCTGCGCGGCGGAAGTGGGTCTGTGGCCACGACGACGGCGATATCGGCCTGTTCGGTGACGAGGAGTTCGAAACACTCCTCCGGCTCGGCCTCGATGATTGTGACCCGCGAATCGGGGAACAGTTCGTTCACCCTCTCCGCGGTCGGTGGCAGCAACGCCGCCGCAGCCGTCGAGAATCCGCACAGGCGCAGTCGCCTCTGCCGTAGAGGACTGCCCGTTTCCGCCTCGGCGAGTTCGCCGCGAATCTCCTCCCAGCGAGTGAAGAGCTCCTGCGTCCGCTCGAGCAGGAGCTGGCCCACAGGAGTGAGGATGAGGCCTCTGCCGCGCTGTTCAAGGATGGTCAGACCGAGGTCTTTGGACAGGGACCGCAATTGATGGGACACGGCCGAAGGGGTGTAGTCGAGGCGGTGCGCAGCCTCGGTGAGAGTCCCGACCTCGGCGAGGACTCGAAGCACCTGGAGACGCTGATCAATCATGCAATATTGTTGCACGATCAGGTGGAAAAAGATTCGCTTTTCTTCGCAGGTCTTTCGGCGGACACTGGCCTTAGGCAACAGCAATCGCAGCGAGGCGGTGACACCGATGACTTTGGCACCCGAAGTCGAGCCCCGAAACACCCACGCCGACACCGGCGTCGGCAGCAGCACCGTCAGCATCGGCGGAACTCGAGCAGACGACCCGGATCGACTCATCGACGAACGCCGGCCCGGCTACTGTCTTGAGGCCCCTTTCTATCTCTCCGATGAGTTCTATCGCAGGGATATCGACGCAGTATTCGCTGCGACGTGGATCTTCGCCGCCGCAGCCGCCGAAGTGCCCGAGCCCGGCGATTTCGTCACCTTCGACGTCGGCGACTATTCGGTCATCATCATCCGCGATGACGACGAGGAGATCCGCGCCCACCACAATGTCTGCCGCCACCGCGGCGCTCGCCTCCTGTCTGAGACCAACGGATCCGTGGGCAACATCGTCTGCAGTTATCACCAGTGGACCTACTCGCCCGAGGGGAACCTCATGTCTGCGGGCGTCCAGGCCCCCGGCTTCGACCGGACCTGCTTCTCCCTGCGCCCGGTCAATGTCCGAGTTGTCGCTGGACTCGTCTTCATCTGCCTGGCGCAGAATCCTCCGGAGGACTTCGCCGAGGTGGCCGACCGGATCTCTCCCTATATCGAACCGCACGCCCTGGGCAAGACCAAGGTCGCCGCTCAGGTCGACCTCATCGAGCACGCCAACTGGAAGCTCGTCATGGAGAACAACCGCGAGTGCTACCACTGCGAGGCCGGTCACCCGGAGCTGAACTGCACCTTCTTCCCGACCTACGGTTACGCGCCGGAGGACATTCCCAAGCGCCTCAAGCCGGCTTACCAGCGCTACCTCGATGCCGAGGAGCGGCTGCGGACCAACAGCGAACGCAACCATCTGCCCACGCAGCTCATCGAGGAGCTCAGCGGTCGGCCCACCGGGTTCCGCATCGAACGGGCCGCCCTCGATGGCTTGGGGGAGTCGTACACGATGGACGGTTCGGCCGCCTCGGCGAAGCTCCTCGGTGAACTCGATACCCCGGAGCTGGGGCGACTGTCGATGCACACCCAGCCCAACGCCTGGTTCCACTTCATGGGCGATCACGCGGTCACCTTCTCGCTTGTCCCGTTGGGCGCCGACACCACACGGGTGCGCTCGACCTGGCTTGTCCACGAAGACGCGGTCGAAGGCGTCGATTACGACGTCGAGCACCTCACGACCGTGTGGGTGAAGACGAACGAGCAGGATGCGGCTCTGTGCGCGAAGGTCCACCGCGGAATCTCGTCCCCGGCTTATCTGCCCGGCCCCTACGCGCCCACGGAGAGCCACCTCGAAGAGTTCTGCACGTGGTACATCGAACGGCTGCGGGCCCACCGGGCGCTGGCTGACCAGCAACGAGCTGACCAGGGAGGGCAGCGCTGATGACGATCGATCAGAAGACGGTCGACACCTACCTCGAAGCAGGGGTGGGACTCGTCGCGGCAGCAGATTCGCCTCAGGGAGGCGCGGGCACTGGCGCTGACGTCGCTCAGCTCGATACGGAACTGACCGGCATGGTCGAATGCGTGTCCATCACCGAGGTCACTCACAACGTCAAGAGCTTAGAGCTCTTCGCCCCCTGGATGGCCCGGATCGACTTCGAACCTGGCCAGTACGTCACAGTGCGCATCCCTGAGCTGGAACTCGAACGCTGCTACTCGATCGCCTCGGCGCCGTTCGGGTCGAACACGTTCACTCTCACCGTCAAGCGCGTCGACGTCGGGGCGGTCTCGACCCACCTGCACGATGTGCTGCGGGTCGGAGACCGCGTTCACGTCGACGGCCCCTACGGTCTGTTCAGCACCAGCTTCCACCCGGCAGACAAACACCTGTTCGTCTCCGGCGGCTCGGGCATCTCCCCGATCATGTCAATGGTCCGGACCCTGCTGGCCCGACCGGCCAGAAACCCGACCGATGTCGTGCTCATCCACAATGCGGCGACTCCGGCAGACATCATCTTCCGGCCCGAGCTCGAGCAGCTGGCTGAGGTCCCCGGCGTGAGTGTGGTCACGATGTGCTCCCGCGACAATGCCTGCGAGGTGTGGGCCGGACACCGTGGTCGCATCACCCGCGAGATCCTCGCCGAGGTGGTCCCCGACCTGGCAGATCGTGAGACTTTCGTCTGCGGTCCCGGTGACTACATGGCCGCTGTGCGGCTCATGCTGAACGAGCTCGGTGTGCCGGGCAGCCGGGTGCATGAGGAATCCTTCGTCTTTGCTACCTCCCCGGCCGAGCGGCTGGCGCGGACGGGGCGTGTGGGTGAGCGGGCAGGCACATCTGCGGCGAGTGTTTCAGTGCCCGTATGCGGCGGCTCACCATTGCAGAGTTTTGGCATCGAGTTCACGAGCAGCGGCAGGCACGTCGACTGTGATCCTGCGACCACGGTCCTCGACGCGGCCGTCGAAGCAGGGATGGTGTTCCCCTCCTCGTGCGAGGAGGGAATGTGCGGGACCTGCAAGTCCGTGCTGGTCAGCGGCGAGGTCGAGATGAATCATGCCGGAGGCATCCGACCCAAGGAGATTGCCGCCGGCAAGTTCCTACCCTGCTGCTCGACCCCGCTGACCGACCTCGTCGTGGAAAGATGAACGACCTCGACACCGAGCGGTGACAGCGAGTTCGCTCTGCCCTCCAGCGGCCATGTTCAGCGTAAGACGAAGCCCGGCACCAGGTCATCACGGGGGTCGACGGTGAACGTGCAGGTGGCGACCTTGTGCGCAGTCGATTCGATGACCGAGATGACACTGCCGACCTCGTCAGCCTCGGCGAGTACGCGGGCTCGAAACCGAGTGCCGATGATCGACTCGTGGACCAGCGTCTGGCCGGCGCCCAACTCGCCCGTCGAGTGCAGGGCACCGAGGCGTGCGGCCGTCCCGGACCCACACGGCGAGCGGTCGACCTGGCCATCGGCGAAGACGGTGACGTTGCGCTGGTGGAGTTCGCCGGTGGGCAGGGTACCGAGCCGGTTGACGATGATGGTCCCGTAGATGCCGCTCAGCCTGTCGTCGGCGTGATGTCTGGTCAGCGGATGCTTCGCCAGTGCCGCTTTCACCTGCCGTCCGAGGGCGATGAGCTCATTGAGATTCTCCGGTGTGATGGCGAGACCGAATCGATCTGCGTCGATGCAGGCGTAGATGGCCCCGCCCCAGACCAGGTCGACGGAGGCATCGTCGTCGATCTCCACGTCTGTGGCGATGAGACTGCATGGGACGTTGATGAAGTCGACCGAGGTGACGCCGCCCTCGGAGTCCGTATGCACTGTTGCACTCACCCTGCCGGAAGGGACGTCGATGACGACATTCGTGACCCCCGAGGCAGCGGGGGTCACCAGGCCGGATTCGACGGCCCAGGCGCCCAGCGCGATCGTCCCATGACCGCAGGCTGTCGAGAAGCCGTCCTTGTGCCAGAACAGGACGCCGAAGTCGGCGCCTTCGTCATCTGCCTGCGTGATGAATCCGCCGTACATATCGGCATGGCCACGCGGTTCGAAGCACAGAAGCCGGCGCAGACCGTCGATCTGCGCACTTGCGATCGCGTTCATCCGCTTCTCGGCGACGGTCGCCCCAGGGATCGGGATCGGGGGAGCGGCGACAATCCGGAACGGCTCCCCAGCCGTGTGGTAGTCGACCGTGGTGACCTCACGTCTTTCCAGTGGCATCGGGCTACAGCCCCATCCCGACGCGCAGTCCCTCGAGGACGGCGGCATGGACGTTGCGCGAGGCGACTGCGTCACCGATCCGGTAGAGCGCGAAGGGGGCGCTCGCCTCGGCAGCGGTGCTCTGGACGGGCTGAGGCTGTCCATGGATCCAGGCCTCGAGTTCGATTTCGCCGAGGTTGCTCGAATGCGGCTTGAGTGCGAAGTAGACCTCGTCGTTGGGTGTCGTCCCGTAGTCGACGACCACGGCGTCGGTCTCGACCTCGGTCTCGATGCCCGAATAGTCATTGCGCAGGCGCGCGGTGACCAATGTGTTCTTCTGCTGGGGTTTGGCTGCGAGCCTTTCGCCGAGGTGGACCTTGACCCCGAATTCGGAGAACACCTGCAGATAGGCGGGGGAGTTCATGGATCCGACGTCGACGCCGATGGTGCGTTCGGGACTGACGTAGGTTACCTCCTGATCATTGCGGGCCAGGTGCTCCACGGCATCGAGGGCCGGATAGAAGCCGTGGTCGTCGAAGACGAGGACCCTGGCCTTGTTGCGCAGCGCGTCATTCATGACGTCCCAGACATCGAAGGAGGGTCCCTCCTCACGGAAGGGATAGCTGGCGTCGGGGACACCTCCGGTGGCGACGATGACGACATCGGGTGAAAGGGCGAGGATGTCGTCGGCCTCCGCGAAGGTGTCCAACCTGATGTCGACCCCGTGCTTCTTGCACTGCTGCAGCCTCCAGTCGATGATGCCGATGAGATCGCGGCGGCGCTGCGAGCGGGCGGCGATCCTCACCTGACCGCCCACCGTGGAGTCGGCTTCGAGCAGACTCACCCGGTGTCCGCGCACTGCGGCCACGCGGGCGGCCTCGAGGCCGGCAGGGCCGGCTCCGACGATGAGGACGTGCTTGGGCCGGGCACCGACATCGCGGGTGACCTCCTGGGGGAGATCGGCCTCGCGGCCGCTTGCCGGATTGTGGATGCAGGTCGCCGCCCCGGAGGTGTAGATGCTGTCAAGGCACATGTTCGCGCCCACGCACGGACGGATGTCGTCCTCCCTGTGCTCCACGATCTTCTTCACCAGGTAGGGGTCGGCCAACTGTGCCCTGGTCATGCCCACGAGGTCGACGCAGCCGTCCTCGATGGCGAAGCGGGCGGTGGGCGCGTCAGCGATTCGGGCGGCGTGGAGAACTGGGATGTCGATCGCCTCCCGGATCCGACGGCAGGTGTCCAGCCATGGTGCCGAGGGTGTGCCCATGCCCGGGATCGCTTCGGCGAGCTCCTTGTCTGAACTGATGCTGCCGACGTTGAGGTTGAGGAAGTCGATCCCGTGGGCGGCATATTCCCTAAGCACATCGATGGCGAGGTTCTCGGTGATGCCATCCTCGAGCTGTTCGAGCACCGACATGCGAACGCCGAGGGCGAGTCCCTCCGAGGTACTGCGCATCGCGTCGATGATCTGCAGGGGGAAGCGCATGCGGGCTGCGAGATCTCCGTTGTACTCGTCGGTGCGCTCATTGAATCGGGAGGCGAAGAAGTAGTCGATGAGGTGGCCTGTGTGGAGGAACTCCAGACCGTCGAAGCCGGCAGCCTTGACCCGTGCGGTGGCCGCAGCGAAGTCGTTCACCACCCGCTCGATGTCGAAGTCCTCCATTCCCTTCGTGAAGGACCGGTGAGTGGGTTCACGGTGGCGACCGGAGGAGATGAGGGGCAGCCAATCGGCGGTGAAGTTCGAATTTCGAGGGCCCAGGTGGGTCAGCTGGATCATCACCGCGGCACCCTCGGCATGGCAGTCCTCGGCGATGGCCGACAGCCAAGGAATCACCTCGTCGGTGGAGAGGTCGACATTGCCGAAGGCGGCCGGGGAGTCCTTGGACACGATGGCCGAGCCCGCCGTCATCGTCAGTCCCACACCACCGCGGGCCTTCTCGCGGTGGTAGAGGCGGTAGCGTTCCTTGGGCATGCCGAGTTCGGTGTAGGCCGGCTCATGCGCAGTGGAGACGATGCGGTTCTTGAGCTGGATCGGCCCCAGTGTGAACGGTTGGAGCAGTGGATCGTGGGACATGGTTCCTCCTTCTTCGCAGGAACGAGGGTGGTCACTTCGCAGGAACCACACCGTGGCATCGACGTCACCCGTAGAGTGGTAGTCGATAACCGATTACTTTCCTCAAGCGTGAGCCGTCGTGGTTATGCTGTCAATAGTCAGCGAAGGAGAATCGTGATCAGTGACGAGTCAGCCGCTCTGGGCCTGAGGCGCTCGGCGCCAGGACCGACGTCGACGGCCGTGCCGCCGTCGGTACCGACCCGACCCGATTCGGCTCCGTCGCTGCGGGAGCATGCGCTCCTCGTCATCCGCCATGCGATCACGACCGGTGACCTTGATGAGGGCACCATCTACTCGGCGGCGGGACTGGCGAAGCAGCTGGGAATCTCGCTGAGCCCCGTCAGGGAGGCCATGATGTCTCTGGTCACTGAGGGCACTGTCGAAGCGGTGCCGAACCGCGGCTTCCGTCTGGTGCCGGTGACGAGAGAGGATCTGGAGGAGATCATCCGGATCAGAGCCCTGCTTGCCGGTCCCGCGGTTGAGGCTCTGTGTGCCAGAGTCACGGATGATCCGGCCTCAAGCGAGGCTGCGCTCGGTGATCTGCGCAGGAATGCCGAGGACGCACTGGCCGCAGCCGCGAATGATGACACGATCGGCTTCATGACTGCCGACCGTCTGTTCCATGAACATCTTCTCGAATACGGGCTCGGCAGGAGAGCTGCGGAGATCAGCCTGCGCCTGCGGGACCAGTCGCGTGTCTTCGCGGCGCATTCAATCGCGGCCGTCGTGGACAGTGAGTCGGCGCAGCAGATCGTCGACCTCGTCGGACTCATCGAGGCTGGCCACTCTGACGAGGCGCGTGCCCTCGTCGTCGACAACCTCTTCTACTTCAAACGCGCTGCCGATCACTAGTTGCACAGGGCATCCTGCTGCAGGCAGACGATGAGGCGGCCGCTCCTAGATCGGGAGCGGCCGCCTCATTGCTGGTCACGACCGGGACTGTGCCTGTTCCGCAACGGGAATCGGGATCAGACCTGGCTCACGACCGGGATCGGCATGGTGTCCGGATCGAGGTCGGGATTGTCGTCCTGGGTGCGCACGAGCTCGACGGCTTCCTCTCGCGAACCGACGGTCGGGAACGAGCCGAGGAGAGGTCTGTGGGCAGACTCCTTCATGAACAGCACCGCCACGAAGGCGATGATCGAGAAGAACATGATGTAGAACGCCGGCATGTACGAGTTGCCGGTGAGGTCGATGAGCGCCTGGCTGAACAGCGGAGTGGTGCCGCCGAACAGTGAGACGCCGAGGTTGAACGTCAGGCCCATGGCTCCATAGCGTGACGCGGTCGGGAACAGCGCTGGAAGTGTCGATGCGAGGCAGGCGATGTAGAAGCCAGCCGGCACAGCAACCATGAACAGGGCAAGGACGACTGCCCACATCTCGCCGATCTGCATGATTGCGAAGGCGGAGACCATGAGGACGATCGTCGCTCCCGCCGCCACCAGGAAGACGAACTTGCGGCCCAGTTCGTCGGAGAGTCGACCGATCAGCGGTAGGCAGAGGGACATACTTGTCGTCCTTGACCTTGACGTCGAGTCCCTCGGCCACGGAAGCGTCGAAACTGGGGGTTTCTGGGATCTTCAAACGGAACCAGATGGCGACCGCGCCGAGCGGGATGGCAATGAGGAAGGGAATCCTCCAGCCGCCGTCGACCATCGCGGTCTCGCCTGCGACGCTTGTTGAGATCACGGTGGTGATGGCGACGGTGCCCGCACCGGCCGCGAAGCCGATGTAGGAGCCGACGTCGAGCCAGGAGGCCCAGAATCCACGGGACTTGCCTGGGGCGAACTCGGAGACGTAAGTGGTCGCACCAGCGTATTCGCCGCCGGTGGAGAAACCCTGGATCATTTTGAGCAGATAGAGGGGGATGATGACCCAGAGACCGATCTGAGCAGCGGTGAAGGTCGCGCGTCAGACCTTGAGAACCCAGAAGGCGCTCAGCTTCGGGTCGACGCCGCCACGGACATGGCCCGAGGGGCTCGCCGCCACGGCCTGCAGGAACTCGACAGTCTCCGCGGTGATCTCCTCACCAGGGAGGACATTCGGGATTCCGGGTGGGTACGCGGCCAGGGAACTGACGCTGGTGCGGCCGATAGCCTCGGCGGCGGGAACGAGCTCGGAGTCCGCGAAATACGCATCGCGCGGCAGGGCAACCAGCTTCCCGGCGCTCGGCAGCGACGGAATCCCGGCCGAAGCCGTCACCGTCTCGGCGGATCCGGAACCGCCGAGGCCGGCATCCTCGTTCTCGAGGCGCATCTGATCAAGCGCTTCGAACAGCCCGCTGAGGTCCGGGGACTTGCCCAGGCCGATGAGGGCGACGATCGTGGTGGCCGTTGCCATCTCAGCGAAGATGTCGAAATCCTCGGTCAGGCGCTTACGCACGGTGTGACCGTCAAGCCCCGTCGAGGTGATGTCGATGGGCAGACGGAAAGGATCGATGTCGACGACATCGGCATGGTTCATGAAGTCCCCGGAGAGCAGGTGGTAATGCTCGGAGCCTTCGATCTGGGCGCGAATCTGGCGGACGTTCTCCAAAGAGTCACCGATCGCGTCCTGAGAGTTCACCAGATCCCGGCGGGCGATGTCGATCGATGCCAGGAGGTGGGCGTTCTCGCTCGTCGACGCCGTCATCATGAAGGCGCGGGCCAGTGCGGGTTCGAGACGGTTCGCGAATTCGGTGTCGCCGAGGTGGAGCAGAGCTGACTGGGTGAATGACCCGGCGAGTTTGTGTGTGCTCATGATGACGATGTCGGCGCCCAGCGTGACCGGGGATTCCGGCAGATCGGGGTGGAAACCGAAGTGGGCGCCCCATGCGGCATCGATGATGAGGGCTGCACCGGCTTCGTGGGCGACATCAGCCAGTGCCCTGACATCGGCGACGGCACCGAAGTAGCTGGGGGTCACAAGGTAGACGGCAGTGACCTTCTCCGGGTGGGAGGCGATGGCATGACGCAAGGAGTCCGGGGTGACCCCGTGGGCGATGCCGTTGACCTCGTCGACGTTGGGGTAGACGAAGCCCGGGTGGAGGCCGGCCAGCACGATGCCGTCGATGAAGCTCGAATGGGCGCTGCGCTGGGTGACGACACCAGTGCCCAGGGTGCCGATCGCCAGTGCTGCCATGCGGTTGCCCTGCGAGGAGCCGTTGGTGAGGAACCAGGTGCGCCGCGCGCCCCAGGCCTCGGCGGCCAACTGCAGAGCTTCGTCCTTCGGGGTATCGACGCCGAGGTCGATGCCGTCGAAGAGCGGGGGGATGTCCAGGGAGAGGATGTGCTCGCCGAAGTATTCGGCCTGACCCGCAGAGATTCCCGTGGTGGTGCCGCCGTGTCCGGGTGTGGACAGGAACAGCGAGTCACGTTCTGCCGCCGCCTGCAGTGCATCGGCATAGGGCGCGTGAGTTGTCACGGTCCCCGGGAAGGCCGAAAGATCTGAGACGGAGGTCATGGAGGAGTCCTGGTGCACGGTCATAGATTCAGATTAAGGAATGAACCCTTGCCGAGAGAACACCAAGTTTCCTAAACTGATGAATACACACTATTGAGCTGATGGTTGGAGGACAGTGGAAGTTCTGGATACTCGTGGACTCTCGGCATTGCGTGCGATTGCCGAATTCGGTTCGGTCGCAGCCGCGGCGAGCGCACTGGGGTGGAGCCAACCCACGATCAACCATCACCTGCGCAACTTGGAGAGGACCCTGGGGTCGACCCTGGTCGAGAAGAGCCCTCGGGGCTCGCAGCCAACTGTCGTAGGCAGCCTCGTCGTCTCTCGAGCGATCGAGATCCTGGGCCTCTGTGAGCGCCTCGGCGCCGAGGTGGCTCTGTGGCGCGAGGCCCAGGCTGTCCCGGTCAGGATCGGGGCCGTTCCGACGGTCGGTGCCCGGGTGATCCCCAAGTTGCACAATCAGCTGCAGAGGCGACCGCGCTGGCAGGCTCACGACGAGATGGCCGCCGCGAACCCCGCGCCCGCGGAGATGACCACGGCGGCTCTCGACGTGACCATGGATGAGCATGCGAAGC
This sequence comes from Brevibacterium sp. CBA3109, assembly GCF_040256645.1. Classification (NCBI taxonomy): domain Bacteria; kingdom Bacillati; phylum Actinomycetota; class Actinomycetes; order Micrococcales; family Brevibacteriaceae; genus Brevibacterium; species Brevibacterium koreense. The sequence goes on along the minus strand of NZ_CP158281.1, from coordinate 3,541,629 downwards.
TCGTGGCCAGGCTGGAAGCCGGGGATCTTGACTTGGCGCTGCTCGTCTCGACCGATATCGACAAGACGTGGATTCCTTCGACTCTGACCGCGAAGCACCTGTACTCGGAACAGCTCTTCCTCTGCGTGCCGAAGTTCGTTGGCCCGGTCACCCTCGATGAGAAGGGCATGCCCGATCTGACGGCACTCGTGTCCCAGACCTGGGCATTCAGCATTGACCCCGGTGACGCCATCGATGAGGTGGTCAGGTCGTTCTGTGTGGCAGCCGGCTTCGAACCACGAGTGGGGATGAGGATGGATGACTATGCGGCGATCATCCGCATGATCGCCGCGGGGCTGGCGGTCGCGGTGATCCCGGATTCTTCGCTGCCGGAGGACCCGACGGTTGAGGTCATTCCGATGCCGATGGACGCCTGCCGTCGCGATGTTCTCCTCGTGTCCCGCTCGCGCACAGCCGAGTCGAGGGCCAAGGTCTCTCGTCACGACCCGATCATCGCCGCCCACCATGCCGCCATCGCCGAGGTGGTCTCCGACGTCCGGACCGTCACCGCGCAGTGGCGGTGACGATCGGTCGGTGGTTGAAACTGTTCAGTTCCGGTGCCAGGCGCCGTAGTCGAAGTCCGCGGCCTTCTCGGTCACCTCGGCGCTCCGTCATGGGGCTATTATCCCAGCTGGGCAGATTCACCCCGCTGCTGGGGACATCTCCTTGACGGTCGGCAGTTCGCAGGTGCTGCTGGCCTTCTGTTCGTATCCGGAGAGGAACTCGCCGAGGCGGGTGATCGATTCGTCCAAGACCTCGACCGAGGGCAGGGTGACGAGCCGGAAGTGGTCCGGGCGTGACCAGTTGAAGGCTGAGCCGTGGGAGACGAGGATCTTCTGTTCGCGCAGCAGATCGAGAGCGAATTGCTCATCGTCGGTGATCCCGAACTTCTCGACGTCGAGCTTCGCAAACATGTAGAGGGCTCCGTCAGCACGGTGTGCGGAGACACCGTCGATGGAGTTCAGGCCCTGATGCGCGAGATCCATCTGTGCACCCAATCGCCCCTGCGGGAGAACGAGGTCTTCGATCGACTGCTTCCCGCCCAGGGCCGCTTGGATTGCATGTTGGGCCGGGACATTCGCACACATGCGCATATTGGCCAGGAGTTTGATGCCCTCGAGGTAGCTCTTCGCCTCGGCCAGCGGTCCGGTGATGGCCAGCCAGCCGGCGCGATATCCGGCGATTCGGTAGGCCTTCGACAGTCCGGAATAGGTCAGGCACAGCACATCGTCGCCGGTGAGTGTGGCCATGTTGACCATTTCAACGCCGTCATAGGTGATCTTCTCGTAGATCTCGTCGGCGAAGATGATGAGGCCGTGGCGACGGGCGATGTCGACGATCTTCGTCAGAGTCTCACGCGAATAGACGGCCCCAGTGGGATTGTTCGGGTTGATGACGACGATGCCGCGGGTGTTCTCGGTGATCTTCGACTCGAGATCGTCGAGGTCGGGCTGCCAGGCGGTGGCTTCGTCGCAGACGTAGTGTTTCGGCGTGCCGCCGGCCAGGGCTACCGAGGCCGTCCACAGTGGGTAGTCCGGGCTGGGAACGAGGATCTCGTCGCCGGGATTGCACAGTGCCTGCAGGGACAAGGTGATGAGTTCGCTGACTCCGTTGCCCAGGAATACCTCGGAGGTGTCCAGATTGTGGATGCCACAAGTCTCGTAATACTGGACCACAGCCCGCCGACCGGACAGGATTCCACGGGAATCCGAATAGCCCTGCGCGATGGGTAGCTGCTTGACCATGTCGTGCACGATCGCCTCGGGCGCTTCGAATCCGAAGGGAGCGGGGTTGCCGATGTTGAGCTTGAGGATGGTGTGGCCCTTGGCCTCCATCGCCTCGGCCTCTTCGAGGACGGGTCCCCGAATGTCATAGAGGACGTTGGCCAGTTTCGACGACTGCCTGTACATGTGAACCTTTCACTCCGACGTTTGCTCTACCCACGTTATGACCCTCGCCGAGGTGGTTCTGACCAAACAGAGGCCCGTTTCGTGAACCTTTGGCCGGGTGTGCGGACTGTTCGCCAGACCTTTGGCGTCTGAGATGACTGCGACTTTGCTCGGGAACCTCTTGACGAGCGGTGCGATAAGGCGTCTCATTCCATATATGACGGGTAATGCGATCGAGACTCAGGGTCTGAAGATCCGTCGCGGGAAGAACACCGTGATCGATGGACTGGAACTGACGGTCCCGCGTGGTGCGGTCGTCGGGCTCCTCGGCCCCAGCGGCAGCGGCAAGACGACTCTCATGCGGGCAATCGTCGGCGTGCAGATCGTGGCGGGTGGAAGAGTCACCGTGCTCGGCGAAGCTGCCGGAACCGCTCCGTTGCGTCGACGAGTGGGGTACATGACACAGTCGGTCAGCATCTACGATGATCTCACTGTCCGGCAGAACCTGCGCTAATTCGCACGGGTGCAGGGTGCGCCGAGCTCCGATGTCGATCGCGTCATCGAGCGCACCGATCTGGGCGGACAGACTGGGCAGCTGGCCCGAACTCTCTCGGGCGGACAGGCGAACCGTGTGTCACTGGCTGCCGCAATGCTCGGCTCACCCGAAGTTCTCGTCCTCGACGAGCCCACCGTCGGTCTCGACCCGGTGCTGAGAGCCGAGCTGTGGGGCATCTTCCGGCAGCTGGCCGATGATGGCACTACCCTGCTGGTCTCGAGCCACGTCATGGACGAGGCCACGCGGTGCGACCGCCTGCTGCTCATGCGTGAAGGTGCGGTGATCGCCGACATCACGCCGGACGAGCTTCTCACAACCACAGGTGCGACCTCCGCTGAGGACGCCTTCCTGCGCCTCATCGAGTCTGACATCGCCCGGACGGCTTCGACGAGGACGACGAACGGGCCGAAGAAGCCGCGTTCGGCTAAGCAGACGAAGGCCGGTGCGAACAGGATCCTGGCTTCGGCTTCGCCGAGCTCGCGAGGTCGAGGCGATTCGAAAGACACGAGATGACTCCCACACGCACACTGGCAACGGCAGCACGGGTGCTGCTGCAGATCCGCAACGATCCGCGGACCATCGCACTGCTGCTCGTCGTACCCAGCCTCCTCATCGGACTCGTCGCCTGGATCTTCGACGAAACGCCGGTATTCGACAGGATCGGTCCGGCAATGCTCGCACTGTTCCCCTTCATCGTGATGTTCCTCGTCGCGAGCATCTCGACCTTGCGCGAACGTCGCAGCGGCACACTCGAACGGCTGCTCTCGATGCCGTTGGGACGCGGAGACTTCATTCTCGGATACACCCTGGCCTTCGGCATCCTCGCCGTGGCCCAGACAGCCGTTGCCGTCACCTATGCCACGCTGGTCTGCGGTCTCGAGATCGATGGATCCGTGTGGCTCCTCTTCGTCGTCGCCATCGCCGATGCCCTGCTCGGTACCTCGCTCGGGCTTCTCGCCAGTGCCTTCGCGCGCACCGAGTTCCAGGTCGTGCAGTTCATGCCGGTCGTCGTATTCCCCCAGATTCTGCTCGGCGGCATCTTCCTTCCCCGCGACCAGCTGCCGAACGTGCTCGAGACGATCGGTGACTGGATGCCGTTGTCGCACGCCATAGATGCACTGACTGCGGTCGCGACGGGCGATGAGGACACGGGCTACATCTGGCCGCGGGTGTTCTTCATCGGCTGCTGGATCGTCGGTGCGATCGTCGTCGGCTCGCTGACCCTGCGGCGTCGGACTGGCTGAGACTGGGTGGGGTGAGAATGGACTGCTGATTTCGCGGCGATCTAAACTGGCACACTGGCCCAAGTGGTGAGAGCCTGATCACATGAGTGAGGCGAGCAGGGCACCTGGTCTGATTCTGTTGGCGGCCGGTAACGGCACGCGCATGGGCGGACCGAAGGCTCTGTTGCGCTACGCGGACGGCACCTCGTTGCTCACCCGACAGGTCGAGCGCATGACAGCGGCAGCCGAATCACGCGGTCTCAGCGCGAGCATCATCGTCGTGCTCGGCCCCGCCCTCGCGGAAGCCTCCCGACTGGTACCCGCGGGGGTGAGGATCGTTGAGAATCCGAACCACACCGATGGGCTGAGCACCTCCTTGAACGCCGGACTGCGGGCCGTGCCGCACACAACCTCGGGAGCCGTCGTCTCTCTGCTCGACCTGCCCGATATTCCGGCCGAGGCCTATGGGCGTCTGGTCGATGCGATAAACCCCGATGCCCTCGCCCGTGCCCACTGGCATTCGAGGCCGGGTCACCCAGTCGCAATCGGACGCGAGTACTTCGCTGAGGCGATCGACTCCGCATCCGGGGACGAGGGCCTGCGCGTCATGCTGCGACGCCATGAGGTCAGCGACATCGAATGCGCAGATCTGCTGCCACCCGAACTCGACGGGCACTTCGACGTCGACACCCCCGAAGCGGCGGCCCGCCGCGGACTGCACCTGAACGGAATCCACTCTTGAACGGAATCGGATTGTGAACGTAACTACACCGACGCGCAGAATCGCTATCGTCTCCGGCACCGGCAAAACCGGCCGCGCGATCGCCGCAGCTGTGAGAGCCACCGGCGATGAACCCGTCCTCCTAGGGCGGGCTGAACTGGCCGACCCCATCGTTGCACTGCAAGGCTCCCATGCCGCCTACCTCATGGCTCCCAACCTGCACAGCGACGAACTCGGCTTCATTGAGATGCTTCTCGACGCCTGCCGCACCACCGGTGTTGAACGGATCGTCTATCACTCGGTTGCTGCACCGCACGCTCCCTCGATGCCGCACCACCTCGCGAAGGCTGAGTCCGAGGACAGGGTGCGCAGGAGCAAGCTGCCATTCACGATCGTCCAGCCCTGCGCTTATGTCGACAATCTCCTGCCTGGACTGCGGGGGAGCGACCCGGTGATCAGCGTCGCTTATGACCCGGATGCCCCATTCGGGTTCATTGGCCTGGCCGATGTCGGCGAGGCGGCTGCTCGCTTGCTGACCACGGAGGACCACCTCGGCGCGAGTCTTGAACTCGGCGGACCGCAGCTCGTGAGCATCCGTGATGTGGCCCGGGCCGCGGAGCGGGCCCTCGGCGCCGAGGTGGCGCTGAAGGTGACCACCCCGGACGTCTGGGCGGCAGCGCAGGAAGGGAAAGGAGCTGACGCCGGCCTCGACGCCCGCGAACGCGAGTGGCTCACCGCGATGTTCGACTACTACGACCGCTATGGACTGCCCTGCGGTTCGGTTGGGATCCCGGCGATCCTCGGTCGGGCGGCGCGCAGCGTCGAGGAGGTGCTCGCCGATGAGCTCTCCGGTATCCACGCGGGCAACTTCGACGAGGATTTCCCAGGTAGTCGCGGCTAGCAATACTTCGTGTTGTTAACTTTCGCCAACAAACTCCGCTGTGTTTGTCAGCTCTTGCTGGTTCAGCGAGCGTGGTCACCGGGCAAGATGGTGACAAATCCCACGCGACCTGGAAGGACAAAGATGTCGCCCCACGCTCCACGGATCCGCATTGGCATCGATACCGGCGGAACATTTACGGACATCGTCGCATTCGACGAATCCACCGGCACACTGACGACGACGAAAACGCCTTCGACGCCGTCCAACCCTGCCGACGGCTTCATCAACGGCATCGACAAGGTCCTCGACATGCTCGGGGACTCAGTCTCTGCAGAGCACATCAGCGCCGTCAGCCATGGCACGACCGTCGCGACGAACCAGCTGCTCGAGGGCAAACTCGATCGCCTCGGCTTCATCACCACCGAGGGATACGAATTCGTCCTCGAGATTGCCCGTCAGGCCGTGCCCGACGGTTACGGAAACTCCTATTTCTGGGTCAAACCTGAGCGCATCGTCCCAGCCGATCTCGTCAAGACCGTGTCGGGCCGCCTCGACTTCGAAGGCGGCGAAGTTCGCCCCTTCGACGAAACGCAGGCGCGCGAGGTTGCCCAGTGGTTCAAAGACCAGGACGTCATGACCCTCGGCGTGAACCTTCTTCACTCCTATGCCAATCCCGCTCATGAGCAGAAGATGCGCGAGATCCTCACCGAGATCCACCCTGAGGCGACGGTGTCTCTGAGCTCGGAGGTGCTGCGGGAATATCGTGAATACGAACGGTCGATGACCACGCTCGTCGACGCCGCCGTCAAGCCGAAGGTCTCGAACTATGTGCGCAACATCCACGAGCGCCTGGATACCTATACCGGAGTCGCAGAGGGCTCCGCGCTGCCGTTCTACATCATGAAGTCCAACGGCGGAGTCCTCTCCGCTGAAGAGGTTGTCCACCAACCGATCACCACCGTGCTCTCCGGCCCCGCCGCCGGTGCCTTGGGAGCCGGACTCATCGCGCAGGAAGCCGGATTCGACAAGGTCCTCACCTGTGATGGTGGAGGCACCTCGACGGATGTCACCGTGGTCATCGACGGCGAACCGGCACTGACCACCGAAGGTACCGTCGGGGTGTATCCCTCGAAGATCCCGATGATCGACGTTGTCACCGTCGGTGCCGGCGGCGGCTCAATCGCGTGGACGACCCCTGAAGGTCAGCTCAAGGTGGGACCCCAGTCCGCGGGCGCAGACCCGGGGCCCATTTGCTACGGCAATGGCGGCACCGAACCGACGATCACCGACGCTCACGTGTTTCTGGGACGAATCCCTCCCCACCTCCTCGGCGGGGAGATACCACTCGACGTCGATGCGGCGAAGTCCGGCATCGACGAGATCGCGAAGCGCCTCGGACTCTCTGCAGAAAAGGCGGCGACCGGGATCCTTGAGATCTCCGCTTGGAACCAGGCAAACGCCCTGCGCCAGATCTCCGTCCAGCGCGGACTCGACGTCCGAGATTTCATGCTCACGACCTTTGGCGGGTCGGGCTCGCTGCTCGCCTGCACCCTCGTCGACGTCCTCGACCTCGCTGGTGTTGTCGTGCCTGACAACCCTGGCAACGTCTCTGCCTTCGGCCTCCTCACTGTCGATGTGAAGAATGACTATGTCCAGACGAATGTCAGCCGTGACGATCGCCTCGACATCGCCGAGGTTGCCGACCTCTTCGCAGGATTGACCGATCGCGCCGCAACAGCACTGGACGGCGAAGGCTTCCCTGCGTCCGCCCACCAGTTCGACCGCTCGGTGGACCTGCGCTACTTCGGCCAGGCCTTCGAAGTCCGCGTTCCCGCTCCCTCGGGTCCGATCACGAGAGACTGGGCCGACGAAGTGACGAGGGCGTTCCACGCCGAGCATCGTCAGCTCTACGGCTACGACTTCGCCGATAAGGACGACCAGTTCGTCGAATGGGTCAACCTCCGCGTGTCTGGAATCGGACCGATCACCCGTCCGGAGACCCGTCATATCGAATCCGCAGCGGGCGCGCCTCCCCTCGACGAGAGAGCCAAAACCAGCAACCGCCCCGTGTGCTTCGATGCCGCCGACGGCTTCGTCGACACCCCGGTCTTCTGGAGAGAGAGCCTGCTCAACGGTGACGAGATCGCCGGTCCGGCGATCATTGAGGAGTTCGGCTCCACCGCGCCGCTCCATCCCGGGTTCACCGCTCGCATCGACGGTGCCGCAAACATCATCATCACCCGCACCACTGGTCAGGAGGACAGCAAATGACCACCACAGCTGAAACGAGTGCAGGAGCACCAGTCGTCGATTCGGGATCGATGCTTCGCACCCAACCCCTGATCGGTCAGGAACTCAAGGACTACATCGCCGCCTCGCCGATCAACCCAGCGGGCCTCCCCACTGCTTATGAGCACGGCAACCGCCTTACCGTGGCCGGATCGAGCGTGGATCCGATCATCGTGGAAATAGTCGAAGGCACCCTCGCCAGTGTGGAGATGGAGGTTGAGACCGCGATCTCGAGAACCTCTCGTTCGCCGATGATTCGCGACGCCCACGACTTCCGTGCGGGAATCCACGATCGTCAGCTGCGCAAGCTCACTGGACGTTCGTACTCCGCGCTGGTCCACCCCATCGTCCGCGACTTCCCCATTGAGGAGATGCGCGAAGGTGATGTCTTCTTCCACAACGACGTCTACGAATCCGAAGGAGGAATCGGCCACCTTCCGGACATGTGTGTGACCGTGCCCGTTTTCGCCGAAGGCCGAGTCGTGTGCTTCGTGCAGGCATTCGGCCACCACGACGACATCGGCGGTGCCTGCCCGGGATCGATGCCCTCCGGTGCGACGAGTGTATTCGAAGAGGGGCTCATGATCCCTCCGATCAAACTCTGGTCCGAAGGCAAGCCGAACAAGTCAGCGCTGCGGATCATGTCCCGCAACTCGCGGATGCCCGACTCTCTCTCAGCCGACCTCGACGCCGAATGCTCGGCGTGCCTCATGGGCGCGCGTCGGCTGTCTGAACTCTTCACCCGCTACGGAGTCGAAACCGTCGAGACCGCTTTCGACACGATCCTGCAGAACTCCACCGAGATCTATCGGCGCGAGATCCTGTCGAAAATTCCCGAGGGCCAGTACGTCTGGGAGGACTACGCGGAGCACGACGGAGTCTCCGACCCAATGCTTCACACTCAGCGCATCACGCTGACGAAGACGGAGACCGGGGGGCCCGACGACGGCCCGAGGCTCATCATCGACTTCACGGGAACCGCCGCGCAAGCTGCTGGCCCGATCAACCACTGCGGTGACTATGTAGGCGGAAACTTCCTCAAGAAGTGGTTGGCCCCCATCCTGCGCAACCTTGCCGACACTCCGGGTCGGATGGCTGAGCTCGACGTCAACGAGGGTATCGTTCCGCTCATCGAGATGCGATTCCCGGAGAAGGGCACGCTGCTCACCCCCGAATTCCCTGGTCCGACGAATGCTCGAACCTTCGTCATCCTGCGCCTCCTCGGTGTCCTCGCCGGTGTGGTCGCGAAGTCGGTGGACGGACGCATGCCCGCCGATCAGGAGACGATCCGCTACACAGGCGTCTACGGGAAGGACCGCGACGGCAAGGACTACCTCATGCGTGAGGTCCTCGGCGGAGGCTCCGGCGGCCGTTACTACTCCGATGGCGAAGACACGATCCACGTTGTCCCGGATTCCCGCAATCTGCCGACCGAGTTCACAGAATCCCGCTTCCCGTTCAGGGTTGAGCGCCTCGGCCTGGCCGTCGACTCGGGTGGCGCGGGACGGTTCCGCGGCGGCCTCGGTTACGAGAAGCACATTCGAATGCTCAAGGACGGGCACTTCATGTCGATCGCCGACCGCTCCATCCTCGCCTGCTGGGGTGTCAAGGGCGGAAAGGCCGGAAAATCTTTCCAGGTGACCATCGAACCCGGCGGTGCGAACGAACGCGAGATCGATGCGCTCGCCGACGCGGTGGATATCCGTGCCGGAGAGGTGGTGCGCATCCGCACCACCGGCGGCGGAGGTTGGGGAGACCCCCTCGAACGCCCAACCGACGAAGTTCTGCGCGATGTGAGTTGGGGGAAGGTGAGCATCGACGGCGCCCGTGAGTCCTACGGAGTCGTCGTCACCGCCGATCGGAATGCCAGCGTCGGCGCTCCCGCAGCTGGTGTGGTCGGTGCACAGATTGACGCAGCGGCGACGGAAGCGATGCGGACGCAGATGCGTGCGCAGCGCGATGCGAACGAGCCCTTCTTCGACCGCGGACCCGGTTATGCACAGCTTTCCTTTGACGGATCTTCGGCTGCGGAAGTCGACTGGTTGTGAGAGTCCTCGTCGTCGCCTCCGTTGCCCTCGGCGGCGACGGGGGCGACCGGCACCGCGGTGAACAATCTTCGTCCGGGAAGGTGGGTACCGTGGTGACCTCGATCGATCAGTAGACTCAACTCGGGAGGAGGCGATGGCGCCATGACGATATTCGAGAATCCCCGTTCTCTGGCACAAGCGCTGGCGCGGGTGGGATACATCGTCACGCCCGAACTGGCGACTACCTGCGTGCTCGCCCACCGTCTCGGCAAACCGCTGCTGAGCGAGGGCGCCCCAGGTGTGGGAAAGACGAGCCTTGCCCGGGCACTTGCCCGCGCCTCAGGCGGGCCTCTTATCCGCCTGCAGTGCCACGACGGCCTCGAGGCCAGCCAGGCCCTCTATGACTGGGACTTCGCGAAGCAGATTCTTCACGTGAGAACCATCGAGGCGGCCTCGGCTTCAGCAGGTGAGCGCATTGACTCGCTCCGCCTCGACGACGAACTCCACGACCGGACGTTCCTCCTCGCCCGCCCGATCCTGCGCGCCATCGAGGACTCCCAGGACCTGGGTCCTACGGATCCGAGACCCGTGCTGCTCATCGATGAGGTCGACCGTGCAGGTGATGAATTCGACGCCCTGCTGCTCGAAGCCCTCGCCGACTGGTCGGTCACTGTACCCGAACTCGGCACGATCTCGACCGAGACTCCGCCCCTGGTCATCCTCACCTCGAACCGCACCCGCGATCTCCACGATGCGCTGCGCCGGCGCTGCCTCTACCAATGGTTCGACCAGCCCGACGCCGAGGCAGAGTCGCGAATCCTGGCCCTGCACGTCCCGGACGCGGAGGAGTCCATACGAGAAGCCGTCGTGGATGCCGCCAATCGTCTGCGCGGGGCAGATCTGCTCAAACCTCCCGGCACGGCCGAAGCCATCGATTGGTTGCGCGCTCTGTGCGTCCTCGGCCTCGACGAGTTCGATGAACCATCGATCGCGGCCACCCTTTCCGCCGTCCTCAAGGACGCAGACGATCTTGCACCCGCCCGGTCGATCCTGAATGTGGCTGGTTCAGACCTGAACATAACTGGGGACGGTGGGCAGTGGCGAGCCTGACGGAGATGCTCGTCCGCTTGGGCGCCCGATTGCGGGCTGCGGGCCTGCCCGCAGATCCCGAAGCAGTGCGTTCGCTCATCAGGGCCGCGGCCGAGCTCGACCCCCTCGATCCGGTGCAGATACGAGCCGCTTCCCAGGCACTCACCTGTACCCAGCACGGTCATCTGCGAATCCATGATGCTATCTTCGACTCGACCTTCGGACTCTCCCAGACCCGCAGATCAGAGGATCCCGGCATCGAGGTTGTCATCCCGCGCCCCGAAGTCAGTACCGAGAGCGCCGGAGGAGCCGAGGCGTCCGAGATCACCGAGGCCAGCCGCTCCGAACACCTGCTCCACCTCGACCTGGGGCTCGAGGGCAGTGCTGAGGCGACGGCTCTCATCGACGGTCTCGTCTTCCGGCCTCCCCGGGGTGCCGCGTATAGAAGTCGGACCGGGCACACAGGCGTGGTCGACACCCGTCGAGTCCTGCGCCAGCTCATCCGCTCCGAGGAGATCTCGTCAATCCCACGGAGACGGAACCTCTACCGTCGGCGCCCTGTCACGCTTGTCGCCGACGTGTCCGCGTCGATGACTCCGTGGCGAGAGTCCGTGTTGCGTTTCCTCGGCCGCGGCGCCGAGACGTTGGGAGCCCGCTGCTTCACCGCCGGTACCCGGTTGACCAGAGTCGATGGTGCGATCACCACCTCGGGAACACGACCCGGAAGAGGCGGGGCGACCGGCGGGCTGGGAGAGGTCCTCGACGCAGGAGGCGGGACCCGCCTCGGCGACTCTTTGGTGGAGCTGCTCACCGGGCGTACAAAGGACCTGGTCCGCGGCAGCGTTCTCGTTGTCATCAGCGACGGTTGGGAGCACGGGGATTGTGCGGAGCTGGAGCGCGCGTGTGCGCGCCTGGCCAGACTCAGCCACCGTTTCCTGTGGGTGAATCCGCGCGCCGGTCGGCCGGGGTTTCAGCCGCGCACGCGGGGACTGTCAGTTGCCGCCGGACATACCGAGACGGTGCTTCCGGCGACGACCGTCGCCCAGTGGCAAACGGTAGCAAGGACGATCGCCTTACGAACCACGGCTCATGGCACGGCCACCACTTCCACGCGTGCAGCCGCGGTGTCCACCGTCGTATCCGGACAGGAGGTCCGGGCATGAACGAAGCCGAATCGATCTTGGGCTGGATCTCGGCTGAACAGGACTTCGCTCTCGCAGTGGTCACCAAGACTTGGTCATCGGCACCGCGGCCGGCAGGCGCGATGATGGCTGTCTCCGCCGACGGCGAGGTCATCGGCAGTCTCTCGGGTGGATGCGTCGAATCAGCCGTGCACGAACTCGCCCTCGATGTACTCACAACCGGTCGTGCGGCTTCAGCGCACTACGGGACGAGCGATGCGGAGGCCTTCGCAGTCGGTCTCGCCTGCGGGGGTCAGATCGATGTCCTCGTCACCCCCATCAGCGAAGCGGCCGGTGCCTCCGAGCTGCGGACCTATCTTGAAGCGGTGGCAGCTTCGCAGGCTGCGGCGCTCGCCCTCGAACTGCCTGGCCGGACCGAGGAGGACGGCAGCGGCCTGAGAGGGCCCAGCCGCAGCCTGGCCCTTGATGGGGAAGGGACCACGCACGGGGACTTCGGACATGCACGGCTCACTGTGCACATCGCCACGGATGCCCAGGCGATGATCGCCACCGGGGCCACCGGGATCCTCGAGTTCGATGACACCGGTCGTCGTCTCGGCGCGGGCACCCGCATCTTCGTTACGACATCGACGCCCCCGCCGCGACTGCTCATCTTCGGCGCGATCGACTATGCCGCGGCCCTGGCGGAGCTCGGGCGCTTCCTCGGCTATCGGGTGACCGTCTGTGACGCGAGGAAGGTCTTCACCACCGCCGAGCGCTTCCCGGCCGCTCATGAGGTCGTGATCAGCTGGCCACATCGCTATTTCGCCGCCGAGGTGGAGGCCGGTCGGGTGGAGGCCTCGACCGTGGTCGCGGTGCTCACCCACGATCTCAAGTTCGACGTTCCCGTCCTTCTCGAAGCTGTCCGCTCGGCGGTCGGGTTTGTGGGGGCCTTGGGCAGTCGACGCACCCACGCTCAGCGCACCGATGCCCTGCGTGAAGCCGGGGCGAGTGATGAGGAGATTGCCCGGATCCACGGTCCGATCGGCCTCGATCTCGGTGCCAGGTCGCCAGAGGCGACCGCGATCTCGATTCTCGCCGAGGTACTGGCCGATGGATCCAAGGCCACCGGGGCCTCGCTGAGCGCCACTACCGGGCAGATCCACCGTTGAAGGCCTTGGTAGGCAGAGCCACGGACCGAGACCTCATTACGGCAGAGTATCGTGCCCTGTTATCGTCAATGCATGTCAAATGATGCCAAGGATTCCGGCTCTGGCCAGCAGGAATTGACAATCTCTGGTGCTCAGGCCCACGGCTTCTCCTCCGAATCCCTCACAGTCGCCGATGTCCTCAGACTGCCCAGCATGCGCGGGGCGAGACTTCTCGCCGGTACCGAGGGTCTCGACCGAGCCGTGGAGATGTCGAACGTCATGGAGGTTCCGGACATCCTGCCCTGGGTCAAGCCCGGGGAACTGCTGCTCACCACCGCCTATCCGATCCGCGAACGTCCCGAAAGCCTCGCGGGTCTGCTGGAGACCCTCGACCAGCACGGGCTGGCGGCAATCGGCATCAAAACGGGACGCTACCTCGAACAGATCCCCGAGTCGGCCTTGGCGGCAGCGGACTCCCTGGGACTCCCGCTCATCCACCTCGGCGAGGATGTGGGATTCGACGAGATCATGCAGGAGGTGCTCACCGGCAATCTCGACAGACGGGCCAAGGTCATCGCCCGGACAGAGGCCTCGATGCGTGAGCTCGTTGACGTCGTGGTCGGCGGTGGCGATCTGGCGGACGTGTGCCGGACGCTGGTGCAGTGGACGGGGGTGGCCGCCGTAGTGACGACACTCGACGGCCGCGTGAGATGCCTGCGCACGGCCGATGAGGGAACCTCCCCAGCGGATGTCCTCGGCCTCAAATGCTTCGACCGATCAGGACGGTTCCGCGTCGAGGACGAACCTGCCGGACGCAGTCGGCATTCCGAGGCTGTCGAGGAACTCAGCTGGGGAAACGTCGTCATCGAAGGCGGCAGGAGACCCGCACCCGAGACCCTGCCTCCCACCCAGAGCCTCGGCCGAATCGTCGCCTTCGGCACTCAGGCTATGCGAGCAGGCGACTTTCGTCTGCTCGAACAGGCTGCGGCTGCCGCCGCGCTCGTCATCACGCGCGAGCAGGCGATCACCGCAGTCGAAAGCAAGTACCGCACGGACTTCGTCCTCGAGGTGCTGCGTGGCCACATCGCCTCGACTGACCGGGTGCTGTCCCATGCGCATTCGCTGGGGTGGGACCTCGACCGGCCGATCAGTGTTGCCGTCGCCGAGGTCGACTCTGATGCCGATTCCACTGATGCGCGGAACAAACGCACGATGCAGACGCTGTTCGCCGACGCCTGGACAAAGGCCGTCTCTCAATTCGATCCGAGTGCGGCCGTCGTCGGCTCGGGCGATCAAGTTATCGTGCTCCTGGCTGCGGAACCTCGGGAGAAGATCATTCGCAGGTTGGAAGAGTTCGTCTCCTCGGTGCGCGGGTACGGAGGAGGCGGCAGACGCGAGTTCTCCGTCGGGATCTCCCGCCCCGCCGAAGGGGTCTCACGACTGGCACCTGCCTATCAGGAAGCCATGCGGGCTCTCGAGGTCGGCCGCCGGCTCGCCCGAGGGCAGGGACTGCGGCACTACGACTCGCTGGGTGTCTATCGTCTTCTGCTCCAGGTAGGGGAGCAGACGGAGCTGCGTAATTTCGCCGAAGAGGTCCTCGGTCCGCTGGCCACCGATGCCAAGGATGAGTATGCGGGTCTGCGCGAGACTCTGCAGAAGCTGCTCGACCACAATCTCAACGTTGCGGAGACGGCGCGTGCCCTGTTCTTCCACTACAACACCCTGCGATACCGGATTGGGAAGCTCGAGCAGATGGTCGGACCGTTCACCCAGGACCCCGACCTACGGCTCTCGCTGGCGCTCGCCCTGCAGATCGTCAAGCTACCCTGATTGATTAGCTAAAACTGCCGAAGGCTCATGCGGTTCTTTGGCAGAAAGTGACGTGATGCAGGACTCGTGCGCCCAATAGAGTCGGTGTCTGAGTCGGAGTGATCCGCAGCTGTGCAGACATCGATTCGGGTGGCCGTTCCACTCCGAATGTTGGATCGGAGCCGACCATTCTCAACGACGAGGAGAGTCACATGTCGATGTTTTCCTGGACGCTGCACGGAGACGGCAAGACCATAGAACCAGGGGGCGCCGTCGCCCCGAGCGAGCGTCTCAGCTGGGGCAGGACCGTCGGGTTCGGCGTCCAGCACGTCGTCGCGATGTTCGGTGCGACCTTCGTCTTCCCGATCATTATGGGCCTCAACCCACAGCTTGCCGTGATGATGTCAGGCGTGGGCACCATCATCTTCCTGCTCATCGTCAAGGGTAAGGTGCCCAGTTATGTCGGCACCTCTGCTGCTTTCGTCGGAGGCGTTACAGCCGTCACCGCACAAGGCGGCTCCCCCGCCGAGGTGACCGGGGCCATCATGGTTTCGGGCGTGATTCTCGCGCTCGTCGGCACATTCATCCACTACATCGGCTCCGCGGCGCTGCTGAAGGTGCTTCCCCCTGTGGTCACGGGCGGTGTCGTCATGCTCATCGGCTTCAACCTTGCCCCGGTCGTGGCGAGCACCTACTGGCCGCAGGACCAGTGGATCGCCATCATCGTCATGGTCTTCATTGTGTTCGTCTCCGTGTGGGTGCGTGGCTTTCTCGGGCGGATCGCTGTCTTCTTGGGCCTCGTGCTCGGCTACGTGTTGTCCTGGGTCTTCGACCGGGTCTTCGGAGAGATCACCTCCTTCAGCGCGACTGCCGGTGAGGTGACGACGCACTTCCGAGTCGACTTCTCCGGTGTTGAGGCAGCCCCGTGGATCGGATTCCCACCGCTGACAGACACCGCGGCAGGAGTCGTCGGGGTCCACCTTCCCGTCTTCAATGCTGCGGCCATCATCGTGATGCTTCCGGGCATCATCGCCCTTGTCGCTGAGAACGTCGGCCACGTCAAGGCAGTGGAGGAGATGACGGGTGAACGACTCGACAAGTACATGGGCCGGGCCGTCATCGGAGACGGTGTCGCCACCGTCGTCGCCACTTCGGTCGGCGGGTCTCCGACCACGACCTACGCAGAGAACATCGGTGTGATGGCAGCGACGAGAGTGTACTCGACGGCCGCTTACTGGGTCGCCGCACTGGTGGCGATCGTCTTCGGACTCTCACCGAAGTTCGGGGCGCTCATCTCGGCGGTCCCCGGGGGCGTCCTTGGCGGCATCACCGTCGTCCTCTACGGCATGATCGGAATGCTGGGCGCGAAGATCTGGATCGAGAATCGCGTGGACTTCGCCAACCCGCTCAACATTGTGCCGGTCTCCGCGGGGCTCATCATTGCCATCGGCGATGTGAGCCTCGTCTTCAGCAAAGACTTCGTGCTCTCAGGAATCGCCTTGGGAACGATATCGATGCTGGTCATGTACCATGTTGCCCGTTGGTTGGCGCCTGCTGACATGCGAGTCGAATCCGATGCTGGAGCCGGCGGAGCAAATCTGACTGTCGGCCAAGAAGGGCACCAAGGACGGGTTGCCGACACTGTGGAACGTGACCGTGGACGTCGCGATCCGGAATCGAGCGAATGAGACGATGAAGCCATCCCCCTTGCGGATACACCGCCCGACGACAATTGACGAGACTCTCGACCTGCTGAGCGAGCACGCTGCCTCAGGCAAGGTGCTTGCCGGTGGCCAGAGCCTCGTCCCTGTGCTGAATATGCGGCTCGCCGCTCCCAGCGATCTCATCGACATCACCGCGGTATCCGGACTCGACGAGCTCAGCGTCGCCGGTGCCGAGGGGCGGGCGGAGATCACGGTGGGCGCCACGGTGACGCACCGACAGGTCGAACGCTCCGAGGAAGTTGCGGTGGCCAACCCCATCCTCGGCGAGGCTCTGAGTTTCGTCGCGCACCCAGCGATCCGCAACAGAGGGACGACCGTCGGCTCGATCGCCCACGCTGATCCCAACGGTGAGATACCCATGATTCTTGCGCTCACCGGCGGTCGGGTCGAAGTGCGCAGCACGCGTGGCCAGAGGACTCTGAGCGCCGAGGAACTCAACATCGGTCCCTTGGAGACCTCCCTCGAATCCGATGAACTCATCACCCGCGCGACCTTCCCTGCGCTGCCCGCAGGATCCCGCGCCGGCTTCGACGAGCTCGCACGGCGCAGCGGGGACTACGGCCTCGCAGGAGTGGGGATGATCCTCGACGTCGAGGGAGCGACAGTGAAGGGGTTGCACTGCGGCTTTATCTCCGTCACCGACGTGCCAGAGGTTCTCAACCTCGGCGAGGCCGTCTCCGGCGCCCACCTTCGCGATGCGTCCGAGGTGGCAGACACGGTCGTCGACGCGGTGCGCGACTTCATTGATCCTGGCGGTGACATCCACGCAACTGCGGACTACCGGCGGCACCTCACAGGAGTGATCACCTCCAGACTGTTCAGACGCCTGTGCCGCACTGACAGCGCTCAAGGCCGGAATACCGACAGTCGGATGACTGGAACCGATACTGAGAGAAGGCGAGTATGACCGAGGCCATCGGCACCGAACCGACATCGACCATCCGACTCACAGTCAATGACACCCTGCACGCTCTCGAGGTCCCCGACCGGAAGCTGCTGTCTGACGTGCTGCGGCAGGATCTGGGACTGACCGGCACCCATGTGGGCTGCGAGCACGGAGTGTGCGGATCCTGCACGGTGCAGCTCGACGGAGAACCGGTGCGCTCTTGCCTCATGTTCGCCGTGACGGCCCAAGGTCATGAGGTGAAGACCGTCGAGGGTGTCGGCAATGATCCCGAGAACCCGTCCGATGTGCAGCAGGCGTTCATCGACTGCCACGGACTCCAGTGCGGCTTCTGCACTCCCGGCTTCGTCACGACGATTGACGCCTATATAGACGAGAACCCGAAACCCACCGAGGAGGAGGCGAGGGAGGCTGTGTCCGGCAACCTCTGTCGCTGCACCGGATATCAGAACATCGTCGCCGCAGTCCAGCGAGCCGCCGAGCTGCGAGCTGAGGGGGCACGGCAATGACTACCCGCCTGTTCGGTCAGAAGATCACCCGCCGTGAGGACCCGCGCTTACTCACCGGCCACGGACGCTACGTCGACGACGTCTCCGGCTCCGCGATCGCCGCAGCATTTGTGCGCAGCCCGCATGCCCACGCGGACATCCTCGATATCGACGTCACCGGAGCCCTCGACGTCGCAGGCGTCATCGCAGTATGGACGCACGAGGACCTGCCCGGTCACGCCGCCGAACGACTCCCGATGCTCATCCCGAACCCGTCGATCGTCGCCCCGCACACCGGGTACGCCCTGGCCAAGGATCACGTGAATTTCGTCGGCGAGCCCATCGTCATGGTCGTCGCCGAGAACCGCTATATTGCCGAAGACGCCGCGAACTTAATCGACGTCGAGTACAACTTCTGCGACCCGGTCGTCGGCGTCGAGCAGGCCCGCGAAGGATCGCGGATAGTCCATGAAGGGATGGAGGACAACGTTGCCGCGCATATCGTGCAGAACGTCGGCGACGTCGATTCCGGCCTGGACAGCGCACCCCATGTCCTCGAACTCGACCTCGAATTCGAGCGCAGCGCATGCATGCCCATGGAGGGCAAAGGTGTCGTGGCGACGTGGGATCCGGGCGAAGGCAGTCTGGAGGTGTACTCCTCGACGCAGACGAGCACCGGTCTGCGTGCCGTGCTCGCAGCCAAACTCGAAATCCCGCTGACCAAGGTCGAGGTCATCACCCCCGACGTCGGTGGGGCCTTCGGTGTGAAGATCAATCACCCCTGGCCGGAAGAACTCGCCGTGGCCTGCGCGGCGCGTGCGCTCGAGGCCACGGTCAAATGGACGGAGGACCGCCGTGAGCACTTCATCTCCTCCGCCCATGAGCGGGCGCAGACCCAGTGGGTGAAGGTCGGCTTCGATGATGAGGGGCGGATCCACGGTCTCGATGTGAAGTTCTGGCACGACAACGGCGCCTATCTTCCCTATGGCGTGATCGTTCCGCTCAACACGTCCACGCACATCATGGGTCCATATGTGATCCCGTCATTCCGCGTCGAGTACTGGTCGCTGTACACGAACACCGTCATGGTCACCCCATACCGCGGCGCGGGCCGTGCGCATGCGGTGTTCATGATGGAGAGGACGATGGACGCAATCGCCGCCGAATTGGGCCTCGACCGCGCCGAGGTGCGTCTGCGGAACTTCGTCCGCGAATTTCCGCATCCCATGGGGTTGCGGATGCAAGACGGAGCCGAAGGCTGCATTGATTCCGGAGACTTCGTCACCTCCCTCGACAAGCTCAAGGCACTAGTCGGCTGGGACGAATTCGAGTCTTACCGTGAGCAGGCGCGCAGCGAGGGCCGACAAGTCGGTATCGGCCTGGCCTGCTACATCGAGAGCACTGGCGCCGGACCTTACGAGGGTGGCCACATCGAGGTCGAGTCATCCGGTCGGGTTAACGTCTGGACCGGTCTGACCACCCACGGACAGGCACATGCGACGGTGTTCGCTCAGATCGTCGCCGATGAGCTGGGAGTTCCTATCGACTCGGTCCAGGTCAACACCGGCGATACCCGCAAACTGCCCTACTCGGTGGGCACCTGGGGTTCGCGTGGCGCTGTCATGGCCGGCAACGCGCTCCATCTCACCGCGAAGAAAGTGCGTGAGAAGGCGCTGCGGATCGCCGGCGAGTCCCTCGAGGCGGACCCCGATGACCTCGAGATCGTCGAGGGCCTGGTCCAGGTCAAGGGCGATGTCAGCGCATCGATGCCGCTGGCCGCGGTATCCGTGCTGTCGAACCCACTGCGCTACGCCTTCGACGAGAGCGCCCGTGCGGCAACGGCGTTTGCTCGTGAATCGCCCGCGGACGAGCCATCGATCAAACCGGGCGAGCAGCCGGGTCTCGAAGAACAGGAGTTTTTTTCGCCGCTGCGCTCGACCGTCGCCAACGGCATGCACGCTGCGATCGTCGAGACCGATCCGGAGACCGCGGACATCAAGATCCTGCGCTACTGTGTCATCCACGATTGCGGACCGATGGTCAACCCGCTCGTCGTCGAGGGACAGGTGCACGGCGGAGTAGCCCAGGGAGTCGGCGGGGCTCTCTACGAGAAGATGGCCTATGACACCGATGGTCAGCTGCTCAACGCTTCGTTCATGGACTTCCTCATGCCCTTCGCCTCCGAGATCCCGCACATCGAAACCGACCATCTCGAGACACCAAGCCCGCTCAATCCGCTGGGTATCAAGGGAGCCGGCGAAGCAGGAACGATTCCCACTGCCTCCGCTATCGCCTCGGCGATCGAGGACGCCGAGGGGATACCCATCCGGTCGATGCCATTGGACCCCTCGACGCTGTGGCATATGCGAGCGGCTCACGCCGAGGGTGACGTCGCACGCTCCCACTGAACCCAACCGATCACTAAGGACCGATCCTCATGCTTATTTCCTCCACGGCCACCATGACCGCCGATCCGGCGACGGCATATGCCGCCTTCCACGATGAGAAGATTCTCGCCGCGACGATCCCGGGAGTCGAGAGCTTCACCCGAACCGGTGAGAGCACCTTCGACGTCGTCCTCACCATGGGCGTCGCCGCTATCAAGGGCACATACAAAGGCACCGTCTCGTTCTCCGAGGAGGTCCCGGACACTTCGTTTATGCTCAGCGCCAAGGGAGCGGGAGGGCCGGGAACGATCGGCGCCGACATCTCTGTGGCGCTGACGCCGGGAGAAAACAGCGGCAGCGACATCATCTGGGAAGCCAATGCCGTGCTCGGTGGGCCAATCGGGGGAGTCGGTCAGCGGATGCTCGGCGGAGTTGCCAAGCGCATCGCGAAGAAGTTCTTCGCCGATATTGATGCGGCCATCCGGGACGGGGTTCCCACAGCGAACGCGGTCAGTACTGCTGCCGAGGCAGTAGAGACGGGGGCAGTCGCAGGCACGAGTGCTCCGGTGACGGCCGCTGCAGCTGCCCCTGGGAATCTTGCGGCTCCCGTCGCCGGCTGTGCGACAGGGAATCCTCGGCTCTGTGGCGAGGGCTTCCTTGCCGGAGCCGCCGTCGGCGCGGGCGCAGCGCTGCTCGGCGTATGCCTCGGCCTCTTGGGCGGTCGACGTTGACGGCCCAAGAGGCCATGACCTGGATGACCCTGTCCGAGCAGGCCGCCGCACTCAACAGCCGCGAGCTCAGCAGCGTCGAGCTTGTGACCGCGCACCTCGACCGCATCGCTGAGATCAATCCGGCCATCAATGCAATCGTCACGATCCAACCCGAGCGCGCCCTCGAGGCCGCCCAGGACGCGGACAAACGACGCTTGGCGGGTGGTGAGAATCTGCCCGCGCTCCTCGGCGTTCCGATGACGCACAAGGACACGCACGACACCGCAGGCATGCGCACGACCTACGGCAGCGAACTCTTCGCAGACCATGTTCCGCAGCGGACCAGCACCGTCATTGCCCGACTGCAGGCGGCGGGGGTGATCTCGACGGGCAAATCGAATGTGCCCGAATTCGCGGCAGGGGCACATACCTCCAACCGCGTGTTCGGAACGACGAAGAACCCCTATGACACCACGCGCTCCGCCGCCGGATCATCTGGCGGCGCGGCCGCGGCCATCGCCTGTGGCATCCAGTCCGCCGGAGATGGAACGGACGCCGGTGGCTCACTGCGACTGCCGGCCTCATTCAATAACATCGTCGGACTCCGACCCTCCCACGGGTGGATCCCCCGAACCTTTCCCGAGGATCCTTGGCAGTGGCTGGGCCAGCCCGGCTTTATGGCTCGTAGCGTCGATGACGTCGCCTGGCTAATGGAGCTGTGCAGCGGTTCTGAACTGGCGAACTCAGCGAACTTCGTCTCGCGCCGAGGTGAGGCCTCGAATCTGAGCGGAATCGTCGTCGGGTTCTCCCCCGACCTCGCCGGTCTCCTCGAACTCGAAGCGGAGGTCAAGGACGTGGTGTCGGCTGCGGAGCAGGTGTTTGCCGGCCTCGGTGCTCGGCTCAGCGAGTCCCTGCCGGACCTCAGCGCGGCCCGAGATGTGTTCCGCACGGCCAGAGCCTATGAGTTCGCGGCGAACCTACGGGACGTCAACGCGGCACATCCTGGCCATCTCAAGGCCTCTCTCCAAGCCGATGTCGATGCCGGTCTCGCGCTCACGGCGACCGATCTCTTCGACTTCGACCGGGCACGCGCGCAACTGTGGTCGGCAATGAACGACTATTTCTCCACTCATGACGTCCTCATCACCACGACCTCGCAGGTGCTGCCGTTCTCCGCAGACGAGGACTACCCGACTATGATCAACTCGCGGCCGATTCAGGACTATATGGCCTGGATCGGCTCGACGACGCTCTTTTCCGCCACGGGGTGCCCGGCGATGAGCGTTCCCGCCGGCTTCAGCTCCATGGGGCTGCCGATCGGGCTGCAGATCATCGGACCGGTGGGCGGCGATGCCACTGTGCTTCATGTTGCTCGCTGTTTCGAAGCGGTCACCGGACACGGACAGCGCCATCCTGAACTGTGAGGGACGAGCCGGTCTTATGAGGAGAGACAGTGGTCGGTGCTTAACGGGGCACCAGAGATGAAACGCAGCGCATCCGCCGAACTCGAGCCAGAGGGCAAGAAGAGGGGAACCGGGTGGACGCTGGCTGCGACGACCTATGTGTTCGCGGTCGTGATGATCGGCACCACCTTGCCGACGCCGCTCTATCCGCGCTATCAGGTCGAGTTCGGTTTCGGCAGCACGCAGACGACTCTGCTCTTCTCGATCTATGCCGGGGCCGTCATCGTCGCGCTCGTCTTCTTCGGCAGGCTCTCCGAGGCTTGGGGCCGGAAGCCGCTGTTGGCCGCCGGTGTCATCGTCTCACTAGTCTCGGCCCTGCTCTTTCTGTTCGGCGATCACCTCGGTCTGCTCTACACAGGCCGGGTCATGTCCGGAATCGCAGCAGGCATCTTCACCGCTACCGGCACGGTCGCGGTGCTGGAGAACGCTCCACCCGGCCGTCGTCGGCTGGCGACCTCGCTGGCGACGGCGGCCAATATCGGTGGGCTCGGCCTGGGCAATCTGATGTCCGGAATAGTCGCCGAGGCACTGCCCCGGCCGCTGTTCACACCGTTTCTCGTCCATGCGTGTCTCCTCCTGCTCGCGGGAGCAGCGCTCCTGGGAGTGAAGGAGAGCGCGCTCTCCCGGTCGCATTCCCTGCGTCTCCAGCTGCCTGCCATCCCGCCCGAATCCCGTGCCGTATTCCTCCGTGCGGTGCCGGGCGCCGTGGCGAGCTTCGCGATTGCCGGACTGTATTCGGCCGTCGCTCCGAGCTTCATGCAGCAGACTCTCGGCATCGATTCTTCGGCCGTCATCGGCACGGTCGTGTTCACGCTGTTCGGTGCCTCCGCTGCCTGTCAGCTGCTGTTCCAGGGCTTGGCCGATCGGACCCTCGTTCTGTGCGGTGGGCTCATCCAGATCGCCTGTATGGCCTCCTTGTCGATCGCACTGCTGACGGGTTCGACGCTGCTGCTCGTCGTCTCGGCTATCCTCGGCGGGGCCGGGCAGGGTTTCCTCTTCACAACGGGCATGCGGGCCATCACCGCCGTCACCGAGGTCCGGAATCGAACGGCCGTAACGACCTCCTACTTCATCCTGGCCTACCTGGCTATGTCGGCGCCGATCATCGGTGTCGGTGCGCTCGCTCTGCTTACGGGACTCGTCGCCTCGACTATCGCCTTCGCCGTCGCCACGACGCTCGTCTCCTGTCTCTGTCTCCTCGGACTGCGGCAGTGGAGCAACCGGAGCCGAGGGGCGGACGGCATCGACGGTTGATCACAGTCGTCAGCGCTGTTCACGTCACCTGACGGTCGCTGCGCAGCATTCCGAAGATGAGCGTGTCCGTCCATTCGTTCTTCGACCACCAGTCTTGGCGCAGGTGGGCTTCCTGTCGCATGCCCAGTCGTACGGCCATCTTCGCCGAGGCGGTGTTCCGGGCATCCATCTGCGCGAAGACGCGGTGCAGGCCGTAATGGTCGAAGGCGACGTTGAGCACGGCGATGGCTGCTTCGGTGGCGAAACCATGCCCGCTGGCGGCGGGGTCGAGTATCCAGCCGATCTCGGCCTTCGAATCGTTGTCGCCGTCGAACCAGAGTGCGATGTCGCCGAGAACTCGTGATCCCTCGATCGAGTCGAGCCCATCGGCGGTCTCGATGACCAGGGCCAAAGCGCGGGATTCGGTCTCGAGCCCGGTCCTGGGGATGCGTTTGGCGATTTCGGTCCGAGCCACCTCGGCGGTCCATGGATCCTCGAGGAGGAACTGGGAGACGTCTTCGCGGGAGAGGATCGGAAGGTGGGCCTGCGCGTCGGACTCTCGATACGTGCGTAGGCGCAGGCGATCGGTGGTCAACGGCAGAGACAGGCGGTCCATAGTCTCCAGCCAACCATGCGGCGCAGGGTCAGCGGAAGACATGAACACCCGGAGTTTCCTGTAGAAGCATCAGATGCTGCGCTCAAGGCTGCCCAACGCAGGGTTCGAGACGGCGGCCGACAACAGCCGCCGCAGGTAGTGACAAATGGCATCATCGCCATTGCCCGCATCTTCCTAATCTGAAGTCATGAGCACACAGATGACAGCACCGCACAGCACAGACGCACAGGGCACGATCCCCTCCGCAGTCGTCCTCGATCACCTGACCAAGCGCTTCGGCGACCTCACGGCAGTTGATGACATCGACCTGAGCATCCGTCCGGGTGAGGTCGTTGCCTTCCTCGGCCCCAACGGGGCGGGAAAGACCACGACGATCGACATGCTCCTCGGACTCTCCCAGCCGACCACAGGATCGGTCGAGGTATTCGGTATGACGCCGCGTCAGGCGGTCAGCCGGGGGCTGGTCAGCTCGGTCATGCAGACCGGCGGACTTCTCGACGACCTCACCGTGGCCGAGACGGTGGAGTACACCTCGGCGATCTTCGCCTCCTCGCTCGATGTCGATGTCGTCCTCGCCCGTGCCGGCATCACGGACATCGCGAAGTCGACCGTCAAGAAATGCTCGGGCGGACAGAAGCAGCGACTGCGGTTCGCTATGGCACTCCTGCCGGATCCGGCCCTCATCGTGCTCGACGAACCCACCACGGGCATGGACGTCATCGGCCGCCGAGACTTCTGGCATGAGATGCGCGCCGACGCGTTGCAGGGCAAGACGATCCTCTTCGCCACGCACTACCTCGAGGAGGCCGACGAGTTCGCCGACCGGGTGATCCTCGTGGCGAACGGCCGAATCGTCGCCGACGGGCCGGCGCATGAGATCCGATCGATGGCCTCGGCGAAGACCGTGAGCGCGACCCTGCCCCTCGACGACGCCGATCACCCCAATCTTGCCGAGGCGATCGGTGCCTCGGATCGGTCTGCGGACACCGGTGGCACAGCACTCCTCAACCTGCTTGGCGGTTTGGCCGGAGTCGAATCCGTCGAGGCCCAGGGCCGGCGGCTGAAGATGCGGACCACGGATTCCGACGCTGCCGCTCGAGCCCTGTTGGACAATGCCTGCACCGACCTCGAAATCTCCTCCCACTCACTCGAAGATGCCTTCATCAGCCTGACCTCGAAAGGGGCATGACATGTCTGCCGCCACCTCGCCGACAGCTTCCACCTCGCCGACACCGATCAACACCACACAGTTCCTCGACTCCCTCAGCGAGCGTCGGACACCCCGCTTCGGCAGATTCTCCTGGACCCTTCTGCGGCTCGAACTGATGCGCAAACTGCGCAACAGGCGCACGCTCATCTTCACCCTGATCATGCCCGGCTTCTTCTACCTGATCTTCGGATTGACCAACAGAGGACAGATGCTCGGCAGCACCGACGCCGCTCTCTACATCTCGGTGTCCCTGGCAACCTACGGAGGCATGGTGTCCACGACGACCAGCGGTGCACAGGTGGCGGTCGAACGCGCCCTGGGTTGGAGCAGACAGCTGGCGCTGACACCCCTGCGCCCTGCTGCTTACATCGCGACGAAAGTGATCGTCTCAATGGCGCTCGGTGCCCTGTCGGTCGCGGTCGTCTTCGTCCTCACCGCAGTCACCGGCGTCCACGCTCCGGTGGTCACGATGCTCGTGTGCGGACTCCTCGTCATCCTCACCTCGGCGGTCTTCGGCGCCTTCGGGGTCATGCTCGGCTACCTGCTGCCCGCCGAGAACGCGCTCCAGGTCTCGAGCCTCGCCCTCGCAGTCCTTTCACTCATCGGCGGACTCTTCGTTCCGCTCGCAGTCTGGCCCGATGCGCTGCAGACGATCGCGCGTTTCACCCCCGCCTACGGAGCCGGCGAAATCGCCCGCGCACCCCTCGGCGGCGGATACGATCAATGGGCAATCGTCAACGTCATCGTCTGGCTGGTCATCTTCATCGGAGGATCCGTCTGGGCCCTGCGCAGAGACACAGCCCGCGTGTGAACAGCAGATCGGCTTGACGGTGAAAGGCATCAGCAGCCGAGGAGGGAAGTCGCAGTGAGTGCAGATTCGAGTACCGCAGAATCGACTCCGGTGCGGCTTCCCTTCATCAGATGGTTCTTCCCTGCCATCTGGATGGTCTTCCTCGTCTACCCGCTGACAGGGGCGTGGGACCAGAGCGGCGCCGCCCGGTACTGGGGGGCGGGCCTGACGGTCCTCTTCGCCGCGGTCTTCTACCTGGCCATGTGGGTCAGCGGACTCACCCTCGGCAGCCTCGCCCATGACGTAGGCCCGAAGTGGGCCCTCGCAATGCGCCGGAGAACCGGAGCGACGGTCGGTCGCAGACGGTTCTCGCTCGTCGTCTGCCTCGTCGCGATGGTCATTATCGCCCTCATCGTCACTGCTCTCATCGGCGAGGCCGGGCTGTCATTCCTCGCCCACATCTCGGTCATCATCGTCATCATGCTCCGGCGGGCGATTCCGGGACTGATCGTGGGCGCTCTGACGATTGTCATCGCCGAGGTGGCCCAGCGTTTCGTACCCGGCTGGACCCACGATTACGCCACCACCTTCGGCATCTCGATCTCGAGCTTCGCGATGGTCATGGCGATCATGGCCGCCGACCGTGCGCGCGCAGCGCGTGCTGCAGAGGAGGAGAATCGTCGGCTCGAGCACGAAGCCGAAAGGCTGAGGGTGTCCCGGGACGTCCACGACGTGCTCGGCCACTCGCTCACGGTCATCGCACTCAAGGCCCAGCTGGCCGCAAAGCTCCAGGCCGCCGGCGCCCCTGAGGCGGCGAAGCACATCACGGAGATCGAACAGCTCGCCCGATCAGCCCTGGCCGATGTGCGCACGACCGTGCAAGGCACGCGGACGATCTCGCTGGCAGGCGAGCTCGTCGCCGCCACCCGGGACCTGCGCGCCGCCGACATCGAGGTCGAGGCTCCCACCTCGGTGGATAGCGTCGATGCTGACCTGCGCGAGCTCTTCGCGTGGACCGTGCGTGAGGCCAGCACGAACATCCTCCGTCATGCCCGAGCTCGTCATGCCAGCATCAGCCTCGAACCGAAACGGATCGTGATCCGCAACGACAGCCTCGGACAACCCACCGACCTCGCCGAGATGGGTGCCGGTTCCGGTCTGCGCGGACTGGCCGAGCGGGCGAAGTCGGTCGGTGCGTCGTTGCGAACCCAGAAGACCGACTACGACTTCGTGCTCACCATCTGCCGGGAGGGCACCGACGCCTCACACGATTCCCGTGCCACCACCTCGGCGAATGAGCAGGAGGCCGACCGATGATCACACTTCTCGTCGCCGACGATCAGACCATGGTTCGCGAGGCGCTCGCCGCCCTTCTCGGGCTGGAAACGGACCTCGAAGTCATCGAGCAATGTGCTCGCGGCGACGAGGTTCTGCCCGCCGTCCGAGGCCGCCAGCCCGACGTCGCTCTGCTCGACGTGGACATGCCCGGCCTCGACGGGCTCGAGGTCGCAGTCGCGCTGCGTACGGAGTTTCCCCAGATCAAGGTCATCATCGTCACCACATATGGGCGGCCAGGGTGGGTGAGGAGAGCCATGGACGCCGGTATCGGCGGGTTCATGGTCAAGGATGCTCCGGTCGAGCACTTGGCCGACGGGATCCGACGGGTGATGGCAGGCCTGCAGGTCATCGACCCCGAACTCGTCGTCGAATCAACCGTGCGCGGCCGGTCCCCGCTGACCGAGCGGGAGACCGACGTCCTCCGAGCGGCAGCCGACGGGGGCAGCGTCGAGGAGCTCGCCTCCGCGCTCTTCCTCTCGACAGGCACCGTGCGTAACCGGCTGTCGGCAGCGATCGGCAAGACCGACGCCCGCAACCGCGCCGATGCCGCGCGCATCGCCCGCGACAACGGCTGGCTGTGACTCTTCGGGTAGCCGGTGGCGGGCGACCTCAGCCCTTCGAGTGGCTCAGTGCTTGCTTCCATGTCATCTTCGGGCCCGACTGCAGGATGGAGCGTTCGAAGATGCGGGTGGCCAACAGGAGCGCCAGGACGGTGGTGACCGCGAGAATGAGCAGCGACACCAACGGCTCCCACCATTCGATGGTGCCGAGGAAGACGCGCATCGGAACCGCGACCGCAGCGGAGATCGGAATATAGGACATCACTGCCATCACCGTCTCGTTGGACGAGAAGAGGATGACCGCCATATAGGGCAGGAAGATGAGCATCATGATCGGAGAGCTCGTCGAGCCCAGATCCTCAGCCCTGGAGACCATCGAGGCGGCCGCGGCGTAGAGGGAGGCGATCATGACGAAGCCGACGACGAAGAGCGGGATGAACCAGGCGATCGGTTCCGTGACCTTGCCGAGGACCAGGTCGTTTCCACTGATGGCGGCACCGATGAGGACGGACAGCGCGGTCAGGCCGATCTGTGCGAAGGCGAGGATCGAACACGCGAGAACCTTGCCGAACATCAGCACCTTCGCCGAGGTGGATGCGAGCAGGATCTCGACGATCCTTGATTGCTTCTCCTCCACCACCGAAGAGGCGATGGTTGTCCCGAAGGTCACTGCCGACATGAAGAACACGAGCCCGAGCCCCAGCCCGATGAGGTACGTCAGTCCCGGATCCGGGGCATCCGGGTCGAGAAGTTCAACGGTCGGCACCTGGCTGAGCGCGCCCGTCAGCGAATCGGGTGCGGAGCGTTCGGCGATGACGGTGACACCGACCGGGGACTGAGGGTCGTCGACGACTGCGGCCGCGACCTCCTCGGACGTCACCAGGGCCTTAGCCTCATCCACGCTGTCCACGGAGACGAGTTCGATGCCGTCGATTCCCTGAACGGCCTTCGCCCCCGCCGAGGTGACCGCCACCTCGTCCGTGGAGGAGAACAGTGAGGGCAACGCCCCCGACACTGCCACGAGCGCCCCGAAGAGGACGATGCTCAGCAACGTCGAGACCATGAACGCCTTCGACTTCAGGCGGACCATGATCTCTCGTTCGATGACGAGACCGATGGCCGTGGTGAAGCTCGCGCGCCGTGTCTGAGCAGTCGTTGCCAACCCGGACTTCTTCGGGGCGTCCGTATCGGAAGAGTTCAAATCCTGTTGGGTGCTCATGCCTGCGTGACCTCCTGGAAGAGTCGGTTGAGGGCGACGGTGTGCGGGGCGAAGGATTTCACGGAGGACACGGTGATGGCCTGGTGCAGCACAGCCTCGGCGATATCGGGGTTCGGTGCGGCGAAGCGCACCCAGTTGCCGTCGAACTCGACGACGGTGATGTCGGGGATCTCGCGCACCCAACCCATGTCCGCGTCGGTCTGCAGAATCCACTCGGGACTGCTGCGTTGACTGCGCAGCTCAGCGGCGGTGCCGTTGGCCACGAGCCGACCGCCCTCGATGATGACGAGGTCGTCGACGAGGCGTTCGACCAGGTCGAGCTGGTGACTGGAGAAGAGGACGGGCGCCCCGGTATCGGCGAAGTCCTTGAGCACCTCGAGGGTGCGTTCGACGGCAACCGGGTCGAGTCCGGAGAAGGGTTCGTCGAGGACGAGGGCCCGCGGACGGTGGATGAGTGCGGCCGCGATCTGCACCTTCTGCTGATTGCCCAGGCTGACGGCTTCGAGGTTGTCGCTGGGTTTGCCGCCCAGATCGAGCTGGTCAAGGAGTTCGAGCCCGCGGCGACGGGCCGAATGGCGGCTGAGGCCGTGGAAGCGAGCAAGGTAGATGAGCTGGTCGATGATCGGCATCTTCGGGTAGAGGCCGCGCTCTTCGGGCATGTACCCGATCGCACTGCGGTGTGCAGGTGTGATGTCTTCTCCGTCGACGGTGATGCGACCGGAGTCCGGGGCCAGGACGCCGAGGAGGATGCGCATGGTCGTCGTCTTGCCGGAACCGTTGGAGCCGACGAAACCTGTCATCCGGCCTTCACCGATGCTGAAGCTGAGGTCGTGGAGAACCTGCTTGGCGCCGAAGCTGCGCGAAATTGAGTCCAAGGTGATCATGGTTCAACGCTATGCGGTGCCGAGGCTATGCGGATCAGCCGTTCGGGCGATCTTCTGCTCACCGTTGTGGGGGAGGTGGCGGACGGGCGCAGCCAGCACAACGCACGTATGTAACCGGAATTACTGGTAGTTGAAGTCGCAATTACTGAGTAGTAAGAGACAGGGTGGTCGAAGCCGAGCCCGACTACTGGTCTATTGCTGAAGAGGCGGTTCTCAGCAATGTCTCTACGTATTCAACTTCCTAGTCTTAAGAAGTTCATCAAGCTCTGCTCTTCAATTCCTCTGCCTGTCTGCAGCCCGCATGCTGCCGTGCGTGCGTACAGGAATGTGAGGCAACGCGAGCGAGATCGTTTGGAACTGGAATGAGGAATGTATGCCGCTGGCACGATTGCGTGTGCGCTCTGTATGGGCTGCGTTGACCGCATTGGTCATGATCCTGGCAGGTATGGGTATCGTGCTGCTGCCGGCCGAGCCCGCGCATGCCGCTACCTCGGCTCCCGCAACGTCGGCTCCGGCGACGTCACCACCGGCGACGAAAGCTCCCGAAACGAAGGCTCCAGCAACTTCGGCACCTGGAACGAAGGCTCCCGAAGCAGCACGTGCCGCTGCGGGTGCCGTCTCGATGACCTGCGAACCGGGGACTGTGTACTCGGTCTCGAGTTCCGGTCAGATGCGGAAAGTGACGAAGAATTCGGGAGTCGCAGTCGGTGATTCGGCCACCAAGCAAGAGCGCTATTGGACGATTTTCGGATGGCGGTATCGCGACGTGCCAGTGACATCATTCAACGGCCTCGGGATCGGAAAAATCGGGTCACCGAACTACGCCTACGAGCGGACTGATTCTGCACAGACCGTCGAAATCTATCAGTTCGACACGTCGAGCGGCACGTGGTCCACCACGGGTGCAGAACGGACAGACAGCAGCATCCAATTCATCGGTGGAGCC
This sequence comes from Brevibacterium sp. CBA3109, assembly GCF_040256645.1. Classification (NCBI taxonomy): domain Bacteria; kingdom Bacillati; phylum Actinomycetota; class Actinomycetes; order Micrococcales; family Brevibacteriaceae; genus Brevibacterium; species Brevibacterium koreense. The sequence continues at coordinate 3,510,360 of NZ_CP158281.1, read as the reverse complement.
GTCGACCTCGACAGCAGTCTCTACTACTTCGGCGGGTTCACCAGCTCCGGTTCGAGATTCAACGTCTATGTCTATAACTCAGGCTCGAAGAGCATCTCGTTCAAGGGTTCGGTTGACACCAGTATGGGCTCAGGCGGAAGGGCCAACGGTGACATGGCATTCGATTCGCAAGGCAACCTCTTCGTTGTCCGCGGTTCCAGCAATACGACCACTGTCTTCTCTGTCACGAAGGCGGACTTGGCTGCAGGCGCCGGAGGAGAGATCAAGGCTTCTCCTTCGGGAACATATACGACCAACACCGATGTCAACGGCGTGGCATTTGACGCCAGCGGGCGGGCCTATCTGGGAACCGGTTCGACGATCAAGACCTATGACATGCCTGATTGGTCGAACTCTGCAGATTTCGCCTCCGGCGCCTGGTCGAGCAGCGACCTCGCATCGTGCTCATCGCCTGCCACCATCGCGCTGCGGAAAGACGTGAGCGGCGGGCGCGCCAAGGCCTCTGACCAGTTCACCCTGTCGCTCAAGCAGGGCAGCACCGACTTAGGTACAGCGACGACAACAGGCAGTGCCACTGGCCTGCAGAAGGAGATCGTCGGACCTCAGCCGGCCAAGCGCGGGGCGACCATCAAGTTCTCCGAAGCCGGTGCGGCCGGAGCGAACCTCGATGACTACGCCAGCAAATATTCGTGCACGGTCGATGACACGCCGATCAGCGGAGCATCGGGCGAGGGCACCTCAGGCACCGTGACCATTCCGAACCTCGGCGAGGCCGTCGTCTGCACGATCACGAACTCGCCTTTGACTGCCAACGTCTCGATCCACAAGGACGTTGCCGACGAAGATGGCAAGAACGTCAAGCCGGGCAAGGACTGGACTGTTGGTGCGAAAGCCACTGCCACGACCGGTGGCATCACTCAGGCGCCCACCGCAGCGACGCAGAAGACCAACAGCAGCGGCGACGCGAAGTGGGCACTGAAGTTCGACAAGACAACGGGTCGGGCGACGATCGCTGTTTCGGAGACTCAGCAGGATGGCTTCGAATTCGCCTCCGGCTCCTGCGGGGTGACCCATCTCGACGGGACCAAGGACACGAAGAAGCTCGACAACGAGAAGAGTACGAATCTCACGGGCATCAAACCCGGTGACGCCGTCGACTGCACCTACCTCAACAAGGTCGAGGACACCTCGCTGACGCTGGTCAAGAAGGTCGACAACAAGGACGCCGCCGGTACGGCAAAGGACACCGACTGGACACTGAAGGCTGTCGGTGACAAGGCTACCGGCGATAAAACCGTCGCAGGCAAGACCGGCACCAAAGCCGTCACCGACGTCAGGGTCAAGGCCGGTGACTACAAGCTCTCGGAGCTCGATGGACCGGAAGGCTACGAAGCCTCGGATTGGGACTGCGGACCGAAGAACACGGTCAAGACCGACTCGGTGACGCTCAAGGCCGGTGACTCGGTGACCTGCACGATCACCAATACCGCGAAGACTGGAAACGTCACCTGGAAGAAGACCGACGAAGGCGGAAGCGCACTCAAGGGATCTGTGTGGACGATGACCGGCCCTGACGGAACAGCAGTTGAGGTCGAGGACTGCACGGCCGCCTCGGCGGACAAATGCACCGGTCCTGACAAGGACCCGGCAGAGGGCAAGTTCGCTGTCAGCGGTCTCAAATGGGGCGACTACGCGCTCGTCGAGAAATCCGCCCCGGCGGGCTACATCCTCGATGACACACCACATACGTTCACGGTGTCCGGATCTGACGATGAGCTCAGGCAGTCGATCGGATCGTTCACCAATGAGCAGAAGCCGCCCGTGGCATTGCCGCTCACAGGTGGAACCGGAAGCCAGATTTTCATCGTCGGCGGAGCAGCATTGCTGACCGCAGGTGGTGTGGGAGCACTTCTCAAGGGCCTGCGCCGCAGGAACCGGAAGAACTGAAAGGGAAAACATGAAAAGCAGGAAACTGGGTCTGTGGCGGCGTCTGACCGCTGTGGCGGCAGTATCGGCACTGAGCCTCCTTGGGGTGGCCGGCACGGCGCAGGCCACTGACAACGTGGGCAACATCGATGCGAGCAAGTCCGGATCGATCATCGTCCACAAGTTCGATGGCAGCGAAGGAACGGACGGCGGTGACGGATCCGTCATCAGCGACACCTCGGGACTGGGCAAGCCGCTGGCCGGCGCCGGATTCACGGTCGAGCAGGTCACAGAGAAGGGCGGACAGGCGATCGACCTGACCACGCCCGAAGGCTGGGACGCGATCTCCGGGTTGCAGGCCTCGGACATCACCGATGGCGGCTTCACCACAGCTGACAAGGCAACGAAGACGACCGACGGCAACGGACTGGCGACCTTCGGCGGACTGCCGCTGGGCCTCTACCTCGTCACAGAGTCGAGCCCGCCGGCCAACGCCACCTCGACGACCGCTCCGTTCCTCGTCACCCTGCCGCTTTCGCAGGACAACGGCAAGTGGATCTACGACGTCAATGTCTACCCGAAGAACTCGGTCAACGACACGACGCCCACCAAGACCGTTGCGAACCCGTCAGCGCCCGTGCTCGACTCGATCGTCGACTGGACGATCACAGCACCCGTTCCTCGTGCCAACCACGGCTACACGTCCTTCGTCATCACGGACAAGCTGGACCCTCGACTGACATACCAGTCGGCTTCGTTGGCCGGCTTCACCCCTGACACTGACTACCAGGTCACCGAATCCAATGGCACAGTGAAGATCACCTTCACCACCGCCGGGCTGAAGAAGCTCAAGGCCGGCAACGACGTCGTCGCCACGATCACCACGAAGGTGACAAGTCAGGGTGACGGAACGATCGAGAACACGGCGCTGGTCAACGTCAACGACTCCGGTGCCGAGACGCCAGCGGTCAGTTCGAACTGGGGCTCGCTGACGATCCACAAGTCTGCCAAGGGCGACAAGTCGAACACCCTTGCCGGTGCGGAGTTCGCGATCTACTCGGATGCCGATGCCACCAAACTCGTTGGAAATCTGACGACCGAGGCCGACGGCACCGCCTCGATCACCCTCTGGGTCGGTAATAATGACGACACGACCCAGGAGTACTGGATCAAGGAGACCAAGGCTCCTGCAGGTTACGTCCTCGACGATTCGGTCAACCCTGTCACCGTCGAGGCAGGTTCGACCAGCGACGCAGTCGTCTTCGACTTCGAGAACACTCAGCAGGGTCACCCGGACCTGCCGCTGACCGGTGCTGATGGAAAGATGCTCGCGATGATCGCCGGCATCGGACTGATGCTCATCGCCGGTGGTGCAGCCATCGTTGTGGCCAACCGCCGCAAGAACCAGGTGTGACACACTCGCCTGAACGCACGCGGCGCCCGTCGGCAGACGGGCGCCGCTGGCGCGTCCCCGTGTTCGCGTTGGTCATCGCGCTGATCGCCCTGACAGGGCTGGGCATCTGGACCTATCCCAGCGCCGCGGCCTGGTTCTCCCAGCTGGACCAGTCGAGGATCATCGGTGACTCGGCGAGCGTCGCTGAGCCCGATCGAGGCGAGGACGCCGAACAGCTCGAACTCGCACATGAGTACAACGACGCTCTGCAGTCGGGAGCACAGCTCGAATCGAACCATCGCCTGCCCTCGGGCAGCGGCACTGCGTCCAACGGCGCCCCTGCCTACGATGAGGTGCTTGACGACGGCAGCACTGGAGTCATGACCCGGCTGCGGATTCAGTCGATCAAACTCGATCTGCCCGTCTACCACGGCACGAGTGATGAGACCCTGCTCAAGGGCCTGGGGCACCTTGAGGGCACAAGCCTGCCGGTCGGGGGAGAAGACACCCATTCGGTCATCACCGGCCACCGCGGTCTGGCGGATGCCACCATGTTCACCCACCTGGACAAGGTGACCAAGGGCGACATGTTCACGTTGACGACCTTCGGGCAGGTGCTCGCCTACCAGGTGGTGCGCACTCAGGTCGTCGAGCCCGATGAGACCGAATCACTGCAGCCGGTCATCGGGAAGGACCTCGTCACACTCGTCACCTGCACACCGTTGGGCATCAATTCGCAGCGCATCCTCATCACAGCAGAACGCGTGTTCCCGACTCCGGCAGCCGATCTCGAGTCCGGCACAGCCGAACCCGATCTTCCTGGCTTCCCCTGGTGGATCGTCATCATGGCAGCGGGGCTGATCGCAGCGGGTATCTACGTGTGGTGGTCCGGGAGACCGGTGAGACTCACCTCTTCGGGCGGTGCGCGGCATTGATCCGGCCGGCGTCGCGGAGCTTGAGCATCTTCATGGGGATGTCGCGCCTGCGCTCTGCCCCGAGCTTCGCCCTTGCCTGGAGGACATGGGATTCGACGGTGCGCACCGACAGGACGAGCCTCTGGCTGATCTGCACGTTCGTCAGTCCCTCGGCCACCAGTCGGCAGATCTCGAGCTCCCGTTGCGTCAGCGTTACGGCGGGCGAGGCCTCGGTCGATGTCACCGATGAGTCGGTCGTGGGTCGTGGGTCCTCAGGTGTCATCGAGGCTCTGGTCTGCAGGGCGTCCAGTGCCTCCCCGGCGACTCTGGCGCGGGCACTCATCCGGTCGCCGAGGAACAGAGCACGAGCCTGCCTGAAGGCGTGACGAGCGGCTCCCAAGTATCCGGCCTGCTGCAGTTCGCGGCCAGCAGCAAGGAGCGCCTCGGGCTCCTCAGCATCCGCTGCATCAACATGCCTGCGGGCTGCTCGCGGTCCAGGCAGATCGATATCGGGGTCCCTGCGCAGAGATGCGCTCGCCTGTGCTGCGGTGATGGTGCCGTCGAGGAACCGAGCATGGGTGAGGATGGTGCGCAGCCATATTGGTGACTCGCCGGCGGGCGTCGATCCCGGGCCGAGGAGGAACGCCGTCAGACCATCGTGGAGGCGGTATCCCTGTGTCCTCGACCTGTCGTCGTCGGCAGGCAGGTGAAAATATGGGGCACGACTGCGCTGCCAGCGGCCGACCGTGTCGCGCAAGCCCCAGCCGACGGCCAACAGCGCCGGATTGACCGCTGCCGAAAATGCCTCGTAATCACGTGCCGCACTGTCGATCTCGCCTTCGAGCAAGCGCAGAATTCCGATGCACCAGGCGGTCATGGCCGTCAGCTGCCATCCGCTGTGAGCCGATGCCCCGCACGCCGCTTCTAGCAACCGGCGTGCGGTGAGTTCAGATCGTTCGTGTTCGACTCCGGCGAGGAGGCAGTTGACGGTGGCTCCGACGGTGAAGTACCAGGCCATTGTGAAGGTGAAGTCATCCAGGGCCCATGACCGGCCTGCGGTGATCTCGGTGATGAGGTCGAATCCCGACGCGACGGCGGAGATCAGACCATCGTCGTCATCGTTCTTCAGGTGATGCTGACATATGGCCGCCAGAGCAGCCAGCCGAAGTGCCGGTGATGCCTGCGGAGATTCGAGGACCGATCCGACGTCCTCGACTCGGGTCACCACACTGCCGGTGAAGGAGGAGACGAGGTTCGCAATTCCGGGTACCAGCGGGTCGACTACGTCCCGCAGGAAATCTGTCCACCACTGTGGGAGTTCGGCGTCCGAAGCGAGTGCCGCGGCCGCGACGAAGAGCAGCTCGAGGTAGTCCGGTCTGTGTTCACATCCCATGGGGCCGTGGTCGACGCCGGCCCGGATCAGTTTCACTGCGCCCTCACGGTCGCCGCTGACCAGTCGGACCGTGATAGATTGCAGCTCCCACTCGATGAGCAAAGAGGGATCGTCCCGGACCGCATCCTCGACTGTCAGGAGCATCACCGCGGCTTCCATCGGATCGCCGAGGCGGTTGAGAGATCGGGCCGCTGCGAGCAGCAGCCGAACTCGAGACCGGTTGAGCTCGCGACCATCGTTGATGACGTCTCGGGCCAGGCTGATGGCGGCAACCTCACCGACGGGATAGCCCGCCCGCCACATCGTCTCCAGCTTGGCGCGAAACTTCCTGTCCTCTTCTTCGTTCGCTTCGCCGAGGCGCGCGCCGTCGATCGCCGAGACGTGAAGCGGCGATACCGCGACCGAAGGTTGGCCGGTGACTTCGAGCTCCCGTGCCAGTCTCAGGTCGATGAGGCGAGCGATGACCGTGTCGCCGAAGAGCAGCTTGGCGGTGGACACGGGCAGGGGGCTGATGGCACCGAGCCGGCGAGCAGCGACGAGTGTGTCCGTATGCAGGTGCGGATACTGGGCCGCCAGCCGCGACAGTGTTCGGTGACCAAAGGGCGGGGTGTCGACGCTGGCGTGGGGATAACGCTGTGGGACCTTGTGCGGAGACTCCGCTGCCCACGTAACGAGATCGGCGGCAATCAGTGGACGCCCGGCCGACAGCGCCGCCAGGGTGCGCAGCTGAAGGTCATCCAGCGGTACGGTGCCCGCCAATCCGGTCACCAGCGCCAGCGATTCACTGCCGGTCAATCGTGCCAGGTCGACCCGCTCGAGTTCCCCGCTGCTCCAACTGGCCGCGATCTGACTGAGTGGTCCGTTGCCGTCTCGGCTGACGGTGCGCAGTCTGTCCCCGTCGACGAGGTAGGCGATGGGCACTCGCGAGACGTGAAGGTCACGGTCGATGATCGGTCCGGCCTCGGGTGGGAGCAGGTGGGCGCCGCAGATGATGCGGGGGCCGCCGTCCAATTTCACAGGGTCGGTGAACTCCTCGACCTCGGCAACGGTGGTGTGGGCGGTCACACGCAGCATGGAGTGCTGTGGCTGTCCGAGTGTGGTCGCCAGCGACCTGGCGAAGTCCAGGGTTCCATCGCCGGTCAGGCAGACGACGATGACGGACCTTCCGGTGTGCAGGAAGTCAACGATCTGCTGGGATTCGCGACGACGGGTGGCCGTCAGGTGGACGAGATGGTCGTACTCACGGTGGGTGGGTGAGGGGTCTTCTGTGCTGTGCATTCAGGCGCAACCCTTTCAATCAGCGGCGGGCCGTGCCCGCGATAGCTGAATCGGCAGTGTTGGAGGATCGAACGTGCAACGGGGGTGGGGCAACGGGCAGTGAGACCGGGGGTCGTCTCGCAGCCTGCAAATAGGTTATACCCGTTGTAAGTGAATTTTCGAAACGTGTCGAAAGTTGGCCATTAGTTCGTGCGAGCTTTCGGCAATCCGAGATGCCGGACAGCTCACTTCTCGACGATCCCATTCTCGTAGGCGAAGATGACGACGTGGATGCGGTCGCGGATGTCGAGCTTAGTCAGCAGATTGGAGACATGAGTCTTCACGGTGGCCTCGCCGACGAAGAGCGTGCCCGCGATCTCGGCATTGCTCAGCCCGGCTGCAACGAGGTGGAGGACTTCGAGTTCTCGGTCGGTGAGGAGTTCGAGCGCGGGGGCTGTGGCTGTCGTGGTCTCGGGACTGCGGACGGAGCGTTCGATGACGCGTCGGGTCACCTCGGGGGAGAGGAGTCCGTCGCCGCCCGCCAGTGCGGTGACCGCCTCGATGAGCTGCTCCGCCTCGGCAGTCTTGAGCAGGAACCCGCTGGCGCCCGCTGCCAGCGCTTGGAACAGGAAGTCGTCACGGTCGAAGGTGGTGAGCATGAGGACCGCTCCGGCCGCACCTCGGCGAACGATCTCTGCAGTGGCCTCGAGTCCGTCCATGACGGGCATCTGAACGTCCATGCAGATGACGTCGGGGGCGAGATCGAGCGCACGGTCGATCGCGACCTGTCCGTTCTCCGCCTCACCGACGACGGTGATGCCGTCCTCGCTTTCGAGAATCGTGCGAAAGCCGGTGCGGACCATCGACTGGTCGTCGACGAGGAGGACTCGGATCACTGTTCAGGCCTTTGCTGTGGACTCGGTGGTGGAGGAAGCGGTGGTGCTTGGCGTGGTGGATGCAGTCGGAGCGGTACTGCTGTCGGCATCGGCGTCAGCGCCGGGGAGAGCGGCACTCTCCGAGTCTGTGATGTTCTGAGGGTATGGAATCTGTGCCCGAACGAGCCATCCGCCACGGGATTTCGGGCCGGCGTCGAGGGTACCGCCCAAGGCGCTCATCCGTTCGCGCATGCCGACGATTCCCAGGCCCAGGCCAGTGTGTTTCGGGGTTCGAACGTCCCCAGAACGCTCGTCATCTGACTCGAGGGCCGGCTCGGGTGCTGAGTCGGCTGAAGGTTCGGGATCAAACTGCGGTTCCTTGCGAGGCGGTCCGGGGGATCGGGAGTCACTGATCTCGATCTCGAGTTCGGACGCCCCGTAACGCAGACGCACCTCCACCTCGGCGTACGAGCCCGCATAGCGTCGACAGTTGGTCAGGGATTCCTGGATCACGCGGTAGATCGACATCTCCGTAATCGGTGTCAGCGGGCGCGGCTGGCCGATTGTGAGGACTTCGATCCGCTGCCCCGATCGACGTGAGACATCGATGAGTTCGGGAATGTCGCCGAGGCTGGGGTTGCCCTTTGCATTGTGCTCGGCAGTGCTCAAGTCGTCGGTGTCCCGAAGCGTGTAGACGAGAGCGCGCAGTTCGTCGACGGTTTCTCGGGTCGAGGATTCTATGGTTTTCAGCGACTCTCGTGCCTTGTCGGGATTCTTCTCAAGACTGCGCCGGGCGGCGGCAGCATGGATGCCGACGCCGGTGATGTGGTGGGCGATGCCGTCATGGAGTTCGCGGGCGATGCGCACCCGCTCGAGGTCGAGTGCCTGCCGGGTCAGCTTCTGTTCCTGGCAGCGGACCTCGGCGTTGGCGGTGCGCAGCTCGTCCATGAGCCGGCGTTGGTTCCAGGCGCGGTTGCCGAAGAGCCAGGCGCCGCCGAAGAATGCCACGTTGATGAGGAAGGAGACTGCCGAACCCGCCGCGAACTGCAGGACGGTCATGTCTCCGATCGCCTCGAACTGCAGGGCCATCGATATGAGCAGGTAGACGAAGATCCCCACGCACAGTAGAAGACGAGAGACGAATGCCGCTCTGCGATTGCTCTGCCACGCGCCGACCGAATAGAGGCCCATGAACAAGATGATCTGAGTGACCCCGGGCTCCATGATGGCCAAGAACTGCGCAGTGACGAAGATAGTGGCCTGAATCCAGGCGACTTGGCTGGGATAGCGTCGTCGGTAGAGCAGCGGCACGGTGACAAGCACGGATGCCAGGCAGATCAGCCACAGCGGACCCTTGAAGGGCCAGTAGGCCGTCGTGTTGTACAGGATTGCAAAGACCATCGAAGCCCCGGCCAGCGCGAGCACCAGATACACATCGCCGCGCGTGGGTCTCAGCGATGCCGGTTTCTCTGCCATTCCTCAAGCTTAGACACTCGGACGGGCCTTCGACATCCGGCCGTGTGGGGAGCGGGAGGCGCGATGTCTCCGACCGGGGGCGGACGAGCCGTGAGCGTACCGAGATGCGACCGGCTCCAGGCAGACAGTCTGCCTGGAGCCGGTCATTCCTTGCAGAGCATCAGTGGACGTCTCTACAGTTCGACTGCCGCCACTGGGTCGCTCGTCGGCTGTTCGGATCCGCCCTCCGGCTCGACAGTGATGCCGAACAGGTTGCCGGCAGCGAAGCGTCGGTCGTCGATATTCGCCGTAGCCTCGGTCATCAGCCCTGCGCTCTCGGGGCCCTCGTCGCCGATCACCCACATCTGCAGGGACTTGCCTGACTCGGCCTCGACGCCTGTGGAGCTTACGTGGATGAGCTGCTCGCTCTCGGATGACACCACTGTGACTGAGCCGCCGTCGGGAAGCTCGGCAGTGTCCGTGCGCATATCGCTTGCCTGCATCAGCTTCGATGTCTCATCGAGCTGCTGCTGCGTTGCCGCCAGGTCGTCTTCCAGTTCGTTCTGCTTCTGCCAGGAATTCACCCCGACGCCGGCAGCGACCACGACTGCGGCAGCGGCGGCGGCCATCGAAATCCAGGGGCGGCGCTTCCTGCGGTGCTCAGCAAGGTCAGCTGGAGGAGGTGGTGATTCCTCGTGTGCTCGGCCGTGCGAATGAGTGTCTGAATCAGCGTGCGGCTGGGGCGTGGTGTCTTCCTGCGCATGCATGCTCGGGATGCCGAGGATTGCATCCCGGGTAGCCGCGCTGACGGACTGTGGTGCATCCGCAGCAGACATATCGGTCACCGCTGCATCGGATTCGGCCATGAGTGCCATGGTGTCGGCATATGCTGCGACCTCGGACCGGAAGCCGGCGTCGGTGTCTGCGAGAGTCTGTGCCTCGGACAGCTCCGAGTCGCTGAGTCCGCCCAGTGCCAGGCCGGCAGCAAGATAGTCACGATCGGTGTTCATCGACTTGCCTCCAACTCTTCTCGCAGCTTCTTCATTCCGTCTCTGATTCGTGACTTGATGGTACCGAGGGGCACCTTGAGATTCTGTGAAATCTCAGCGTGGGTCAGGCCCTGGTAGAAGGCCATGACGATGGGTTGTGCCTGGTCCTCGTGAAGGATCTTCAATGCCGTGACGGTTCTGTCCGACTCGGATCGATCGATGACCGTCTGCTCGACCTGCTCGCCTTCGTCCGCCGACGACCTCAGGCCGTCGGCGTAGTCGCGGTTCTGCTGGGCCTGCACACTGCGTACGCAGTCGATGGCTCTCCTGCGGCACAGTGTGATCAGCCATGCCCTGCCTGTCCCGAGCTGTGGGTCGAACCCGGAGCACCGAGTCCACACTTCGGTGAAGCATTCCTGGAGCACCTCCTCGGCGAGTGACTGGCTTCTCACGATCCGCAGGATCACGGCCATGAGGATTCGGGATTGTGCCACGAAGAGTTCTTCGAAAGCGGACCTATCACCGGTGGCGATCCTGAGCAGCTGGTCGCTGCTCGGGTCTGCTGCTGTGGTGACGGTGCCGTCAGACGCTCGGGCATCATTTCCCGGGGGTCTATGGCCTGGAGCCGAAGGATCATCTGAACTCATTGACCAATCATGTCATTCGATCGGCTTCTATTCTTCAGTTGTCCACGCATCGTATGAAAAAGGTGGTGGCCAAGGCCCGATCCGAGTCCTCGGAGTCGGTCCTTGGCCACTGCCCTGTGAAGCCCTGATGTCACTTAGAGGGCATCATCACGCTGTCGACCATGTACACGGTGGCATTCGAGGTTGCGACTCCGCCGCAGACCAGACCGGCATCGTCGAACTTGAGGTCGTCGCCCTCGCCGGAGATCGTCACCTTCGAGCCTTCGACGGTCTCGTGCTCACCGGCGATCTCGTCGGGGGACAGCTGTCCTGGGATGACGTGGTACGTCAGAACCTTGGTCAGCATGTCCGAGTCCTTGGCCAGTGCGTCCAGGTCGTCCTTGGGCACGTCGGCAAAGGCATCATCGGTGGGTGCGATGACGGTGAACTCGCCACCGTTGAGGGTGTCGACGAGGTCGACATCAGGATTGAGCTCGCCCGAAACAGCCTTGGTCAGGGTCTTGAGCATCGGGTTGTTCGACGCTGCTGTGGCGACCGGGTCCTGGGCCATTCCTTCGACAGATCCGCCGCCGTCAGGATTGGCTTCGGCGTAGGCCGCGCAATCGGGCCCGACGAGATCTCCGCCGGCCATGGCAGCGTCGCCTGACTCCTCGGGCGCGTCGCCGCTTTCGGCGGTATCGCTGGACTGGGTCTCGGTATCACCGGATTTGGAGTCGGAGCCCATGTCTGAGCAGCCGCTCAGAGCCATGAGGCCGATAGCGCCGGCGGCGAGGATGGTGGTGGTGCGATTGCGAAGCAGCGTTTTCATCGTTCTTCTCCTAATTGAGGTGGTGCATCAACGGTGGTGCGTATCAGCGCACAGCTCTGAAGTTGCCTTCATTGCTCGCTGTGTACCTGGTATTCGCAGCCCCCGCGGTCCTGGATGGGTGAAACTCAGATTTTCTTCGATATTTTTCCGAGTGCCGATCGGTTCGACGGGAGCGGCCCCAGGCTCCGCCTACATGGGGAGTCTGGGTCCGCGGTGCTGGGGGCTCTGCCTGGCCGCGAGTGCGGCGAGCACGTTCGTGCTGTGGCCGGACTGAGGATCGCTCTACTCAACACTGAACTGGATGTGGTGGTGACCGGTCGCGGAATTGGGGATGGACTTCCTGCGCTCCGGAGTCTGGACGTTTCCGTCCTGGTCGATCGCACGGACCGTGACGGTGTGCAATCCTGCATCAACGTCGCTGAATCCCGTCTTCCACTGGCGCCAGGTGTCGATATTGACCTCATCGCCGAGTTCGGCCGAAGTCCACTCCCCGTCGTCGAGTTTCACATCGACTCGCTTGATACCGCTCTGCTGCGCCCATGCCGTGCCAGCGACGGCCACATCGCCTGCCGGCACCTTGGCCAGCGGCTTCGGCACTTCGACTCTGGACGCGACGAGAATGGGTGCCCTGGCATCCCACCCTCGATCGGTCCAATAGGCGGTCTTCTCATCGAAGCGGGTGACCTCGAGTTCGGTGACCCATTTCGTGGCTGAGACGAATCCGTACAGTCCGGGAACGACGAGGCGGGCTGGAAAGCCGTGCTCGGGAGGAAGCGGGCTGCCGTTCATTCCCACGGCCAGCAGGGAATCGCGGTCATCGGTCAGGGCTTCGATCGGGGTCGAGGCCGAGAAGCCGTCGATGGAATGGGAGAGGACCATGTCTGCGTCCTTGTGGGGTTTTGCTTGGCGCAGCAGCTCACGCACCGGGTAGCCCAACCAAGTGGCATTGCCGACGAGGTCGCCCCCGACCGGGTTGGAGACGCAGGTGAGTGTGATGTGATGCTCGTCGAGAGGAAGGTCGAGCAGATCGTCCATCGTCAGAGTCACCTCCGACTCGACCATGCCGTGGATCCGCAAGGACCATTCCTGAGGGTCGATGACAGGGGGAGCCAGCGCCGTGTCGATGCGGTAGAAGTCCTTGGGATCCGTGACGAAGGGGGCCAAGCCCTCGACATCAGGATGTGCTGCGGCGGGAATCGGTGGAGCCTTCTTGGCAGGTGTCGGCAGAACCAGTTTGGCCACTGCCGCACCGGCATCCAGAGTCAATGAGGCAACGGTCTGTCCTGCCGCCACGGCAGCGGCCCCCGCCGCCCCGATGATGCCGGTGATGGCGAAGAAGCGGCGCCGAGATGGCTCTGCGGCCGGCGTCTCGGTCGTGTCGGATGGGGAGGGTCCGGGTGTGGACGAGCGAGCGGGGCGGGTCGCTGCAGGGAACTTCCTGGCAGCTGCGGGCGTTGTTCCGGTCACAGTCCGGCTCGTTGCGGAGCTGATGAGGACACGGAAGACGGTCATGCCCAGGACGAGTCCGATGAGCGTCGGGATGATGTCGAGGACACTGGACTCGGGGCGGATGAGAATGGCGAGGATGGGAGCCAGTCCGGCCGCGAACAGGAGCACGGTCGCCAGGCGGGGCCGGTGGGAGGCCAGCCAGCCGATGAGCCCGCCGAGGACCAACGCTGCGAAACCTGTGGTGAGGATGAGGAAGAGCTTGTCATTGGTGCCGAAGAGGTCGATGACAGGTTTGACGATTTCGGTGGGGGTGAGCGGAATGATCGTCTGACCCAGCGCCAGCAGAGGCGCCGACTGCGGACCGAACGCGCGGGCGATCAGGTCAGCGGCACCGAACAGGACAAGGGTGGCAACGATCCCAGCAAGGGCGGCGCGAAATGGTCTTCTCATGCCAGATATTCGGAGCAGGAGGCGATTCGGATGGGTGGCCCGGGTGCGAAGATTCGCCCCTGTGCCTCATCGTATTCACGAATTTGCCAGTGAACTTGTCATCAAGCTGACGTAGCATAGTGCAATGACTGAGAACCCAGGATACGCCGAGCCGCAGGCGCCAAGCGGAGACTCGGACGAACCAAGAAGTGCAAGTGCCCCCATCTATACGGCCAAGGTCGAGAACCTCGGCGGGACCTCGGGCGAAGTGCGAGTCGAAGACGGAAAGACGCTCGCGACGGCACCCACCTCACACGCTGATCGGGGGAACAACCCGGAGCAGTTCCTCGCCATGGCGTGGAGCACCTGCCTCGGCGAGACCCTCAAAGTGGTGCTGTCCGTCAATGAGGTCGAAACCCTGTCCCGCGTCCGCGTCGAGGTCGACCTGCACGGGGATGCCGCCGGGGGATTCTATTTCGAGCCCCGGGCCTACATCTCCATCGAAGGCGTCTCCGCCGACGATGCGGAGAAATACGCGGGCCGAGCTCACGCCAGATGCCCCATCTCGAAGCTGCTCAAGGGGCAGGGCAGCCCGATTGTCGAGATCGAGGATTACAAGAACCCCGACAACTTCCAGCTCAGCTGAACGCGGCGCTCGCCGCCGCCTCGGCGCACTGATATAACAGTAGTGACCGTTGCCGCAGCAGTGACCGCGCACCGAGTGCGTGCCTGGTCTCCGCAGTGCTGACCAGGCATCGTGTGGTGTGCGGAGAGTCGTTGACGGGCCGGAAGGGGAACAGTCGTGGACGTTCAGGAAGCAGTCTTCCTCGCACTCGACCTCACCGGCACCTTCGTCTTCGCGGTCTCCGGCGTCCTCTTGGCCGCCCGCCGGGGCTTCGACATCACCGGTGGTCTGGTGCTTGGACTGATGACGGGCATCGGCGGAGGCATGATCCGCGACGTCCTCCTCGATCGAGTTCCGAACGCGCTCGGTCAGCCGATCTATCTGGCGCCGCCGCTCATCGCCACACTGCTGATCTACCTCATCGGCAAGCACATTTCGCGTGCTCGGATCTGGATTGTCACCTTCGATGCGATCGGGCTCGCCATCTTCAGCGTCACCGGCACAACGATCGCCCTCGGTGCGGGTGCGAACTATCCTGCAGCGCTGCTCATGGGTGCACTCACGGCCTGCGGCGGGGGCCTCATGCGTGATGCCGTGGCCAGTGAGGATCCGGCGATCTTCCGCGGTACAGACCTCTACCTCATTCCCGCACTCTTCGGAGCGGGAGTCACGCTCATCGCCGATGCGACGAACTTCCTGGGCGGAGTGGTCTCGCTGATCATCGCCGCACTGGCATTCGTCTTTCGCATGCTGGCCTGGAAGCTGCAGTGGCGGGTACCGCAGCCGATGCGGCAGTGGTCGTACCGGGAGACGCCGAAGAGGATGAAGAGGCTGCCGTCCGTGTTCAGGAAGCCCGACTGAGGACGCAGAGCCTGCAGCGGCCACCAAAGATATAGACGCTGACCCTCCTGCCTGCAAAGATGTACGCATGAGCGAAAAGACAACGCAGAGTTGGACCGACGATCCTCAACCGCTGCTGCGGGCAGGGGAAGGATTTCGACTCGACGATGTTGATCCGAAGTCGACCCCTGGCTACGATGGCAACAAGAAATCCGGACGTCAGGACCTGAAAACCAGCGTTCCCGAGCTCGCTGACCTCCAGGAGCGACTGTTCGCGGCCCACCATGATGAGGAGTCGGGGCCAGCGGTCCTCCTCGTCCTCCAAGCGATGGACACAGCGGGCAAGGGCGGAATCGTGCGCCACGTCGTCGGCTCCGTCGATCCGCAGGGTGTTGAGCTCGCATCGTTCAAAGCGCCGACGAAGAAGGAGCTCGCCCACGATTTCCT
Source organism: Brevibacterium sp. CBA3109 (assembly GCF_040256645.1). Lineage (NCBI taxonomy): Bacteria > Bacillati > Actinomycetota > Actinomycetes > Micrococcales > Brevibacteriaceae > Brevibacterium > Brevibacterium koreense. The sequence continues at coordinate 3,494,913 of NZ_CP158281.1, read as the reverse complement.
GTGGCGTATCCGGCCACGCGTGCCTGGTCCCGGCATGATCGGCGTCTTCGATCGCTCCCACTACGAAGATGTGCTCATCGCCAAAGTCCGCGGGCTTGCCGACGGCAAAGAGATCGGACGTCGTTACAAAGCCATCAACGCCTTCGAGGCAGAACTCGCCGAGGCGGGTGTGCGCATCATCAAGGTTATGCTCCACATCTCCCCCGATGAGCAGAAGGACAGGCTCATGGAGCGCTTGGACCGCCCCGACAAGTACTGGAAGTACAACCCGAGTGATGTCGACGAACGCCTCCTGTGGCCCGACTACATGAAGGCGTATCAGGCGGTGTTCGAGGCCACCTCGACCGAGATCGCACCCTGGTACGTCGTGCCCGGGAACAGGAAATGGTATGCGCGTCTGGCGATCCAGCGACTTCTGCTGAATGCGCTGCGGACCATCGACCCGCAGTGGCCGGGCGCAGACTTCGACATCGAAATCGAACGGGAACGACTGGCCGAAAGCTGAGTTACCGCCCCGGCGACGGTGGAGTTCAGCCGTGGCCGGTGGTGAAAGTCAGCCTCAGTCAGCGCTGGTCACATAAGGTTCAGTCGCGGCGGATGCTGAAGTCGACCTTCGTCTCCTGCTCGACAGTCCGGGACACAGTGCAGTACTTGTCATGAGAGAGGCCGACGAGCTTCTCGATGCGGGCATCGGCCTTGCGGCCATCCTCGTCATCGGGGAAGGCGAGGTCGAAGTCGAGGTGGACGTTGTCCACTCGGGAAGCACCGTCCTCGTCGATCTTGTCGGCCGTGGCCGAGACATCGAAGCGCGTCGGCTCGGTGTGCCTGCTGGTTACAGTGTCGACGTCGATGGACGAGCACCCGGCGACGGCTGCGAGCAGCAGCTCGACAGGAGTCATCAGGCCCTCGCCGCGGCCGAATTCGATGCTCGCCCCGCTCGGCGCGGTGGCCCGGTAGTGGTTCTCTGCGATTCTGGTCAGTTCGATGCTGCGGGTGTCTTCGCTCATAGACCCATGATGTCAGGAAACCGGGTGGATCGCGCACCGGTTGCCCGACCTCGGCGAAATCATGGCGCGGTGAAGTCGACGACTGCTGATTCCTGCACTCGAGCGCTTCGTCCGGGTCCGGATTCGAAGCTCCAGCAGAGGTTCGTGTGTGAGACGACCTTGTCCGGCGATGGCGCTCGAGTGCAGGAAACGGCAGTGGCAGTTGTGCACGAGGTGCCAAAATGGTCCGGGTGAGCACGACACGCGATGATTCGTCCCAGAGCGCCCGGCGCCCCCGCCGCTTCGGCGTGCTGCGGAGCTGGGCGACGGCACCGTACCTGGTCGGGTCCGGGATGGCGATGATGGGCGACAACATCGAACACGTCATCACCTACTGGGTGCTGTGGCAGAAATTCGAATCACCGGCCCTTGTCGGGTTCCAACTCATCAGCCACTGGCTGCCGTTCCTGCTGCTGTCCGTCTACGCCGGATCCCTGGCGGAACGCTTCGACTGCAGGCGCCTGATCCAGATCGGGCAGGGCCTGTTCATGTTCGTGTCCCTGTGCTGGGGTGTCCTGTTCCTCACCGATTCGCTCCAGCTGTGGCAGGCGTGCGTGCTGCTGATCATCCACGGACTGGCCGGATGCCTATGGGGCCCCGCCGAGCAGATGATGCTCTACGACTTCGCCGGACGCAGCGAACTGCCCAGTGCGGTGCGCATCAATGCTACTTTCCGCAGCCTCGGCATCTTGTTCGGTCCCGTCGTCGGGTCTGCGCTCCTGCTGTCATTCGGCCCGACCTGGGGCATCTTCATCAACGTCGTCTTCTACCTGCCGCTGACGATTTTCCTCATGCGCACACCCTTCACCGGCCACACGAGGAGCGGGAGTCCGCGAACCACGCGAACCACCCTTTTGGCCTCGCTGCGGGTCCTCGCCGACGTCCGCCACAATCGTTCGATCATCAGCATGCTGCTGCTCGCAGCGCTCGCCTCGATCACGATCGGGGCCGTCCTGCAGACCGCGATGCCGGTCTTCGGAGGCATCTTCACCGGCCCTGGCGGGGACAGCGACTTCACCTACGGGCTGCTGCTCTTCGCCCTCGGAGCCGGAGGCGTGCTCGGCGGGTTCTTCCTCGAGGCCACAGGCTGGGTGCGACCGACACCCGCGGCGGCAGCGGTGGCCGCCACCGGCCTGGGCGCGAGCTCGATCGTCTTCGCTCTAGCCTCACATCTGTGGCTGGCGCTGACTGTCCTCGTCCTCGCTGGAGTCTGCAAGATCACCGCTGAGGCGACGCAGATGGCGATCATCCAGCTCGAGGCGCCACCTGAGATCCGTGGACGCGTCATCGGGTCCTACTCGATGTTCGGCCCCGGCATGCAGACCTTCTCCGGAGTGACCGTCGGGGTCCTCGGCACGATCGCCACGATCCCACAGGCCGTGACGATCGGCGGTTCCGTCCTGGCCATCGGCGCGCTCGGGATTGGTGCGTATGTCCTGGCCGGACGCGGGCGACGCGTCGGTTGAGGAGTGGGGCCGCCGACAGGGTTTTGGGGTACGCCGCTCAGGTGACTGCGCCGCGGACCTTGTGCGCAGGGGCGTCCCAGATCCGGTTGTCGAGGATGTCGCGCAGGGCTTCGACGGTGTCCCAGACATCGGTGAAGCCGAGGTAGAGCGGGGTCAGACCGAAGCGCAGAACCTCAGGTTCGCGATAGTCGCCGATGATTCCACGTTCGATGAGCGCACTCATGATCGCGAAGCCCTCGGGGTGCCTAATGGAGACCTGTGAGCCGCGGTGGGAGTGCTCACGCGGGGTGACGAGCTCGACAGGGTGCTCGGCCAGGCGAGATTCGACGAGCTCGATGAAGAAGTCGGACAGCTGCAGGGACTTCCGCCGCACCGCGGCCATATCGACCCTGTTGGCGATGTCGAGGCCCAGCTCGGCCACCGACATTGAGATGACGCCCTGCGTGCCGGTCAGATACCGGCGAATGCCTTCGGCCGGAGCATAGTCCGGCGACATCTCGAAGGGCTTCGCATGCCCCCACCAACCAGAGAGCGGCTGTGTGAAACGGTTCTGCAGTGCTTCACAGACCCAGATGAAAGCGGGAGAGCCTGGCCCTCCGTTGAGGAACTTGTACGTGCACCCGATGGCCATGTCCGCACCCGACCCGGCCAGGTCGATCTCCAGGGCACCCGCCGAATGGCACAGGTCCCAGATCACCATGCCCCCACCGTCATGGATCGCAGAGGTGGTAGTGGTCATGTCGAAGAGCCGGCCCGTGCGGTAGTTCACGTGGGTCAGGACGACGAGAGCCACCTCGTCGGTCATCGTGCTCGGGAACCCAGCGGTCACCTCGACGTCATCGACGAGGCGCACCTCGTAGCCACCACCCAGCTGCTCGGCCAGCCCCTGCAGCATGTAGATATCGGAGGGGAAATTCTCCCGCTGAGTGAGAATGACTCGACGGCCGGGCGCATCCGCGGCCTGCATCTTCAGCGCGGCCGACGCAGCCTTGAACAGGTTGATCGAGGTAGTGTCCGTGACAACTGTGCTTCCAGACCCGCCGCCGACGATGCCAGCGACCTTCTCGCCCAGCGTCGCCGGCAGATCGAACCATCCGGCGGTGTTCCACGAGCGGATGAGCCCGGCGCCCCACTCGTCGGCGATGACCTCCTGAGCGCGTTCGGCCGCGCCCTTCGTTCGGGCGCCGAGTGAGTTCCCGTCGAGGTAGATCGTGTCAGAGGGGAGGATGAACTCATCCTTGAACCCGCGCAGCGGATCCTCGGCATCGAGGCGTTCACAGGTACTGCGGTCACGAGGGGTGCTGTGTTCGGGAGTCGTCATAGGTCACCTTCATCGGGTCGGGCATGGGCCGGTGGTGCGTGGGGCCGGCATTGCTGGTGGCGAATCTCCTCACAGACTACCCAGATCACGGATATCATCGAATCATTCCGAACAGATGGCGGAAATAGGGAGTGATTCTTGTGGTGAATTCGGAATTGATCGTCGATCATCGTTCTCAATCGAACGATTCCCACCTCGCCGAGGTGGACCTGGCGATTCTGCGCGAGCTCAGTTCCGATGCCCGGATCTCCAACAAGGATCTCGCTGGCAGAGTGGGATTGGCTGCCTCCACATGCTCGGGGCGGGTCAGCGCCCTGAGGTCGCGGGGAATCATCAGCGGGTTTCATGCCCAGATCGACTTCGGAGCTCTCGGTCTGCACGTGTTCGGTATGATCTCGGTGCGGATGTCTCCAGTCGGGCGGTCGAAGATGAGCGAGGTCATCGCTGGGTTGCTCCGGGCCCCAGAGACCCTCGACGTCTTCCAAGTCTCGGGGGAGCGAGACTTGCTTGTGCACATTGCCACCGCCCATCCGACGGGATTGAATGCCTTCATCGATGAGCATCTCTCGGATCCAACGATCGCCCACACCCAAACCAGCCTCGTGTTCGGACATCACCGGCCTTAGGCTGCGACGTCCCACAGGATTCACTTCAAGCGAAGACGACTTGCAGGAGCACGAGAGACGCAGTCGAATTGATCGCCAAGTGCAGGCCCAGCGGCCCCCACAGATTTCCGTGGAATGCCCGCAACAGTGCAAGGCAGAGGCCCAGGGCCAGCATATAGGGCAGAAGAATCGGCACTCCGTGGCACAGTGCGAAGACGACAGCGCTGAGGGTGACCGCACCCGCTGCGCCGAGGCGATTGCGCACATAGCCAAAGATCACACCGCGGAAGAACAGTTCCTCCCAGAACGGGGTGATGATCGCGACGGCGAGGAACATCACGATCGCAGCGACAGAGCCGGCGTTCCCGGCGACCGAATCGGTCGATGAGTCACTGACTGGTTCCGAGCCGGTGATCGCGAAAACGAGGAGCTGCGCACCGAGCACGACAAGCACAGCAGCGGGAATCTGCCACAGCAGGTGGAGGAGGCGCAAAGAGGGACGGGAGAAGCCAATGGTCGATATTCGGTGTCCGCGGCGGCGCAGAACGAACGCCAGAGCAACCAGCGTCCCCACACTCTGCACGAGCAGTGCAACGATGATGAGGGTATCGAGATGTGCTGGGATTCCCGGAACAGTGAGGCCGATGGCGACGGCAGTGCCGAAGACGAGAGCACCGACTCCTAGGACCATGCCTGCCGAGATGAGCAGGGTTGTCGTCGTCAGCCGCCTTCGCTGTGGGGATTCGCGCATATCTCGACCGTACAAGTCGCTGATCAGCGCCGTTGTCGCCCAGAAGGATGAGATTCCATCGCACAGCTGGATGGGCGAAGGAAGCAGCGGTGCCAGATCGAATCGTGTCGGAATGCGTCAATCCATTTCGTGTGGATGACGGACTGCGTCGGAATCTGACGAGTGGCCCTCGCCGGAAAGGCCGGTGGTCCTAATCTGGGGATCACTCAAACGAAGGAGACGTCCCCATGACCATCACCGCTGATACGACCAAGAATACGGAACGGATACGAACACAGGTAGGACCGTTTTGATCAGCGCCGGAGACCGTGCCGATCGGCTCACCTCTGCAGGTCAGGCGTGGAATGAACAGATCGTCTCCTCGGCGAAGAATGCACAGCTGACGTTCTCGGCAGAGGGAAGCGCCCAGGGCTCGGTGTCCTCGGTCATAACGGCCGGAAACCACACTTTCACCGTCGACGAGCCGGCCCCACTGGCGGGCGACGATGTGGCCCCGAGCCCCGTCGAATACGCGTTGGGTGCCCTCATCTCATGCCAGATCGTCGTCTACCGGCTCTACGCGCACAACTTGGGGCTGACGATAGACAGCCTCGATGTCAGAGCAGAGGGCGACCTCAACGTGCAGGGACTCTTCGGAGCCGCTGAGGCTGTGCGCCCTGGCTTTTCAGCCGTTCGCGTCATTGTGGACATCACGGGACCTGACAGCGATGAGGCCTACCAGGAGCTGCAGACGACGGTCGATGCCCACTGCCCTGTCTTCGACATCTTCACGAACCCGACACCCATCGATGTCACCGTGACCAAGACGAACTGACGGGCGCGAGTCGGCAGAGCATCCGGCGTTGGATTTGAGCTCAGACCGCGCTGGACTCGAGCTCAGGCCGCGCTGGACTCGAGGATCTCGAGAACTCCGGGTCCATAACGATCGAGTTTCTTCAGACCCACGCCGCTGACCTGGCCGAGTTCGCTGATCGAGTTCGGCTTGGCTTCGACGATTCCGTACAGGGTGGCATCGGGGAAAACGACGTAGGCGGGAACGCCCTGTTCTTTCGCCTGATCGGCACGCCAGGAACGCAGAGCTTCGAACAGGGCTGTGTCCGCGGTCCCGAGTTCGACCTCGGGGCCGCCTCGGCGCTTGGCTCCTGCTTTCTTGGGCCCGGATTTCTTCACGGGGTCCACGCGCAGGGACACTTCCACTTCACTGCGCAGGACTGGACCCGCGTCCTCGGAGACGACGAGTACACCGTAGTCGCCGTGGGACTCCAGGAGGCCGCGGGCGAGGACCTGACGGACCACGGTCTTCCACTGCGTCTCACTGAGGTCTTCGCCGATTCCCCAGACGCTTAGGCTTTCGTGATCGGCCGCACGGGAGCGCTCATTGTCATTACCGCGCAGGACGTCGACGACCTGACCCGAGCCGAACTTCTGGCCGCGTTCACGGTCGAGTCGGATGACGGCCGAGAGCAGCTTCTGCACGGCCACTGTTGCGTTCCAGGTCACTGGGGGTGTGATGCAGGTGTCGCAGTTTCCACAGGGTGCGGATTCCTCGTCGAAGTAGCGCAGCAGCTGCACGCGCCTGCAATCGACGGTCTCGCACAGAGCCAGCATCGAGTCGAGGTGCGACATCGCGCGTCGTTGGTATGTACGATCACCGTCACCTGATTCGATGAGGCGGCGCTGGGAGACGACATCGCCGAGGCCGTAGACCATCCACGCATCGGCTGGTAGTCCGTCGCGTCCGGCACGACCGGTCTCCTGATAGTAGCCTTCGACGCTGCGCGGCAGGTCGAGGTGGGCGACGAAGCGGACATCGGGTTTGTCGATGCCCATGCCGAAGGCGATCGTCGCGACCATGACCAGGCCGTCCTCGCGGAGGAAGCGAGCCTGGTGGTCGGCACGCACCTCGGAGGGCAGCCCTGCGTGATAGGGCAGGGCGTTTATTCCGCGGGCCACGAGCGCCTCAGCCAGCTGCTCGACACCGCGGCGGGATAGACAGTAGACGATGCCGGAGTCGCCAGCGTGTTCGGTGGTGATGAAGTTGATGAGCTGCGAGCGGCCGGACTGTTTCGGTTCGATGCGGTAAGTGATGTTCGGGCGATCGAAGCTGGCGACGAAATGCTGGGCACCGCCCAGGTGAAGACGCTCGGTGAGTTCGGCGTGAGTGGCGGGTGTGGCCGTGGCTGTCAAGGCGATGCGTGGCACGTCGGGGAATCGTTCGGCCAGTACTCCCAGGCCCAGGTAGTCGCTGCGGAAATCGTGGCCCCACTGTGAAACACAGTGGGCCTCGTCGATGGCGAACAGGGCGACCTGTGCACGTTCGAGCAGCGCCATCGTGCGCGGCAGGACGAGACGTTCAGGTGCCAGGTAGAGCAGATCGAGTTCACCGGCCAGGAGCCCACGTTCGACGTTCTGCGCTTCCTCGAAGTCGAGGGTGGAGTTGAGGTACGCCGCTCGCACACCGAGGTTCTCCAAAGCGGCGACCTGATCTGCCATGAGCGCGATCAGCGGCGAGATCACGATGCCGGTGCCCGGCCTGACCAGGCTCGGAATCTGATAGCAGAGGGACTTTCCACCGCCGGTGGGCATGAGGACGACAGCGTCACCACCGCCCACGATCTGATCAACGACCGCTTGCTGTTGACCCCGGAACTCGTCATAGCCGAAGACATCGTGGAGGACGTCGAGCGGGGAGGTTGTGGGTGCCGAGGTCATGCTCTCAAGCCTAGTGGACGGTGCTGACTCGGCCGAACTTCTTACGCCGGACCCGTGCTTGGAGCATGCGCTCCGTGTCAGTGACGACGAAGAGGTGAGTGTTCAAGGGGCACAGGGGCAAGACACACACTATCTATGGCGGATGGGTGATGCCCGTTCGCCTTCGTGCCTGGGCTGACATCAGACTGCGCTGACATCAGAGCGGAGGCACTGAGCCTCGAGCTCGGAGGCAAGCCAGCCGCGGCGTATCCGAGTCTTCCCCTGCAGAAGGCCGGCGAGGGCCAGCACCGCATCCCTCGCGATTCGACCCCCTCACACGGCACCACCCCCAGACAACACTGATTCCAAGACTGCGCCCCGCCTTCGAAGCCCTATCGGGCCAGAGCTGCGCAATGCCCGGCGGTGGAAGCTCCAGCAGCAGGCAGCAACGGGCTCTCAACGGGAGGTTTCTGGTGACCTGGAGGTATGTGGTGGGCGTCACTCCCGCTTTTCCGATTTCGAGTTGCGTGGCAGTCCTGGCCTGGTCTAGAGTGGTATCTCGTTGCCCCGCAGAAAACGAGTTCTTCTCGAACAGTTTTCACCGGGTGTGACCAGCACAAACACAGTTTGGTTGGGTCGCACGAGAATGTGGGTAGCAGCAACATAATTGAAACTGACACCCCTGGTGAACACGGCCATTTATGGTTTGTGGTGACGGGTGAGTGTGTGTGGTTTGAGAATCCAATAGCGTATTTGTTTGAACAGATAGTGATGCCAGAAACATTTTTTCTGGTAAGACAATCACATGTCCAGACACCAGTGTTCGTTCCCCTCGCCGGGAATGGGCACTTTGTTGTGTGTGGGTATGAAATTTTTAGGTCAACTGCGATCACCCCGTGATCGTTGATTGACTGTCTTGCCGGGGTTATTAACGCAACATAATTTTTTTATGGAGAGTTTGATCCTGGCTCAGGACGAACGCTGGCTGCGTGCTTAACACATGCAAGTCGAACGCTGAAGCCCCAGCTTGCTGGGGTGGATGAGTGGCGAACGGGTGAGTAACACGTGAGTAACCTGCCCCCGACTTCGGGATAAGCCCGGGAAACTGGGTCTAATACCGAATATGACTCCGACTCGCATGAGTTGGAGTGGAAAGTTTTTTCGGTTGGGGATGGGCTCGCGGCCTATCAGTTTGTTGGTGAGGTAATGGCTCACCAAGACGACGACGGGTAGCCGGCCTGAGAGGGCGACCGGCCACACTGGGACTGAGACACGGCCCAGACTCCTACGGGAGGCAGCAGTGGGGAATATTGCACAATGGGGGAAACCCTGATGCAGCGACGCAGCGTGCGGGATGACGGCCTTCGGGTTGTAAACCGCTTTCAGCAGGGAAGAAGCCACCTTCGGGTGGTGACGGTACCTGCAGAAGAAGTACCGGCTAACTACGTGCCAGCAGCCGCGGTAATACGTAGGGTACAAGCGTTGTCCGGAATTATTGGGCGTAAAGAGCTCGTAGGTGGTTGGTCACGTCTGCTGTGGAAACGCAACGCTTAACGTTGCGCGTGCAGTGGGTACGGGCTGACTAGAGTGCAGTAGGGGAGTCTGGAATTCCTGGTGTAGCGGTGAAATGCGCAGATATCAGGAGGAACACCGGTGGCGAAGGCGGGACTCTGGGCTGTAACTGACACTGAGGAGCGAAAGCATGGGGAGCGAACAGGATTAGATACCCTGGTAGTCCATGCCGTAAACGTTGGGCACTAGGTGTGGGGGACATTCCACGTTCTCCGCGCCGTAGCTAACGCATTAAGTGCCCCGCCTGGGGAGTACGGTCGCAAGGCTAAAACTCAAAGGAATTGACGGGGGCCCGCACAAGCGGCGGAGCATGCGGATTAATTCGATGCAACGCGAAGAACCTTACCAAGGCTTGACATACACCAGACCGGCCTGGAAACAGGTTTTCCTCTTTGAGGTTGGTGTACAGGTGGTGCATGGTTGTCGTCAGCTCGTGTCGTGAGATGTTGGGTTAAGTCCCGCAACGAGCGCAACCCTCGTTCTATGTTGCCAGCACGTAATGGTGGGAACTCATAGGAGACTGCCGGGGTCAACTCGGAGGAAGGTGGGGATGACGTCAAATCATCATGCCCTTTATGTCTTGGGCTTCACGCATGCTACAATGGCTGGTACAGAGAGATGCGAGACCGCGAGGTTTTAGCGAATCCCTTAAAGCCAGTCTCAGTTCGGATCGTAGTCTGCAATTCGACTACGTGAAGTCGGAGTCGCTAGTAATCGCAGATCAGCAACGCTGCGGTGAATACGTTCCCGGGCCTTGTACACACCGCCCGTCAAGTCACGAAAGTCGGTAACACCCGAAGCCGGTGGCCCAACCCTTGTGGAGGGGGCCGTCTAAGGTGGGACTGGCAATTGGGACTAAGTCGTAACAAGGTAGCCGTACCGGAAGGTGCGGCTGGATCACCTCCTTTCTAAGGAGCACACATAAGAACCCCGACAACAGACACCGATTGTGTGTCTGGTTGGGCAGCTCAAGGGTGGAACATTGCTATTTTCGCTCATCCGACCTGCGTGGTCACGGTATGTTCCGTGTTCGCGGGGGTTGTGTGGTGGGCTAGAACAAGTACGTTATTGGGTCCTGGAATCACAGGCCCCACAACGATGCGCACTCTTTTGAGGGTGTGGTGGTTGTGGTGTGGTGGTTTCAATCTAACGGACCGACCCAGGTCATGGTCATACTGCTGTAGCAGTGTGGGTGTGGGTGGTGTTTGGTAGTGGTTTGAGAATCGTATAGTGGACGCGAGCATCAACAACACACTTGTGTGTGTTGTTTATGTAATGTGATTTTTCTTGTGAAATCCGAAAGTGTTTTTTTCGCGCACACAATTATCGACTGACTTCATTGTGGTTGGTATGAGTGTGTAAGAGCGCATGGTGGATGCCTTGGCATCAGGAGCCGATGAAGGACGTGGAAATCTGCGATAAGCCTCGGGGAGCCGATAAACGGGCTGTGATCCGAGGGTGTCCGAATGGGGAAACCCCGCCACATGAGAGTGTGGTGACCCGCATCTGAATATATAGGGTGTGTGGGGGGAACGCGGGGAAGTGAAACATCTCAGTACCCGTAGGAAGAGAAAATAAAATATGATTCCGGGAGTAGTGGCGAGCGAAACTGGAAGAGCCTAAACCTTGTCAGTGTCAAACGTGCTGGTGTTGCTGGCTTGGTGTTGTGGGGTATGCGTGTTCGGTCCAGCATGACCGGAACGTTGATGTGTGCTGCGTGTAGTCGAAGCTGGTGGGAAACAGTACCGGAGTGGGTGAGAGTCCCGTAGACGAAACATGTGGCCCCAACGTTGTGCATATACCCGAGTAGCACGGTACTCGTGGAATGTCGTGTGAATCTGCCAGGACCACCTGGTAAGGCTAAATACTTCCTGATGACCGATAGCGGATAGTACCGTGAGGGAATGGTGAAAAGTACCCCGGGAGGGGAGTGAAATAGTACCTGAAACCATGTGCTTACAATCCGTCAGAGCCTCCTTGTTGGGGTGATGGCGTGCCTTTTGAAGAATGAGCCTGCGAGTTAGCGGTGCGTGGCGAGGTTAACCCGTTGTGGGGTAGTCGTAGCGAAAGCGAGTCCGAATAGGGCGTTTCAGTCGCGTGTCCTAGACCCGAAGCGGAGTGATCTAGCCATGGGCAGGGTGAAGCGTGTGTAAGAGCGCGTGGAGGCCCGCACCCACTTCAGTTGAAAATGGAGGGGATGACCTGTGGTTAGGGGTGAAAGGCCAATCAAACTCTGTGATAGCTGGTTCTCCCCGAAATGCATTTAGGTGCAGCGTTGCGTGGTTCTTGCCGGAGGTAGAGCTACTGGATGGCTGATGGGCCCCACCGGGTTACTGACGTCAACTAAACTCCGAATGCCGGTAAGGTTCAGCGTGGCAGTGAGACAGTGGGGGATAAGCTTCATTGTCGAGAGGGAAACAGCCCAGACCATCAACTAAGGCCCCTAAGCGTGTGCTAAGTGGGAAAGGATGTTCAGTTGCGAAGACAACCAGGAGGTTGGCTTAGAAGCAGCCATCCTTAAAAGAGTGCGTAATAGCTCACTGGTCAAGTGATTGAGCGCCGATAATGTAGCGGGGCTAAGTACACCGCCGAAGTTGTGGCAGCATCCCAATAAGCCGTAATGGTGGGGTGTTGGGTAGGGGAGCGTCGTGCTGGCAGTGAAGTCGCCGTGTGAACGAGTGGTGGAGCCGGTACGAGTGAGAATGCAGGCATGAGTAGCGAAAGACGGGTGAGAAACCCGTCCACCGGATGACCAAGGGTTCCAGGGCTAGGCTAATCCGCCCTGGGTAAGTCGGGACCTAAGGCGAGGCCGACAGGCGTAGTCGATGGACAACCAGTCGATATTCTGGTACCGACGCATAACCGTCAATACCAAAACACGTGATACTAACCATGTCACATGCCCGTGATGTCTTCGGATGTCTGGTTGGTGTGTGGTGTGGGACCTGAGTGTGGAGTCGGTAAGCGCGAGGTGTGACGCAGGAAGGTAGCCAGGCCACGCGATGGTAGTCGTGGTCTAAGGTCGTAGCACGTGGGGGTAGGTAAATCCGTCCCCACATTGAGTGTGAGAGCTGATGGGCGCCCCATTTTGGTGGGGTGATCTGGTGATCCTATGCTGCCGAGAAAAGCATCGGCGTGAGGTTGTGTGTTGCCCGTACCCTATAACCGACACAGGTGGTCAGGTAGAGAATACTAAGGTGATCGAGAGAATCGTGGTTAAGGAACTCGGCAAAATGCCCCCGTAACTTCGGGAGAAGGGGGACCATCCCGGTGAAGCCAACTTGCTTGGTGATGTGCTGGTGGTGGTCGCAGAGGCCAGAGAGAAGCGACTGTTTATTAAAAACACAGGTCCGTGCGAAGATGTAAGTCGATGTATACGGACTGACGCCTGCCCGGTGCTGGAAGGTTAAGAGGACTCGTTAACCCCTTTAAGGGGGGTGAAGCGGAGAATTTAAGCCCCAGTAAACGGCGGTGGTAACTATAACCATCCTAAGGTAGCGAAATTCCTTGTCGGGTAAGTTCCGACCTGCACGAATGGCGTAACGACTTCTCTGCTGTCTCAACCACGAACTCGGCGAAATTGCATTACGAGTAAAGATGCTCGTTACGCGCAGCAGGACGGAAAGACCCCGAGACCTTCACTATAGTTTGGTATTGGGATTCGGTGTGGTTTGTGTAGGATAGGTGGGAGACTGTGAGACCTTCACGCTAGTGGGGGTGGAGTCGTCAAGTGAAATACCACTCTGACTATACTGGATTTCTTAACTTCGGACCCTGATCGGGTTCAGGGACAGTGCCTGATGGGTAGTTTAACTGGGGCGGTTGCCTCCTAAAGAGTAACGGAGGCGCCCAAAGGTTCCCTCAGCCTGGTTGGCAATCAGGTGTCGAGTGTAAGTGCACAAGGGAGCTTGACTGTGAGACGGACGTGTCGAGCAGGAGCGAAAGCTGGGACTAGTGACCCGGCCATGGCTTGTGGAAGCGTGGTCGCTCAACGGATAAAAGGTACCTCGGGGATAACAGGCTGATCTTGCCCAAGAGTCCATATCGACGGCATGGTTTGGCACCTCGATGTCGGCTCGTCGCATCCTGGGGCTGTAGTCGGTCCCAAGGGTTGGGCTGTTCGCCCATTAAAGCGGTACGCGAGCTGGGTTTAGAACGTCGTGAGACAGTTCGGTCCCTATCCGCTGCGTGCGTAGGAAATTTGTGGAGGCCTGTCCTTAGTACGAGAGGACCGGGACGGACGAACCTCTGGTGTGCCAGTTGTACCGCCAGGTGCATGGCTGGTTGGCTACGTTCGGGAAGGATAACCGCTGAAAGCATCTAAGCGGGAAGCCTGCTTCGAGATGAGATTTCCAACCCCACTTGTTGGGGGTGAGGTGTCCTATAGATTATGGGTTTGATAGGCCGGGTATGGAAGCATCGTGAGGTGTGGAGTTGACTGGTACTAATACGCCGATCACTCATACAATCCTTTATTGTGGTTGGTGTGTGTGAGTAACATTTGTAGGGTTTCACGAGACGTTCTTTGTGATGAGTCACGTTATGTGTGGTGTTCGCGTTCGCTGTACGGTTCTTGGACCGCTACTGACTCTTTGAGGACTGTGTGTTCTTGGGGTGGTAGTTGGTTTGTTGGTTTTGCGGTGGTGATAGTGGTGGGGAAACGCCCGGTTAACCGTTCCGATCCCGGTAGCTAAGCCCATTCGCGCTGATGGTACTGCAACTTGGTGGTTGTGGGAGAGTAAGTGACTGCCGCAATATTCTTTGAAGTGGCGGTGTAAGGTTCGATCCTTTATGGATTGTTCCTTACACCGCCACTTTTTATTCATGCTTGCTGCGGATCCTCAACGTTCGGGCCATCTCATATCTTATGGGGTGGCCTTCTTTGTATTCATGCGTTGGCTTTCGGACCGCTGGGCATGTTGGGGCCTGTTGCACTCGGCCCGCCTGGATCCGCAATTCGCGTGCTCGTTCGCGGCCCGGGCTGCAGCGGAATGCTGATGGCGGCAGCGATGGCGGAAGATCTACTTTGTTTCGCCGGTGCGAGGATGGTGCCTGTCCTTCCTGTGAATGCGGACGGGCGGCACTCAGTACGGTAGTCGGACAACACATGAGCGGGCAGTCAAGAAGCTCGGGGCACGAAGCTTACGTCCAGTGGCATTGCTGCGTCAGACCCTCGCGCTACCCTGGAAGCCGAGCAACCGAACCGAGGCCGAGCAAACCAATCGCAGCTGCGCGATTGACTCATAATCCAAGAACCGAGGAGCACAGTGGAAACAACCAGGCGCACAATCATCAAATCAGCGAGTGTGGCTGGATCCGTCGCAGTCGTCGGATCCTCGGCCGTGCTCACCTCAGCATGCACCTCGGCGGAGTCGGATGACTCGCAAGCGGAACCCGGGCCAGCTGCCAGCCTTTCGAGCAGCGAGGTTCCGGTCGGATCCGGCACCGTCGTCGACGACACCTATGTCGTGACCCAACCGAAGGAGGGCGAGTTCCACGCTTTCTCTTCCGTCTGCACGCACCAGGGTTGCCAGGTTCGCAACGTCACCGAGACGGAGATCGTGTGCCCGTGTCATTCCTCGATGTTCTCGACGACCACCGGTGAGGTGCTCGGCGGTCCCGCAACAGAGCCTCTTCCGGAATACTCCGTGTCCGAATCCAGCGGAGAGCTGACGATCTCCGGGACGTGAGCGCAAAGCCACCGTCGAGGGGCGGCCAGCGGACGGCGGGAGCGCGGGCGTGGTGCAGTCCTGAGAGGGACGGCCCGTGAACTCAGCTCAGCAGGATCCCAGGCACCACGAGGGCAGCGGAGATGACGATGACCAGGACACCTGAGAAGCAGAGGCTGGTGACCTCTGACCGACGAGCCTTCGCTCCCGCTGCACGCCACGGAAGGCTGGGCCACACTGTTGCGGCTCTGTACACGCCGTATGTGTAGGAGACCAGGCAGACCAGCCAGACGTAGATGAACCAGTCTGTCCATCCGCCGAAATCCACGACGAGACGGACGATCAGCAGCATGGCGGCGGCTGAGAAAAAGCGGCCCAGCAGGCCGGTGCGGGTCGTCGTGCTGTATGCCCGAATAGCGGTGAGGGCGCCCCAGGAAATGACGATGGCGCTGGCGACCTGGGAGAAGAGTTCGGGGCTCATGAGGGATCTCCCGCCGACGAAGAACGTGCGACTGTCGAAGTCTGCGAGCCTGCCCGTGGACCGCGTGTCAACTGTGGATCGCGTTTCGCCGCCCGAGGCGAAGCCTTGTCAGACGAGATCAGGTCGGCGGCGTTGTCGACCCCGTTGGTCGAGTCGGCGAGGACGATGATCCCCTGCCGAGACTCCGGATCGAAGCCGAGGTAAGACCGGTATCCGCCGGTGCCGCCGTTGTGCCAGGTGAGGTTGGGACTGCGATGTTTCGTTGTGAGCCACGCCCAGCCGATGCGATCCGACTCGTCGAAGTCCTCGCGTGGTTCGGCCGCCACGGCGCCGGGGGCTGTCTGGTTCATCGTAGCCCGCAGCCAGATGTCGAGGTCGTGAGCGGTCGATCGGATGGCACCCGCCGGGCCCGACCCGCCCAGGGTCCATGGCGCGGCCGGCAGCCCGGAGGCTGTATAGCCGTGGACCAACCCCTCGGCCGAGTCGGGAACGTAGGTGCTGTTCATCCCCAGCGGTGCAGTGATCCTGTCCCTGACGAGATCTCCATAGTCGGTGCCGGTCACGGTCGCCAGTGCCTGGCCAAGAACCGCGAACCCGAAGTTCGAATACTCCGGCTCCGTGTCTCCCACGCTGACATCCTCGAGTGAGTTGACGAGGTCGGCCGCGGTCCCTCGATACGGGTCAGTGTGGATGTACCTCGAGACGATGCTCGCGAGGCCGTCACCGAAGCTGACAGCCGGTTCCCGCGAAGGCAGCCCCGAACGGTGCATCGCAATCGACGTCAGCCTCACCGCGGCGACATCACCGTCGAGGTCGGGCCAGACATCGCCGAGGCTGGTATTCTCGTCGATCTCTCCGCGCTCGATCGCATCGGCGAAGAGAGCCGCTGTGAAGGTCTTCGTGATCGACCCGATCTCGAACTCGGAGTTCTCATCCGCCCCGACCCCGCTCCAGGTCACCTCGTCTCCGTCGATCTTCGCCGCGGCAAAGTGGTGCCAGTGCTTGCTGCCCAGCGCCTTCTCGACCTCGTCGACGAACGCGGCGCTGCCAGTGGGTTCGCCCTGGAATCCGTGTGGGAACGGAGTGATGAGCAGAAGCAGTCCGGTCGCAATCGCAGCGGCCATCACCGCGCTGATCCCGCGCCGAGGCGGCGACGGGTCGGTCGTCGCGGCGTTGGTGTGCATCGTGTCAGTGTCCATGGAACCTTCTCTTCGAACGCGTAGGGCCCGTCGGAATGTGCGGATCGAGATTGGCGAAAGTCGACCGCCGTCTGCTCGTATCTTTCAGCGGGTGCCGATGAGGATGAGTGTGAGCAGGGGGATGATCTTCTGGCCAGGGACCTGCCAGTGGCCGCGCCGAGAGCTCTCCAGCCAGCCGGCTCCGGCGAGGGCATGGATGTGGTGGTAGATCTGGCCGGTCGTGCCGAACCGGTCGTCCTCGCCGAGGTGGGCCACGGTGGTCGTGCCCTCGTAGATCGCCTGCAGGAGCTCAAGCCGGACGGGGTGGCCCAAAGCAGCCAGGGCCGGAGCCGCCTCGGCGAAGTTGAGATCCTCGAGGCCTGCCGAGGTCAGGCCCATCTGCCAGGAGACCGGGGACTTCGCGCCCGGCGGCGTCGTGTGACCGGTGTAGACGACACCGCCTTCGTCTCCCGCGTGGTCGATGAGGCCGTTGAGAGCCCAGAAGGTCTCGTCGTCGGCACTTCGGAGCCCTCGGCTCCGTGCAGGGGCAGAGCCGGCCTCGGGAGAAGGAACAGGTGCGACCGCCGCATTCTCCCAGCTGGCGACCTTGCGCTCGAGCTCTGCCAGGCGGGCCTCGACCGTGCCACAGGATTCATTCTTCGGTGACGTGCTCATTTCCCCATAGTAGACACAATACGTAATTACGTAAATACGTGGTTAGCTCGCTGGGTGCCCGGTGCCAGACAGACTCAGGTGAGAGACCTAAACTGGTGTTGTGATGAGTACCGACGAACCCCGCACCGAGCCCACGCAACCGCGACCCGACGCACTGCCCCAGTCCATCTCCGAGTCGAAGGCGCTCGGCGCACCGATGGTCGTCCGCGGAATCCTCGGCGTCGCCTTCGGCTTCGCGACGGTCTTCTGGCCACGCGATGCGGCCAGTCCCAAACACCTGTCGATGGACGTCGATATCGTCGACATCCTGTCCATCAGCTACCTCGTGCTCTTCGCTCTCGCCCTTGTCTACCAAGGTCTCCGTGCGCCGCTGAGTGTCCGCACTGCGGTCTATGGTCAAGTTGTCATCACGATCCCCGCGATCGTGTTCCTGTTCCTCGCAGATCAACCCGCGGAACTGCGCGCGGCACTGAGTATCTGGGCCCTGCTCCACGGGCTCATCGAGCTGTACAACTATCGTCAGCTCAAGTCCCACCCGATGGCATCGGACTTCCTCATCGCGGCGGCCTGCCATGTACTTCTCGGCGTGATCCTCATCTTCGGCGACGGATTCGGTGCGCTGTGGATCCTCGGCTTCACCGGTGTGGCCACACTCATCGCCGGCGTCATCTTCATCATCGGCGGCTACTCGCGCATCAGCAAGGCCAAGCAGATCGCAGCCGACAAAGAACCATTCGTCGACGGACTCCCCGCCGCCGAAGCCGATGCCCCAGACGTCCACGACGCTCCCGGTACGCCCGAGGCTCCCGACGACAAGAACTGAGCCAGGCCGCGCAGCCGGCACAACCGATGTCACCCGACGCCCACAGCCGAACTCGAGAAGACCGAGGTGAGATGAGTACAGGCGAGCATGACTATGAGAATCTTTCCCCACTGACTCCGATCGCCGCCTCCGTCAGCTCCTCGGGGCTGCTGGGAGACCTGGCCGAGGCCAGCCGTGAACTCTCCCCTGAGCTCTTCCGAAGGCTCTTCGAGGTCGCGCGCTCGCACACGCTCCTCATCGCCACCGATTACGACGGCACCATCGCACCGATCGTCGATCTGCCCAGCCGGGCCTTCCCGCTGGAGAGTTCGGTCGACTCCCTGCATGCGCTCGCTCAGCTCCCATCCACCTCGGCGGGGGTGATCTCCGGTCGCAGCCTCCGTGATCTCGCGGCGATGTCTCGGCTGCCACGCGAGGTTCACCTCTTCGGCTCCCACGGTGGAGAGACGGACACGGTCGCCATCGACACCCTCGACCCGGACCAGCGCTCGGCTCTCGACGGCCTTCGGCGAGACCTATTCCAGGCGCTGCCGACGACGATCCTCGAACACAAGACCACCGGTGCAGCTGTTCATCTGCGCGGACTCGACGAAGCCGAACGCCACCGGGTCGAAGCCGCCGTGAGTGAGCTCGTCGACACATATTCGATCTTCCCGACGCGGGGCAAGCAGGTCATCGACCTCTCGGTCGTCCCCTCCTCGAAGGCCGAGGCCCTGCAGCGCCTACGGCACCAGACCGGGGCAGAGGTGGTCGTGTTCATCGGCGATGACACCGCGGACGAATTCGCCCTCGAAACCTTGGGAGAGGCTGACCTGGGGCTCAAGGTGGGCCGCGATCCCGCCGAAACTCACGCGGACTTCCGCATCAGCTCTCCGGCAGAGGTCTCCGTCGTCCTCGCCGCAATCTACGAGCTGCGCAAATCCTGGCTGTTCGGCAGACGCGCGACCCCGATCCACCGGCATAGCCTTTTGGGGAACGGACAGTCGACGGCACTGGTCGACCCTCTCGGCAGCATCTGCTGGATGCCGCACCCGCTGCCGCACTCCTCATCGATGTTCTCCGAAATCCTCGGCGCCGAGGCCGCCGGGTTCTTCGCCGTCGATACTGAAGCCGGCGCCGCGCCGCTGACACAGCGCTACCTCACCCACTCGACGCTCCTGGAGACCCGGTGGCCGGGCCTGAACTGCATCGACTACCTCGCCCCGGTCGACGCCAACAGCGACGACACCATCGTCGTGCGCGTGCTCACCGGCGATACCGCCGCCCGAATCCGATTTGCTCCCCGCCTCGACTACGCCACCGTGCCAACGCGGATGGTCCGCACCCACGACGGCGTGCAGGTTCTCGGCACTTCCGAGCCCATCTCCCTGATCGCGCCCGGAGTCGACTTCGAGATCAGCGAGACCGGAATGTCCCATACCGCCGAGGCGGTCGTCGTGCCCTCGCAGCAGCCCGGGGGAGTCGTGGTGCTCGTCCTGGCGTGCGGCACAGGCACCGGCGATGCCCGCTACATGGCTACCGGCGGTGAGCACCATGTGCGCGAGCGCGCCCTGAACTTCTGGACCAACTGGGTCGACACCCTGAACATCCCCAGTCATCACCGCGAAGAGGTCATCCGCTCGGCGGTGACTCTGCGCGCCCTATGCCACGAACCGACTGGAGGTGTGCTCGCCGCACCGACGACCTCCCTGCCCGAGGGCATCGGCGGCGTGCGCAACTGGGACTACCGCTACACCTGGCTGCGCGACGGATCGATGACCGTGCGCGCGCTGCTCTCGCTCGGGTCCACCGGCGAAGCCGAAGGCTTCCTGTCCTGGCTTACGGGAATCCTGGCCCGCACGGTATCCCCCGAGCAGCTCCACCCGCTCTACGCAGTCGACGGTTCGGCTCTGACCACCGAGGCGGTGCTGGCCCATCTGCCCGGCTATGCGGGATCTCGCCCGGTGCGAGTGGGGAACGCGGCCGAGCACCAGGTGCAGCTCGATGTCTTCGGTCCGGTCACCGAGCTCCTCAACGATCTCAGCGAACACCTCGGCGATCTTCCCGATTCGTATTGGATGCTGACCTGTCAGATGGTCGCAGCGGTGAGCAAACGGTGGTTCGAAGCCGATCACGGCATCTGGGAGGCCAGGCGGCCGCCGAAGCACAACGTCTACACGCGAGTGATGTGTTGGGTGACGGTCGATCGGGCGCTGCAGATCGCCGAGCGCTTCGACCGTGAACTTCCCGGTGCCTGGCGGCAGCTGCGCGAGGAGATCGCGCACGATGTGCTCGAGAACGGGTACAACGAAGAGGTCGGCGCCTTCACCGTTGCCTACGGTGAGACCGACCTCGACTCGGCATGCCTGTTTGTCGGCCTCTCTGGCCTGCTGCCAGCCGACGATCCTCGCTTCGTCTCGACTGTCGATGCGATCGAGCGCGAGCTGCGGGTCGGGCCAACAGTCTTCCGCTACCGCTACGACGACGGGCTGCCCGGTCTTGAGGGCGGCTTCCACATCTGCACGACCTGGCTCATCGAGGCCTTCATCAAGGTCGGACGCATCGACGACGCCTGGGACCTGTTCCGGCAGCTGAACAACCTGCTCGGGCCCACCGGCCTGCTGGCCGAGGAGTACGACCCGGTCGCGGAGATGCACTTGGGCAACCACCCGCAGGCGTACTCGCATCTGGGCTACATCCGCGTCGCGCAGATGCTCGACGCGTACCGTCCGAGCTGAGGGCAGACCTCGGCTCGGACGGCGGTACAGTGACGCTCAGGTCACTCGACGAGGAGGGTGACCACCTCGGCGATGCACGCAGGACGCTCTTCGCCTTCGATCTCGATGACGTGCTTGAGGATGACCTGGGTGCCCTTGTCTCCGGGAATGACCTCGTTGACGCTGACGGTGCCGCGCAGGCGAGAGCCCACCGGCACCGGCTGAGCGAAGCGAACCTTGTTGAGGCCGTAGTTGACGCGGATGGACACGCCTTCGATAGTGAAGATCTCGCTCGAGAACTTCGGGATCAGTGACAGAGTGAAGAAGCCGTGGACGATCGTCGAACCGTACGGGCCCTTCGCCGCGCGCTGCTCGTCGATGTGGATCCACTGGTGATCGTCGGTGACATCGGCGAAGGTGTTGATCGCCTCCTGGTCGATCGTCGTCCATTCGGACGAGCCCAATTCGGTGCCGACGAGCGAGGTGATCTCATCGATTCCATTGAGTGTGCGCATTCTTCGTTCTCCTTTGATCCGTGATTGTCGTACGCAGAGAGTGTCAGGCGTGTTCTTAGCGGACATTCGATTGAAGGAATGCCGGTACTTGGCACCTTACTTGTTCGCATCGGACTTGGCACCGGTGTGTCCGGGATTCGGCTAGGTTGGTGGTATGGAACCTCTGACTCAGCCGCTCTCACCCCGGTGGATCGACCGACCGGCAGGCTACCGGGACTTCGAATCGGCCTTCTTCGTCGGTCATGGGCGTGACACCTTCGACCGCTGCGCGGAGGAACTGCTGCATTGGGAGGTGAAGATCCGCAGCGGGTTCGACATCGGTGTCCAGGCTCGGGAGGATGACACAGACGCCCTGGGCGTCGGCATGGGTATCGGCTCCCAAACCGGCTCCGGGCCGGGCTGCCCGCGGGTCCGGGCCGGACAGGAGCCGACGATCTTCGTCCGGATCGGGCCGTTCCGCCTGCCAGAGCCAGCCCGCGTCATCGAGGTCTTCGAGTCCGAAACACGTCGTGGCTTCACCTATGGCACGAAGCCTGGGCATCCGATCACCGGCGAGGAGTCATTCATCCTCACCCACACTCCCGATGGTCGAGTCTTCCTCGTGCTGCGCTCTGTCTCCCGAGCCGGAATGGGGATCTGGCGCCTCGGTGAACCCTTCGTCCGACTTGCCCAGATCATCTACCGCAGGCGATACTCCCGCGCTCTGCGTGGGTGAGGGCTGCGGGCTCTGCGCCGCCCGCTGACTCCCGCGCTCTGCGCAGCAGCCGCTAGATGGATTCGAGGTACTGCTTGAGCGCCTCATCCTGGGCCTCGGGATCCGGGAAGATCGCTTCGGTGCGTGCACCACCGGTGACCGGATCATTGCTGAAGATCAGGTGAATGCCCAGCAGACGAGCCTGTCCCTGTGCGATCACGAGCCCCAGGCCCATGCCTCCGCCGCCGGCGGAGACGAAGCGGGTCGGGCCGGTGTTGACGATGTCAGGCGGGTAGCCGGAGCCGGAGTCGGTGATCGTGATGCTGCGGGTGCTCGTCTCCAGGTGGATCGGATCCCCGCCGTGCTTGATCGCGTTGACCAGCAAGTTTGAGATGATGCGTTCGAAGCGGCGAACATCGGTGACCAGTGTCGAGTTCAGAGCTGCCAAGTGAGTGTCGATCTCATGGTCAGACAGGGCACCGGAGGCGGTCATGGTTCCCAGCAGCGACCGGACCGCTTGGTCGATGTTGACGCGAGTGAACTCGGGGTTCGCGCGACCCGCATCGAGGCGGGAGACTTCGAGCAGGTCTTCGACGAGGACCTGCATTCGCTGCACTCGGTCCTTGACGAGCTCGGCGGGGCGTGAATCCTCCTCGAGCAGGTTGGCCGCGTTGACGAGGCCGGTCAGCGGGGTCCGCATCTCGTGTGCCAGGTCAGCAGTGAAGCGCTGCTCGGAGTCGATTCGCTCGGTCAGCCGTGTCACGGCTGTGTCGACCGCCGAGGCGAAGGCCGCGACTTCTTGGTCCGTGTCGTCGACGACATCGGCGATCCTGATGCTCGTGTCTCCGGCCGCGATCTTCCGCGCAGCTTGAGCGCCCAGAGTCAGCCTGCGTGAGATGCGCCCGGCCACGATGGAGCCGACGCCGCCGACGACCAGTGCGGAGCCGATCATGCCCACCAACAGCGCCTGGTCGATGCGGCCGATGAGCTCCTGGCTGTCCGCGGTTGAGGCGCGCACGGAGATCACCTCGGTGTAGGTGCCGACCTCGATCGGGGCAGCCGCCCACACGATCTCCTCACCGTCGACCTCGGAACGCATCGTCACGCTCTGGCCCTTGAGCGCCTGGGCGCGTGCGTCCTTGGGCAGTGCAGGGTCGTCGATGCGGGCGTTGAGGGTGAGCACCCCGGTCTCGGAGAAGATGGCGACGGAGTTCGCAAGCTGCTCGGTCACGGTCGAGCGCATGCGGTCATCCTCGGCCCGGGCCGCGGACTGGCGCAGCACGATGGAGCAGGAGAGCACGGCGATGATCACCGAGGCAACGATGAGCAGGGAGATCTTCCAACGCAGTGACATGCGATCAGCCCGCGAAGCGGTACCCGAATCCGCGGACGGTCTCGATCATGTTGGCGCCGATCTTCTTCCGCAGGCGCTGGATGTGGACGTCAACGACACGGGAGTCGCCGGCCCATTCGTAGCCCCAGACGGTGAAGGCGATCTTCTCGCGGGAGTAGACGTGCTCGGGCTGCTCGGTCAGGAGCAGGAGGACGCGCAGCTCGGTGGGGGTGAGGTGGACTTCCTCGCCGTCGATCTCCACGGTCAGGCGACCGGTGTCGAGGACCAGCGAACCCAGCCGCGTCCGGAACGGACCGAGCTCGCTGTCGGAGTCGACGCTGCCGCTGTGGTTCTCGCCCGCGCCCGTATAGCCGCCCTGATTGGAGCCCGACTGCATGACCGGTGAGCCGTCCGGGCGGGGAGGAACGGTGACATCGCCGCCGATCATCTGCTCGTCCCCGCCGTCGTTCATGTCCGCCGAGGTGAATTTTCCGCCCGCTCCCAGGAAAGTGTCGTCGGACTCGAGTTGGGCCTTGAGACGTTCGCGGGTGTCCATGCCGGGGCTGGCGCCGAGCACCTCGGGGATGCCGTCCCCGGTGATCATGCCGCCGGGACCGATCACGGTTTCGTGCTCCTCGTCCAGCTCGGTGGTCGGGGAGTAGCCGAGTCTGTCGGTGCCGGTGGTGATGAAGCGGCGGACGACGGCACGGATGCGGGCATTGAGCACCTGCATGTCGAAGGGCTTGGTGAGGTAGTCGTCGGCTCCGGCTTCGAGTGCCTGGACGATGTCGATCGCATCCGAGCGTGCGGAGATGATGATGATGGGAATGGTGGATCGCTCACGCACGGCCCGGCAGATCGATGCGCCGTTCATGGTGGGCAGCATGAGGTCGAGAAGCAGAACGTCGGCACCATGTGCAGCGACGAACTCGTACCCCTCGCGACCGTCGGCGAATGCCGACACCGTGTAATCGAACCGTTCCAGGCCGATCTGGGTCGTCTCCCGGATGACCTCGTCATCCTCAACCAGAACAATATGCATTACGTTTCTCCATTTAGCCGCGTGAAGCGTTGACCCGGTTCAAATCTACCTTTATGCAGGCGGAACACCTGCACCGACCAGCCCGAAGGGCAGCAGGCCTCGTCGCCGTCGGCATACATCGCCTCCTGCACCACCAGTGTCCCATTCTTACCTGGGCTGAGTTTGAGCTGGTTGCCGGTGGCGATCAGTTCAAGGCGTGGTTCACCATCCTTCTCACTGATGACGGCGCCCGCAACGATCTCGCTCT
This sequence comes from Brevibacterium sp. CBA3109, assembly GCF_040256645.1. Lineage (NCBI taxonomy): Bacteria > Bacillati > Actinomycetota > Actinomycetes > Micrococcales > Brevibacteriaceae > Brevibacterium > Brevibacterium koreense. Next base: position 3,470,108 of record NZ_CP158281.1, on the reverse strand, counting down.
TCTGCTGCGGGTTGGCCACGGTGACCAGTTGGAACTTCCTATCGTCGCTGAGGAAGGGTGTCGAGAATTTGAGGCATTCCCTGCAGTCGGCGATGACTCGCGCAGACTCCGTTGCCTTCCCCGTCACCGCGATTCCCGAGGCGTCCACAATGGCCTTGCGGATCTCCTTGAGCGAGAAGGGTTCATCGGGTGGCCCCGAGTCCGAATTCGCAGGTTTGAACTGAGTGGGAGATGTCTCACGTTCCGGTTCCACCCGCAATCCCCTGTCCGGGCCGCACGCGGTCATGCCCACCAGCGTGATCGTCGCAAGGACGATTGCGATCGCTGTTCTGCTGGCTGTGCGCGGGCGCGACTTCTGACCGGGGAGGAACTGGCTCGAGCTGAGCGCGCGCGACACCTCATCGGAGGGGCGCCGAATGGGGGTGGGCACGTAGACATTTTTGCGTGTTCTGCCCGGGTAGTCCACCCGCGTCCCGATTCTGGCGAGTCAGACGCGCCCGATTCCTCACATCGCCTCCGGGCCGCCGGTCGACCTCGGTGCACCGTTTCTCAGCTGAGGTCGGTACGCTGGGGGTATGGCAGCATCGAAGTCTGAGAAAAGGTCTACCAGCACCGTGTCCTACAAGGATGCGCTCAAAGTGGGGCTCGTCTGCGGCGTCGCAGTTCTGATCCTGTCGATCATCGTCACCCGCGCCTGGCAGGATTCGACGGCTTTCGGATTCGCTTTCGTCTATGCCGGTGCCGCGTTAGTCCTGGTCAGCGCCTTCGCCTGCATTCTCAATTGGGTGATGCGCAATGACACCCAGAATGACGATCAGTCCTATCCGATCCTCAAGTGAGCCCTATCCGATCCTCAAGTGAGCCTTACACGGTCCTCAGGTGAGTTGAGTGATCCTCAGGTGAGGATCGTCAGCTGAGGCTCACCCCGGTGACGTAGGGTTTCCCCATGGAGACGTGGAACACAGAACTTACGCCGCTGTCCTTTCTGCGCCGCTCTGCGGAAGTCTTTCCCGACAAGCGCGCCGTGGTCTACAACGACCAGGAGATGACCTACCGGGAATTCGCCGCGGCTGTGGAGACTCGCGCGCATGCTCTGCGCACGGCGGGCATCGAGCCAGGCGATCGAGTCGCCTACCTTATGCCGAACCTCCCCGAGGCGCTCATGGCCGCCTTTGCGGTGCCGCTGGCCGGGGCTGTGCTGGTGCCGATCAACACCCGGCTGGCTCCCGAGGAGGTTCGCTACATCTGCAACCACAGCCAGGCGAAGCTGCTTGTGGTGGACACGCAGCTGTGGCCCAGCGTCTCGCCGGTGATCGATGACCTCGACACGGTCGAGGCCATCGTCGACGTCGAGGACACAACGATCGAAACCTCCGCCGAGGTGGTTCGCCCGAATTCGTCCTCACCCGCCGTGACCAGCCTGGACGAGTTCCTGGCTGGTGCGAAGGACGATGCTGAGGAGTTCACCTGGCGCGTCGAGGACGAGCGAGCGACGTTGTCGATCAACTACACCTCAGGCACGACAGGACGGCCCAAGGGTGTGATGTATACGCACCGGGGCGCCTATCTCAACGCTCTCGGCGAGGTCATCCACTCCGAACACGACGGCAACAGCGTGTACCTGTGGACGCTGCCCATGTTCCACTGCAACGGCTGGTGCACGGGCTGGGCGCTGGCCGCTGCCGGCGGCGCCCAGGTGTGCCTGCGGGAAGTCCGCGGTGAGGTGATCTGGGATCTCATCGATCGTCACGCAGTCACGCACCTCAACGGTGCCCCGACCGTGATGAGCACAGTCATCAACGCCGAACAGGCACACTCTCTCGATCGGGCAGTGACCGCGACGATGGCGGGCGCCGCGCCGAGTCCGACCCTCATCTGGCAGTTGGAGGCGCTGAACTTCGAGATCGTGCACGTGTACGGACTCACGGAGACCTACGGCCCGTACGCCGTGTGCCAGTGGCAGGATTCGTGGGCTGGCCTCGATGACAAGTCCCGAGCCAGACTCCGCGCACGGCAGGGAGTCGGCATGGTCCAGGCCGATCAGGCCCGCATCGTCACCCTCGATTCAGGGGGCGAGCTCGTCGACGTTCCGGCCGATGGCGCGACGATCGGAGAGATCGTCATGCGCGGAAACAACGTGATGAAGGGCTATTTCCGAGATGTGAAAGCCACCGAGGAGGCCTTCCGGGGCGGCTGGTTCCACTCCGGTGACCTCGGCGTGATGCATGAGGACGGCTACATCGAACTGCGCGATCGTTCGAAGGACATCATCGTCTCCGGCGGAGAGAACATCTCGACCGTCGAGATCGAACAGGCGATCTCCTCGCACCCGGCAGTCCTCGAAGTCGCCGTCATCGGCGTGCCCGACGACAAATGGGGCGAACGGCCGAAGGCATTCATCATCGTGCGTGAGGGCCAGCCGGTCACCGAGGCTGAGGTCATCGACCATGTGCGCACTCAGATCGCGAAGTACAAGGCCCCGCGCGAGGTCGAGGTCGTCGCGGCTCTGCCCAAGACCTCGACCGGCAAGATCCAGAAGTTCGAACTCCGGAGCCAGGAATGGGGCGACCGGCAGTCACGTATACAGGGCTGAGGCGCTCTACTTGAACCGCAGCAGGCGCAAGCTGTTGAGGACGACGAACACTGAGGAGAACGCCATCGCGGCGCCGGCGATCATCGGGCTGAGCAGACCGAACGCGGCGATCGGGACGGCCGCCGTGTTGTAGGCGAAGGCCCAGAACAGGTTGCCCTTGATCAGTCCCAGAGTCTTCCGGGACAGGCGGATCGCCTGCGGGATCTGACGCGGATCCGAACGCACCATGGTGATGTCGGAGGCCGCCATCGCCGCATCGGTGCCCGATCCCATCGCGATGCCCAGATCGGCACCGGCCAGGGCAGCGGCATCGTTGATGCCGTCACCGACCATGGCCACGGCCTGCCCTTGAGCCTGCAGCTCATTGATCACTGCGACCTTGCCTTCGGGGCGGACGTCGGCACGGATCTCGGTGATGCCCAGCTTGCCCGCGACCACCTCGGCGGCTGGGGCATTGTCCCCGGTGAGGAGGACGGTGCTGATGCCCAGCGCGTGCAGTTCGTCGATTGCCTCGGCGGCACCGGTTTTGATCTCGTCGGAGACGAAGGTCAAGCCACGGAACTGCGAGTCGATGGCCAGGGCGACGATCGTGGCACCGGTGGGCACATCCTCGGCCGGGAACGAGACGTCGATCCCGCTCTCCCGGAGCAGATCCGGGCGACCGGCGAGCACCTCGGCGCCATCGATCGTGGCCCGCAGGCCGCCACCGGGAATGTTATCGAAGCCATCGATACCCGAGCGGTCGATGGTGGCGCTGCTGCTGCCGGGCGCCTCGGCGACTTTGTCCATCGTCGCAATCGAAGCCTCGACGATCGCGCGGGCCACGGGGTGTTCGCTCTGCGACTCCAAACGAGCCAGAACCGCAAAGTCCTCGTCACCCAGCTGCGTCCTCTGCAAGGACATGACACCAGTGGTCAGGGTGCCCGTCTTGTCGAGGACGACGGTGTCGATCGAACGTGTCGACTCGAGCGCCTCGGGTCCGGACACGAGGATACCCAGTTGGGAACCGCGTCCGGACGAGACGGCCAGAGCCGTCGGCGTGGCCAGGCCTAGCGCACAGGGGCAGGCGATGATGAGGACCGTGAGTGCGGCGTGCAGGCCCATCGCCCAGTCCCCGGTGATCAGTCCCCAGGCCAGGAGTGTGAGAGCACTGATCGCGAAGATGGTCGGCACGAACACCGCCGAGATCCGGTCGGCCAGTCGCGCCACAGCCGGTTTGCCCGTCTGCGCGCGGCTGACCAGATCAGCCATGGCGGCCAGAGTCGTATCGGCCCCGACTCGGGTGGCTCGGACCTCGAGCACGCCCGAGGCGTTGATCGTGGCGCCGGTGACCGAGTCGCCGAGTCCGACCTCGACCGGCACGGATTCGCCGGTGAGCATCGCTTCGTCGATCGCGGAGTGACCGGAGATCACCTCGCCGTCGGTGGCGATCTTCTCGCCCGGTCGAACGATGAAGACATCGCCGACGGTGAGCTCGTCGATCGGGACCTGGACCTCCACCCGATGATCGGTGCTGGAGTGCGCAGCGTCGGCGTCCGAGGTCGGCGAGTCGTCGGTGCGTTCGCGCAGCACGCTCGCGGACTTCGCGCCCAGTCCGAGCAGTGCCTTGAGTGCGGCGGTGGCCCGGCTCTTCGCTCGGTCCTCGGTGAGTCTGCCGATGAGCAGGAACACCGTGATCGCGGCAGCGGCCTCGAACCACACATGATAGTCCTCGGGGATCTGCCAGCCGTAGCCGTCGCCGACAGCCCGGCCCAAGGTGATGTAGGAGTAGAGGCTGGCGACGATGATTCCGACGCTGACCAGGGTGTCCATGGTCGTGGACCGGCCCCGTGCGGCCTTGAATGCTGCCGAGTGGAACGGCCACGCACCCCAGGTCACCACGGGCAGTGCGAGGATCGCGACGATCCACTGCCAGCCAGTGAAGTGCCAGCCCATGACCATGGAAACGGCCACGATCGGCACGGCAAGAATCAGGGATCCGATGAACCGCGGCCGCAGATGCCTGGGGTCGTAGTCGACGATCTCAGGTCCGCTCGCCGAGGCGGTTGTGACCGTGGCACCGTAACCGGCCTTCTCCACGGCGGCAGTCAGGTCCGCGTCGGAGAGTTCAGAGTCGACGACCACATGGGCGGAATTGAGCGGAAGATTGACCTCCGCGCTGACTCCGTCCAAGCGTGTCAGCTTCTTTTCGATGCGCGCAGAGCACGATGCGCAGGTCATTCCCGTGATGTCGAGATCAACCTCGCGTGACATCAGTTCACCTCATAGCCGGCTTCATCGACGGCGGCGCTGATCGCGGCATCGTCGAGGACCTCTTCGGAGGTGATGGTCACGGGGGAATCCCCGCCGGCGTTGAGCTCGACGGTGACCTCGGTGATTCCGGGCAGAGCCCCGAGCTCTTCCTTCACGGCGCCCACGCAGTGGCCGCAGGTCATTCCGGTGACGTTGATGGTGGTGGTCATCATGATGTGTCTCCTGTCTTCGCGCGTCAGCACCGGCAGGTTCGCCGATGATGTGCCCTCAGCTCTTGATGAGCCGGGAAATAGCGGCTGAAGCCTCTTCGATCTTCTTGCGGGCGGCGTCATCATCCCCTGAGGATGCGGCGTCGACCACGCAATGAGCGATGTGCTCTTCGAGGAGGTTGATGGAGACCGCGTGCAGCGCGGCCGTTGCTGCGGACACCTGGGTCAGGATGTCGATGCAGTACTTGTCGTCATCGATCATCTTTCCGATCCCACGGACCTGACCTTCGATCCGTTTCATCCGCTTCGCAAGGGCGTCTTTCTGCGGGGTGTATCCATGTTGCTCAGTCATGACGATACTCTATACCCCTGTAGGGTACTGGTCAAGAAGGGGCATGCATTGCCGGTGATTGTGCGATTGGTCTCACCGTGGGCACCCGATGGCGCCAAGCTCCTACAATTGAATCATGCGCATTGCCAGACTGTTCCGATTCCCCGTCAAGGGATTCCCTGCCGAAGAGATCACCGAGGCGGATGTGCGCACCGACCGAGGCATCCGCGGCGACCGCATCGCTGCGTTCACCAACGGCAGCCTCGACGTCCCCGCTGACAGTTGGCACAAATACTCCGCCTTCACTGTGCTCAAGAACAACACCGACCTGCAGAAATGGCAGGTGGCCATCGACCTTGAGGAAGCGGCCGCCCAGTTCGCACCCGAGGTCGAGGCGGATGAATCCTCGGTGGTGACCATGACCGATTCGCCGGCGACCGTGACCCTGACGTCCCCGACGGGGGAGTCCACGACATTCCACACGCATGACCGGGACACGCGGGCCGCCTCGGCAGATTTCCTCTCTGCACGCATACCACCGCAGGGTGACTTCCCACGCGCACTGAGTGTCGCGGACCAGGGAATGTTCGACTCGCGGGCCGCAGGTGTCTCGATCATCAACCCGGCCACGGTCTCGGCGATCTCCCAGACCGCCGACGGGCAGGCGGCCCTGGCGCCGAGCGAAACCGAACTCGACCCACTGCGCTTCCGCGGCAATGTGCTCGTCGACGGACTCGCCCCCTTCGAAGAGTTCGCACTCATCGGCAAGATCGTCCGCCTCGGCGGGGTGCGCCTGGCCATCACCCAGGCGATCGAACGCTGCCCGGCGACCACGGTCAACCCTGCCACCACCGAGGTCGACGTCAACGTCCCCCGGGTCCTGGTGTCGGCCTGCGGACACCTGCACTGCGGCATCTACGGCCGAATCCTCGAATCCGGACTGGTCAGCACGGGTGATCGGATCGAGATCGAAGGCGAGGCCCCACGCGAACTCGTCAAGACTGCGCGGACCCCGCGCTACATGACGGTGCTTGGCAGCCAGCAGATCTGCAACGATATCGTCGAAGTCTCCCTGCGCGATGATCAGGGTTGGATCCGTGAATTCGACGAACCCGGCACCAATCTGCGCGTCCACCTCGAGCTGAGCGAACCATTCTGGCGAACCTATACGATCACGGACGTGTCCGATGACATCGTTTCGATCGCGGTGCGTACCCAGGGCAAGGGCTCTCGGGCAGTCGCCGAACTCGCGGCCGGGCAGGTCATCCTCGCCTCCGGGCCGCACGGGACCATGACCGCCGACCGCGTCTTCGGCGGCACGACCGCGCTGGTCACCGCCGGCATCGGCATCACGCCGAGCCTCGGACTGATGCGCGGGGCCGAGTCGTCTGGCACGGAGAAGGTCAAGCTCTTCCACGTCGACCGAGACCACCGGACGGCCTGCCTCTGGGATCGCCTGCAGAAGCGTGCCCAGTCTCGGCAGATTCCGGTCGAAGCCCACCACCATGACACCGCGAGCCAGGGCAGACCAGGCCACGCCGAGCTCGTCGACTGGCTGAGAGACTGCGACAACGTCATGATCTGCGGACCCGCCGACTTCACCCGCGCGGTGCTCGACGCCAGCGCTGAGGCGGGAGTCCCGGCTGTGCATCAGGAGATCTTCGCCTCCCCGAACACCGGACATGTCGACGAGACCATCGCCCAGTGCCCGCCTGCCGAGGTGACCCTGGAGGATTCGGGGACCAGCTTCCTCTGGGAGCCGCAGCAGGGAACCCTGCTCGAGGCTCTGGAGGCCCGCGGATTGCAGGCCGACAACTCCTGCCGTGGCGGCTCGTGCGGAACCTGCGCCGTGTCCTTGGCCGCAGGGTCGGTCATCTACCCGGTCGAGCCTGCCGCGCGAATCACCGCCCATGAGGTGCTCGTGTGCTCCGCTGTTCCCTCCGGGCCCATCAGCCTCGGACTCTGACTGACTCGAGTCTGGAACTCTGACTGACTTGAGCCTGGACATTCCGCACGCGGCTGACCGGGGGCTGGGCGCAGCGGATGGCAGAATGGGCCCATGCCCCAGGATCAGCGTGCCGCAATCTCAGGAGGACTGTCAGGAGGACGGTCCGGACCGGTGGCACGTGTGAGCCGACGAATGAAGTTCGGCGTGGCCGGACGCATCATGTTTGCGAACTCGATCATGCTCGTGGGCATCATGGTGCTGACCACGAGTCTCCTCTACATCCAGCTCTCCCAACTGAACCAGAAGCGCGAACAGGATCTGCTGCGCTCCGCGGCAGACAATATGTCGATGTCGCTGAGCCTTGTCGGGTCAGGTGAGGTCGGTCCAGCCGACTTCATTGACGAGGACTCGCAGGGCAACGTCGAGAAGATGCTTGACAACGTCGTCAGCGAATACGACTTCGATGTGGCCGCGGTCGTCCCCCTCGACTACCTGGTCACCCCACCGTCATTGGGTTCGTCGAACCGGCAGGAGCGCAACGATGCAAGCATCGTGTCCTCGAACTCGGGAGGCGTGCCCGATGACTCCATTGATCAGCTCGCCACGGCCATCGACGGTTCGCGGGTCGCCGACGGTGAGTCCATCGTCCGCTTCCTCGACGATGGAGGCCCAGGCGGGGGCACCGTGTACGTCATCAGTCCGGTCTTCGCGAAGCACCTCGGCGTCGACGACACCGGCCCCAATGCCGTCGTCGGGGCAGTCATCGTCGGCAACTCAGCCGATTCGGTGCGGGAGGGCTTCTTGGCCCAGGGAAACTGGCTCATCGGCATCGCCATCACCACTCTGCTCCTGGGCATCGCCGCCTCCTGGGCGACCTCCCGCGGCCTGCGTCGAGTCACCGGCGACTACGGCGCCACTGAGCTGCGCAGCATGCTCGAGTTCTACTCTTCGGTGCTCAAAGCCGTGTCGGAAGGGCTGCTGCTCGTCGATCGCTCGGCGGGCATCGTCCTCATCAACGCCGATGCGCGCGAACTCCTGGGACTGCCCGCCACGGGAGAGGAGTCCACGGGTGAGCCGGTCGCAGCCACCGACGATCCCCTTCGGGCGACCTCGCCGATCGGCGGCATCGCGTTGCGTCAACTCAATCTGCCCGATGCCCTCATCGATCTGCTCTCGTCTGGACGGTGGGCCCGCGATGAGATCCACTACACCGACGATCGGGTGCTCGTCGTCAACCAGCAGCCCACCGATGCCGCCAGCGACACCTGGGTCGTGACGATGCGCGACCACACCGAACTCGCCGAACTCTCCGGTGAGCTCGTCTCCGTTCGATCGTTCTCCGACTCTCTGCGCGCACAGACCCATGAATACTCCAACCGTCTCCATATGGTCATCTCCCTGTTGGAGACCGGACATGTCGCCGAGGCGATCGAATTCGCGGCCAAGGACCTCGACGACCTCAACCGGGTCACCGGCGACGGGCAGATGAGCTTCGATCACCCCGTGCTCTCAGCACTGCTGCTGTCGAAGATCGCCCAAGCCGCCGAGGTGGGCATCGATATGACGGTGGATACAGCGGAACTCTCGGGCCGCCTCGGCGGGGATGACCGTGACCTTGCGACCATCCTCGGCAATCTCATTGACAACGCATTCGACGCGCTGAGCAGGCGAGACGTTCTTCCTGAGGACAAGAGGGTGCATGTGCACCTGAGCGGTGCGGGCGGTGCCGGCGGCTTCACGATCGAGGTCAGCGACGACGGCCCGGGCATTGACGAAGAATACGTCGACGCGATCTTCGAACGTGGGTGGTCGACCAAGCACGACGGTGTCGAGATCGACAAAGGACTCGGTCGGCAGGAGACCGGCACCCGCGGGGTCGGACTGTCCCTGGTCGTCCAGGCGATCCGTCGCCTCGGCGGGGCTGTCGACGTGGTGGGCCGCGGTGAGGACTGCGACGATTTCAAGGGTGCTGTGCTCACGGTGTGGCTGCCCGATCGCGAATACCTCGATCCCGGTGCGCTCGGCCAGGCGTCCGGGCGCACCTCCTCAGGGTCGCCGTCGTCGAGCCAGCAGCCATCCGGCAACCCGCCCACGGGGCCGATCCGGATCGTGTGCGACGACCGCGACTGACCTGGCCGAGCAGACGGCCAAGGGTGATGCGCGATATCCCATTGAATGAAACATTTCCTATCCATTTCATGGATCCGGCATAGGCTGTGCAGGAATGCCGGGCTGATGACCACGTGTCATCGGCGTGAGCGAAATCGAGTGGAGGAACCATGGGCCAAGACATCGTCGTTTGTGAACCGCTGCGCACCGCGATCGGAGGATTCGGAGGACAGTTCCGCGACATCCCCGCCCACGAACTCTCCGCCACCGTTGTCCGCGAACTCATCGCCAGAACCGGACTCGATCCGGAACTCGTCGCCGATGTCATCATGGGGCAGGGCTACTCCACCTCCGAGGCTCCCTGCATCGGCCGGGTCACGGCCCTCGACGCGGGCCTGCCCGTGACCGTGCCGGGCAGACAGGTCGACCGCCGCTGCGGTTCCGGACTGCAGGCAGTCATCGACGCCTCACTGGTCGTTGGCTCCGGCAACGGAGAATTCGTCATCGCCGGCGGTGTCGAATCGATGTCCCACGCCCCCTTCTACAACGACACCATCCGCTGGGGAGTGCGCGGCGGCAACGCCGAATTCGCCGACTCCCTGGGCCGGGGCCGCACCACTCCGGGCGGGAAGAACTATCCCGTTCCCGGAGGCATGCTCGAGACCGCAGAGAACCTGCGCCGCGAGTACTCGATCGGCCGCGAAGAGCAGGACGAACTCGCATACACCTCACACCAGCGTGCAGCTACCGCAGCCAAGGACGGACGCTTCGCCGAAGAGATCGTGCCGGTGACGATCCCCGCCACCCGGAAGGTCGCCGAACACCAGGTCGACGCAGATGAGCACATCCGTCCAGATACCAGCATCGCCAAGCTCGCCAAGCTGCGCCCCATCCTGGGCAAGGGCGATGATCAGGCAACAGTCACCGCAGGCAACGCCTCGGGACAGAACGACGGGGCTGCTGCTTCCATCGTCACCACCCGCGCCGCAGCCGAAGCACAGGGGCTCAAGCCGCTCGGCCGCCTGGTCAGCTGGGCCGTGGCCGGAGTGCCGCCGAAGACCATGGGCATCGGGCCTGTCCCGGCCACTGCGAAGGCACTCGAGAAGGCCGGGCTGAGCTTGGCCGACATCGACCTCATCGAACTCAATGAGGCCTTCGCCGCCCAGGCGCTGTCCGTGACCCGGGAATGGGGCTTCGGCAAGGACGACTTCGACCGCCTCAACGTCAACGGCTCCGGAATCTCCTTGGGCCACCCGGTCGGTGCGACCGGAGGTCGGATCCTGGCGACGCTGCTGCGCGAAATGGAGCGCCGCGACGCCCGCTACGGGCTCGAAACCATGTGCATCGGCGGAGGCCAGGGCATCGCCGCAGTCTTCGAACGCGCCTGAGGCAGGAGCTGCGGCTAGTGCCTAGGCGTGCCGACTGAGCCCAGTTTGACAGTTGCGCCCGGCTTGACAGCTGCGCAACCCGTTCCGCCTGCCGCCGCGATGCCTTCCAGACCTGTGCCAGAGATGTGCCCAGCCTGGAACAGAAAGCCCAGGATCCCCGTCATGGCGACGGTTAGACTGGCGGCATGTCAGATACATCTGCGCCTGAGTCGAGCATCGGTGTGCTCGTGGTTGAGGACGAGGCAGTCGCCGCCCGAGCCCACGCGAAGTACATTGACCGCATCGACGGATATCACATAGCTGGGGTGGCGAACAACGCCACTCAGGCGATGGCTGCTCTGACCGGAAAGATCTACGGCCTCGACGCCGAGGCCATCAACCTCGTCCTCCTCGATATGAACCTCCCCGACGGCCATGGACTGCAGGTCTGCCGGGCCATCCGCGGCCACCGCGTCGATGTCGACATCATCGCCGTCACCGCCGCCAGGGACATGCAGGTCGTGCAGGAGGCGCTGTCCTACGGTGTCGCCCAGTACATCATCAAACCGTTCACATTTCCCATCTTCAAATCCAAACTTGAGGCATACTCCTCGTTCCGCAACAGCCTCGGCGGGGACAGCACCGAGGGCGAGGTCACCCAGACCGACGTCGACACCGCGATCGCCGCGCTGCGCACCCACACGGTGACCGCGACCGCCAAGGGTGTCCCGGACGCCGTGCAGACCGAAGTGAAGTCCGTCCTCGGCGACAAGCCCGGACAGTCCGCCGCCGAGGTCGCCGTTGGTCTCGGTGTCTCCCGAGTGACCGCACGCCGGTACTTGGAGGCCATGGCCGACGCGGGTATGCTCGCCCGCCGGCCCCGGTATGGGGCAGCCGGGCGACCGGTGCTCGAATACACCGTCGTCACCGAGGACGCCTGAACCACCCTCCGGCATCGCAGACCAGCAAGTGGACTTCCCGGCCAACTACACCCATGATTGACCTATGACGAAGAAGTCCAGAACCTGGTTGGCCATCACAATCGTCGTCGTGCTGCTGGCTGGCGCAGGTGTCTTCGCCTTCCTCGCACTGCCGATGCGGGCTGATACAGCTGCCGAAGACGCCACTGCCGACTTGAACAGCCCCACCATCGAATCGAACGTCTGGTCCGATGAGGAGACGGCGAAGAAGCTGCACGAACTGGCCCTTGGGGCCCTCGATGAGAGCATGAATAAGCGCGCGGTGGAGCTCAACGGCACCGCGAAGCGCGGTGACGATGTGATCGCGAAACTGAAGTGGACGTGGACGAACCAGGATGATGACCTCTGGGAGTACACCTCCGAGCTTCCTCTGCACAAGAAGGGTCTGCTCTGGTCCGCGGAGCTCACCCCCGAGGTGCTCCATCCGGACCTCGAGGACGGACGAGTCCTCGTCTCCAAGAGGCACCCCGGCGAACGCGGCGCGATCCTCGGCGAAGGCGACGAAGAGCTGATGGCCGAGGGTACGGTCATCGATGTCGGCATCCACCCGGCCAAGCTTGAGAAGGCGGAGGGCGAGGGTGGCAAAGACGGCCAGGACACTCTCGCCACTCTCAAGGACGAACTCGACATCGATCTCACGGCGCTGAAGGAGCGCATCGACAAGGCCGAACCCGAGCATTTCGTTCCCGTCATCACATTGCGTGAAAGCGACTACAAGAACGTCAAGGACGCGATTCACTCCCTGCCCGGCACCGTTTTCAACACGCACACCCAGCCGCTGAGTCGGAAGAAGGACTTCGCCGGCCCAACGCTGGGAACGGCTGGAGCTGCCAGCGCCGAGGAGGTCGAGGCATCGGATGGAAAGCTCACCGGTGGGTCCATCGTGGGCAAGAGCGGACTGCAGAAGGCCTTCGACGAACAGCTGAGCGGGCCGGGCAGCGAGGAGATCATCATCACCGATGCCGACGACGGCAGTGCGGGCGGAGACCCCGTCCTCGTCCACGAATTCCCCGAACACGACGGCGAGGACGTCACCACGACACTCAACGTCGGGGTGCAGGAGGCCGCCGACAAAGCGGCTGCGACGGGCAAGAAGCCGACGGCGCTCGTGGCGATCCGGCCCAGTGACGGTCACGTCATCGCTGTGGCCAACCAGGATCCGGAAGGTGCCGCCTGGGACCGGGCGCTGACCGGGCAGTACGCGCCCGGCTCGGTGTTCAAGGTCGCCTCTGGCCTGGCCCTTCTGGAATCAGGAGTCGAGGCGAAGACGACTCTCGACTGTCCGAAGACCACGACGGTTGATGGAAAGAGCTTCAAGAACGCCGAAGACCATGTCCTGGGTGAGGTGGCCTTCGAAGACGACTTCGCCGAATCCTGCAACACCGCATTCGTCGATGCCGCGAAGAAGGTTTCGGGTCCGGATGTGGCGAATGCTGCATCGAGCCTGGGCATGGATGACGTCGATCTCGGAATCGGTGCGAAGATGGCGAGTGTTCCCAGCGATGATGACGCGGTGACACACGCGGCGCAGATGATCGGTCAGGGCAAGGTCGTCTCCAGCCCGTTGGCGGTGGCGGTGATGGCCGCCTCCGTGGCCGAGGGTGACACGGTCAGTCCGCTCCTCGTTCTGCCTGACGAGAGCGAGGATGGGAGCGAGAGCGACCAGGTGATCGACGCCGACGCAGCCACGACGATGCAGGAGCTCATGCGCCGCGCTGTGACCGAAGGGACAGCCAGCGCGCTGGCGGACGTCCCCGGCGAACCGATCCACGGCAAGACCGGTACCGCCGAATACGGTGATGAGACCCCGCCGCGCACCCACTCCTGGTTCGCCGGATATCAGGGCGACATGGCCGTGGCCGTCCTTGTCGAGGACGGAGGATTCGGCGCCGAGGCGGCTGTGCCGGTGGCGAAGAAATTCTTCGACGAGCTCAACTGAGGTGTGCACTCAACAGAAGCTGAGAATCACTTCATCCGCAGGGCACGCATGAGATCGAAGGCCGTGGTCAGGGTGCGGGCGAACCGCGACTGATCAAGCGGGCCGAACGGGGCGATGGGAACCAGGTGCTGCTCAGCGATGCTGTGCGTGTGCATGAACTGGTAGAGGCCCTCGACGCCATGCCGGTGACCCAGACCTGAAGCCTTGACCCCGCCGGCAGGAGCATCGATCGAGCCCCAAGCCGCCACGTACGCCTCATTGACATTGACCATTCCAGCCTCCACCTGCCGGGCTGTCTCGAGCCCCTGGGACTGGGAGTAGACGCTGGCGTTGAGACCGTACTGGCAATCATTGGCCCGGGCGATCGCCTCGGCGTCGCTGGCCACCGGATACACGGCCACAACAGGTCCGAACGTCTCCTCGGCGAACAGTTCGGCTGTCTCACTGACATCGGTGAGCACGGTCGGCAGATAGAAGTACGGGCCCAGTTCCGGCACCGGTCGGCCACCCGCGATGACCTGAGCCCCGCTGGCTCGTGCCTGCTCGACGTGCTCGCTGACCCGGGCGAGCTGCTTGGGCCCGGCCAGGGACCCCATGCCCGGGCCGTAGGAGTAGTCGGCGCTCAGCTCGAGGTTCCGGGTCGCCTCGGCGAAGTGGGCACAGAACTCGGAGTACAGGTCCTCATGGACGTAGATGCGCTCGATGGACAGGCACAGCTGCCCGGCCGAGGAGAAGCACCCGCGGACCGCTCCGTCGACGGCGGAACCGAGATCGGCATCGGAGAGGACGAGCATCGGATTCTTCCCACCCAGCTCAAGCGCGGTCGGAAGCAGACGACGACCCGCCTCGGCGGCGATCGAGCGCCCAGCGGCCGTGGACCCGGTGAAAGAGAGCCCATCGGCACCGGCCATGAGGGCAGGACCGACGTCGCCCCGCTGTCCGGGAACGAGCTGCCACACCTCGGCGGGCAGACCGCACGCGATGGCCAGCCGGCGCATGATGATCGCCGTGAGCGTCGTCTGGCTGTCGGGTTTGTGCACAACCGCGTTGCCGGCGGCCAAGGCCGCGAACAGGTCGGTTGCGCCCAAAGTGAGTGGATAGTTCCACGGCGTGATGAACCCGATCACGCCCAGGGGAGTGCGGGTGACCTCGGTGCGGGTCAGGCCGGGGACGGCGCCGCGGCGACGTTGCGGGCGCAGACGGGTCGGGGTGGTGACCCCGTAGTGACGGCACACGTTGTAGGTGTCGAGGATCTCGTCATATGCGTGGATGCGAGCCTTGCCGGTCTCGTACTGGATGATGTCGAGGAGCAGATCCTCATGCCGACGCAGCGCCGAGTGCAGGCGCAGCAGCACCCGGGAGCGGTGCTCGGGGGACCGGGCGGCCCAGGCGCGTCCGGCGATGCGGGCGGAGGCGAACGCCCGGTCGACATCACCGGTGGTGTTGGCGGTGAAGCGCGGCTGCTCAGCGCCGGTGAATGGGTCGGGACCGACGTGGGGCTCACCGCTGCCCGAAGCCTCAGCGTAGGGGTCCGTATCGAGGAATTCACGCAGGCGATCCGTGCCCTGGGTGAGGTCGGAAGTGGGCGTGACGGTGCTGGTGACGTCCGTGTTCATCATGCCTCCGTGTCGTCGTGAGTGGGTGGAATGCGGCCTGGAGAACTGCCAACTTACGCTACAGTATCTCTATGGTTTCACGTGAACTGCGTCACGCTCTGCGTGGGGTGGAGTCTCCTACCGCTGTGCTCGACCTGGATGCGTTCGACGCGAACGTCACCGCACTGGCCCAGCGCGCACAGGGCCTGCCGATCCGCGTCGCCTCGAAGTCGCTGCGCACTCCCGCTGCAATCGACCGTGCGCTCGCCCACCCGGGCTACTCGGGTGTCTTCGCCTATTCTCTGCCGGAGGCGCTGGCTCTCCACGCCCGTGGAGTCCGCGACATCCTCGTCGGCTATCCCACGGTCGATCGGGGCGCCCTGAAGCTGCTCTTCGCCGAGGCGGGGGCCGCGGCGAACATCACACTGATGATCGACTGTCCCACCCATCTCGACATCATCGACAGTGCCCGCAGCGACGTGGCAGCAGCCGGTGGCGCACAGTCGGTGCGCGTGTGCCTCGACGTCGATGCGTCGTATCGCCTCGGCGAGGGGGTGCTGGGCAGTCGGGTCCACATCGGGGCCAGGCGCTCGCCGATCCGAGATTCTGCCTCTGCCGTCGACCTCGCCGCACATGTCATCGCTCGTCCCGAGACCGACCTCGTCGGCCTGATGTCCTATGAAGGACAGATCGCCGGGACCGCCGATGCCGGGGCAACGGCCAAGCAGGCTGTGGTGCGCGCCATGCAGAAACGCTCGATCGCAGAGCTGAGGGTGCGGCGCAGACGTGTCATCGACGCGGTGCGTGAACTCGCCGAACTCGAATTCGTCAACGGCGGAGGCACCGGGTCCTTCGAATCCAGCGCCGCCGAAGGCACACTGACAGAACTGGCCGCTGGCTCCGGGCTCTTCTCCCCGGGGCTCTTCGACGGCTACACCCACTTTCAACACGAGCCGGCCGCCTACTTCGTCACTCCGGTGGTGCGTCGTCCCGGGCCTGGCTGGGTCACGGTGTTCAAGGGCGGTTTCATCGCCTCGGGCGTGCCCGGCACTGACCGCGTTCCGACGATCGCCTGGCCCCGGGGACTCGAATACGCGGGCCTCGAAGGCGCGGGCGAAGTCCAGACTCCACTCACCGGGCCCGGCACGGAGGACCTTCGCATCGGCGACCTGGTCTGGTTCCGGCATGCGAAGGCCGGTGAACTCGCCGAGCACTTCAACGAATTCCTCGTCGTCTCCGGTTCGCAAGTCATCGACTCCTGGTCGACCTATCGTGGGCAAGGATGGGTGCTGTGAGCGGGCCCGAGATGACGACACGAAGGCTGTTCCGGAACTGGTCGGGCCATGTCCACGCCCATCCGCACACCTTCGTCAGACCCACTTCGGCGGGGGAGCTGGGCGAGGTTCTGCAGTCCGCGGCCAGAGCCGGTCAACGTGTCCGGCCCGTCGGTGCCGGGCACTCATTCACCCCCGTCGCCGCAGGTGACGACGTGATGATCAACCTCGACCACATGAGTGGAATCATCACCGTCGACGAGGTGAGCCGGCGGGTGCGCTTCCACGCGGGTACCCGGCTGCGCGATATCCCGGCCCTGCTGGCGCCCTTCGGACTGGCCCTAGCCAACCAAGGCGACGTCAACCCGCAGGCGCTGGCCGGAGCGATCTCGACGAGCACTCACGGGACCGGGCTCGGCTTCACCGGATTCGCCGGAACCGTCACCGGTCTCTCGCTGATGGGACCCGACGGCACCGTTGGCCACCTGTCAACGACGAGTGAACCGGAGATCTTCGACCTGGCCCGCGTCAGCCTCGGCGTGCTGGGCATCGTCACCCAGATCGAGGTGCAGTGCGTGCCTTCCTTCGACCTCATCGCCGAGGAGGTCGTGACGGATATCGACGACTTGCTGGCCGAGCTCGAACCTCGGATGCGTGCGGCCGACCATTTCGAGTTCTACTGGTTCCCGCACACCGACACCGCTCTGACCAAGACGAACACCCGCGTCGGTGTGGGCGAGATCGGCCCGGGTCACCTCGCCGAGGCGGGGGTGCGCAACCAGCTCCTCAATCTCCTCGACAAGGAGGTGGTGGAGAACGGCGCGCTGCGGCTCGCCGTCGAACTCGGTGCTGCGCTGCCCAGCCTCGTCCCGCACATCAATCGGATCGCTCAATCTGCGGTCTCGGACAGGACCTACCGGGCACCGGGCCACGATGTCTTCGTGACGCCTCGGCGAGTGCGATTCAATGAGATGGAGTACGCGGTTCCCTTCGCAGTCGGTGCCCAGGTGATCCAGGAGATCCGAGACGCCATCGAGTCGAGAGGGTGGAAGATCTCCTTCCCGATCGAGGTCAGATCCGCGGCCGCCGACGACGTTCCGCTGTCGACGGCTTACGGGCGCGAGACGATGTACATCGCCGTGCACCGGTTCATCAAGGAGGACTTCGCCGAGTACTTCCGTGTCGTCGAACAGATCTGCCGCCGCCACGGAGGTCGGCCGCACTGGGGCAAGATCCACACCCTGGGTGCGGCCGAGTTGAGCGACCTCTATCCGCGCTTCGACGACTTCGGAGAGCTGCGAGAGCAATTGGATCCGCAGGCGATGTTCGGGAATCGATTCACGGATTCGCTGTTCGGGCTCGGATGAACGCATTCGGGCTCGAGCGAGCCCGATCCGGCGAGCCTGGACCAGGGCGGACGGATGGAATGGACCGGCGAAGACGGAAAAACGGGCCAGCGGGCACTGACTGTCCGGGACGAAAAGACGTAGGGTGGTCAGGAGTAAAGTCCGAACGGTCGGCCCTCAGCTGACGCAGCGTGAAGAACTGTCGCAGCATTTCTGAAGAAATGGAATCGTCGATGTCAGAATTCGAATCTCAGGCCCAATCGGGCCCCGCGGCTGACAACAGCCCGCAGAAGGAGAAGGGACGCCGGCGATCAATGATGGTCGCGGCCTTCGGCACCATCGTCGAGTGGTACGACTTCTCGATCTACTTCTACGTCGCGACGATCCTGACCAAGGAGTTCTTCGGCGATCGCACCGATTCCCTCCTGCTGACCCTGGGCGTCGGGGCCGCCGGGTTCCTGTTCCGACCGCTGGGTGCGATGGTCTTCGGTCACCTCGGCGACAGGGTGGGACGCAAATCAGCTCTTGTCGTCTCAGCCGTGCTCATGGCCGTTGCCATGCTCGGTATCGCGATCATGCCGACCTACGACATGATCGGCATCTGGGCCGGGGTCGGGATGGTCTTCTTCCGCTGCCTCTCGGGCTTCTCGGTCGGCGCTGAGTACACCGGCATCATGGTCTTCCTCATGGAGTCGGCCGGCAGTAAGAGGCGTGGTCTGGCAGCAAGTTGGGCCGCGGCCAACAGTGAAGTCGGTGCCCTGCTCGCAGTGGGTTCCGGTGCCCTGCTGGCCAACCTGCTGACCCCCGACGCGATGAGCTCGTGGGGATGGCGGGCCCTGTTCATCCTCGGCGCTGTCCTCGCCGCGATCATGGTGCCGCTGCGGAAGATGATGGAGGAGACCGACACCTTCAAACGACTGCAGGCCGCAGAGAAGAAGAAGCCAGCGGTCAAGCACACACGCTCGCCGCTGATCATCGCCTTCATCCAGCAGCCGCGTGCGATCCTCGTCGCGTTCCTCATCTCTTCTATCGGTTCGGTCAGCTATTTCCTCAACATCACCTATGTGCCGACCTACATCGAAGAGGTCGCGCATGTGAAGAGCTCCGGATCTTTGGCGTTGGGCACGATCGCGGCCGTCGTCGCGATCGTGATCACGCCGCTCTTCGGCGTCGCCTCTGACCGGTTCGGGCGGAAGAGGACGCTGGCTGTGCTCATGGCCGTATTCATCCTCACCACCGTTCCCGCATACGCGCTGCTGGCCGATGGGAACTCCGGAGTCGCGATTTTCGGTGTTGCGTTCCTTGCAGTGCCGGCCGCCGGCTGGAGTGCTGTGGCAGCGGCCATGGTGCCCGAGCAGTTCACCGGAACCAGCCGGTTCTCCGGAATGGCGATCGGGTACAACGTGGCCACGGTTCTCTTCGGTGGACTGTCACCGCTGATTGCGACCGCGCTGATGAGCTCGACCGGTTTCACGCTTGCGCCGGCGGTCTATGCGACCGTCATCGTCGTCGTGGCCGGCGTGCCGACTCTGTTCCTGGCGCGCAATATGGCGGGCCGGCCCTTGGCAGAGGTCGACAAGGATCGCGAGTTGGTCCCTGCCTGAGAGACCTGGCACCGGTCTGAGGGACCTGGCGCCGCCGTGAGGTCAGTTCTGGGGGAGCCGCTGCAGAAGCCAGGAGACGAGCTCGGGCCAGGCGTTTTCGGCGACCGAGCGTTTCAGCAGACCGTGATGGCCGATACCAGCGACCTCGAGTTCCTGGGGCGTGAAGGTGCGTCGTTCCACCTCGGTGAGGCGGACATGGTCGACGAGTGCGTCGATCTGCGCTGGTGACGCCCAATTGTCGTCGCTGGCCCCAGTCGCCAGCACCGGCGTGCGCAAACGGGCCATCCGAGCGGTTGCTCCCAGGGTCGGATCATCGAAGAAGTACTCGGACATGCGCACCCACCTGCCCCATTCGAGCATGGCCGCAGCGGGGATGTCCTCGCCGAGTCCGAGACGTCTGCCGGGCGCATAGCCGAGGATCGGACTGATCAGAGGGCCGAGTGTCCTGAGGATGAGACCGACCCGCAGCCGTTCGGTGACAGGAGTGATGTCGCGCAGCGCCGCTCGTGCCGTGCCCACGGTGACAATTCCGTACAGGTCGTCGGTGGCGTTTCCCAGCAGCAGGGCGTGACCGCCGAGGCTGTGTCCGAGTGCGACCTTCGGCAGTTCAGGAAATCTGCTCCTGGCCCAGGCGGCGACGGCATTCGCGTCCTGGTGCATCCAATCGCGCATCCGCAGCTGTGAGTGCTCCCGCGCCGGCCCTGAGGCCGCAACGCCTCGCACATCGTAGGTGAGCACGGCCAGGCCGCGTCCGACAGCGTGTTCGGCGAAATTCGTATAGAACCGTGCAGGCGTGGCCGTGGCGGGATGGATCGTGAGGAACCCGGTCGGAGTTCGCGGTGGCATCAGCAGCGTGCCGATGATGTGGTCCTGTCGGCCGGAGTTGCTTCCGTTCGCGCTTCCGGAACCGGCGGCATCGGTGTGCGCACAAGCGGTGACCGGAATGCGTACGGAACTCATCACAGTTCTTGTCATGAGCACAAGGCTAGTAGCGACCGAACGTATTCTCTGCTGTTCGATAGCGTTGAGTTCTGTGCGCCGAAATCAGCGTTGGGTGCGGGCTTTCCAGTCGGAGACCTCTGATTGCGCCAGCTGCGCGGCGACGCCGACGTAGGTGGCCGGAGTCAGCGCGGTGAGCAGTTCGGTCTCTGCTTCGGGCAATCCGAGACCGGCGACGAAGGACTGCAGATCGGCCTGAGTGATGCGCTTGCCGCGAGTGAGCGCCTTGAGCTTCTCGTAGGGACTGTCCATGTCCGGCACACCCTGCAGGCCGGCGGCGCGCATGACCGACTGGATCGCCTCGCCGAGGACCTCCCAGTTGGAGTCGAGGTCGGCGGCCAGAGCCTCCTCGTTGATCGCGAGCCTGTCGAGGCCCTTGATCAGGTTGTTCAGCGCCAGCACCGAGTGGCCGTAGGACACACCGATGTTGCGCTGTGAGGTCGAGTCCGTGAGGTCTCGCTGCATCCGCGAGGTCACCAGGGTCGACGCGAGTGAGTCGAGCAGTGCGCACGAGAGCTCGAGGTTCGACTCGGCGTTCTCAAAGCGGATCGGGTTGACCTTGTGCGGCATCGTCGAGGATCCGGTAGAGCCAGCGACGGGGATCTGCTTGAAGTAGTTCATCGAGACGTAGGTCCACATATCAGTCGCCAGATTGTGGGCGATGCGGTTGAACCGCGCGATGTCGGCAAAGAGCTCCGCATCCCAGTCGTGGGATTCGATCTGCGTGGTCAGCGGGTTGAATGTCAGCCCCAGGCTGCCTTCGACGAAGGTCTTGGCCAGCTTCGGCCAATCCGCGCTGGGCACGGCGGCCAGATGGGCCGAGTAGGTCCCGGTCGCACCGTTGATCTTGCCGAGGAACTCGCTTGCCTCGATCCGCTCATACTGGCGGCGCAGGCGGTGGACGAACACCGCGAGCTCCTTGCCCACCGTCGTCGGCGTCGCCGGCTGGCCATGGGTGTGGGAGAGCATCGGGACCTCGGCCAGCGCCGAGGCGGTATCGGCCAATGAGTCGATGAGTGCCTTCGCGCGGGGCAGCCACACATCAACGGTGGCACCCTTGATGCCGAGGGCCCAGGACAGATTGTTGATGTCCTCGGATGTGCAGCAGAAGTGGACGAGCTCGCTGAGATCGTCTGCGCCGATTTCGACTAGCGCTTCTTTGATTGTGTACTCAACGGCCTTGACATCGTGAACCGTGACGGCCTCATGGGCGGCGAGGGTGGCGATCGTCTTAGCATCGAAGTTCTCCGCGAAGCTGCGCAGTTCGGTGACCTCGTGCTCGGTGAGACGACGGACGCCGTCGATTACGGAGTTCTGGGCGAGGTGGATGAACCACTCGACCTCGACGGTGATTCGATTGCGGTTCAGAGCCGCCTCGGAGAGGTGATCGACGAGGTCAGCGGTGTCTTTGCGGTATCGACCATCGAGGGGTCCGAGAGCAATGGAGGGCGAGATGTCAGCAAGCGAAACGGTCGGCATAGCCCTATTTTCTCATGAGCCGCTCACGAACGCGGAACCGACCACCAGGCGGTCCTGTTGAGGGCTGAGGTCCGATTGTGACTCGTGCTCTTCCAGCTGTGGATTCGGCCGTAACTTCAACACCGGAAGCGTGTGGAGGGTCGACTGGTTTCCACAAGAGGAATCTGAGAGCTTCCGGTCGAAGGTGCCGATTCGTACGGTGAAGGCTGACGCCTAATCGCAAGGGGAGGACGACAGTGATCACCGATGAGCTGGCACTCAACCGGGACGGGTGGAGGCGGCGGGCAAATGAGCTGCGCAGACTGGCGCAGAACTGCCGGCAGGTCGAAGGGTGGGACTCCCCAGCAGGACGAATGCTCGGCGATCGTCTGCTGACGTGTTCGGACTCGATCATCGCTCTCGCAGACAGGGCCGACAAGCTCGCCGAGGCCTATGACCTGCATCTCCAGGTCGTCTCAGTGGGAGGTCGGATTCAGCTATGAGCGGCAGGGCGAAGCCGGCGGCCGAGCCGGGAAAGTCTGCGACTGAGCCGGGAAAGTCTGCGACTGAGCCTGGGAAGTCTGCGGAAGGGCGGGGCAGCAAGTGGTTTGCCGTCGACATTGCACGGATCATGGGGCTTCCCGAGCGACTGAGAACACTCTGGCCCCACGAGCTGATGCCACGTGCGGACGCTGCCGAAAACACCTCGGCACGGGAGGCGGCAATGGTCGTGACCACGGGCGCCGGAAAGGAGGTCGCGGAAACGGTGATGCTGGGGGACTCCGCCGACAGGAAATCCAAGCGCGGGCTCGATGTGCTCACTGCCTGGCTGACCGGTTTCACCGCCGAGCTCAATCTCACCCGCTCTCGGATCACCATCGTCATCAGCTCCGGAGACGAGACCGCCCACCTCGAGGTGTCCCTGTGCGATGACATCTGCCTGGCCATTCTGGTGCTGCACGGTGATGGCTTCGACGAGTTCGAAGGCTTCGAGCTCCTCAGACGCCTCCGACCTCAGGAGCTCGGACAGGTCACCGAGGAGCTGTGCTCTCTGGTCGAGAAGGACTGTGTGCTCACCCTGACCTACCTGAGCGAGGCCAAAGACGCCGGGATGGAGTTCCTGCACAGAGTTGACGGAACCTGGGCTCGGCCGACCCTGGAGCGCGACGGGGAGACGATCACCGTGGGGACTGAACACAACCTCGAAGCCGGTGCGGTGCGAGTCCTGATTGCGGCGACCCTGACTCTGCTCCGGACGACGGTGACCCGGCGATCTCCGACAGCCAAGCGACCGTCGACGGCCGGCCGCCGGTGATGATCGCGACCCGAACCGTTGGCGGTCCGCAGCTGAGGATCGATGACCGGGCAGACTCCAGCGGAGACGAACTTCAGCGCATCTGCGGCGATATCGCTGACCTGTCTGCGGAAGGATCACTCGCCGACTTCGACCTGGCCACACTCCTGACTCAGGTCCCCGCCCCACTCACGGCGATCAACCTCGACGCCTGCCGGGTCGTCTACCACCACCAAACGGCGGTCGTGCTCATCGAACTCGAAGCCACCGTCCTCGCCGTCAGAGCCGCGGCCCTTGCCTACCGGCAGGCAGAGAGGGGCATCAGCGACGCCTTCGGTGGGCTGCTCGACTATTTCGGCTACGTCACCGGTCGCGTGATCGCCATCAGCCTGCCAGTGCTCATTCCGATCGCGCTCGCGGTCGCGGCACCGATTTACCTGGGGATGAAGTTCCTCGACGTCACGGGCCTCGACGACGTGGTTGCCAAGCACTTCGGCATCGACCTGGCGCAGACGAAGGCGGCGGCCAAGGAGGCCTTCGTCGCACTCGTGTTCGAGAACTCCGATGTCTCCGGGGCCGTCATCGAACACGTGCTGCCGGGAATCGTCGTCGGCTTCATGGGGCTGCCGCCGACGGTGCTGGCCACCGAGGGTGACCACGCGCTGTGGCCGCACGACTCGTCATCGATGACGGCGTGGATCCTGGGAGGTGCGAACATGTTCGGACTGCTTCTGCCCTCGGACGTGGAGGTCTGGAGGGCCAAGGGAATCACTCCGGCCGATGATGAGCCGCCGCGCGACCTCGAAGACCTCTATGGCAGGGAGGCAGACCGCCACCGCGGCGCCGACTCCGGACAAGTCCGGATCGAAGAGATCACCTCCCCCGACGGGACTACTCGCTACATCGTCTACGTTCCCGCGACGACCGACTGGTCTCCCGACGCCGGTCAGAACACCACCGATCTGACGACGAACGTGCAGGCAATGGCCGGTAATGACACCGTCATGGCGGAGATGGTCCGCCAGGCCATCGCCGAGGCGAATATCGCGACTGATGCCGAGGTCATGCTGGTGGGGTATTCGCAGGGTGGAATCACTGCCGGCTCGCTGGCCGCCGACCCGGCATTCTTGGCCGATGTGAATGTCACCGCGCTCGTCACCGTGGGCGCACCGATCTCAGACTTCCCAGTTGACGAGGGCATCGACGTCCTCTCGATCGAGCACGAACAGGACCTGGTTCCCGACCTTGACGGCAACGAGAATCCGGTCGAAGACCATTGGTCGACGATCACCGTCGACTACGATCCCGAGCAGCTGCGCCGAGCCCCGAACCTGAAGGGCAGGACCGATGCCGAACTCGACGAACTGTTCGCCTCCGCCGGAGCCGCGCATTCTTCTGCCGCTTACAGTGCCTCGATCGGGCTCATGCTCGCAGCCGGCCATGCGGGTCTCAACCGATTCACCGCGAAGAACTCAGGGTTCTTCACCGGTGACCTCAAGGAAACCAGGGACTACCAGGGAAAACGCAAACGGACATGACCGTGGCCAAAAGCCAGCGCAGCCTCGGCGAAATCCGACCCGCACCTCGGCGAAATCCGACCCGCACCTCGGCGAGGTGAGGCTCTGATGTGCTCGGACGTGCGTTTGTCGGACGTTGGACCAACTCTGCGACGATCGACAATTCGGCATGGAACCCTTTGGACGTGAACCACACGCGCGAAATTCGCCTCCTAGGCTGAACCGAACCATAACAATTGGCGCTCGACGCACGTTGCCGATGTGGCATGCAGTCGGTGGATTCGGTATCGTGGTAGCACCTGTGAATAACATCACGCGAGGGCGAGAACTCACACCAGAGATCCCGTCCGCAGGACACCGTCCGCCACTGGTCACCTCCGGTGCGCTTGGACCTTGAACAAAGGAGAACTGAAATGACCTCCAACATTTCAGTGGGAACCGGGACTGCCCACAGTCAGTCATCGGAACCTCGGATGATCCAGATGCTCACCGAAGACGGCAATCGCGTCGAATCCGGTGAATATGACGCTTTCGCGGCAGAACTCACCGATGAGGATCTGCGCGGCTTCTACCGGGACATGGTCCTGGTGCGCCGCATCGATGCTGAGGGTGCGGCCCTGCAGCGTCAAGGACAGCTCGGCCTCTGGGCGCCGATGTTCGGTCAGGAAGCAGCCCAGATCGGAATGGGACGGGCGGCTCGCCCCCAGGATTTCGTCTTCCCGACCTATCGTGAACACGGCCTCGCCTACACTCGCGGTGTCGAACCGGAGACCCTCCTCGGCATGTTCCGCGGCCAGGACCACGGCGGCTGGGACCCTCAGGAACACCGTTTCCACACGTATACGATCGTCATCGGTTCGCAGACCCTGCATGCCACCGGCTACGCCATGGGCGTGTCCATGGACGGCGACGTCGGCACTGGCGACCTGGAACGCGACACAGTGGCCATCGCCTGCTTCGGCGACGGAGCCACCTCGCAGGGTGACGTCTCAGAGGCACTGACCTTCGCGGGAGCCTTCCACGCACCCGTGCTGTTCTTCTGCCAGAACAACCAGTGGGCCATCTCCGAACCCACCCACGTCCAGTCCGCGGCACCGCTGTGCAAGCGCGGCGAAGGATTCGGTGTTCCCGGCCTGCGCGTCGACGGCAATGACATCATCGCGATGTACGCCGTGGCCAGGGCCAGCCTGGATTCGGTTCGTGCCGGCAACGGTCCAATGCTCATCGAGGCCTTCACCTACCGTCGCGGTGCCCACACCACGGCCGATGACCCGACCAAGTACCGTGATCGGGCAGAGGAAGAGATCTGGGAGGACCGCGACCCGCTCAAGCGACTTCGGGCCTACCTCGACAACCACACGGACACCGCAGACGAGTTCTTCGCCGAGGTGGACGCTGAGGCCGACACTCTTGCCGCCCGCATCCGCCACAACTGCATGACCATGGAAGATCCCGATCCCGTCGAGATGTTCGCCCATGTCACCTCCGAACCTCACCCCCTCGTCGATGAGGAACGTGCGGAATTCCTCGCATACCAGGCCTCATTCGCCGATGCAGGTGAGGCCTGATGGAGAAACTTCCCCTGTCAAAGGCCATCACGGCCGGAATGCGCAAAGCCATGGAGGACGACCCGAAGGTCGTCCTCATCGGTGAGGACATCGGCAAGCTCGGCGGCGTCTTCCGCGTCACCGAAGGCCTGCAGAAGGACTTCGGTCCGCAGCGGGTCATCGATGCACCACTTGCCGAATCTGGCATCGTGGGAACCTCGATCGGCATGGCCGTGCGCGGTTACCGCCCGGTCATCGAAATTCAGTTCGACGCCTTCATCTTCCCGGCCTACGACCAGATCGTGACCCAGGTCGCCAAGCTCTACAACCGCACGCTGGGCAAGGAGCGAATGCCTCTCGTCATCCGCGTGCCCTACGGCGGCGGCATCGGCTCACCCGAGCACCACTCGGAGAGCCCGGAGACGGTCTTCGCCCATCACGCCGGACTGCGCCTGGTCTCACCGTCGAACGCCCATGACGCCTACTGGATGATGCAGGAAGCGATCAAGAGCGACGACCCGGTGATGTTCTTCGAGCCCAAGCGCCGCTACTGGCTGCGCGGAGACGTGGACACCGCGAACCGCGGTGGTCTGGGAATGCACGATGCCAGTGTCGTCTCCGAAGGCACCGACGTCACCCTGGTGGCCTATGGCCCACTGATGCCCACGGCCAAGGACGTCGTGGCAGCTGCGGCAGACGAAGGAAAGAGCGTCGAACTCATCGACCTGCGCAGCCTCAGCCCGATCGACTTCACGACGATTGAGAAGTCCGTGCAGAAGACCGGTCGCCTGGTCGTCGCACACGAGGCGCCGACGTTCCTGGGGCTGGGCTCCGAGATCGCGGCGCGCCTGTCCGAGCGCTGCTTCTTCAACCTCGAGGCGCCAGTCATCCGAGTCGGCGGCTATCACACGCCGTACCCCGGCTCGCGGATGGAAGAGCACTACCTGCCTGACCTGGATCGCATCTTCGATGGTGTCGACCGGGCACTGGCCTACTGACTCAAGGAGAGTTGATATGTCTTTTGAATTTTCTCTTCCTGACGTCGGTGAGGGCCTGACAGAGGCCGACCTCGTCTCGTGGAAGGTCGCCGTCGGCGACACCGTCACCGTCAACCAGATCCTCGTCGAGATCGAAACGGCCAAGTCTCTGGTCGAACTGCCGAGCCCCCAGGCCGGACCGATCGAAGCTCTGCTGGTCGATGAGGGCCAGACCATCGAGGTCGGAACACCGATCATCCGCTTCGGCGGCGGCGATTCCACCGGCAGCTCCGAGCCCGCAGGAGCATCGGCACCTGCTGCAGGAGACGCACAGGACTCGACCGAGAGCGGAGGCGACGCCGAAGGCGGCGCCACCCTGGTCGGCTACGGCGCCAAAGCAGCCTCGTCGAAACGCCGCCCCCGCAAGGGTGCAGGTGTTCCGGCCCCGGCAGGCTCGACCGCAGCGCCCGCCGCACCGGAAGCTCCAGCGTCAGCCGCACAGGAAGCTCCTGTGGCAGCGGCACCGTCCGAAGCCACGACACCGGTGACCGCCTCGGCGGACAAGCCCCTCGCCAAGCCTCCCGTGCGTAAGCTCGCAAAGGACCTCGGCATCGACCTGGTCACGGTCGTTGCGACCGGTTCGCGCGGCGAAGTCACCCGTGACGACGTCAAGGCCGCGGCCAGCGGCACCGGCGCAGCAGCCACCGCAGCGACAGCTTCGAGCGCCGGGGCCGCAACCGCCTCGGCGGGGGATGGTTCCACGGGCGAACTCGAGGAGCGGATCCCGTTCAAGGGCGTGGCGAAGATGATGGCCAAGGCCATGGTCGAATCCGCGTTCACGATGCCCCACGTCACCGAGTTCCTCGACGTTGACGTGACCGAGACGATGGCCTTCGTGCGCAAGCTCAAGTCCACGAAGTTCCTGGGCGAGGACATCAAGGTCTCTCCTTTGCTGCTCGTGGCCAAGGCTGTGGCCTGGGCTGTCGCCCGCAACCCGCGGATCAACTCGTGCCTTGAAGGCGAAGAGATCGTCGTCAAGAAGTACCTCAACCTCGGCATCGCCGCGGCCACCCCGCGTGGCTTGATCGTACCCAACATCAAGGGCGCACACGCGATGGGCCTGACCGACCTGGCTCAGGGCATTCAGGATCTGACCGCGCTGGCTCGTTCGGGCAAGACGCCTCCGGCCGACCAGTCGGGCGGCACGATCACCATCACGAACGTCGGTGTCTTCGGCGTCGACGCGGGAACTCCGATCATCAACCCCGGCGAGGCCGCGATCATGGCCTTCGGGCAGATCCGGAAGAAGCCGTGGGTCGTCGGTGACGAGATCGTTCCACGTGACATCACGACGCTGTCGGTGAGTGCTGACCATCGCGTCGTCGATGGCGAGATCATCTCGAAGTTCCTCGCCGACGTCGGCCGCGGACTTGAGGATCCGACGCTGCTGCTGGCCTGAGACGGCTCTTAGCCGGCAAGGGCAGGCATAAAAGCCGCCTACGTCAATCACCTCGGCGAGGTCGATGAGGTTCGGTACGGTGACCTTCCGGACCCGGTTCCGGGACCCACCGACTACCTCAGCGAGGTGAGCGCGGCCAGCCTCAACCACGTGGACGCCCTTGTGCATTCCGGTTGGTTCCCCACCTCGACACCCCTGCCCTTCGTTCTGGGCAGGGGCTTGGTGGGCACCGTTGTCGGCGCGCCCGTGGGAGGAGCTCTCCTACCTGGTCAGGCCGCGTGGTGCAGCAGTCTGGGCTAGGGCGGACGGCAGGGCTCATACTCCGACTATGCAGTCGTCCCCGACGACCGGCTCTACCCGGCCCCGCCTTCGGCAGGTGCCGGAATAGATGCGAACGGCAGCAGCGCCCATCGGCTCGTGGCGTTGGCCCGCCCCGCGACGACGGCATGGTTGGGCTGGTTCGAACACGGCCGGCTCACTCCCGGCCAGAGCGTCTTCGTGTGCGGGGGAGCGGGCAACGTCGGCACAGCCGCCGGCGCCGAGGTGGTTCTTGATCACGACCTGAGCCGAACGTCGGTGTCAGGGCCGCGGGCTCCGAACCGAGAAACGTGTTCCAGGGCACTACTCGTCGAGGTAGGCGCTGTTGTCGGTGGGGCTTCCGTCCTTGACCAGACGTTTGGCGAGGCAGTGGTTGCGATCCAATCCCCAGGAGCGGCACTGATCAAGTGCGGGTTCGGGGTCGCTGTAGGGGGTGTCGATGATGGTGACCCA
This sequence comes from Brevibacterium sp. CBA3109, assembly GCF_040256645.1. NCBI lineage: Bacteria > Bacillati > Actinomycetota > Actinomycetes > Micrococcales > Brevibacteriaceae > Brevibacterium > Brevibacterium koreense. The sequence goes on along the minus strand of NZ_CP158281.1, from coordinate 3,440,538 downwards.
GTAGTTGTCGTCCTTGTAGGAATCCCAGTCGCCGCTGTGGATGAGGATTGCACCCGGGTATTTGACGCGATTGGTCTCGAACTCGTCCACGATGTCCTGTGCTGTCCACGTCTTGCCCTCGGCCTCCAGGCCGACATCCTTAGCGCTGACCTGCGTCACCCACTGTCCTTCGAGGTCTTCGGCCTTCGCGGTGCCTTCCTTCGTGTAGGCCGACAGTGCCTCCTGCGGACTCGCTGTCGGCTGCACCAGAGGCTCGGAGGGGGAGGGGGAGGCCGATCCGGTCTCGTCGCCGCCGAAGTCGACAGGCACGGCTCCCGTTGACGGTGCCAACCAGCGCACTCCGAAGAAGGCCAGGAGCGCGAGAACCATGATGATGGCGATGATGACGACGGTGATCTTCGCCCCATTGCCCTTCTTCGCAGCCGGTGCAGGGTGGAGCGGGATCTGTCCGGATGCCGGGGCGTTGGAGCCGTGCTCGGGCTGTCCGGGTGAATTCTGAGACTGTTCCTGGAATGGGGAGGCCCCCGCTGGGGTGAAGGCGTTGCGCGAGCGATTTTTGGATACGGGGACGTCGCCAGTGTGCCTTTCGAGGTACTCGTAATAGGTCGAGTTGTCGAAGTCGGCAGCACTCTGGGCGGACTCCTGGCCCGGCGACGAGGTCAGACTGGCACGATCTGATTGGTCCTTCTGCCAGTCATCACTGGTCGCTGGACGGATTCGCGGCCTCGGTGGAACGTCGCTCATCGGTCCTCCTGAGTGCCAGGTGTGGTGGCAATCATCTTCTTACCTTGGCACGACATCGGCACGTGTTCAACACGAACCAGAGCAGGATGCGTTGTGTACTGGATCGCGGGCGCGAACATGCGTGTGGGATGAGTACGGGTGGGAAACGGTTCTCGCCCCGCGAATCCGGGCACAACGCGTTCTCGGAACCTCAGCGGCGACACCTCCAGGGGGTTCCATGACGGAGATTTGGTGAATTTGCTCTGAAGGCCTGTTTCTCTCTAAGATTGTTATCTGTTGTGTCGTAGCCGTTCGATCACCGATTGATCTGCTGAGGCCAACATGGTGCTCACCCACCGCTGCACTCCAGCTTCGGCCAATCTCTCACAGGCTACGGCTTCAGCGCTGGTGAGACATCTCGCCCAAACGGGCAAACCTGTTTTGGCGTACACAATTTTCATTGCGAACGCCGCATGCCGGGCAGCAGCCCGGTAGGTGGTCGGGCACTTGTCCGGCCGAGCAGCATTCGTGAAAATTTGTTGATGTCTTCCGACATCGGCGCAAGCGAGCGTGGATCCCACGCCGACCTGCTTGCTTCGAGAGTCGGTAACTTGTGAACTGGAGGAGAGTCATGGCAGCAAACTGCCAAGTAACCGGGGCCGTCCCTGGTTTCGGACACAATGTGTCCCACTCGAACCGACGCACCAAGCGTCGTTTCAACCCGAATATTCAGAAAAAGCGTTACTTCGTTCCGTCTCTGCGTCGCAGCGTCACCCTTAACCTGTCCGCCAAGGGCATCAAGGTGATCGACGTGCGTGGAATTGACGCCGTCGTCGGCGAACTCATTGCCAAGGGAGTGAAGCTCTGATGGCTAAAGCACAGGACATTCGTCCCATCATCAAGCTCAAGTCGACTGCTGGTTCCGGGTTCACCTACGTGACTCGCAAGAACCGCCGCAACAACCCGGATCGCATGGTGCTCAAGAAGTACGATCCCATTGTTCGTAAGCACGTCGATTTCCGAGAGGAGCGCTGAGCGCATATGGCTAAGAAGTCAAAGATCGCACGCGACAAGCAGCGTCGCGTCATTGTTGAGCGCTACGCGGAGCGTCGTGCGACGCTCAAGCGTCAGCTGACACACCCAGACAGCACCGACGAGCAGCGTGAAGAAGCACGCCTCGGACTGCAGAAGCTTCCTCGCGATGCCTCACCAGTGCGTGTGCGCAACCGCGACCAGGTTGATGGTCGTCCGCGCGGCTACCTCCGCAAGTTCGGTCTCTCCCGTGTGCGCTTCCGCGAAATGGCGCACAACGGCGAGTTGCCCGGCATCACGAAGTCCAGCTGGTAATCTCGAGGAAGTTCGTTATCGGAAAAACGGACCGATAACCGACCGACTTGTCCTAAGGAGGACACTTTTATGGCTAAGAACCGCAGTGAGCTCGTAGCAGAAGTTGCAGAGAATTCCGGACTGACCCAGAAGCAGGTTTCGGACGTTCTTGATGGTGTCTTCGATGTCTTCTCTGACGTCGTCGGCAAGGGTGAAAAGCTCACCATCCCCGGATGGGTGTCTGTCGAGCGCACCGAACGTGCCGCTCGCAAGGGACGCAACCCGCAGACCGGTGAAGAGATCCAGATCAAGGCCGGCTACTCCGTGAAGCTGTCCGCTGGTTCGAAGCTGAAAGCTGCTGCTGGCAGCCCTAACTGAGCCTCGCGCATCAGCGTGAAATGACCCGGACCATGTGGTCCGGGTCATTTTTTGTCTCCTCGCCGAGATCTCGAGCACGTCCGGGCTTCGCAGTTGGCTTGGTTTCAGACTCCGGCGATATCCTTGAACCATGAATGAAGCGGCGGTCTGCCACCAGTGAGCACTCAACTCTTCGAATCGGTCACCCGATTCGCGTCTCGCGCCGCCGTTCCCCTCGTCGTCATCGTCGGAGCTGCGGTGGGTGTGGTCGCAATGCTCTTCACCGGAGCGGCGGAGGCGACACTTCTCAACGATCCCGGCCCCTATGTCAGATTCGGTCTGCCGGCCGCGAAGTTCGTCTTCAACGTATCGATGGCGCTGACTCTGGGCGCACTCATGTTCGCCCTCCTCATCCTGCCCCGCACCCAGGGGCGAGGCCGAAATACGAAGACGCATCCCCAAGCCGCGAAGTCCGGTACCTCCGACGAGACTCCGCTCAACGCGCTCTGGGAGAAGACGCTGAAGATCGCCGAGGTGTCATCGGTGGCCTGGACGATCTCCGCCGTGGCCGTCCTCGTCCTCACCTTCGCCGACACTGTCGGAGCCCAGGCCTACCTCGACTTCTCCAATCAGCTCGGCGTGTTCCTGACCCAGATCGCCTTCGGGCAACTCTGGACTCTCATCGTCGTCCTCATCGCCGTCGCCTCGACCCTGTGCTTCGGCACGCGCAGCTACCTCGGCATCGCTGTGGCAGGCGTCCTCGGCATCGGCGTGATGATCCCCCTGGCGCTGATGGGCCACTCCGCTGAGGCCTCCGGACACACCCAGGCCGTCAACAGCATCGGTTTGCATCTGCTGGGCGTCACCATCTGGCTGGGCGGACTCTTCGTCATCGCCCTCCTGGGGTCGGATCTGGCCCGCTCCGACCAGCTGCGCACCACGATCGAACGCTATTCGTCGTTCGCGCTCGTCGCCTTCACCATCGTTGCCTATTCCGGTGTCGTGAACGCGCTGCTGCGTGTCCACAGCCTCGCTGACCTCATGACTCCCTACGGGCAGGTGATCGTGGCGAAGACGATCGCAACGGTTCTGCTCGGTCTCGTCGGGTTCTGGCATCGTCAGTTCGTCATCCGACGTTTGTGTGCCGCGGCCTCGGCGGCCAGGGAATTCTGGCGCCTCATCGTCGTGGAGTTCGTCATCTTCGGTGCCACGATGGGTCTCGCGGTCGCTCTGTCACGGTCCCAGCCCCCGGTCTCACAGGAGCCCGTGGGTGATCCGACCCCGGCAGAGATCCTCACCGGCGAACCGCTTCCGCCTCCGCCGACCTTTGCCCGCTACTTCACCGAGTGGTCCTTGGACCCGCTGTGGGTCGTCGTAGCCGTCGGCCTGTCCGCGGCCTATATCGTGGGTTTCATCAATCTCCGGCGCCGAGGCGACTCTTGGCCGATCCATCGCCTGGTCTCCTGGCTGGTCGGCATGCTCTTCCTCGTCTACGTGACCTCCGGCGGTGCCCGTGTCTACGGCGAGATCCAGTTCTCCGGGCACATGATCCAGCACATGCTCCTGATCATGGTGGTGCCCCTGCCGATGGTCCTGGGCGCACCCATCACGATGCTTATGCGGGGGACGAAGGCGCGTACGGACGGTTCGCGTGGGATCCGAGAATGGGTGCTGTGGCTCGTTCACACCCCGTATATGCGGTTCTTTGCGAACCCGATATTCGCCAGCGTGAACTTCGCTGGTTCCCTCGTCATCTTCTACTACTCGGGCGTGATGAAGTATGCGCTCGAATGGCACCTCGGCCATGAGCTGATGATCATCCATTTCCTCGGTGCAGGCTATCTCTTCGCACAGGCCCTCATCGGCATCGATCCCGGCGTGGAGCGCCCGGCGTTTCCGCTGCGGTTGCTCATGCTGCTCATCACGATGGCCTTCCACGCGTTCTTCGGCATCTCGATCATGAGCTCAGAAGTCCTCATCGAAGGCGACTGGTTCGGCAACATCGGCGCCGACTGGGGGTATTCGGCGATCGAAGACCAACAGTTGGGCGGCGGAATCGCCTGGGGCATCGGCGAGTTCCCCACCCTGTTCATCGCAATCATGGTCGCCTTCCAGTGGTCGAAGTCCTCGGATCGAGAGGCCAAGCGCGTCGACCGCCGCGAAGCGCGCACCAACGACGCGGAGCTTCGCGCCTACAACGACATGCTCGCCGGCATGGCCCAGCGCGACGCGAACACCGGTCCCAGAAGCAGATGAGCGCACACCTCATGTGCGGGAATGTGCACAGATAATTCTCTGATTCGAGCCCTTTCGGCACCCGATCCCTCGTCAGATGCCGCACACTGTTGCATGGATCATATTTATCCGCCGCGTCGCGCAGTTCGTGCCGATGGCGTGGACCTGAAGTCGCATAGCAGGGGCTTCCAGGCACACATCCTCACGGACTGAGACCCACAGCAAGTCGATCCGCACATTCAACGGTGATGCGGATCGTAGAAATCAAGGAGAGTCATGAGTTCTTCGAGCAATGCCGAGAGGAAGTCGATCCGCGCACAGCTGCGCAAGGTCGTCGCCGCCTCGATGGCCGGAACCGTCGTCGAGTGGTACGAGTTCTTCCTCTACGGTTCGGCCGCCACCCTGGTGTTCAACCACATCCTGTTCCCGCCGTCGGACGACCCTCTGACGCCGATTCTGGCCGGCTTCGCCACCTACGCGGTCGGCTTCATCGCTCGCCCCATCGGCGGCATCGTCTTCGGCCACTTCGGTGACAAGTACGGACGCAAGAAGCTGCTGCAGCTGTCGATCGTCCTTGTCGGTGCAGCCACGTTCCTCATGGGATGTCTGCCGACCTTCGACCAGATCGGGCCCTTCGCTCCGATCCTCCTCGTCCTGCTGCGCGTTGTTCAAGGCTTCGCCGTCGGCGGCGAATGGGGCGGAGCGGTTCTCCTCGTCGCCGAACACGCACCGGACAAGGAGCGCGGCTTCTGGTCGTCCTTCCCCCAGTCGGGCGTGCCCCTGGGCAACCTGTTGGCAACAGGCGTTCTCTTCGTACTCACCGCGACCCTGACCGACGAGCACTTCCTGTCCTGGGGCTGGCGTGTGGCCTTCTGGCTCTCAGCCATCATCGTCCTCATCGGCTACTACATCCGCACCCGTGTCTCCGACGCTCCGATCTTCGAACAGGTCCAGGCTGAAGAGATCGAAGAAGGCGTGGACTACGGAGTCAAGGCCGTCTTCAAGCGCTACCCGCGTGAGGTCTTCGCCGCGATGGGACTGCGGTTCGTGGAGAACATCCACTACTACATCGTCGTCACGTTCTCGATCACATATCTGTCGATCGCAGTCGGGGTCGAGGCGAATGAGATTCTGGGGCTCCTGCTCGGAGCTCACGCAATCCATGCCGTACTCGTGCCGCTGGTCGGCGCGATGGCGGACAGGGTCGGACGCAAGCTGCCCTATGGCATCGGCATCGTGCTCACCGCTACGTGGGGCTTCTTCGCCTTCCCGATGTACGACACCGGCAACGCTCTGCTGATCTTCTTGGCGCTGCTGCTGGGCCTCGTCTTCCACGCCCTGATGTATGCCGGTCAGCCGGCCATCATGTCGGAGATGTTCCCGACCCGCATGCGCAACTCCGGTGTATCTACGGGTTATCAGGTCACGGCAATCGTGGCGGGCTCGTTCGCGCCGATCATCGCCACAGCACTGCTGCAGCGCTTCGACTCCTCGGTGCCGATCGCGGTCTACGTTCTGATCGCCGCTGCGATTTCGATGGTCGCACTCCTGCTCACCCGGGAGACCAAAGGCATCGATCTGCGTTCACTCGACCAGGTGGACAAGGACCGTCGCCTCGCGGCGAAGCGCTGATCGGCACATCTCAACACTCGAATACACAACTGTGAGTTCGGTCTTCGGGCGGTTCCGATGAACATCGGTACCGCCCGAATGCACGACAGCGGACAACACGCTCGACTCACGACAACGATCGAAGGGACAGCAATGGTCGATCTCAGACACAAGCGCGCCCTCGTCACAGGGGGAGCCTCCGGCCTCGGCAAGGCGATGAGCGAAGCCTTCGCCGCAGCGGGAGCACACGTCATCGTCGCCGACGTCGACGCTGAATCTGCGCAAGCAGTGGCCGGCGACATCGGGGGTGAGGCGTGGACGGTCAACCTCGGCGACACCTCGGCGCTGGATGGAGTCGATCTCGACGTCGACATCCTCATCAACAACGCCGGCATCCAGCGGATCCACCCGATCACGGAATTCCCGCTCGAGGAATGGCGACTCATCAACACCCTCATGCTCGAAGCGCCATTCGTGCTCACCAAGTCCGCGCTGCCGACGATGTATGAGAAGGGGTGGGGCCGGGTCATCAACCTCTCCTCGATCCACGGCCTGCGCGCCTCGGCGAACAAATCAGCTTACGTGGCGGCCAAGCACGGGCTCATGGGATTGACGAAGACGACTGCACTGGAAGCCGGCCCACACGGTGTGACCTGCAACGCGATCAATCCCGGCTATGTGCTCACGCCAATGGTCAAGGGCCAGATCGCCGATCAGGCGACAACGAACGGCATCAGCGAAGACGAGGTCCTCGAACGGGTCTTCCTCGATCATTCTGCGGTGCCGAAGCTCGCCGAACCTGCCGACATCGCTGCGTTGGCGCTGTTCCTGGCCAGCGACGCTGCCGCCGTGATCAACGGCAGCGCACACAGTGTCGACGGGGGCTGGTCCGCCGCCTGACTCAGAGAACTTCGAGGACGCTGCGGACCCCCGCATTGCGCAGGGATTCGTGGCGGACCGAGGCCCAGTAGGAGACCGGTTTCGAGAACTCCTCGGGTAGCACCTGCACGAGACGGCTGTTGCCGGCAGCAAGGAAGTCGGGCAGGATCCCGATCCCGACTCCGTTCGACGTGGCGAGCACGTGCGCATGCACCGAGGTGGAACGGAAGAACCCCTTGCCGCGCGGCAGTGCATTGCCCGCCTCATCGAGGTCATCGACTTGGAGCGAGTTCTCGATGTAGTAGATGAGCCGGTGCTCGGCAAGATCGTCAAGCGTCATCGGCGTCGTGTGGGACTGCAGATATTCACGGGAGGCGTAGAGCTGGAGACGATAGTCGCGAATGTGCTTCGCGACGCTGCGTGGTGCCTCCGGCCTGCCGACGACGACCTCGATGTCGACACCCGAGCGGTACTGTCGGGCCCGCTGGGTGGCAGTGATGAGCTCGAACTGCAGACCGGGATGGCTGCGCTGCAGCTGGGCCAGGGCCGGTACCGCGAATTCAAGCGCGAAGGCCTGCGGGCAGGCCAGGCGGATCGTTCCGGACAGGGCGGAGCTGGCGTGAGCGTCGATGCGTCCCAGTGCGGATTCGATGTCCTCGGCCACCGGCAGCAGGTGGCGTCCGGCAGTGCTTAGCTCCCAGCCGTCCGGTGAGGCCACGAGCATTCGCTCGCCGTAGGCCTTCTCCAGCGCGGCGATGCGTCGGGACACCGTCGTGTGGTTGAGGCCCAAGCTGTGCGCGGCGGCCGTGAACTTGCCCAACCGGGCCACGGCAAGCAGCGTCAGCAGATCTTCGGGAGAGATCTGCGAACCGGAACCGCCAGGTGCATATGAAGCCATAGTGGTTCCATCCTATCTGCGTGCGCGCACATATCCGGTGCGGAATATGTGATTCTGCGCGACCGGTGTTGGTTCAGTGACTGGCGTACTGTGAGGGGAAACACTGCACCACCTGAAGAACATGATGCGAGGAGGCATATTATGTCGACAATTGGATGGGTCGGCCTGGGAAACATGGGTCGTCCGATGACAGCGAACCTGGTGAAGGCCGGTCACACGGTCAATGGCTTCGATCTCGTGCCAGAGGCCGTTTCCGCGGCTGCTGAACACGGTGTGACTGCCGTGGGCTCGATCGCCGAGGCGGTCGCCGGCGCCGATATCGTCTTCACAATGCTGCCCAAGGGTGAGCATGCCCGCACCGCTTACCTGGAGCCCAACGGTGTGCTGGCCAATGCCGACACGAAGACACTCCTCGTCGATTCCTCCACCATCGACTTCGACTCCGCCCGCGCCCTGCACTCCGAGGCGGCCAAGGCTGGCTTCCGCTTCGTCGATGGTCCGGTCTCCGGCGGCGTCACCGGCGCAGAAGCCGGCACGCTGACCTTCATGCTCGGCGGAACCGATGAGGATGTTGCTGAAGCGAAGTCCTTCATCGAGCCGATGGCCGGCAACATGTTCCATGCCGGTGGCGAGGCTGCCGGTCAGGCCGCCAAGATCGTCAACAACATGATGCTCTCGATCAGCCTGCAGGGCGTCGTCGAAGGTGCCGTCCTCGCCGAACGCTTCGGGCTTGACCCGAAGGTCTTCTACGACATTGCGACGGTCTCATCCGGTGACTCCTGGCCGCTGCGCACCTGGTACCCCGTGCCCGGAGTGACCGAGACCGCAGCTTCGAACAACGCGTTCAAGCCCGGCTTCGCCGCGGCGCTCATGCACAAGGACGTCGAGCTCGCCGTCGCCGGTGCTGAGACCCAGGGTCTCGACCTGCCGGCCGCGCAGCTTGTCCACGCTCAGCTGCAGAAGCTCGTTGACGAGGGCCTCGAGGGCCTCGACACCTCGGCGCTGATCAGGAACATCGACCCCAAGGCAGCAGGCCTGCCCGAGTAACTACTGGGCAATAGGCAACGGTCGGTAAGGGATGGTCGATCCGCCTGCGGATTTCGACCGTGACTTACCGACCGTTCGCCGTTGCGCGCCCCCTTGGCTCCCGTACCACGCCGGCTGTGCGCGTACGCCCCCGCCCTATGACCGCGACCTGCAACTTCGGCGGGGACATGTAAGACTGGAAGCATGAGTTCCCCAGGCACATCCGAACCACAGAACACACCGGAATCATTGGCCCCGGACGCCATTGCCTCCATCAGAGACAACCTCGACGAGGTGGCCACGCGTGCAGCGACCGCCGCCGAGGTGAGCGGTCGGACGAGTGCAGATGTGAAAGTTCTGCTTGCGACCAAGACTCAACCGGCTGCGACGATTCGAGTGGCGCTCGAGCATGGGTTCACCCTCATCGGCGAGAACAAGGTACAGGAACTGGTCGGCAAGGCGGACGACCTCGCCGACCTTGACCATGAAGCCCACCTCATCGGCCCTCTGCAGAAGAACAAGGTCAACCACACGCTGCGCCATGCGCACTGCATCCAGTCCGTTGACAACCTCGAACTGGCGACGAAGATCAACAACCGCCTCGACGTCCTCGACCAGAGCATGGACTTCTTCGTCCAGGTCAACACCTCGCGCGAGGACTCGAAGTCCGGGATCGCCCCCGATGAGGCAGAGGCTCTCATCTCTGAACTCCGGGGCCACTCACGGATGCGACTGCGTGGTCTGATGACGATCGGTCTGCCCGGACGCACACCGGAAGAGATCCGCCCAAGCTACGCAGAGCTGCGCGAACTCAGTCAGAAGCTCCTCGCCTCGGGAGCCATGCCCGCTGCAGCGACCGAGCTGTCCATGGGCATGAGCAACGACTTCGAACTGGCAATCGCCGAGGGGGCGACGATGGTCCGTGTCGGCTCCAGCATCTTCGGCGCCCGCGACTACTCCTGAACAAGGTCGCAGCGGGCGCCTCTACGTGACAGCGACTTGGGGTATTGGTCACATGATGACGCGGGGTCTCCCGCCGCGGCCCTGAATCTGTGAAGATGGAGCCATGAACGCCAGCTCGCAGGAATCCTCAAGCTCCGCCCACCAGGTCAAGGTACGTGCACCCGAACTCATCGGCCGCCGGTGGATGAACTCCGGAGGCAAAGAACTGAGCCTGGCCGACCTGCGCGGCAAGGTGATCCTGCTCGACTTCTGGACCTTCTGCTGCATCAACTGCCTGCACGTCCTTGACGAGCTACGCCCGCTCGAGGAGAAGTACAGCAAAGAACTCGTCATCATCGGCGTCCACTCCCCGAAGTTCGAGTTCGAACGCACCGTTGAGGCCGTCGACCAGGCGGTCGAACGCTACCAGGTCGAACACCTCGTCCTCGATGACCCCGACCTCGTCACCTGGCAGGCATACACCGCCCGGGCCTGGCCCACATTGGCCGTCATCGACCCTGAGGGCTACCTGGTAGCGACCCTGTCGGGCGAAGGCCACGGCGCCGGACTCGGCGAGATCATCGAAGGCCTCATCGTAGAGCACTCGGCGAAGGGCACACTGCACGCCGGCGATGGCCCATACGTGCCACCACCAGCACCGGAGACCGAGCTCTTCTACCCCGGGAAAGTCACCGCACTGCCCTCCGGCAACCTGCTCGTCGCCGATTCGGGACACCACAGCCTCGTCGAATACGACTCCAGCGGACAGACGATCATCCGCCGCATCGGCACCGGTGAACGCGGCGCAGACGACGGCGATTTCACCCAGGCGTCCTTCAGCGAACCCGGGGGCATCGCCGTCCTTCCCGATGACGTGGCTACGAAGGCCGGGTATCACCTCGTCCTCGCCGACACCGTCAATCACACCCTGCGCGGCATCAATCTCGAGACCGAAGCTGTGACGACGATCGCCGGCACAGGTGCGCAGCACATGGTCGGCGCGATCGACAACGTGGTCGGGGCCCACGGCGAACTCGGCCGCTACGACGGTCCCGGACTCGACGTGAAGCTGTCCTCGCCGTGGGACGTCCTCTTCGTCCCTTCCACCGCCGAGGTGGTTGTGGCGATGGCGGGCAACCACACCATCTGGTCGTTCAATCCCGAAACCGGGTTGATCCGCCTGCTCTCGGGCACAATGAACGAAGGACTGGCCGACGGCGACGCTGAGAATGCGTGGTTCGCGCAGACATCGGGCCTTGACCTCAGCTCTGACGGTGACGTGTTCATCGCCGACTCTGAGACCTCCGCGATCCGTCGCCTCGACCCGAGCACCGGAGCCGTGTCCACGCTGATCGGCGAGGGGCTCTTCGACTTCGGATTCCGTGACGGTCCCGCCGCTGAGGCCAGGCTGCAGCACCCCCTGGGTGTGCGGAGCCTGCCGGACGGGTCGATCGCGATCGCCGACACCTACAACGGGGCGATCCGCCGCTACGACTTCACCACGAACGAGGTCTCGACCCTGGCCCGCGGTCTGCGCGAGCCCTCCGACATCTTCGTCCTCGAGCCGGCCGCCCCTGGCGAAACCGCCGACCCCGGCGAAGCCGCCGACCCCAGCGCCGTGGGCGTCGATGCAGCAAACGTGAGCGAAGCCGAACTCCTCATCGTCGAATCCGCCGCGCACGCCCTGACCAGAGTGAAGCTGCCCAAGGACGCCCAGCGAGTCGACGAGGGTGCGCTCACCAGCAAACGACCGTCGACCGAAATCGCCTCGGGGCCGGTGGCAGTGAGTGTGAGCTTCACCGTTCCAGCAGGTCAGAAGTTGGACGAGCGGTGGGGAGACCCCACGTATCTGCAGGTCTCGTCGACACCACCGGAGCTCATCGTGACCGGCAGCGGAAGCGCAGAGGGTCTGAGCCGGGGCATCGTCATCAACCCGGAACTCGAATCCGGGGTCCTGCACGTGACCGCACGGGCCGCCGCCTGCGACGGTGAACCCGGAGGCGAGATCCCCCTGCATGCCGCATGCCATCTGTACCAGCAGGACTGGGGCATCCCCGTCGACCTCGTCGCCGATGCACCTGCTGAGCTCACCCTCGACCTCCGCGGCGCCTAAGGCCTGCGAAGCGGCCCGCAGACTGCTCGTCATTGTGGACTTGCGTGCGAAAATCGCGAACTTCTCGCACGCAAGTCCACACTGACGAGGGGCTTCGTCCCGCCCGGTGGTCGCGGTCAGCACGTCCCGGCGCTGAGGTCCCGGCGCCGTGCCCTCCGCAGCCTGCTCGCGGCTGATCTGCTATTTCACGGTCACGTCGCCGAGGCGGCGCGGATCGAAGCGGACCTGCGAGGACTTGACGACGACGGAGCCTCCCATGACGAAGGAGAGCGTCTCGTCGAAGTCATGCTCGGCCGCCGTGACGATGTCGCGATAGCGTCCCTGGATGCGCACCTCGACCGTGGACGGTGTGAGTTCGAGGTCATTGCCCGAGGCCGACAGGCTGACCTGTGGTTCGCGTGTCAGCGACCACTTCACATCGCCGAGGATCTCGTTGTCAGTCTCGTAGCCGAACACGCAGTCTGAGGGGAATAGGGTCTTCGACTTCACACACTTCTGCAGATGCTCGGTGACCTGCTCGGTGACAGCCTGCTCCAGCTTCGCCGTGGGTTCGGGCGACAGTGCGATCTGGGCGGTATCGGTCGGTGCGGTGACCTCGGCGCGTTCTGGCTTCGACTTGAGGTAGGTCGCATCGAAGCCGACGAGATAGGTGGCCGGGAACAGTACGGGAACCGTTCCCGCGGCGACTCCGTAGCCGTTGACCGTGGCCGTTGATGACCCTTCGACCTGCAGGTCGAGGCTCGGCCACTTCTCCTGCTCGATCGCCCACCGGTCGAACAGTCCGGCAGTCGCCGTCAGCTTCACCATCGACAGATCCACCGTCCGCGTCTGCGACGACAGAACATAGCTCAGCGAGACCTTCGCATGGTCGCCGTCCATCGAGACCGTCGTCGCCTCAGCATCCCGTGGCAGGTCAGGGGCGGCGGCGAGCACATCATGATTGAGCGCCAGGGTCGACGACGGGGTGGGGGAGGCGAGGTAGGAGAACGCACGCTCGGCGTTGGCGTCCTCGATCGCCGAAATATAGGCTTCAGCGGCGCGGGCAGGAGTGTAGACGGTGAGGTTGAGGAGGGGAACTGCAGCCGCGGTGAGGACGATGACCAGGAGCGCCGAAATCAGAAGCCTGCGCGAAGTTCGCATTGCTTCTCCTGAATCGGTGGGGGATGAAGGAATTTCAGTGTAATGCCAATTGCCCGCCATCCGACTTCATGAACTGCCGGCACACGGATCAGGGGAGTCGGAAGCGTGCAGGTGGGGATCATTCCACCGGGTAGGCGTGCAGTGCCGAGGTATCGACCTCGACGAACACATGGGTGCCGACCTTGACGGCGGCACGCAGGGCGGCGATCGACTCGCCGAGGCTGGGATGGAGCACGCCGAATCCGCTCTCACCCCCGCAAACCCCGGCCAAGTCGGCCAGGTCCACGTCGAGGGCGAGACCCATCTCCGTGTCCACCGGTGATAGCTTCGCCTGCAGGCAGGAACCACGATCGCGCAGTCCGATGACGATGGCTTCGAACACCGTCGCCGAGGTGAACGCCGCGTCGTGTTCGTCCAATGACAGGAGCGCACTGCGCCACCCGAGGGTGACGAAGACCTTCCCGTCGAGTTCGGTCCGAGCCTTCACCGCAGAGTGGCCGATCGACAACCAGCCCTTGCGCGCCAGCCCGGAATAGACGTTGACCCCGCTGAGCTCGGCAGGCAGCGAGCCCCTGGGCTCCGTGACGACCTGTTCCAGTGTGCCGAAAGCGACGAGCTCGCCTTTTTCGATATCGGCCACCCCCGCCTCGGCGACGGTGAAATCGGTCAGCGTATTCGAGGTGAAGACGATTCCACGGCCGTGTGCGGCGGCCAGGTCGGCCAGACGACCGCGCAGGCCTGCCCGCGCATGGCCGGGAACGGATGCGAAGGGGTCGATGAAGGTCAGCCACGTTGAGCCGCTCGCCCATGCCACGGCCAGGCCGAGTTTCGCACGCTCACTGGCATCGAGTTCGCCGAGCCGGCGCCCCAGCAGTTCGGGTTTGATCCCGAACTCCGTGCACGCCAGAGCCAATGCCGCCTCCCCAGATCCGGCATTGGCCTTGCGAAGATATGCTCTGACCCACCTGCGCACACGCGTGAGGCCCGCACGGAGTCCGGTCGGGAACTGCGGTGGAGGTGCGACGTCGGAGCGCGCAGCAACGGACAGCACCACCTCAGTGGTGCTGTCCGCGCTGCCCATGAGACCGAGCATTGTCCCTGCTCGGAGACGACCAAGATCGATCTGGTGTCTGCCGAGGTGCAGCCCCGCTAGGGACAATTCATCGTTCAACGGATCTTAGAACTCCGCAGGATCGTCGGAGGCGGTCATCCGCCGACGAGTGATGACGACAGCTGCGGCACCCACAACGAGGAGTCCGACGCCGAGCGCCAATCCGGTCATTTCGGTACCGGTGCGGGGCAGGTCACTGCCGCTCTCTCCGCCCTCATCGACGGAGGTGCCGTTGGTGACGACGGTGAAGCTGCCGCCTTGTGGCCTGTCAAAGCTCTCGGCCTGGGCCCGCACATTGTACGTTCCCAGCACAGCCTTGACCTTCGCCTGCACGCCGAACGTCGCCTTGCCCTCAGAGTCGGCTTCCTTGGTCATCGTGTAGCGATCGACCTTGCCCTGAGCATGTTCGACCGTGATCGTGATCTTCTCACCGGGCTGAGCGCCGGTGATGCCGAGCTTGATACCCTCGCTGAGGAAGTCCTCGGAGCTGATCTCGGTCGGATCGATGATGAGTGCCTGGGTCGCAGTGGTCGCGCCTTTCTTCTCACCTTCATCGGTGCCTGGGCTGGTCGGAGCGGTTGCCTCCGGGGTGTTCGACTCGGGAGTCTCGTCGGTCGTGCCCGCGGAATCGCTGGTGTCTTTGGAGCCTGAAGTGTCTGCGGATGTGTCTGCTTTGTCGTCAGACTTTTTGTTGGTGTCTTTGGAGCCTGAAGTGTCTGCGGATGTGTCTGCTTTGTCGTCAGACTTTTTGTTGGTGTCTTTGGAGCCTGAAGTGTCTGCGGATGTGTCTGCTTTGTCGTCAGACTTTTTGTTGGAGTCTTTGGAGCCTGAAGTGTCTGCGGATGTGTCTGCTTTGTCGTCAGACTTTTTGTTGGAGTCTTTGGAGCCTGAAGTGTCTGCGGATGTGTCTGCTTTGTCGTCAGACTTTTTGTTGGAGTCTTTGGAGCCTGAAGTGTCTGCGGATGTGTCTGCTTTGTCGTCAGACTTTTTGTTGGAGTCTTTGGAGCCTGAAGTGTCTGCGGATGTGTCTGCTTTGTCGTCAGACTTTTTGTTGGAGTCTTTGGAGCCTGAAGTGTCTGCGGATGTGTCTGCTTTGTCGTCAGACTTTTTGTTGGAGTCTTTGGAGCCTGAAGTGTCTGCGGATGTGTCCGCTTTGTCGTCAGACTTTTTGTCGTTGTCGTCCGGCTTCGGAGCAGCGGGCTTCCGAGCTTGCTTGGAATCTGTGGGGTCCCCGCTCGGCTCTTCCGTCTTGGTCTTGGTCGGAGTCGAGGTGGCGGTCTCAGACGGCTCCTCGGTCTTGGTCTCGGATGGCGCTGGGGCCGGTCCGGTTGCAGGGGTGCAATCGGGGCCCTTGGCGTCTTCATCGATGTCCGAGGCAGTGGGCACGACCTCGAAGGAGACCTTCGAGGAGTCCTTCTCGGTCTTCTCATCGGTGAGGTAGAGCGAGTAGTTGCCCGCAGGGACCTTGGCGTTGTCCGTGACAGAGAAGAAGTAGGTGCCCGACACCTTGCCCTTATCGTCGACGGTCAGCTTGGTCTCCGGCGAGTACTTGGACCCATCGGTGCCGACGACCGTGACGGTCGCCTTGTTGTCGGCGGTGAACCCGGTGCCGGAGAACCCGATGCCCTCCTTGCGATCCGCGATGTCGGCCCGGGTCACCTGTGCATCAGACAGTGTCGCCTGCGGGTCCGAGCTGTCGGGAACCTTGGAATCGGGGTCGGGTGATTGCTGCGCGTCATCATACGCACAGAGTGGGCCTGCCGGCACCGTAGCGGACTCTGTCGCTGCGAACGCGGGAGCGCCAGCAAGACCTGTCAATGCAACGGCTACTGCGGGGGCAAGCACAAGACGCGAGGTCTTCACAGTAATGCCTTTCGATTGTTGTCAACCCACGAAAAGCGATGGAACTCCCGGCATTCCTTGGCTTAAGAAGAGGAAGGCACCATCGTGCTCGGGTTCGTACAGCTCCCAACTCTAAAGCATTCACTGATGCCTATGGGGAGACACACGGGAGAAAACCAGCAAAAACAGCATGTATTGTTACCGATTTGTTACCTGATTCCGCGTGTTGCGGTGACTGTGAGGCTTTTCGCTCCCTCACAAGCGCAGCTCACTGCACTCCTGCGCCCTGGGCGACTACCATCGGATACGTGACTCTCCTTTCCGATCGCGACATTCGCGCCGAGCTCGACTCCGGACGCATCGCCCTCGACCCCTACGACCCTTCTCTGATCCAGCCCGCCAGTGTCGATGTGTGTCTGGACCGCTATTTCCGTCTGTTCGACAACCACAAATACCCGGTCATCGACCCGAGTCTCGATCAGCCCGAACTCACCCGCTTCGTCGAGGCGGCTCCGGGAGAGCCGTTCGTGCTGCATCCGGGCGAATTCGTGCTCGCCGCCACGCACGAACTCGTCACCCTGCCCGATGATGTGGCCGCGCGGTTGGAAGGCAAGTCATCACTGGGACGCCTCGGGCTGCTGACCCACTCCACGGCCGGTTTCATCGATCCCGGGTTCAACGGTCACGTGACACTGGAACTGTCGAACGTCGCGACTCTGCCCATCACTCTGTGGCCGGGAATGAAGATCGGCCAGCTCTGCTTCTTCCGTCTCAGCTCGGCTGCCCTCAACCCCTACGGCTCGCAGGCCACCGGCAATCGCTATCAGGGCCAACAGGGCCCCACCGCCTCCCGTTCGCATCTCAATTTCTATCGGAGGGACGTGTGACCACTCGTCGAGAGCTGCGGATGCAGCGTGAGGCTGCCGAGCGCGTCAGTGACACGGACGCCTCGGCGGACCTGCGCGGTTTTCATCTGCTTCTCCTCGACGACGGGGTCGAGGTCTCCGATGTGCTCGCACTCGTGCACAACAGGCTTCCCGATGTCGCTCCCCGTCTGGACGACAATCGTCAGCTGAAGCTGAGCCGACATTCGCGTCTGAGTGAGGGGGTCGACCTCGATGCAGCCACGATCGCCGCGCTCGAGCTGCCCGACTGGGCTCGTCACGCGGTTGTCATCGACTGCCCCCGGGACCGTGAGCCGGTCCCGCCGCCGGACTGGTTCAGCGATGCCGACGGGCTTCATGAGGCGTTTCCGGCAGGGCTGCCCGACCGGGAGGAGGAGCGGATGCTCAGCCTCATCCTGGCCATCGCGTCACGCCTGCACACGGGCGTTCGCCTCGCCGACGAGGCGGACCTGCCGACTCGGGTCATCGTGCCTGACCCGGAAGCGAAGATCGACCTCTATCTCTATTCGTCCTATTGGCTCGAGCCTGACGTTGCGCTGTCCCTCGTGCGCAAGCACGCTCCGCATGCCTTCCAGCAGGCGCTGCCGACGCCCGACGAGGCGGTCCTCGCCCAGGCCACGATCGACGATCCGCTCTTCGACGCCTCGGCGCCGGTCATCCTCGATGGCTATTCGCTCCTCGTCCCCCTCGGGGAGATCAGTGAGGCGGCCGGCATCATCGAGGTGCGGGTGTCGGAGGCTGACTGGGTGCCGCCGATCATTGCCAAGCATCGTCAGACGCCGCTCATCGAGTACCACGTGCATTGGATGGATGCGAAGTCCCAGCGCTACCAGCCGATCCAGACTCGACGGTTTCGGCGAATGCGCAACGAGGTCGCCGGCCTCGTCGACAGCATCGGAGCAGAACTGCTCATCGGCTGTGACGGCACCGGCTTGGACGAAACCGGGTTCCTCGTCACGAGCAGCCAACTCCGCAGCTGAGGCAGGCTCCTGCCCAGGCCTGTGGGCTGGGCTCGCCGAAGAGTCGATTCCAGCCCCACTGAGGGCCTTGTTCCAGGGTTGGCGAGTGTCCCGATTCGAGCAGAACCTGGGGGGAATCTGAGCGGAATGTGTTCATCATGACTGCCGTGAACGGCCTCGGTGATTGGGAGGTACGCAGTCTGTCATGAGAAAATAGTGGTGACCGCTACATTTTGGCAAATTGTATAAATGACGGAGGTGTCCGCCGGTGATAGTCATGACAGGAGCCTTCTTCGGGGCTGCTGTCATTGCGTTCCCATTGGTCAAACGCC
This sequence comes from Brevibacterium sp. CBA3109, assembly GCF_040256645.1. Lineage (NCBI taxonomy): Bacteria > Bacillati > Actinomycetota > Actinomycetes > Micrococcales > Brevibacteriaceae > Brevibacterium > Brevibacterium koreense. Next base: position 3,422,139 of record NZ_CP158281.1, on the reverse strand, counting down.
TCGGTCGCAACGGGTTCTTCTTTCTTGCGTTGGTGCCGCTCGCCGGGTTGATCCTCAGCCTGGCCAAGGCTCCCGCCATCGTCGGGTCTGCAGGCTCACCGTGGGTCGAGAGCATGGGCTGGCTGCCGGCACTCGGTCTCGACGGCATCTTCCGCCTCGACGAACTCTCCTGGATCATGAGTCTCTTGGTCACCGGCGTCGGGGCCCTCGTCTTCGTCTACTGTGCTCGCTACTTCCCGCCCGATGAGCCGGGGTTGGCCCGGTTCGCCGGGGTCTTCATGGCCTTCGCTGGAATGATGTATGGGCTCGTCCTCGCCGATGAGCTCCTCATGCTCTACCTGTTCTGGGAGGGCACCACGGTCTTCTCCTACCTCCTCATCGGCCACAGCCAGTCCCGTCGCCGCTCCCGACAGGCCGCACTGCAGGCACTCATCGTCACCACAGCCGGCGGACTCGCCATGCTCGTGGGCATGATCCTGCTGATGTCAGCGACCGGAACGGGCCAGATCTCTGCGCTCATGGAGCGCGCGAGCCTCGGCCTGGACACCGGGCCCATCATCGTCACGGCCGTGATCCTCATTCTCGTCGGCGCAGTCTCGAAGTCTGCACTCATTCCCTTCCATTTCTGGCTCCCTGGTGCCATGGCCGCACCGACCCCGGTCAGTGCCTACCTGCATGCGGCAGCGATGGTCAAAGCAGGAATCTACCTCGTCCTGCGCTTAGCGCCGGGCTACCACGCGCTGCCCGGATGGTCGGAGACCCTGCTCACGCTGGGTCTGCTCACCATGTTCATCGGCGGCTGGCAGGCCCTCAAGCAGACCGACCTCAAACTTCTGCTCGCCTTCGGCACGGTGTCCCAACTCGGGTTCCTCACGACGATGGCCTCCTTCGGCACGCCCGACATCACAAAAGCCGCGTTGGCGATGCTCATCGCGCACGCGCTGTTCAAGGCCTGCCTGTTCCTCTGCGTGGGCATCATCGACCATCGTGCGGGCACGCGTGACCTGACGAAGCTCTCCGGAGGCTGGAAGGCATTCCCCATCGTGGCAGTCTGCGCCACCATCGCCGCCGCGTCGATGGCGGGCCTGCCGCCGCTGTTCGGCTTCGTCGCCAAGGAAGCCGTCTATTCGACTCTGCTGTCCTCACCAGACAAGGCCTCGATCATCGCGCTGATCGGCATCATGATCGGCTCGATGCTCACCGTGGCCTACTCGGCTCGGTTCGTCTGGGGCGCGTTCTCGAGCAAAGACGGCGTCGACGACATCGCCCGCCGCGACGAGAAGATCACACTGATCATCTCCCCGATCGTGCTCACCGTCCTCACCGTGGGGCTGGGCCCCGCAGCCGGCTTCATCGACGGCTGCTTCGCAGCCTGGACCTCGACGTTGCCAGTCATCGACTCACGCGACGGCGACTACCATCTGGCACTGTGGCACGGACTCGAACCGGCGCTGGCACTGTCTGCGGTCACGATCGCCGTCGGCCTCCTTCTCTTCTTCGTCCGCGACTCCTTCGCCAAGGTCCAATCGACACTGCCCTCCGGTCTGGACTTCCACGACCTCTACAGCAAGCTGATCAGCTGGATGGAGAAGCTGGCACTGTGGGTCACCTCCCGCACCCAGCGGGGCTCGCTGCCGTTCTACCAGAGCGTGATCTACCTCGTCCTGGTCGCAGGCATCGGCCTCGCCGTGATCTCAAACGACACCTGGAACATCGAATTCAAACTCGTCGACACCCCACTCGACTTCATTGTCGCCGCGGTCCTCATCATCGTCGCGGTCGCAGCGACCCGGGCCAAGAAGCGTTTCACAGCCGTGGTCGTCACCGGAATCTCGGGCTATGCCATGGTCGCCTACTTCGCCTTCGTCGGCGCACCGGACCTGGCTCTGACCCAGGTTCTCGTAGAGACCATCACGATCGTCGTCTTCGTTCTCGTCCTGCGCCGGCTTCCGGCCCGGATCGGTCAGAGCACCGGACGCTTCACCCCGGCCTGGCGCGCCATCATCGGTGCCGCCGTCGGAGTGACCATGATGTTCGTCGTGCTCATCGCCGCCGGCGTCCGTGTCAGCGACCCGGTGTCCGTGGACTTCGGCCAGCTCGCCTATGAAGTCGGCCACGGCAAGAACATCGTCAATGTGACCCTCGTCGACATCCGCGTCTGGGACACCCTCGGAGAGATCTCGGTCCTCGTCGCAGCCGGCACCGGAATCGCAGGACTGATCTTCGTCCGCGGACGCGAAGGACATCTCCATCGCTTCGTCTCCCGCCGCGACGGTACCGAACTGCAGGGGCGCGTGCGATTCCAACCGGTCCCCGAGGAGGTCGGCAACTTCCACGACCCCGGGCGCGAGGATGTGACGCAGCGCCGGATCTCCTGGCTCATCGCCGGACGCACACTGGCCCCACGCAACCGATCCATCATCCTCGAGGTCACCGCCCGGCTGATCTTCCACGCGGTCCTCATCTTCTCCCTCTACCTCCTGTTCGCCGGCCACAACGAGCCCGGCGGCGGTTTCGCCGGTGGGCTCGTTGCCGGTCTGGCGCTGGTCGTGCGCTACCTCGCCGGTGGCAAGTTCGAACTTGCCGAGGCCGCCCGCTTCACCCCGTCGGGCATGCTGGGAACCGGAATGATCATGGCCGTGCTCACGGGTGTCGGCGGTTGGATCTGGGGCGACACCGTGTTCAAGTCCGTCTACCTCGAAGGCGACGTTCCGGTGCTCGGGCATCTGTCGTTCGGAACCTCGACACTATTCGACATCGGCGTCTACCTCATCGTCGTCGGGCTCATGCTCGACATTCTGAGGTCGTTGGGCGCAGAGGTGGACCTGCACCAGGAGCGTGACGAAATGGTGCTGACCAAACGGCTCAACCAGTCTTATAACCTGTCGGAGACCTTCAGTGCCGAGGCGGAACAAAACGCCGTCTCCTCGATCCTCGACCGTGTCAACCACCTCGATGTGGACAACGGCGCCGAAGGGGGACGGCTATGACTCTGCCCTTCATCATGGTGCTGGCGATGGGGTTCCTCTTCGCCTGCGGCATCTACCTGATGCTCGAACGCTCACTGACCCGTGTGCTGCTGGGCTTCATCCTCCTGGGCAACGGCGTCAACCTCCTCATCATCCTCACCGCAGGCAGGGGAGCCCCACCGCTGACCGACGGGCAGAACCTGTCCACATTGGGCATGTCCGATCCGCTGCCACAGGCGCTCATCCTCACGGCCATCGTCATCACATTCGCCGTCACAGCGTTCCTGCTCGCCATGATCTATCGCTCCTGGCGATTGGTTCGAGCTGATTCGCTGGAGGACGACACCGCCGACCTGCAGGTGGCGATCACGAAGATGATCGACTCCGAGGCGGAGGCGAGCACGGACTACGACGACACCGAGTTCGGTGATGAGGCCGAGAGTCCCATCACCGGCGCCGTCGATCTCGACGACGACGGCACGCCTCATGAGCGTGAGGCCGCCGAGGACATCGCGAGCAAGGGCGCAAACAGCGCGCGCATCGGCAGGACCGGGACCACCTCGGCGAACAAGAGCGGCAAAGGCTCCGATGGAACCGAGACAGAGGAGAATATATGATCGATCTCCTTCCCGTGCTTGTGCCGCTGCCTGTCCTCCTGCCCCTCATCGGTGCCGGGCTGGCGCTGGTGCTGTCGAAGTACTCGCGGGCGCAGAACATCGTGTCGATCCTGATCCTCAGTGCGGTCATGATCATCTCGCTCATCATGCTCTTCGGCATCGACGCCCACGGTCCGCAGGTCGTGGCCATCGGCGGGTGGCAGCCGCCGGCTGGAATCGTGCTCGTCGCCGACAGGCTCTCCTCGCTCATGCTCGTCGTGTCCTCCCTGGTCACCCTGTGCGTGCTCGTCTACGCACTGAGCCAGGACGCCAACGACGACTCGAACGAGACCCCGATCTCCGTGTTCAACCCCAGCTATCTGGTGCTGTGCGCGGGTGTCGCCAACGCCTTTCTCGCCGGTGACCTGTTCAACCTCTACGTCGGCTTCGAAATGTTCCTCGTCGCCTCCTACGTGCTGCTGACACTGGGCGCCACTGCCGAGCGCATCAGGGCGGGCGTGACCTACGTCGTCATCTCCCTCGTGTCCTCGGTCATCTTCCTGGCAGCGATCGGCGTCATCTACTCTGCGACCGGAACAGTGAACATCGCGCAGCTGTCCGAGCGGCTCAGCGAACTGCCGTTGGATGTGCAGATGATCCTGCATGTCCTCTTGCTCATCGGCTTCGGCATCAAGGCCGCGATCTTCCCGCTGTCCTTCTGGTTGCCCGACTCCTATCCGACCGCTCCGGCGCCGGTGACCGCGGTCTTCGCGGGCCTGCTGACGAAGGTCGGCATCTATGCGATCATCCGCACCGAGACGCTTCTGTTCGCCGAGTCCTCCCTGCGAGTGCCGCTCCTGATAGCGGCAGCATTGACGATGGTGGTCGGAATCTTAGGCGCGATCGCCCAGTCGGAGATCAAGAGGATTGTGTCCTTCACCCTCGTCTCCCACATCGGCTACATGCTCTTCGGCGTGGCTCTGGGGACGACTGTCGGGCTCTCTGCCGCGATCTACTACACGGTCCACCACATCATCGTCCAAACCGCGCTGTTCCTGGCCATAGGAATGGTGGAAATGCGAGGTGGGTCAACCTCGACACGGTCTTTGGGTGGGCTCATGGTGCTCTCACCGGCACTGTCGATCATCTTCTTCATCCCTGCCCTCAACCTCTCAGGCATCCCGCCGTTCTCCGGGTTCATCGGCAAGGTCGCGCTCTTCGCCGCCGGTTTCTCCGACCATGACTGGCTCGCTGTCTCCCTCATCGCCGCCGGTACGGTGACCAGCCTGCTCACCCTCTACGTCATCGGACGTACCTTCAACCTGGCCTTCTGGCGCGACCCCGCGGATGCAGAGGAGCCGAACGAGGAACTCGTCGCAGAGTTCGCCGAACGCAGGAAGGCCAAGCTCGCGGGCAAGCCCTGGAAGTCGCAGATCGGCGTGCCGGGATCGATGTTCGCGGCCACCACGATGGTCGTAGTTGCTTCGATCGTTCTCACGGTCTTCGCCGCCCCACTGTGGGACCTGTCGGACCGTGCCGCGGAGAATCTGCAATCACCGGTGAGCTATGTGACGAATGTGCTCGGAGGTGATGATTCGTGAGCAAGGGCAGACCGCGCCGGATGGCGAAGGGGCGAAGCTTCGTCCAGCAGCTCGTGCTGGTGTTCTTCCTCGTGGTGCTGTGGGTGATGCTCTGGGACTCCGTGTCGATCATGCACATCCTCACCGGCGTCGTCCTCGCCCTTGTCGTGACCCGAGTGTTCTACCTGCCGCCGGTGGTGCTGTCAGGCCGCTTCAACATCATCCACGCCCTCAACTACGGGCTGTGGTTCCTGTACTCACTCTTTCAGGCCTCTGTCGAGGTCGCCTGGTTCGCTTTCCGTTCTCGCGCGGTGGGCTCCGGATCGGTCATCGCCTGTGACCTGCGCACGAGCTCGGATCTGCTGATGACGCTCGTGGCCGACACCGCCAGCCTCATCCCGGGGTCGATCATCATCGACAGCGATCGGGCGCTGGGCATCCTGTACCTGCACGTCCTCGACTGCGATTCCGAGGAGAAGATCATCTCTGCCAAGGAGCAGGTCTATCACATCGAAGAGCTGCTCATCCGGGCGCTCGGATCGCACCGGGACCTCGCCGCGCTGAAGGCGTACCCCAACCCGATGGCCGACGACGACGGAGGTGCTCGATGAGTCAGATCGTGCTCGATGCCCTCGTCGTCGTGGCCTCGGTGCTGCTGGCCGCCTCGGCGATCATGGCCCTCTACCGCATTGTCCGGGGGCCCTCGATTCTCGACCGCATGATCGCCACCGACGTCGTTCTGGCCTCGATTATGTGCGGTCTGGGCGGGTTCATGGCGTTGTCCGGCCGTACGGATCTCCTGCCCGTGCTCGTCGTGCTGGCGATGCTCGGTTTCGTCGGATCCGTCAGCGTCTCCCGGTACGTGTCGAAGTCCGATTCCATGACCCCCGGCGCCGAGGTCGGCTCGCTCAGTGACTTCTCCAGCTCCGATTGGCACATGCCCAAGGAATCAGCCGATGATGGCCAGAGCGAGGCCGGGACCCGCCGGCAGGAAGAGTCCGAGGACGGTGAGGAGTGGCCCGATGACGTGGCCCGCGGAATCTCCGATGTCGCCGACGGCCCCGACGCCATCACCGTGCAAGAAGGCGAAGAGCCCGTGACAGTGGGCCTTGACCAGGGAACCGATCCCGACGCCGAAGGCCTGGGGACGGGGCCCGACTCGGGGTCGGAGGACTCCGACGACGGTGAACGCACCGGACCCGAGCCCGATGAGAACGAAGGGGGACGCCGATGATCCTCGACATCATCTCTGCGGTGCTCATCCTCCTCGGCGGGGTGCTGTCCCTGGCCGCAGCGTTGGGTCTGCTGCGCTTCGGCGATCTCCTCTCACGCATGCACGCCAGTGCAAAGCCCCAGGTCCTGGGGCTGATTGTGGTGGCTGTTGCGATCGCGATCCAATACCCGACATGGGCGACGGTGACGACGCTGGCGATCATCATCTCCTTCCAGCTCGTCACGATCCCCGTGGCCACGCACATGGTGGGGCGCGCCGGTTATCGCACCAAACACCTGCGTCGTTCTATGCTGTACCGAGATGAACTCGCCGAGGCGGTCGATCGGGCAGAGGCCCGAGAACTCGCATGGGAACGCAGAAAAGGAATCGGAACGGACCACAATGACGGCTGATGATCAGCAAGAACCCCAGCCCTTGGTGCTGGTTGCCGATGACGAACCCGATGTGCTCGGCGCCGTTGTCCCCTTCCTCGAACGTTCCGGGTTCCGGGTGCTCGCCGCCAGTGATGGTCTGCTGGCCCTCGACGAGATCCACCGGCACAATCCCGACGTCTGTGTCCTCGACGTGCTCATGCCCGGTGCCGATGGCAGACAGGTTCTGCGACGGCTGCGCCAGGAGGAGAACTGGGTCCCGGTTCTGCTGCTGACCCAGGTTGGAGAGGCCGTCGAGCGGGCAATGGCGCTCGAAGAGGGTGCCGACGACTACCTCAACAAACCCTTCGACCCGCACGAGCTCGTGGCACGCATCCGCGCAGTGCTGCGTCGGACTCGCACAGACGGACCACCCCTGGCCACTGCTCCCGTGCTGGTCTCGAGCTTCGGTCTGCGCGTCGATCGTGTGGGCAGACGCGCTTGGATGGGCACTCGCGAACTGGTCATCACCCCTAAGGGCTTCACCCTGTTGGAATACCTTATGGTCCACAAGGACGAACTCATCGAACGTTCCCGTCTGCTCGAGATCCTGTGGGGCTTCGAAGAGGCTGTGGGCACCCGTGCTGTGGATTCCCGTGTCGCCGAACTGCGCCGTGTCCTCGGAGAGGACGCCGCCGAACCTCGGTGGATCGCCACCGTGCAGGGTCGGGGTTATCGATTCGTCGGTGAGGTCCGAGGCGAAGAGGGTCAGAGGACCATATGACGAACTTTCTGGTCTTCGAGATCCAGATCTGGCTGTTCCTGCTTCTGCTGGTCCTCGTGTTGGCAGGCGTGGCCGTCGGTGCGTACTTCGGCTGGAGGCATCTGCGCACACGTGAGGCCGCGCTGCGGGAATCAATCGAGACAGCTGCGAGCGAGGACTCCCTGGCCAAACGCAATCGGATGCTCATTCGTCTGGACCACGAGCTGAAGAACCCGCTCACCGCGCTGCGCACCTCCGCCGCGAGCATCCGCGACGTCGTCCGCGAGGGTGGCTCCATCACCGAGGTCGAAGCATCAGCCAAACAGGTCGACGTCTCCTCGCGGCGAGTCGCGCGTCTTCTGGCCGACCTGCGCAAACTCGCCGACGTCGAGACCCGCATCATCGAATACTCCCGAGTCGATCTCGATCGGCTCATCCATCAGGCCGTCGACGATGCCTCCACAGCACCAGGCGCCGAAGATCGCATGATCGTGGCCACGGTCGCCCGTGCTCCCTGGCGTCTGCCCGACGTCGCCGGTGAGGAAGATCTGCTGCTCACAGCGATCCTCAATCTGTTGGGCAATGCGCTCAAGTACTCCTCTCAGGCCGAAGTCGTCGAACTGCGTGCCAATGAGCAGGTCATCGACAGCCACCGGTGGGTCGTCGTCGAGGTGGCCGACACAGGCAGCGGCATACCTCTGACCGAGCAGGAGCAGGTCTGGGACGAGCTCTCGCGCGGTTCACGTGTCCGTGCGGTTGCCGGCTCCGGCATGGGACTGTCACTGGTCAGGGCGATCGTGACCCGCCACGGCGGTTCGGTGCAGCTGTTCAGCCAGGAGGGTGTGGGCACCTCGGTGCGCATGGTGCTGCCGGTGCTCGACGACGCCGCGCAGGTGACCGTGCCGCCGATGGCCGATCATGTCGGGCATGCCGCGGCCGGATCTCTTCCGGTCCAGCCAGTGCAGCTCCCCGCTTCGGGGCAGACCCCCGGATTCCTACCCCCCAGGCAACCCAACGAGGCCGAGCTTCAGGGACGGATCCTGGGCTCTCCGCGAAGAACCTCGAAACGGCGCCTCGAACGCGTCGACGGCAACCTCGTCCACCGTTCGACCGGAGAATCGCTGAGCGGCGGGTTCCCACCGGACTCCGGTCAGCACTCCCAGTTCAAGCCGGGGCCAGGTGTAGCTCGCGGACCGGTGAGTCCACCGTCGACGCCGCAGCCAGGCCCCCACCCCGGACCCCAGTCGGGGCCTGTGCAGGGTTTCGGTGGTCCGCAGCCGGGACCGCAGCACCCCCCGGAGCACCCACCGCAGATGCAAGAGCTCGATGCGGCACAGCAGCCACAGAGCCGCCGTGAGCTGCGGTCGAGGAATGAACGGTGAAGAGACATGCTGCGAAGGCGCGAACGGTCGTGACAGGAGCGGCACTGCTCAGCCTCGCCCTCAGTGGCTGCTCTGCTCTGCAGATCCGCACTGCGGAACGGGATTCTGGCCCCGTGAGCGTGGCTGTGCACGAAAAGGCCGGCGAGAACCCCACCACCCCACCCCCTGATGACGGAATTCCCGACGGGATGAAGGAAGTCTCGGTCAACCTCGGCGCCGAATGCCCGGTCGACGTCAGCGTTGCGATGACAGATGACTGGTCGGAGGCATCGGCCAGCGAGGAGTTCCACTCGTTCTCCCGCGGCACCTCCATCGCCGACAACGACACGATCCTCATCACCTGCACCAAGGGCTACGACGAGTCTCCGCAGTCGATTGTCGATGCGAAGAAGAAATACACGTTCTCGGAGCCGGACTCCTCGGTGATCTCTCAACGCACAGGCAGCCTTGCGGCCGGATCCTACTGGTCCTTCCAAGGTGTGCTCGGCCCGACGGAGATCTTCGCGATCAACCAGGAGCCGACCGTCATGTACGGGGCCCGGATCGGGTACAAGACCAATGGGCGCCTCGTCGACATCGGTGTCGAGATGCGCGCTCTCGAATCGGACACGGAAGCCGCAGAAGAGTTCAAGAAGATGCTGCCCACGGTCACCATCGACGATGAGTTGGTTCCCGCGCCGAGATTCAAATAGACGTTTGCCGGCCCGAACATCGCCGATGATCCTAGGATGGGATCATGACGATCAACGACGCTGTGACTGCTCTCCTCGATGCCCGCCGACTACAAGGCCTCCTGACGAACCGGAACGGCCGTGTCATCGCCCAGTATTCCTTCCTCAACGCCGAGGGCAGCACCTACCTCTCCCACCTGGCTGACATCGGCGGGGCGAGTCCGCGCCGAATCACCCGTGGTGATCAGTCCATCGGCGCGGCCGCGATCGGTGAGACCGGAACGATCTACTTCGCGGCCAAACGCACCGGTGAAGACGGCAAGGACGCCGCGAGCCCGAGCCTCTGGGCCCTGCCGGAGACCGGGGAGTCGCGCAAGCTGGCCGACCACGACGGTGGGTTCACCCGGATCGACGTCAAAGGTCAGTCCATGCTCGTGCAGTTCCCCGTCCACACCTGGGCCGCGAACGAAGACGAACACCGGGAGTTCAGCCAGGAACGCAGTGATTCAAAGGTCAGCGGCATCCTGCACTCCGGCTTCCCCATCCGCCGTTGGGACCACGACCTGGGACCAAGGCGAGAGAGACTCGCAATCGCAGACCTGAACACAGTCACCGACGAGTTCGACGAGGACCTCGCTGCGAACGTCACGGCAGACACTGCCAGTTTCGACACGACCACTTCAGATGCGACCACTCCCGACACCATCAGTTCCAGTGAAGCATCGAGGACCGCAGCGTCCACCGGACTCACCTTTCGCTATCTTGAGCTGCCACCCGGTCGCCTCGTCGACTGGGCCGTCGACGAGGAAGCGCAATTCGTCCTCATCCAGGTCGAGAAGCCGATCCCCGGTCAGCTCGAGGCCAGTGAGATCTGGCAGATCGACTTACACAAGCATGGCGCACCTCGGCTGCTGGTCGAGGCTGCCGCCGATCACGCATACAGCATCGATGCCATCAGCCCCGACGGAACCCGTGCGCTGCTCACACGGGAGCAGTTCTGGACGTCGACGACCAATCTTCGTGCCACACTCACGCTCCTCAACCTCGACACAGGGTCATTGAAGACGGTGTGGCCCGAGGCCGACCACTGGTTCGATCCCGTCTGGGCCGATGATTCGACGATCGTGGCGACCGCCGACGATCACGGGCGAGGCAGCGTCTTCATCGGTGATGTCAACGATGAACAGCCTCGGCGGCTGGTGGGCGGTCCGGGCCAGAAATATGCCTTTGCCGGACTGCAGGTGCAGGGACTCACGGTCGTGGCAATTGCCTCGGCGATCGACGTCGCACCTCTGCCCATCACCATCGACCTGGTCTCGGGCCAGATCAGCGAGCTCGCCAACCCGGGCAGCGTCATCGACGCGTCGGGCACCCTCACCGAGGTGGCCGCCGTTGGTGACGACGGCACAGAGGTGCGAGCCTGGCTGGCTCTGCCCGACGGGGAAGGACCGTTCCCACTCGTCGTGTTCGCCCACGGCGGGCCTTGGGGTTCCTGGAACTCCTGGACGTATCGGTGGAACCCGGGACCGTTCACCGCAGCCGGATACGCGGTGCTGCTGCCGGATCCGGCGATCTCCACCGGCTACGGTCAGTCGATGATCGACCGCGGTCAGCAGGAGCTGGGCGGGGCACCGTTCACGGACATCCTCGCACTCACCGATGCAGCAATCGAGAGGCCCGACATCGACGCAGAGCGCACCGCGCTGGCTGGCGGATCCTATGGCGGATATATGGCGAACTGGGTGGCCGGGCACACCGGTGACCGGTTCACCTGCATCATCACGCACGCCTCCCTGTGGAACACGACGTCGATGGGCCGGACCACGGACAACGCCTCCTGGGATGTGGCCATGCGGAAGCAGTCGGGGACGTATTCGCCGCACCTGTTCGCCGACAGGATCGAGGTGCCGATGCTCGTCATCCATGGCGACAAGGACTACCGGGTGCCGATCGGGCAGGGACAGGAACTCTGGTACGACCTGCTGACCGTCTCGAAGACACCCCTGGACGCAGAGGGGCTCACACAGCACCGCTTCCTGTACTTCCCCGATGAGGGCCACTGGGTGGCCGGTCGCGGCAACGCCGAGGTCTGGTACCGCACGGTCCTGGCGTTCCTCGACAGGCACGTCCTCGACATCGACGCCCAACGCGCCCGCACTCTGGGGTGAAGGCGGAAGTCGGACCGATGACGATTGACAACGCCCAGGTGAACACCAGGACGCCCGCGGACACGATCATCCACAACGCCATCATCCTCGACGGCGATCCGGCCGGTTTCGCCCTGGAATCGGCCGATGACTGGCTCGCCGAGGCCGGCGGTACCGTCATCGCCCGCGGCCGCGGTTCGGGCTGGCAGGAGCTGAGCACCTCGCCGAGGGTGAGGACCATCGACGCAGGAGGAGCATACCTGGCCCCCGCCTATGTCGACATCCACTGCCACGGGGCCGGAGGGTCGAGTGCCGAAGACGGGGAAGCCGGACTCGATGAGGTGCTCGCAGTCCACCGTCGACACGGAACCCGGGCGCTCGCACTCTCCTTCGTCTCGGACACGATCGCCGGCCTCTGTGAATCCCTGACCACTGGAGCCAGGCTGGTGAGGCAGAGGCCTGGCGTGCTCGGCCTGCACGCCGAAGGGCCGTTCCTGTCCCCGGACTTCAAGGGTGCACACGCACCCGAAGTGCTGACGTCGCCCACCCCGGAGGCGGTCGAATCGATACTCACGGCTGCTGACGGAACGCTGGCCCAGATCACGATCGCTCCTGAACTGCCCGGTGCACTCGACGCGATCTCACGGTTCGCCTCGGCGGGGGTGAGCGTGGCCATCGGGCACACCGCGGCCGGCTATGAGGAAGCGGCACGGGCCTTCGACGCGGGCGCGAGCATCCTCACCCACACGTTCAACGCGATGCCCGGCATTCACCACCGCGCACCTGGTCCGATCCTCGCCGCCGTCGACGCAGGACACGTCACGCTCGAACTCATCAACGACGGAGTGCATGTGGCGGCGCCACCTGCGCGAATGCTGACGAGGCTGGTGCCCGGGCGGATCGCACTGATCACCGATGCCATGGCCGCGACGGGGATGGCCGACGGGCGATACATGCTCGGATCGCTGCCGGTGCAGGTCGACGATTCCGTGGCACGCCTGCTGGGCGAGAACGGTTCGACCGGATCGATTGCCGGCTCCACCCTGACCATGGATGAAGCGGTGATGAGGGCAGTCACCGAGGTGGGCATGAGCCCGCTTGAAGCGGTCCGGGCCGCGAGCCTGGTGCCGCTGCGGGCACTGGGGCTCATCGCCGAAGACGAGCACAGTCTGCTGCGAGTCGGAACGCCCGCTGACTACCTGCTGCTGAACGCGGACATGAGCATCCAGGCTGAGAACATGGCACGATAGGAGACATGGATGCCCTGCTCCTCATCGACACTGACGACGCCAGTTACACCTCCGACGATCACGCCGAGATCTTAGTCGACATCGTCGGCCGCACTCGCACAGTCGGCGGTGTTCTCATATTCGCCTCGACGAAGGACGAACTCGTCGACGTCGACGATGAGGAACTGTCCATCTTCGTACCCGACGAGGAAGACCTCGTACTGCGCTCGGAGAAGCCCGACGTCTTCGACGGCATCCGCGACCTGGCCCCGGGCCTCCACGACATGGGCGTTGACCGCATCGTCATCGCCGGTGGGGACGTGAGCACAGTCGGAACGTCCGGCGACGCGGATGGCCCGGAAGACGTGGACTCCTCTGACGGCCCGGACACGGCAGACGCCACAGACGGTCCGGACACTGCGGACGACGTGGACACAACAGAGGCCTCTGACGGCGCTGGCACGTCTGACGTCACTGGCGCCGGCGAGCTGCCGGGATCTGTGCGCGCCTCGGCGATGGCCGCACTCGTCTGCAACTTCGACGTCATCGTCCTCTCCGACGCAGTGATCGACCCCGACGGCCGGCCGGTGACCTGGCTGGACGAGGCCGAAGAAGCCGGAGCCATGATCAAGAAGACCGCTGACACCTGGCTGAGGATGTAACCTCTGAGGGCACTGACCGGCTCAGCTCGGGTGATGACCGGTTCCACTCTGGCGTTGTCGGCCATCTTAGTTCTACACTGAGTAGAAGTGTTGAGTCTCCTGAGACTCAGTCGCGAAGTCGTTCGCGTGAGCAGCCCAAGGAGAGGAGAGGCATGACCGGGTCGAACAAGTCGATTCGTGCTCTCTTCGCCGCCCTCATGACGACCCTGCTGGCTGTGCTCATGCACGTCGGCGCCGGCGGCACGGCCTCTCCCCTCGGCATCGTGATCGTCTTCGTCTTCGCCCTGTGGGCCGCAATGATCCTCGCTGGCCGTCGCCTCGGATATCTGGCACTGGGGTCACTGCTCGGTCTCGGTCAGATCCTCATGCACCTGTCGATGGGCTGGTTCACTGCCGCACCCACCTCCACTGGTGCTGCGATGACCGGAACAGCCATGGGCCACCAGCACCTGAACCATGGAACCGGCGCCCTCGACCTGGGCCAGGGCGCGCCGATGGCGCACTTGGCGGGGGACGGGTCGAGCGCGAGTCTGGCCATGGTGCTCGCTCACGCCGCCGCAGTCATCGCCACCGCAGTGGCCCTCAAGCGCGGCGAAGACATCATCCTCACCATCCTGCAGCTGGCACTCGGGCCGGTGGCCACCGCACTCCGGGCACTCGCCGAGGCGGTCGGCATCCTGGCCGACTTCCATGCCCGACCCGGCCAGGGCGAGTTCCATCTGCCGCAGGCCATCACCTCCGCCGTCGTCGGCCCCAACTACCGACGCGGACCGCCCGCTCTCGTCTGAGTTCAGAACTTCACCAGCGACGGATACACCGCCGCCCCACACATCATTGGTGACAGCCGAACATCGTCGTCGACGAACTGTACCGTGCGACCGGGTACCCAAGTGCCCAACTGCCCGAAACGTCCTGGGGGCCCGAGTGCCTGAAGGGTTCGTGTGCTCGAGCACCCGAATACGCCCGGGACTCTTGCCGCAATACACGTCACGACTCGTGCCCGGCTGCACCGAGACACCGAAAGTGCAGACGAAATGCGAAAGAACCCCACCTTGATGGCCACCCTGTCCATTGCCGCCATGATCGGGCTCAGCGCCTGCGGCCAGAGCCAGGCGAACGAACCCGAAACCAAGAGCGAAACCCAGGTCGGCGCCCATTCACTCAGCCTCGACAACTCCTGGGTCAAGGCAGCCGACGACGGCATGACCGCTGTATTCGGCGAACTGCAGAACACCAGTGATGAGGACATCAACCTCGTCTCGGCCAAATACGATGACGCCGATGAGGTCCAACTCCACGAAACTCTCGAGAACAGCTCGGGAGGCATGTCGATGCAGGAGAAGAAGGACGGCTTCACGATCCCTGCGGGCAGATCCCTGAGTCTCAAACCCGGTGGCGACCACATCATGGTCATGGGCTTGGCGAAGCCGATCAAACCAGGAGAAGAGATCTCTCTCGACCTCGTCACCGCCGATCAGCAGACCATCCCGGTGACCGCCGTCGCCAAGGACTACTCGGGAGCGCAGGAGAACTACGCACCGGGCGAAGCCGACGACGAGGGCGACGGAGCTGGCGCCGACCACACGGATATGGAACACGGGGTTATGGGCCACGGCCAGAAGGATCACGGCGAGATGGACCATGGGGATCACGGTGACCACTGAGCCCCAACCTGAGCACTCTGGTCACAGTGATCACACCGACACCACAGGCAAGCCATCTGCAGGTCCCGCACCGCGGCCTCATGGCTTCAGCCGCCGGCGCCTCATCGCGTCGGCGGCTGCGGCGGGAGGGACGGGTGTCGTCGGCGCCGTCGCAGGCTTCGGCGTGGGGCGCTCCGGTGCCGAAGACCGTGCTGAGGCCGAGCCGTCCCGGGATCTCACCGGGGCCAACGGTCCGGCCACCGTACCCTTCTATGGTCCTCACCAGTCGGGGGTCGAAACTCCTCCTCAGGCTCATGCGCACTTCCTCGCATTGACGCTGAAACCCGGCATCAAAGCCGCCGATGTGGTCCGCTGGCTGCGACTACTCACCGCCGATGCTGCCGCCCTGACCCAGGGCAGCGGCCCACTTGCCGACTCCGAACCCGAGCTTGCCTCCGATCCGGCTCGCCTGACTGTCACCTTCGGATTCGGACGGGGGCTCGTCGAATTGGCGGGTGGGAAATCTGTGCCGAAATGGTTGGGTCCGCTGGAGAAGTTCCCAATCGACGATCTCGACTCCGACCGGTGCACCGGGGATCTGCTCCTGCAGATCTGCGGTGATGATCCGCTGACCTTGGCACATGCCTGGCGGATGCTGTGGAAGGATTCCCGGAATTTCGCCGAGGTGGCCTGGCAGAGAGACGGGTTCCGTCGTTCCTATGGCAGCCAGGGGGAGGGGAAGACCCAACGGAACCTCTTCGGGCAGTTGGACGGGACGGCCAATCCGGGGCCGGGATCCGAGGACTTCGCACGTCTCGTCTGGGGGCAGAGCACTGGCCGGAAGGACGCTGTGCACTCCGCGCGCGGGGAACCGCCGGCCAACCTCGGCGCTCATCTGCCTGAATGGATGCGTGGGGGAACGACCCTTGTGCTGCGCGATATCGCGATGAACCTCGACACCTGGGACAAAGCTGACCGACCAGCACGTGAGTTCGCGACGGGACGGACCCTCGATAAGGGTGCACCGCTGTCAGGAACTGACGAGTTCGATGCTCCCGACTTCACCGCAGTGGACAAGCGGGGCCTGACGAAGATCTCGGCGGCCTCGCATGTGGCCAGGGCTCGTGATGGGTTGGGCCCGGAAACGCAGATCCACCGGCGCACGTTCAACTATGAGACGGGTGCGGGGCAAGGTGCAGGACTGCTGTTCGCATCGTTTCAGGCCGATATCGAGAGGCAGTACCTGCCGATCCAACGCCGCCTCGCCGAGGTGGATCTGCTCAATGAGTGGACGACGCCGATCGGGTCGAGTGTGTGGGCGATTCCGCCGGGGATCAAAGAGGGGGAGTACATCGGGCAGAGCCTCTTCGAGGGCTGATTCTCACGAAGCGCTGGCTGCGCCGGGGTTGCTCAGAACAGTGTTGGGGGAAGCGCATTCTCGAACTCGAGCAGCCAGCGCTTCGTGTCCAGTGCGTTGCCTCGGCGGCCACCGGAATAGCCGCCCAGCCCGTCGCTGGCCACGACGCGATGGCAGGCGATGACCACAGGAAGGGGGTTCATCCCCATGATGCTGCCGATCCCTCGTGCGTGGATTCCGGCCCCGCTTCGCCGGGCGAGCTCGCCGTAGGTCACGGTGGTGCCAGGCTCGACCGTTTCATCGAGGGTAGTCAGCACCCTGCGTGCAGTTTCAGAGATCTGGCCCAGATTCAGGGGCAGATCGAAGGCTCTCAGGGTTCCGTCGAAGTAGGCGCGGAGCTGTCGAAGTGCTTCGGTGAGAAGAGGGTCGGAGGCATCGGTGCTCGAGTCGATTCCGATATCGGTTCCGGGGCAGATTTCGGGTTCGGTGTCGATGGCGGCGTTGCCCACAGGCCTGGCATCGGGTTCACACCACTCGACGCGGACGATGGCCAATCCGTTGCTGGAGACGGTGATGGGGCCGACGGGTGTGGTCACCGTGGCCTTGACCATCACGCACCTCCTCCACCCCGTCGAATCAGCAACATCAGCTCTTAAGGCTTCCGGAGTCTGCCGAGCCCGTCACAGACAACTTAGCGCACGCGGAGGGATCGGTCGAGAGTGCCACAGGACCCTCAGAGCCAGACAGCCAAACTTGTGAGCATGCCTGTTGGGAAGTCTGTGACGAAGCGTCTCAGCGCAGAAGATGAGGGAGTGTCGCAGACAATCGTCTGCAACACTCCCTCATCTCGCTATCTTTAGGCTCAGCCAGTTGCTTGGCTGTCATTCGACCCAGCGGTCGGATGGCTCAATTACTTGGCGAGCTCGCCCTTCTTCCACGTGTCGACGAAGTCCGGGTTGTCCTTCAGCCATTCGGCAACGGCCTTCTCGTGGTCCTTGCCGTTGTAGTGGTCCTCGGAGAACATGAGGTTCTCGAGGCTGGCCAGGTGGTCATCGTCGAGGACGAGGTTCTGCAGCAGCTGTGAGACGTAGGGGTGCTGATCTGCCGCATCCTTGCCGGAGAAGCTGTAGATCCTCTCGGCGTCTCCCATAGCACCCTTCGGGTCCTTGAGGTCACGAACGGGGAAAGCATCGTAGGCCCAGTGCGGACGCCACAGGGTCACGGCCACGTTCTCGTCAGCATCGGTCGATTTCTTCAGCTGTGCCAACATGGCTGGAGTCGACGAGATCTTGTAATCGAGATTGTCGAGACCGTATTCAGGAATCGCCTCTTCCTTCGTGGTCTTCGTCAGACCCGCGCCGGCCTCAATTCCATAGAGCGTGTTGTTGTACTCGTCTCCCATGTCCTTGAGGTCACCGATGGTTTTGGCCGGTGAGTCCTCGTTGACGGCGATGGTGAGTTTCGCATTGTCATACCAGCAGCCGTGATCGACAAGATCGTCGCCGAACTGCTCGATGTAATTGGCGTGCGTCAGCGGCAGCCAACCATCGGTGAAGAAGTCGATATCCCCCTGAGCCACACCGGTGAACATCGGTCCGGCATCGAGTTCATCGGTCTTGACCTTGTAACCGTCGTCTTCAAGGACGTTCTTGAGCAGGTAGATGGTGGCATAGGACTCATCCCAGCCGTTGAAGATTCCGAGCGAGACGTCCTTGTTGTCGTCGCTGGTCCCAGCGACGTCCTTCGAGCCGTCGCCCGGTTTGCAGTCGGACCAGTCCCGGTCCCCTGCCTTGGTCTCGTCGCCGCCGCCGGCAGGTTCACCACCCGAGTTGGAAGCACCGCAGGCAGTAAGAGCGAGGGCGCTGGCGGCGAGGATTCCGCCGAGCTTGGTCAATGTTGTCGTTTTCATGAGTTTCTCCTTTGTTGCTTGAACTGCATGGATCAGGAAGATGCTGCTTCGGCCTTTCGGGCCCGTTCAATGGGTGTTCTCTGCCCCAGCGCGGCCGTGACTCGATCGAGGAAGATTGCTACGACGACCACTGCCAGGCCTGCTTCGACGGCGAGTGGCACGTTGAGTGAGCTGATTCCGCCGACGACGGCACCACCGAGACCACCAGCACCGACCATGCCGGCGAGGACGACCATCGACAGTGCGAGCATGATGACCTGGTTGACGCCGGCCATGATCGTCGGCATCGCCAGAGGGATCTGAATCTTGCCGAGGATGTGTCCCGGTGATGCACCGAAGGCCTGGCCGGCCTCGACCACTTCGGAGTTGACCTGGCGGATCGCCAGCTCGGTGAGGCGGACGCCGGGCGGCAGCGCGAAGATGATCGTCGCGATCGCGCCTGGAGTCTGACCGATGCCGAACATGAGGATCGCCGGCACTAGGTAGGCCAGGGCCGGCATCGACTGCATGAAGTCGAGGACGGGTTTGACCACGGTCGAGACCCAGCTGACCTTCGCAGACAAAATGCCGAGAGGGATGGCGATGAGCAGCGCGACGATGACTGCGACGATGACCAGCGCAAGCGTTGACATCGTGTTGTCCCACTGATCGAGGGCGCGAACGAAGTAGAAGCCGATGAGTGTGAACACCGCGACCTTCCACCCGGCCGAGAAATGGGCGATGACCGCCAAGATCAGGATCATCACGAGGTAGATGGGCGAAGAGAAGGCCATATACAGAAAGTCGTACAGGCCCCCGAGAACCAGGTTGATGAAATCGAGCAGCCATTGGAACGTGCTCGTGAACCAGTCGAGAAAACTGCTGACCCAGCTACCGAGCGGAAGCCGGGGATTCATGAAGTCCATCAGAGGTTCCTCCCTTCAGGATTGTTGGAATCTCCTGTGATGTCGCTGCCTGCTTCTGCCACAGCGCCGGCGACGGCACTCGGGGTGTTCTGCTCATTCTCGAATGCTGCAGCTTCGTCGTTATCCGATGCTCCGGCAGTCGGCGATTCGAGGAGCGGCTCAGGCGCATCCGCGACGGTCGGGATCTCGCCCGTCGACGGTCCGGGATCGGCCATTGAGTTGAGCAGTGCGACGCGGGGGATGATCCCGAGAAGCCGGCTGTTGTCATCGACAACCGTCAGCGGCACCTTGGCCGTGGAGCTGGGCGCGAAGAGCTCAGAAATCGGAGTGTCGGGGCGAACCGTATACAGGTCTGTCTTCTCGACGATCTCATGAATCGTCTGGTGGCCCTCGCGCACGGCTTTGACTACAGCTCGGTCGCTGATCAGCCCCAACACCGTTCTGCTGTCATCGAGGACGAGGAGACCGGAGGAGTTGTTGTCCTCCAGCGTCTTCATCGCCAGACGTGGTCCCGAATCGATGTTGATCGTCGCCTTTGTCTCGCGCATGATCGACGAGGCGGTCAGGACACGGGTGCGGTCGACGTCCTGGACGAACTCTGCGATGTAGTCGTCAGCCGGCTCGGTGAGGATCTCTTCCGCGGTGCCGATCTGTACGATGCGTCCGTCACGCATGACGGCGATTCGATCACCGAGGAACATCGCCTCGTTGAGATCGTGGGTGATGAAGATGATTGTCTTGTTCAGACGCGATTGGAGCTC
Source organism: Brevibacterium sp. CBA3109 (assembly GCF_040256645.1). Lineage (NCBI taxonomy): Bacteria > Bacillati > Actinomycetota > Actinomycetes > Micrococcales > Brevibacteriaceae > Brevibacterium > Brevibacterium koreense. The sequence goes on along the minus strand of NZ_CP158281.1, from coordinate 3,401,981 downwards.
GACCAGCTGTTCCTGCATTTCGCGCCTGATCAGAGGGTCCAGGGCAGAGAAAGCCTCGTCCATGAGCAGGATGTCTGTTTCGGCCGCGAGTGCGCGCGCCAGACCGACGCGCTGCTGCATGCCGCCGGACAGCTGCTGCGGATATTTGTCTCCCCAGCCGTCGAGGCCGACGGCTTTCAGCCATTCTTCGGCCTTCTCCAAGCGCTTCGCCTTGGGAATGCCCTGGACCTCCAACGAGTACGCTGCATTCTCGCGCACAGTCCGGTGAGGTAGCAACGCGAAGTGTTGGAACACCATCGAGACGTGCTTCCCGCGCACCTCGCGCAGGGTGGACGCATCGGCCTTGGCGATATCTGTTCCGAGGACCTCGACGGATCCTGCTGTGGTCGGCCACAGTCCGTTCAGGGTGCGGATCAGGGTCGATTTGCCGGAACCGGACAGTCCCATGACTACAAAGATTTCACCGGCTTCGACCTCAAAGCTCGCGTCGATCACAGCCGCCATGCCCAGCTTGGTCAGGTCATTGCGATCTGCGCCCTCGTCGAGGCGTTTGACGACCTCATTCTGGCGCTTACCGAAGACCTTGTAAACGTGTGATGCTTTGACAACGCTCACGCTTTTCCTCCTTACATTCTTGACTCTCCGCAAGAACGAGAGGCTGCACCCCCGTTTTGCGATGCGGTTGTGGTCGGTCCGAACTGGGTCGATCGCTCACTAGCCTCACCGCACACGGATATCTCACTACTCATTGTAGATTTGTTCAGAGTTTTCGGCAGTAGTTTTGTCGATAGAACGCGGAGTGGCGGACTTGACGACCCCTCTGACCTGGGATGATGTGCAAACAGGCGTTACTTGATTGTTACAAACTATGCTTGAGGCACATAGGTATGGCCTTATCCGATTTGTTACATGATGGCGACTGTTGATGTGGAACAAGGCTGTCAGCTCTTCGAAGAGAACCCGCTGCGGCCCAGGGGACACTCAGGAAGCAGCACTCAGGAACCCGATGATCTCGGGGTTGACCACCTCGGCGAACTCTTCGAAGAAGCCGTGCCGACCACTGGGGCAGATGAGGATCCGGGAGCCCGGAATGCGCTCATGCAGCAGGCGTGCGTTCTCGACGGGATTCATCAGGTCGTCGTCGCCGTGGACGATGAGCGTCGGAGCAGTGATCTGCGGCAGGCGGTCCCAGGCATTGTGTCCGGCGCTGATGCGCAGATGCGCCGCGGACTCCTGAGTGGTCATCGTGTCATCGCCGAGCAGTTTGCTGTACCTCGGGGCCACCGTCCAGCTCGGGGTGTAGAACAGCGAGAACAGGTACTGGGTGTGTTCGCGACCGCGCAGTCGTGCCAAGGACTGACCCACCTCCCGGGGCCGTTTGACGGAATTCGGCCCTCCGGGCGTCGTGCACCCCAGAGCAAGTGCGCTGACGCGGTCGGGGAAGTTCAATGCCAGCATCTGAGCGATGCGCCCACCCATCGACGTTCCGTAGACGGCAGCGCGTGTGATGCCCATATGGTCAAGAACCTCGACGGCATCGGCTGCGAAGCTGGCAGTCGAGAGTTCGGTCAGTTCGCCGCGGCTGCCGCCGGTGCCGCGGTAGTCGAAGGTGACGGTGCGAAACTGGGGCTCGAAGTCCGAGCGCAATTCGTCCCACCATTCGTGAGAGTTCGACTGCCCTTGGAGGAGGAGCAGGGCCGGTGCCTCGGGTGGGCCGCTGACCTGGATCGTGAGCGGGAAGCCGTCGCGCGTGATGATGGTGAGCTGGTCCCTGGTCTCCACGTGGTGTTCCTCTTCCCTGGTGCGGGGCCCCAGCATCTAGGCTTGGGCCATGAAGCAATTGCCGTTCCTCAATGATGCCGCAGGCCACCGGGTTGCTGTCGATTCGCGGCGCCCGGCCATCATCGTTCCTGTCCAAGCAACTGCACCCGAGGAGATCGCACGGCAGTGCAGGGCCATCACCGATGCCGGAGTCGTCGACGTCATCGAATGGCGCATCGATCCCGTGCTCGCCAGTATCGCGGAAGAGTGCCGTGCGGGGTCCCGCGCGGCTGCTCCCCAGGAGTTCGCCGAGGCGGTTCTGGGCTTGGCCGCGCACGTGAGCACGGCAGGGCTTCCGGTGCTCATCACCTTGCGGACGGGGTTCGAGGGCGGTAGTGCCGATGTGAGCGAAGACGTCTACACAGAGATTCTCACGACAATCATCACCGGGCTGTCTGAATCGTCCGGACTGTCTGGAGCGTCCGGGCCGGCGATCCCGACTGCAGGAACTACGTGGGCCCTCGATGTCGAAATCGATCGCAGAGGTGCGGCAGAGCTCATCGACATGGCGCACGACCGGGGGCTGTCGGTGGTGGCCTCACACCACAATTTCGCCCGAACGGACTCGGCCGAGTCATTGGCAGCTACGTTCACCACGATGGCTGCGGCTGGGGCAGATGTGGCGAAGATTGCGATGATGCCGGTGACCCGTGCGGATGTCGCGGAGCTCCTGCGGGCTACCGCACTCGCGGAGGAGGCTCTTGCGGTTCCCGTACTCGGAATCTCGATGGGTCAGCTGGGCAGGACCAGTCGGGTCATGGGCGCGGATTTCGGAAGCTGCGCAACGTTTGCGCAGCTGGGGGAGTCGTCGGCACCCGGCCAGATCGCTGTTGTGGATCTGGCCGGGATTGTCGACCGGCTCTACGGCTGAGTGATCAGCGAGGCTGTCTGGTCGGCGGTGCTGAACGATCAGTGGTGCCGACTGGTCAGTCGACGTCTTCTTCGATCGGCTTGCGGAACTTCTTGGGCAGAGCCTCGTCGCCGAAGCTGTTGCGCACTGCGCTGGTGGCAATACGCTGCACGACGAGCCGAGCCACGGCGACACCGACGCCGGAGACGATGGTCCAGGCCAGGGCCTCGGACATCGAGATCTCGTCATCGACGGGGTTGTTCGGTGCGGGACGTTTGGTCGACTTCTCCCAAGCGAAGGTCAACGCCTTGCGAGCCGCGAATGTTGCCACGATGGGCGCTCCGACGCCGATGACCTGCCATGCGAGCTTTCCCATGCTCGTGTCCTTTCGTTAGACGCTGTGCCTGCGACGATGATCTGTCGCGCAGATGTCGCTGGGGTGCGAATCCGTACGTGACCACACTAGCGCAGGCGATCCACTCATACGCAGGAGGCAGAACTTCATACTTTCGAGGGATGTGCGGGGCTCACGCGACCGGTAGAGTGAAGCTTCAGTGCACGAGGGGAGCAGGGATGCTCAGCAAATGGAAAGTCACGGTCATCACCGGGCTGTTCGTCTTCGGCGCGCTGAGCTTCATTCTGGGGCTTTTCCCCTTGCTCGCTGAGATCTTCTGGATTCTGTGGTTCGCGGGCTGCGGCGCATGCATCCGCGCGTTGGTCCTGACGGTGGTCGTGCCGTCTCATCGGCCCACAGCGAACCGACGCGAAGCGGGCCGGTCGGCAGCGGATCCGACCGATGGCGTCAACCGGCCATGATCAGCGTCTGAAGCTCCGCCGTAAGTTTCTCGTCCCGCGGGATCGGGTTCCCGTCCAGCTGGATGAGTGACACGGCCGTGCGCATCGAGGACACATACCAAGCGCCATCGGCCTCGATCACGTCGTTGAGGCCGAAGTCCGCATATTCGGCACTGAGTCCGAGCTCTGCAGCATGGTCGAAGACCAGCCGCTGGGCCGTCCCCGACAGCAGGCCTGCTTCCGGGGGCGGTGTGAGGAGGCGCTCGCCTCGTCGAATGATGAGGTTGGATGTCGGACCCTCGAGGACGACGCCATCATGGGAGACGAACAGGGCCTCATCTGCACCCTGCTCCGCCGCATGCCTGCCGGCAGCCTGGTTGACCGCATAGGACAAGGTCTTGGCTCCTATGAGCAGCCAGGGTGCCTTACCTCCAAGGTAGGCGTCGTAGCCACGATCGAGGCTGACGGCGGAGATGCCCTGTGCTCGTGCTCGCCTGATCTTTTCGTCGACGGGTACGTTGAATGCCCACCCCCGAGGGCTCTGGCTTCCGTCTGAGTTCTGGGTGCCGCGTGAAAGTGCGTAGCGGACCCCGAACTCGGTGATGGTCGGATCCTTTGCGCGCACCTCGGAGATCACGGTGTCGAGGCCGCGGTCCCACAGTTCCGGTTCCGGATCGGGCAGACCCAGCGCCGAGGCGGACGCGCGGAATCGTGCGAAATGGCGATCATGAGATACCACGGTTACTCCACCGCTGATGCGCACGAGAACGGTTTCGAAGATGCCGTCGCCACGATGTGCCGACAGATCCGTGACGGGAAGCTGCGGGGAACCGAGATCGGCCACCTCGACGGTGGACGCGGCAGGGTTGATGAGGACAAGGGCATCGGTCATACCGACAGTCTAGGTTCTCGGGAAACCTTCGCCGAGCCCGCTGTGCTCAGCCTGTGCTGACGCCGAAGAGGAGCCCGAGGGCGTAGGTTACGGCCGCTGCTCCGAATCCCACTGCAAGCTGCCTCAGCGCACGTGGTGCCGGAGCGGTTCCAGACAGGAGGCCCACGGTGCCGCCGGTGAAGAGGAGCGCGATGCCGACGAGGCCCGCAGAAACAATCACCGCGGGCAGGCCGGACATGCCGAAGATATAAGGCAGGATCGGGATGAGCGCGCCCGAGGAGAAGAATCCGAAGCTCGACAGCGATGCGCCCAGACCGGTGCCCAGTTCGGCGCGGTCGACTCCTGCATCAAGGTTGGGCAGCTGAGGTGCCTTCTTGTTCTTGGCCGCGGCGATCGTCCTATGTGCTTGAGCATCGGCTTCGGGGGAGTCCATGCCCCTGGCGCGGAAGACGAGAGCGAGCTCGTTGGCGTCGATGTTGAGATCGGCCAGCGCATGGCGTGATTCAGGATCCGGTGTCGACGCATCGAGCAGCTCACGCTGGGACCGCACGGAGATGTACTCTCCGGCCGCCATGGACAGTGCCCCGGCGAGCAGGCCGGAGACGCCGGCGAGCAGGATGACCTGGTTGCCCACGCCAGCGGCGCCGACGCCGAGAACGAGTGCGAGGTTCGACACGAGTCCGTCATTGGCGCCGAAGACGGCGGCCCGGAAATTGCCCGACAGTCGGGCCCGGGAGCGGGCGGCGAGAGCGCGGACGACCTCGGCGTGGATCCGTTCGTCGGCGGCCATCTCTGCCGATGCCGCCTCGTCGTCGTCATACGGTGAGCTCGTCTCCGACTGCTGCGCCAGTGCGAGGACGAAGACCGACCCGAACAGTCGACCCAGGAACGCCAGTCCCAGAGTGACCAGGTCGGGGGCCCGCTTCTTCTGTGCGTGCTCGCCGAGGAGGTCGATCCAATGCTCCTGATGCCGGGATTCGGCGGCGGCCAGGGCCAGCAGGATCTCCCGATCTTCGCCGGAGCGGCGCTCGGCCAGATCGCGGTAGACGCGCTCCTCGAGCCGCTCATTGGCAAGGTATCTCTGCCAGCGTCTGATTGTCCTGCGATCGGGCTCATGGAGCGCGTCGGGGACCGTTGATTCGTTGTTCATCACTGATCAGATTCTACTTGGAGTAGGTGATTGAATTCAATACTTGCGCAATCGACGAAGTATCGGTTGTTATCGATTCGTTACCTCAAGCATCCAGGGGATGGGCTAGATTAAAGCTCAATGTGAGTTGTGTCACCGTTTCGTTATAGATGTATGTATTTCGTTACCAATGGCGAATACATTGCGAAACGGGAGAATCAAGCTTCCCCTTGAGCTCGACAGGTTGGCACCGCTGCTGTTGTGAACTTCTGACAGCCTCGGTGTCTCCGGTTCGCGCTCAGCTATTCGTGCGCTGCGATTACCCGGTGGGTGACGTTCGGTCCAGGACCGGACGCGGTCAGAGATGCCCGCTCGCAGATGTGTGCGAAAAGCAGCCATGGTTCGTCTGGCACCTGAGGAGCGAAAGGAACTCTATGAAGTTGCGTACCAAAACATGGTTGGCGATCACCGCCGCCGCCGGTCTGGCTCTCGGCGGATTCAGTCCGGCACTGGCTGCTGGGAACGCGGGACCGACCGAACACACCGATATGGGCGTCACCGGCGACGCCGTGATGGACCATCTGCAGAAGATCTCCGATATCTCGACCTCCCACTCCGAGGAGGGATTCCGCGCCCTGGGGACGCCCGGCTACGAGGAGTCAGTCGAATACGTCGAGCAGACTCTCGAGGCCACGGGTGCCTTCGACGTCGAACGACAGGCCTTCGAGGTCGGTGACCAGGCATTCGGCGAGGTCGCTGTCAGCGTGGACGGCGAGAAGCTCCAGGTCACCCCGGCCAGCTTCACCGAGGGCACCGAAGAACCCCTGACCGATCTGTCCGTGGCGCTGCCGGTCGACGACGACTACAGCGACCTGGCCGGCGGCCAGCTGGGTTGCGAGGCCAGCGACTTCGACGACAGCGCCGAGGGCGCACTCGTCCTGGTGGCACGCGGCAGCTGCGCCTTCGGGGAGAAGACCCAGGCGGCCACGGATGCCGGAGCCGCAGCAGTCGTCCTCTACAACAACGACACCTCTGCACCCGATGAGGCACTCAATGCCACCCTCGGCGAACGCGTCGAGAACGGTGCACCCACCGTCGGTGTCAGCTATAACGAGGGCAATGACCTGCTGACCAAGATTGAAGGGGCTGTCGAGGGGGAGCCGCTGCTGGCGGACTTCACCCTCGAAACCGAATACACCACCTCGACGACCTGGAACGTCATCGCCGAAACCAAGGCCGGCGATCATGATAATGTCCAGATGTTCGGCGCCCACCTCGATGGTGTCGCCGATGGGCCGGGGGCCAACGACAACGGGTCCGGATCGGCGGCACTGCTGGCCAGCGCCGAAGCACTGGCAGAGCAGCCGACCGAAGCCGACAACGCCATCCGCTTCGGCTGGTGGGCCGCGGAAGAGGTCGGGCTCGTCGGCTCGACCCATTACGTGGAGAGCCTCAACGAGGCAGAACTCTCGAAGGTCAAGTCGTACATGAACTTCGACATGATCGGATCCGACAACTACATCGTCGGCACGCTGGACTCCGACGGCTCCGATGTGCCCATCCCCGATGGGGTCAGCGTGCCCGAGGGCTCGGCGGAGCTCGAGAAGGTCTTCACCGACTACTTCGACACGAAGGATCAGCCCAACGTCGGAACGGACTTCTCAGGACGCTCGGACTACCAGGCCTTCATCGACAACGGCATTCCCTCCAGTGGTCTGTTCTCCGGGGCCGATGGCACGAAGACGCCGGAGGAGGCCGACATGTTCGGTGGAACCGTTGGCGACAAGCACGACACCAACTACCATCAGCCCACTGACACGATCGAGAACGTGAGCCGGGAGTCTCTCGACATCTTCTCCCCAGCCATCGCCTATGCGGTGCATACGCTGGCCTACGATCTCCGCGATGCACCGGCCCCGACCGATCCGCCGAGCACTCCGCCGACGGATTCGCCGACGGAGACTCCTACCGAGACGCCGACGGATGCCCCGGGCGAGCGGAGTCTGAGCATCGATCCGACCACGATCGACCAGGCGGATTTCGTCGGTGAGCGCGGTGTGCAGGTGGCAGCTGCCGGTTGCACCCCGGACGCCACCGCCACGATGACAGTGGAGCCGCAGAACGGCGCGATCGAGACATTCGAGCAGACCGCGACGGCAGATGCCGATTCTGTGGCCAAGTTCGGTGTCCGCGGACTCGATGAGTCCAAGGCGGCAACCTATGTCGGCACTTATGAAGTCACGGTCGACTGCGAGGGCGGTGACCCGCTGTCCGGTTCGTTCGAGGTCCTGGCTGCCGACAGCGACGGTCCAGGCGCAGGTGATGGCGGCGGAGAGCTGCCACGCACAGGTAATGAGGCCCTGCCTCTGGTGATCTCGGCCGGAGCACTCATCGTGCTCGGTGTGATCATGACCATGGGAGCTCGCCGCCGCAAGGCCTGAGCATCCCCTGAATGCCACGTGGGCCGGTGACTGAATAAGTCTGCTGGCCCGCGTGCCCATTCATCCGCTGCAGTGAGACGCCTCCGCTCAGTCGGTGGAGTCGTTCAGTACCTGCCCATCTTGGTCGGGCACAATGGACTCCTGTGACTCCCAAACTCTTCTTCAAGATCTTCGCCGTCGCGGAGACCATCACCTGGACACTGCTCATCATCGGCATGATCCTCAAATACACCCATATCACCGAGATCGGTGTGCGCATCGGCGGCGGAATCCACGGGTTCGTCTTCATCTGCTTCGTCATCGCCGTCATCGGCGTGGGAACCTCGCAGATGTGGAGCAAGAAGCGCATCGCCACGGGCCTGGGATCGGCCATCATTCCCTACGCTACGATTCCCTTCGAACGATCCGTGGAAAAGACCGGAGCACTCGAGGGTGACTGGGGTCTGGGCGCGAACGGACGCACCCCACGCAACTGGTTCGAAAAGCTGACTTCCTGGGCGATCCGCTCACCGTTCCTGGCCATCGGTGTCGGACTCATCCTCGTCGTCATCGTCTTCAGTGGGCTGCTGCTCCTCGGCCCTCCCGGCGAATGGGGTCAGTGAACCTCAGGCCAACCTCGGCGATGAACTGATCATCGTAGGGACGGCCGAACCACCTCGGCGCCAGACCATTCTGTGCAAGGGTTGAGCCCTCGCATAGGATGAACACAACGGACGCTGTGGTCTCACCTTGTCCGGCCCCTTCCACCATCGAATCTCGGAAAGGCCCAAGGATGGATTTCATCGTGGGCGCCGGAGTCATCGGCGTCATAGTCATCATCGCCCTGATCGCGTTCTTCGTGATCATGCGCTCGATCAAGATCGCCTCCCCCTCTGAGGCGCTCATCATCACTGGCCGCAATGCGTCCGGGCTCGGCGGCAGCGGCCGCATCATCATCGGCGGTCGATCGGTCGTCTACCCGATCGTGCAGAAGGCATTCACTCTGTCGCTGTCATCGCGCCAGATCGCTGTTGCCATCGACGGCATCTCGATGAACGGTATCGCGCTGCGCCTGCACGGCGTCGCGCAGGTCAAGGTCGGCGGCACCGAGGAAGATGTGCGCAAGGCCGCCCAGCGCTTCCTCGACCAGCAGGACCAGATCGAGCCCTACAGCACGGAGATCCTCTCCGGCACTCTGCGCGCTGTCGTCGGTACGCTCACCGTCGAGCAGATCATCCAGGACCGTGCCTCCTTCGCCGCCCAAGTGCAGGAGGAATCCGCACATTCGATGAACAACCAGGGTCTGGTCATCGATACGTTCCAGATCTCCGCGGTCGAGGATGAGGGCAGCTACCTGAAGGACTGGGGTCGCCCACAGGCGGCCGAGGTCGCGAAGAACGCTGCCATCGCCGAGGCGAACGCCAGCCGTGCCTCGGCCGTTGAAGAAGCGCTGCAGACAGAGGAGACACAGAAGCAGCAGGCGCTGACCGATCAGGCCATCGCCGAACAGCAGCAGCAGCTTGCACTGCGTCGCGCGGCGCTGAAAGAAGAAGCAGATCAGCGTCAGGCAGGTGCCGACAATGCCGGTCCGCTGGCGAACGCGGCGGAGAAGCAGAAGCTGCTCGAGCGCGACCGAATCGTCGCGAAGGAGGCCGCAGAGCTGCGCGCCGAACAGCTCGATGCTGAGGTCAGGCGTCCTGCCGATGCGGAGCGGTACCGCCAGCAGGCAGATGCCGATGCGCGTGCCTATGACGTCGAAGCTCAGGGCCGGGCCGAGGCAGCCGCTGAGCTGCACCGCCGGTCCAAGGACGCTGAGGCCATTCGGCTTGAGGGTGAGGCCCAGGCTGATGCGATCAAGGCGCGCGGCGAGGCGGAAGCCGGGGCCCTCCAAGCTCAGGCGGAGGCCTACAAGAAGTTCAACGATGCGGCCGTGCTGTCGAAGGTCCTCGAGGTCCTGCCGACCATCGCGGGTGAGCTCGTCGCACCATACGCGAACATCAAGGACCTCTCGATCGTCTCGACCGACGGAGAATCCAAGCTGGCGAACTCGGTGTCGAACAACCTCGCCCAAGTTCTCGAGGTCGTGCGCGGCACCACAGGCATCGACCTCAGCGATCTGGTCAGCAAAGCTCAGCACCAGGGCGATTCGAAGTCCACCACCGGCGGGGGCCGCGACGGCACGTCCGCGTCTGATGACGCGGGGGACCACGACGGAACGGGGGACTTCGCTGGGTCGGGTTCTGCGGACGGCAGTGATGCTGACGGTGACGATCAGGTCGTCGAAGGTGAGATCTCCGAGGGACACGGTGGCCAGCCGGGTCGCTCGGGTCGCTCGAATCGCGGTGGGTCGAAGCCTTCCGGTCTGGGAGATCCCAGCGCATGGTCGGGTGGGAACTTCGATCCGAAGGACTACCTCGACGAGAACGGTGAACTCGACCTCACCCATATCGGTGATGACGTGAAGAAAGCCACCGGAATCGATGTGCAGTCCTACATTGCCGATGCGCTGCGCCGCCGCGACGGCCGCGACGGTGATTCGGACGGCTCAGGCTCGAACGGGCCGAAGGGCGGCTCGGGCGGTCCCGACAAGAAATGATCTGTGCTCTGACCGGCACTCACACCGCACGGGGGTGAACTGCTGGCTCTGTGCAGAATTGACGCGTACGTGCTCGGCGGCTGCTGCCGGGCACGTACGCTCTCTCGTTCGGGTTCTATTCCCCAGGTCCCGCCTCGGCGGTGGCTGTCGGCAGCCGGAGCTGGATGAGTGTCGGGAACCGAAGTGCGGTGAGATCACGTGATGATGCGCTCATTCATAAAGACATGCGCATATGTTAATGTGATTGTATAGGAGGTTCCCATGGCACACGACCACTCGCACACCTCAGGATCGCGTCGACGCTTGGCGATCGTCTTCGGCATCGTTCTGGTGATCTTCGTCTTCCAGGTGATCGGCTCGATTATGACGGGCAGCCTGGCGCTGCTGATCGACACCGGACATAATTCCGTTGACCTCATCGGCATCGGGATCGCGCTCTTCGCCGCCACCCTGGTCCGGAAGCCGCCGAAGGGTCAGAAGACCTGGGGTTTTCGCCGGGCCGAAGTGCTTGCCGCCGGAGCGCAGGCGACTCTTCTGCTGGGGCTCGGTGTCTACAGCCTTATCGAAGGCATCCGTCGCTTCTTCGTCCCGCCCGAGGTGCCGGGCCCGGAACTGATGCTCTTCGGTGCCGTCGGACTGGTCGGCAACATCGTGTCGATCATCATCCTCAGTTCTTCCAAAGAGCAGTCGCTCAATCTGAGGGCCGCATTCCTCGAGGTCATCGCCGATGCGTTGGGTTCTGTCGCCGTCATCCTCGCTGCCGTCTCGATCTGGCTCTTCGACTGGACGCGGGCCGATGCGGTGGCAGCCCTGTTCATCGCAGCGCTGATCGTGCCCCGGGCCTTCTCCATCCTGAAAGAGACCGGTTCGATCCTGCTCGAGGTCGCCCCCAGGGAACTCGACCTCGACAAGGTCAAGATGCACATTGAAGGAGTCGAGCACGTCCAAGAAGTCCACGATCTTCACGTGACGCGCATCGATTCGAACCTCCCAGTGCTCACCGCGCATGTGGTCCTCGCTGATGAATGCTTCTACGACGGTCACGCCCCGCGAATACTCACCGCGCTTCAGGAATGCCTGGCTGAGCACTTCAAGGTCGCGATAGAACACTCGACGTTCCAGTTCGACAGGGCGAAGGACGCGGCGCGGGAGACACATACCCACAACTGAGCCGACGGCACTGTCGACGGTGCTCCGCTGCGGACCATGGCAACTACCTCTCATGCAGAGGTGTTGCAACGACAGTTTGAAACCGCGGTTCACTTTATGCCGTCTGGTCGCTTCAGCTCTGCGGGAGGATCCCCACCGAGTCGGTGCGGAACTTCTCGAGTCTCGCGGGGTTGATCGACACACCGAAGCCGACACCTGTGGGCACGTCGACTTTGCCGTCATACATGACGATCTCTTCGGTGATGTCCTCGTGGAAGAAGCGATTCGATCCCGAGATGTCTCCGGGCAGCGTGAAACCGGGCAGAGATGCCAGTGCGGCATTGGCGGCCCGGCCCAGACCGGTCTCGACCATTCCACCGTGCCAAACGGCCACACCATGGGCGGCGCAGAGGTCGTGGATCTTCTTCGCTTCGATGAAGCCGCCCACTCGCCCGGGCTTGATGTTGATGACGGCGGCCGCACCCATGGAGATCGCATCGGCGGCGGCTTCAGCGGAGTCAATCGACTCGTCCAGACACATGGGAGTCTCCATCAGCTTCGCGAGCTCCCCGTGCTGGCGGATGTCGGCCTCGCCCAAGGGCTGTTCGATGAGGAGGAGGCCATAATCATCGAGCCTGCGCAGGTGTGAGGCATCGACGAGAGTGTAAGCGGCATTGGCATCGACTTGGAAGCCGAAGTCGTCTCCGAAGGCCTTGCGCACCGCGGCGACGGGCGCAATGTCCTTGCCCGGTTTGATCTTGAGCTTGATGCGGGCGTAGCCCTCTTCCAGGTAACCGCCGATGACCTTGACGGTGTCTTCGACTGAGTCCTGGATGCCCACAGAGACTCCGGAGGGAACGGAGTCGACGACGCCACCCAGGTAGCTCTTGAAGGACTGGTCATTGAGTTTGAGCTGGGCCTCGATGACTGCCATCTCCAGCGCTGACTTCGCCATCGGGTGACCGATCACGTGACGCAGGTGCCAGGACACGGTCTCCGCCGTCAGGCCGTCGACGTCGAAGAGGATCGGTGCCAGCCATCGCTTTGTGACATCGATGCCCGATGCCACGTACTCAGAGGAGTACAGCGGGGAGATCATCGCCACCGACTCTCCCCACCCCGTGATCTCACCCTTCGGAGTATCGAAGGTGGCCTCGACGAGGTAGCAGTCCTTCTCCGTCTCTCGCATGAACGAGGTCTCGAAGGGGGTGACGAGGGGAATGGATACCTGGTGGAGAGTGATTGACTTGAGCTTCATGCGCCATGCACCTTCTTTGTGATCGGGTCCGATGATCCTGTGACCCAGCTTATAACCACTTGCAGAGCTGCCTCGGCAGGCGTTGGAGTATGGGACAGAGGGGACCACAACGGCAGTGTGGGCGGACCATACCGGCAGCTTGCATTGTTCGTCTCATGACTGTGCTGCCTCTAGAGACAGCGGTCTCGACATTGGTACTGTGAATCAAAGGTTCCGCTCAATCGAGGGAGAGCTACGTGAACGACTACCTGCGGTCGCTCAAAGGCCGGAAGCAGAAGTGGTTCGGACTCAAACTGCCCGTCAAGACTGCACTCGCGCAACCGTATCTCCACCCGATGCTGAGGACGCTGGCACCCCACATCAACGGCATCAAGGTCGGCAGACTGCCCGCACCGATCGGACTCACCGAGGTGCGCGGGCGTGCCGGAGGCGCCGGCTTCTACCTCGTCGATCCATTTCGCTGTGAGATCGCCAAGGAATTCTATTGGGGCAAGGGTCGCCGGACGGAGGCAGAGGACGCCTTCGCGCTCGACCTCATGGTCGAACTGTCCCGCGACGCGGACGTGTTCCTCGACATCGGTGCCTACACCGGGGTATTCACGATGGCGGTTCTGGCCGCGAATCCGGCCGCGGTCGCCCACTCCTTCGAGATCATCCCTGCCGTCGTCACCGGGCTGAAGAAGAACATTGCCCGCAATCACCTCGGCGATCGGGTGAGCGTGCATCCGACGGGGGTCGGCAAGACCGGCACCACGATGCACGTACCCACTGGTGACGGGGGTTCGGCTCTGCCGTCGTTCTACGGGGCGGGCATGGACTTCGACTCCGGTGCGCAGGTGCACTTCACCTGCCTCGACGAGCTCCTCCCGGACCTGCCGCCCGGTCACCCGCAGGTGACGGTGAAGATCGACGTTGAGGGTGCGGAGAACGATGTCCTCGACAACGGTCGGGAACTGTTGGGCACACTGCAGCCGGACATCCTGTGCGAGGTTCTCGAAGAGAGGGCGCAGCCCGCGCAGCTGATGCGCATCCTCGATCGCTTCGACTGCCACTACTACCTCGTCGGCCACGATCACCTCAGTGCCCGTGACGAGATCGTCCCCGACCCGCATTTGCGCGACTGGCTCTTCACCATGAAGAACCCGGAGGATATGCGGGTCGCGGGCTACCCGATCACGTGACTGCCTCGCTTCAGCCCTTGAGCTGATCGGCGATGAGGGCTGCGAGCAGAGCGGTGCGCGGGGCGATCTCAGCGATGACGGCGTGCTCGTGTTCGGCATGTGCACCATCGCCCACGGCACCCAGACCATCAAGTGTCGCGATGCCGTCGCCGGCGGTGAAGTTACCGTCCGAGGCGCCGCCCACGGAGACACCTTCGGGAGCGGCCAGACCAAGTTCAGCGGTCAAGGCAGTGGCGCGATCGAAGAGTGTCGCCGACTGCTCGCGCTCGAACGGTGGACGGTTGATTCCGCCGATGACCTCGATCGACGAGCCCTCGAGTTGGGGCCGTGTGGCGAGCTCACGCATGGCGGCATCGACTCGGTCGAGTTCGGCGGCGGTGCGTGCACGCACATCCACATCGACACGTGCCTCGGCGGGGACCGTGTTCGAGGTGGTGCCCGCACTGATCACGGTCGGCACCACAGATGTCCCCTCCTTAGGGTTGGCGAGATCGGCGACGAGGGGCAGATGCAGGGCCAGTGCCATGCCCGCGTTGATTCCCTTCTCCGGTTCGAGCCCGGCATGGGAGGCCTTGCCCGTGAAGACGAGTGTGTAGTTGCTCGTGCCCTTGCGTTCGAGTTTGAGCGCACCCCCGGCGCTCGCCTCCATCACATACACGGCCTTCGCCTCGGCCGCCTCGGCGCGAATGAGATCCGAGGACGAGATCGACCCGATCTCCTCATCGCCGGTGACGAGGATCGACAGACCGTCGAGGGCACTCTCGCCGAGCTGCTCGCTCAGGATCGCGCTCGCGTGGATGCTCATGATCGCCCCGGTGAGCATGTCGAAGCTGCCCGGCCCGCGCAGGATTCCGTCGTCGGTGGAGAAGGGGATGCGGTCTAAGGTCCCGTGCGGCCACACCGTGTCCTGGTGGTTGAGGAGGACGACGCGGGCCGGCCCCGAGCCGAAACGCAGCCGCACATGGGCAGTGTCATCGATGGTGATGACCTCGGCCGACGCACCGAGGCGTTCACGCAGCAGTTCGACGAAGTCGTGGGCACCGGCGGCCACAGCTTCTTTGTCGTGAGAAGGTGTTTCCTTCGTGATGACGCGTTTGATGTCATCGAGGATGAGGGGGAGGCGGTCGGTGGCCTTGGCAACGAGGTCAGCGGACTGGAGCTCTGAGGACTGAGAGGTAGTCATGGCCCGATTCTACGATGAGGCCTGCAAGGGCGGTTGCAGTGTCCGCATCGTGTGACGGAAATAGCCTACGCAAACCGCCTCAGCCTGTGGTTTGCTTGACCCATGGGTGAGGCAGTCAATTCCAAGCGGTACACGCCGGAAGAACGCACGCTGTATCGGGAGAAGCTCGCGGAGAACCTCGAGCTCTTCGACACGTACCTGCGGCATGCGGAGTTCAAGTCTGCGGGCACGATCGGTCTGGAGCTCGAACTCAACCTCGTCGATGAGAACAATCAGCCGAGTCTGAACAATACAAAGGTTCTCAAGCACCTCGGCGACGAATACCAGTCCGAGATCGGCGGCTTCAACCTCGAACTCAACCATCCTGTGCTGCAGGTCGCCGGGCGCGGACTCAAGACTCTGGAGTCCGGAGTCGCACATCGGCTGGAGAGGGCCCAGAAAGCCGCCGAGGCGGAAGGGCTGAAGGTCGCATCGATCGGAACGCTGCCGACGCTTTCGACCCAGTTCCTCACCGAGTCGACGTGGATGACCGATGAGAACCGGTACGCGGCTCTGAGCAATTCGGTTATCGATGCGCGCGGCGAATACGTTCGCATCGAACTCGACGGTGAGGAGAAGTACAAGCACGAGTTCTCCGACATCGCGCCCGAAGCCTCATGCACTTCGATGCAGCTGCATCTGCAGGTCGCGCCCAACAAATTCGCCGAGGCGTGGAACGCGTCTCAGGCGATCGCTGCAGCACAGGTCGCAATGGGCGCGAACTCCCCTCTGTTCGTCGGCCGCAGGCTTTGGCACGAATCCCGGATCCCCGTGTTCAGCCAGTCCATTGACACCCGAACCCCGGAACTGGTCAATCAGGGGGTACGTCCGCGGGTGTGGTTCGGTGAACGCTGGATCACGAGCGTATTCGACCTCTTCGAGGAGAACGTCCGCTACTTCCCGCCGCTGCTGCCGGAGATCAAGGACTTCGTCGAGTTCAGCTCGGCCGATGCCCCGAAGCTCTACGAACTCAATCTGCACAATGGCACAGTGTGGCGCTGGAACCGGCCGATCTACGATTCCTCCGACAGCGGAGCGCATATCCGCGTGGAGAACCGACTGCTGCCGGCTGGTCCCACACCGGTCGATATGGTCGCCGACGCCGCCTTTTACTACGGTCTCGCAGAGTTCCTCGTCGGAGAGAACCGCCCCGTGTGGTCGCGGATGTCCTTCCGCGAGGCCGAGGAGAACTTCTTCGCCTGCGCAAAGGACGGCATCAATGCCCGCGTGACCTGGCCGAAGATCGGGCACATCGACGTCGCAGACCTCGTCCTCGACGTTCTCATTCCGCAGGCGCGCAGGGGACTGAACCGACTGGGCATCGACAAGGACGTCATCGAAGAGTACATGTCGATCATCGAAGGGCGAGCCGAACTGCGTGCCAACGGAGCGACCTGGCAGCTGCAGATGCTTGACCGCCTGGCCCCGAACAGTGACCCGGACTCACCGGAGCGCCGAGAAGGGCTCAAAGCGATGATGGACGCCTACGTGAAGAACCAGGCCTCAGGCGAGCCCGTCCACACCTGGGACGTGCCCGCCTAAGCACTGCTATCTCGGCGATTCTGCCTGAGTCAGAGGCGTTCGATTTCGACGAAGACGACATCGGCGGTACCGCCGGGGTTCGAGACTTCATGCTCAGCACCTGCGGCACGGGTGTAGCTGATTCCTGCTTCGAGTTCGGCGTTGATCTGCGTGCCGTCCGAGTTCTTCACAACCATCGTGTCGGTGACCATGGGCACGACGACGTATTCGTACTCGTGCTTGTGCATCGGGATGACGCCATCGGGTTCGATCGTCCATTTCGTTGCTCGGAAGACTCCGTTGTCGAGCTGAACCTCGCCGGTCGAGCCGGTGTTCTCGTCGCTCATGATTGACACTCCTTATGATCGTCATCGATGGTCTGCACCTCACCCTAGCCCTCAGCACGGCGGCATCCCAGCCCGGTACGTGACCCGGGGCACACAGGAAGCGCGTCGACGGTTAGCATGAGCAGTATGCGTTACCCACTGGCTGACATCGACGATGTCGAAGACGATATCCGCGAAACCATCCTGGCCGTGTCCGAGAAGTCGGGCTTCGTGCCCAACGTCTTCCTCTCCTTGGCCCGCCGCCCCGCGGAGTTCCGTGCCTTCTTCGCCTACTACGACGCTCTCATGGAGAAGGAGACAGGGAACCTGACCAAGGGAGACCGGGAGATGATCGTCACGGCCACCTCGGCGGTCAACAACTGCCTCTACTGCGTCGTCGCGCACGGAGCCGTGCTGCGGATCATGGAGAAGAAGCCCTTGGTCGCGGACCAAGTGGCTGTCAACTATCGGCAGGCCGACATCACCGACCGCCAGATGGCGATGCTCGACTTCGCAATGACGGTCTGCACAGAGCCCTGGGCGCTCGGTGACGCTGATTTCGCAGCCCTGGCCGAACACGGATTCGACGACGAAGATGCCTGGGACATCGGTGCGATCACCGGATTCTTCGGCCTGTCCAACCGGATGGCCCACATCGGTTCGATGATGCCCAACCCCGAGTTCTACCTCATGGGACGCGTCCCACGCGAGAGGAAGTGACCAATGACCATGAATACCCAAATGAGCGCACCCCGCGTCTCTGATCGAGCCGGCCTCGTCCAGCCCTTCGCCGCCATGGACATCGTGTCCAAAGTCCAAGAGATGTCGCGCTCGGGTCGGGACACCATCGCCATGTGCTTGGGTGAGCCGACCCAGGGTGCGCCGGGACCGGTGCGCAGGAGGGCTGCCGAGGTGATCACCGACGGCACGAACCTCGGCTACTCCCCGATCTTCGGCATCCCCGAACTGCGCGCAGCCATCGCCGGGCATTACCGCGACTGGTACGGCGTCGAGGTGCCCACCGAACGCATCGCCATCACCACGGGCTCCTCCGGTGCCTTCCAGACGGCCTTCCTGACCTGCTTCGATGCGGGTGATCGCATCGCGCTCGCCCGCCCGGGCTACGGCGCATACAAGAATATCCTCGCCGCTTTGAACTGCGAGACCGTCGAACTCGACTGCGGTGGAGACCACGGCTTCCAACCCACTGTCGAACTCCTCGAGCAGGCACACGCGAAGGCCCCACTCAAGGGGCTCATGCTCGCATCGCCGGCGAATCCGACGGGCACGATGATTTCAGGCGACCACCTCGGCGAACTCGTCTCCTGGTGCGCCGAACACGGCGTGCAGGTGATCTCTGACGAGATATACCACGGCATCAGCTACATCGGCACGCGTGGTGAGACCGCGTTGGCCCACGATGACAATGCCATCGTCATCTCCTCGTTCTCGAAGTACTGGGCGATGACCGGGTGGCGGCTCGGTTGGGCGATTCTGCCCGAAGAGCTCACGCACGCTGCCCAGAACGTGACCGGAAACCTGTCGCTGTGTGCCCCGGTCCCCGCACAGCATGCGGCCGTGGCTGCCTTCACCGAAGAGTCCTACGCTGAATGCGAAGCGGCGGTCGAATCCTTCGCCCGCGCCCGCAAGCACGTTCTCGACGCCACTGCTGACCTGGGGTTTACCGATATGGCGCCGCCCGATGGGGCGTTCTACATGTATGCCCGCATCGACGAGATCCTGCAGCGGTCCGGCGCCGGTATCGTCACCGCGACCGATTGGTGTCAGGTGCTCCTCGAAGCCACCGGAGTCGCCCTGGCCCCGGGTGATGACTTCGATTCCTTCAACGGGCCCCGCTCGGTGCGGCTGTCGTTGGCCGTCGGCGCGGACAAGACCGCCGAGGCGCTCGACCGGATCCTCGACTTTATGAGATGACTCCGAACTCGGCCGCGGCCCACGACGGGGGACCGTTTGCGGACCCATCTGTGTCTTCGCGCTCACCAACCGCCTCAGATCCGCTCTCGCCCACTGGTCTGCCGACGTTGGGCATCATCGTCTCTGCGCTGCTCCTGGGCTCGGCGGGCCTGTTCGTCATCCTCGCCGAGGCTAGTGCCCCGACTGCGGCATTCCTGCGCTGTTGGATCGCTGTCATCGTCCTGGCACCCCTGGCCATCCTCGAACTCCGGCATCATGGGCTCCTGCCGTCCAAGGCACTCGTTGTCGCAGCGGTCTCGGGTGCGGCTCTGGGCATTGACTATGTGCTGTGGGCCCAGAGCGTCCTTGATGCGGGAGTCGGTGTCTCTACGGTGCTCATCAGCGTCCAGGTCATCGTGTTTCCGGCACTGGTGTGGGTCTTCGGAGGATCGCGCCCGGGCTGGTTGTTCATCGCGTGCATCCCCGTCATGATCATCGGCATGCTGCTGACCGGAGGCGTCTTCGGTGCCGATGCGGGAGCCGCGAACCCGGGGCGTGGTGCGGTCTTCGGAGTGCTGTCTGGAATTCTCTACGGCGTCTACATCTTCGGCATCCATCACTGTCGGAAGGCGGCACCGAACTTCGTGGTCGCACCCGTGGCTGTAGGCACCGTTGCGGCGGGAGTGATGACGGCGATCGCCGGTGTCGCACTCGGCGGGCTCGATTTCGACCTGGGCTGGGACGGGTGGGCGTGGATGGTGGCGTTGGCCGTTTTCGGCCAGGCACTGTCATGGGTGCTGTTGAGCATTTCGAGTCCGCTGGTGACGGTGCCGCGAACGGCTGCTCTCATGCTGCTCCAACCGCTGTCGGCCGTGGTCCTGGGCGCGCTCATCGGCGGAGAGCGACTGCAGCCGGCACAGTGGATCGGTGCGGGGCTGGTCGTCATCATCGTCTGGGTCGTCGGCGGTGGCCCGGAGGCGCTGCGCAGGAGGCGGTGACTTATTCAGGTACCACTCAGTGCTCGTGACCTTCGACGGTATGGGCCAGGGCATCGAGGATGATGTGGGCGACGTGGTCGTCCTTGAGCGAATAATAGGCTTCGCGGCCGATCCGGTTGACCTCGACGAGGTGGAGGCCGCGCAGGAACTTCAGATGCTGAGACACCAGGGGCTGCGAGAGCTCGGTGGACTCGACGATGTGTGTCACTGTCGCCTCACCGTGGGCGAGGACCAGCAGCATCTTCAGCCGCGACGTCGTGGCCAGTGCTTTGAACAGATCGGCGGTCTCTGAGATGGCTTCGAGATTGTCCTCGGGGTTGCGCAGGAGCTGCTCAACTGCGGCATTGACCGGGGTGGGATCTGAAGTGGAGGCCATGGATAGAGATTACCGGAAATTCTGCGCCGAACCCGCGTCTGCATCACAGCGGGCGGACACGCTGTAGGCACGCGGGCGACGAAAGACTCGCTCCCAGAGCTCAGAGGACGCCCTGTTCGGCCTTGCCCAGATCGTCGGGGAAGCCCTGCAGCAGCCAGTCATAGCTCAATGGCGACAGGTTGGTCAGGGCTGCGAACGTGTTGTCATCGAGCACGGTGTAGTGCTTGCCGCGGATGACCTTGACTTCCCGATAGAACGGATCCTCCAGCTCGTCTTCGTCCAGCATCGTCTGCCCGACATCGGGGAAGTGGATGAGGAGGACATCGGCATCGAGCTGGTCGACCTGAGGCTTCGTGACCGAATGCTTCTTGGCAGAGTAGTCCTCTGCCGCGGAGTTTTGGAACATGCCGATGCCGGTGAAGAAGCTGTCGTCGCTGCCCGAATACGACAGGTAGTCGATGGAATCGGCTGTGACGTCGGCGCGGGCATAGGTCGTGTCTTCGAATTCGAGGTGGTGGGCGGCGACCTCCTCGGCCTCAGCGTTGATGTCATTGACGCTGGACTCAGCCTCTTTCGCCTTGTTCAATGCAGTGGCGACGGCGGCGGTGCGATCGGTCCACGTCGCATCGTCTTCGGCGGCAACGACGGGCGCAATATCGGAGAGCTCGTCGAAATGCTCTGCGACATCGTCGAGACCGGTGGCGAGGATGACATCGGGTTGTGCTTCGCGGATCGCCTCGACATCTGGACCCTTCTCCGCGTCATACAGGGCCGGAGTGTCCCTGCCGGCATCATCAAGGGCCTCTGCGGCCCAGGGGCTGGCCTTCTTGTCTGACAGCGCCGGTGCGACGACCGGATCCTCGCCGAGCGCCACGGCGATGTCGAAGTCAATGGAACTGGTCACAGCGATCTTCTCCGGCTGTGCTGTGATCGTGGCACTGCCATAGGGGGAGTCGACGGTCTGCGGGTAGGGGCCGTTGGCGTGGCTTGCCTGATCGGGAAGTAGTGAGCATGCGCTGAGCGACAGGGCCGTGCCCAGTCCCAGCACGGCCAGGGTCAGTGGCTGGTGTGCAGTTCTCACCGTTCAGCTTAGGGCTTCGACGTCGTTCTGAGTGCCGATGAGGTCGTCGGCCAGGGACTCCCACTGCTCATAGGCATCAGGCAGACCGGATCGCTGTACGGCCTGTGCTGCTTCGGTGGGGCTCATCGTGTGCCAGTCTTCGATCTGCTCGAGACCAGGGTTCTCGATGTCCGGGTTGATTCCGTAGAAGGACTTCGTGGCGTAGATGGGATCGTTGAGGTGCTCCGGTTCGCCCCAGCCCTGCGAAGGGCGCTGCTGGAACAGGCCGATCGAGTCGCGGTCACCCGAGTCGAGGTTCCGCAGCGAGGATTCCTGGAGTGCGGTCATGAGGGCGATTCTGATCGCCCGGTCGTCGAAGTCCCCACCACGGCCGATGCCGATGATGAGTCGGGCATTGTCGATCTGCTGCTCGGTCAGTTGATTCACTGAAGCCATCTGCATCTGCCTGAGCGTAGTCGAACCGAAGGAGACAGGTGAATTGACGATGATGACGGCGGCGACGACCAGGGCCATCACCGCTGCCCCGAAGCCGATCAGGGCACCACGAAGCACGGACCGAGATCCGTTGCGGTGTCGAGTCTGTCCAGCCATGAATATAACGATAATGCAACAAACTGACGGATGCATGTGCCCACGCCGTGCCTCTTGTCACAGGACGGTCACGGAAATGAATTCCTTTGGGTGGTCCGACGGTGACGCTTCGTGTTCCAACTCTGCGTCATTGTGTGGGGATGTGTCCGTGGGGACGCCGTTTAAGATCGGACTATGGTCTTTGTGAGACGACGCAACCCGAGATCCCGACTCTTCGGGTGTCTGGTGGGTGTGATCGCGGTGGTCACCATGGTGATCGTTGTCATCGCCGTCGTCGCCACGGTGGTCATTGTGGGCGCTGGCAGCGACGGTTCGGGTGAGGGCTCGAGCGGTGATGGTGCACCAAGCAGCGCGCCGGCCTCCAGCGGGCACTGGTCGAACGGCGGGTGAGTGGTCGGGGCGGCTCATTTCTCGGCACTGGTGCCGACGACTGATCTCTGCACAGGATGACGCGGATCCCATGAACTTTGCCTGTCATCTCGAACCGGCTTGACCTTGACACGATGTCAGGGCCTTCACTGGTTTCAAGGAGGTGGACACCATGACCAATCCACACAGCACCGATACATCCGCGCAGCACGTCTCGCAGCCCCAGGTGAAACAGGAGCTCGTCATCGCAGCGCTGTCATCGCCGAATCCACAGCAGCGACTGCAGGCGGCGCTGTCCGTCGGAATCGCAGCCGAGGACCGCCACCTCGGCGTTCTCATCCAGCGGAGCGGAATCGAGCCGGACTTCTTCGTCCGTGACATGCTCACCTGGGCAATCACTCGGATGCCTGCCGAGGCGACCGTTTCGCTGCTCATCGCCGAGCTGGGCTCCGATGTTCCGCAAGCCCAGAGTCAGGCACTGCACACATTGTCGAAGATCGGTGACCCTCGCGGCTGGGAGGCCATGGACCCGGGAGTCATCGGAGACGGGCTGATCGCTCATTCCGACACCGAGGTGGCCCGCAGTGCGTGGAGGGCCGCCGTGGCACTTGTTCCCGGTAGTGACCGAGAGCGGTTGGCCTTGTCCCTGGTCGCACAGCTTGGACTGGGCGACATGGAGACGCAGAAGAGCCTGAGTCGAGCCATCGTCTCCCTGGGTGAGGACCTCGTGTCAGTGCTCGATGGAAGACTGCAGGCAGAGGAAGAAACAGTGCGGACACACGCCATGGCGACCCGGGACATGTTCACCGATCCGGACGCCGGTTTCGCTCACGCCTTGAGCGAAGCCAAGCGCATGGTCGCACTGGGGTCCGAGGAGTCAGCATAGGTCGACTGTGGGAAGGGTCGACCGAGGTGGTGCTGCCCGGGCGGGGCAAGCTCGCGCAGCGCTGCGTGCGACACCTCGGGCTCCTTCCTCATGAGCCGGGTGCGTTGATGATGGAGCCACGACAGCGTGACCTGTCTATAGTGGAAACGGGAGGGGGTGCTGATGCTGATCGGCGAAGTGGCCAAAAGGTCAGGCGTGAGCGCCCGGATGCTGCGGCACTACGAATCCCTGGGTCTGATCGAACCCAGTGAGCGCACCTCGAGCGGGTACCGGGAGTACTCCGCACCCGATATCGGGCGAATATTCCATGTCGAAGGGCTGCGCAAACTTGGCATGTCGCTGGCAGAGATCGGAACCCTTCTCGGTGATCCTGCGTTCGATCCCGGTCGTCTGATTCGCGAGCTGGTTGAGACGTCGAGGACACGCATCGCGGTCGAACAGCAACTGCTCTCCCACCTCGAGCGAATCGACCGCCTCCACCATGCCGACGGTGAAGCTCTGCTGCTGACCATCGATCTCATGCGCTCCCTCGAATCCGGCGACGTCATCCAGCGGCACAAGGCGGCACTGGGCAGCGGCGTCGACGGAACTGTACCCGTCGAGTCCCTGTCCGCAGCCGTTCTCAACGAGTCTGTGCTCAATGCCGCCGGAGCCATGCGCTGGGCCCTGGCACAGTCGGGACCTGAGGCGGTCCGCTACTTGGCGAAGGGAATGGACGACCTTTCCGTCGCGGTCCGTCGCAACGCACTGCAGGCGCTCGACGAGATCCGCCGCACTACTGCGAAGGAAGAGCTCGGGCCCGTGGCTGAGGCGACCATCACCGCATCCCTGCGCTCCGGCCTCGGTGATACGGACCTTCAGGTGCGCAGCGGCGCCGCACTCATATTAGGGCAGATGGGGGATCCTGTTGCAGTCTCGGATCTGCTCGAAATCGCGATGGACGGACCCAAGGACATCGAGGCCGCGGAGGCGCTTGCCGCCTTCGTCAACGAGGCCCCGGAGGACGGGCAGCGTGCTGAGGTCGCGACACGGATCATGTCGGATCTGCGTCGGCATGCCCGGTCGCCAGAGGCGAGGGTGCGGTTCCGAGTGCTGCAGGTCCTGATCGAGATTCCGGGCGCCGAGGTCGATGACTTCATTGCCGAACTCAGCTCCGATGAGAGCCTCGAGGTCGCAGCGACGGCGACCGCGACCCTGAACCGCCGCCGCGATCACTAAGCTTGGCCCATGACCTCTGGAACTGCGACGCCCGAATCAGGCCCCGATTTGGGGCACGGCGGCTCGGGTGCCTCCCCGAAGAGACGGCAGCGGCAGTCATTCGCATTCCGGCGCCACCGTTTCACCGTCACCGGGGTCCTCGACTATCTCTTCTTCCTCTTCGGAGGTGCCTCGTCAACGTGGTTGGCGATGCTGATCCTGTTCAAAGGGTTTTCTCTGGGGTGGTGGCAGGTGCTGACCCTGCTTGTGTTCTGGGGAGTGGTCTCGTACTTGGCGCTTCCGCGGCTGCATCGCATCCTCTCTCAGATCTACGTTCCGAACTACTTCATCGGTCGAGCTCGGACCTCGGACGGATTGCTCGGTGACCCGGTCAACCTCGCATGGCGCGGCGATGAGACGCAGATCCATCACGCCATGAAGGCTGCCGGCTGGATTCTTGCCGATGACATCACGCCGGCCTCAACCTGGGAGATCATCAGATCCACTCTGACCAGGCGGAGCTATCCCAAGGCGCCGGTGTCGCCCCTGCTGCTGTTCGGCAGGCGGCAGGACTTCGCCTATCAGCAGGAGGTCGACGGCGACCCGGGTCAGCGCCACCATGTGCGGTTCTGGAAATGTCCCACCGGATGGATGCTGCCCGGTGGGCATCAGGCGGACTGGTTGGCGGCGGGCACGTATGACAAGAGCGTCGGGATCTCGCTGTTCACATTGCAGTTCACTCACAAAATCGAAGAGAACACCGATGTCGAACGTGACTACATCGTTGACACGGTGGCTTCGACCGATGACGCGATCGTCGTCCAGCATATCCAGGACTTCTCGACCGGTTACCATTCACGCAACGGCGGCGGGGATGCGATCATCACGGACGGGGATCTGCCGATCATCGAAGCCACGGAGGTGGTTGCCGACGAGTCCGACTCTCCCGACCGGCTCGAACTGGCGCTCGATGCGACCCAGATCTACGCCGATGCACGGTCGGTCAGAGAGGTGACGAGGACCCTGTGGCACAGGCGGCCCCTGCAGACCGTCGTCGGTGCCGCACTCGTCCTGGTCCTGCTCATCTTTCAGGCGTGGGATGTGCTGGGCACAGTGCTTGACTGGGACGGACTGCGCACCGAGGTCGTGGACAGCAGTGCTGACATCGAAACCTTCGGCGGCGAAACGGCAACACGGATCGTGGCGGGAGCTCTCATCGGAGCCAGCCTCCTCATCGGCTGCCTGCAGGTGATCGCGAGCATCTCCGTGTTCCGGGGCAGCAATCGGGCTCGACTGTGGATCCTGACCCTCTCCACGGTGTCCGTGATCGTGTCGATGACGAACTACTTCACCGGAGACCGCGACCTCGCGACCAACATGTACGCACTGATGACGATTGCCATGCAGGTCGCCGTGATGCTGTCGCTGTCAAGCGATTCTTCGCGGCTGTTCACTCGTTTCAGCACCGCAGAGCTGCGAGCCGAACGTCAGGAACGGGCACTCGAGGACTGAGTGCATGTCAATTCAGGATTCGATGGCACAAAAGTTCGCGGACTGGGCAGGCTGTGTATCCTGACAGCGACTGCATTTCGGTGGCGCGAACCTGCTATCGGAACCGGACCCCAGCGAAGAGGCGGAACCCCATGACCGAACCGACATCCAACTCATCTGCTTCCGGCGATGGAGCCAGTGCCTCCGACGCCTCAATCTTCGACACGATCGACCCGGCTCTCAAAGTGGTCAGTGCGGAAATCGAGATCGCCGCACCCGCCTCGGAGATCTTCGAGCTCATCGCGGACCCAGTCCGGCAACCCGAATGGGACGGCAACGACAACCTGGGCACAGCCGCTCAGGGGCAGAGGCCGACCAGTGCCAGCGGGTCCTTCATCACCACTCTGAGCAAGGGCGTGGACCGCGAGAACCACATCGTCGACTTCGAGGAGGGCAGGCTCATCGCCTGGAAGCCCTCCGAAGTCGCCGGTGAACCGTTCGGCCAGAAATGGACGTGGGAGATCGAAGCAAGAGGCGAACGCTCAAGTCTGGTTCGCCAAACCTATGACTGGACCGAGTTGAGAGACCCCCAGCGACTGCCACGCGCGCAGTCGACGACGACCGAGAGGCTGCTGGCGTCGCTTGAGGGGCTCAAAGCACTCGCCGAAGGCTGAACCGAACCGCTCCTCACCGAGGCCAGCCATCTGCCAGCCATCTGCCAGGCGTGAGACGAGTGCTCAGCCTTGCTGGAGCACAGACTCCAGGGCCTCGAGCACCGCAGGGTCCTCGATCGTCGAGGGCACGGCCGGTGAGTCGACTCCGTCGGCGATCTCCCGCATCGTCTTGCGCAGGATCTTCCCCGACCGAGTCTTCGGCAGGGCAGAGACGATATCGACCTGTTTGAACGCGGCGACGGGGCCGATCTCCTTGCGCACCAGCGCCACGAGCTCGGCGATGATCGTGTCCGGATCGGCCACCTCGGCGGAATCGCCGAGAACGACCAGCGCGCGCGGGCTCTGTCCCTTCGTGTCATCGTGAACACCGATCACAGCGGTCTCCGTGACCGCAGGATGGGAGGCGATGACGGCCTCGATCACACCCGTGGACAGGCGGTGGCCGGCGACGTTGATGACATCGTCGGTGCGGCCCATGACGAAGACGTATCCGTCTTCGTCGAGGTACCCCGAGTCACCGGTGAGGTAGTAGCCGTCGAATGCTGATAGATATGAGGACACGAATCTGGAGTCATCGCCCCAGACGGTGGTCATCGTTCCCGGCGGCAGGGGCAGCTTCATGACGATGAGGCCCTCCTCGCCGGCTGGCATCGGTTTCCCGGAAGGATCGAGGACTTCGACATGGAAGCCCGGTACCGGCTTCGTCGGGGATCCGGCCTTGAGCGGGAACTGGGTGAGGCCGAGTGGATTGGCCGCGATCGGCCAGCCGGTCTCCGTCTGCCACCAGTTGTCGACGACGGGGATGTCCCGTCCTGTCGCCTCGGCGAGGATGTTCGTCGTCCACTCATAGGTGTCCGGGTCGAGGCGTTCACCGGCCAGGAATGAGGCTCGCAGGCTGGATAGGTCGTACTTCTTGATGAGTTCACCGTTCGGGTCTTCCTTGCGGACGACGCGCATGGCTGTCGGGGCCGTGAAGTGGACGTTGACCCCGTGGTCTTCGATGATTCGGAAGAAGGTGCCCGCATCGGGGGTGCCGATCGGTTTGCCCTCGAATAGGACCGATGTGACTCCGGCCAAGAGCGGGGCGTAGACGATGTAGGTGTGGCCGACGACCCAGCCGACGTCGGAGGCGGTGAACATCGTATCGCCGGGGTTGAGACCGAAGATGGTGGGCATCGAGAACGCCGATGCCACCGCGTAGCCGCCGGAGTCGCGCACGATGCCCTTCGGTTTGCCCGTCGTGCCGGAAGTGTAGAGGACGTAGAGTTCGTCGGTGGCCTTGACGGTGACCGGATCTATGCCTTCGGGAGTGTTCGCGAGCAGTTCGGCGTAGTCGACATCGTTCTCACTCATCTCGCAGCGGTGCTCGTCGCGTTGGACGATGACGGTGAACTCGGGCTTGTTCGCAGCGATGTCGATTGCCTCGTCAACCATGGGCTTGTATTCGAGTATGCGGCTCTTCTCGACCCCGCAGGAGGTGGAGATGATGGCTTTCGGGGAGGTGTCGTCGATGCGAACGGCCAACTCGTTGGGCGCGAAGCCGCCGAAGACCACCGAATGAATCGCGCCGATGCGAGCGCAGGCGAGCATGGCGACGGCGGCTTCGGGGACCATTGGCATATAGATGATGACCCGATCGCCCTTGACCACGCCCTTGTCAGACAGAGCTCTGGCGAAGCGGGAGACCTCGCCGAGGAGTTCCGAGTATGTGATCGTACGAATCGTGTCGGTGACAGGCGAGTCATAGATGATGGCCGCCTGATCTCCGCGCCCGGCTGCCACATGGCGGTCGACGGCGTTGAAGCACATGTTGAGTTCGCCGTCGGGGAACCACCGGTAGATCGGGGCGTTGGCGTCATCGACGGCCCGAGTCGGTTCGGTGACCCAATCGATGTGCCTCGTGGCCTGGTTGAGCCAGAACTCTTCAGGATCGGCATCGATGGCAGCGATGACATCGTCGTAGCTTGGGGATTGGTCCTGTGCGATCGTGTTCATGGTTCCATTGTGACGCATGGCACGTGACCTGCCGAGGAGGGTGGAGGATCGTGTGTGGTCCCGGTCGGTTGTGTACGAGTCGTTTCTGCACTGAAGACGATGTCGTTGACCATGCTCGTCGGCAGCAGACACGGGTGTGTCACGACAGGTATTGTGGCGGCTTTCGGTGATTGCCTGCGTTGACAGGGCACAATGGGGGCATGAGATATCTTGTTGCATTCGTCATCGGCATCGGCGCTCTGTTCGGGGTCAATTCCTTCACCGGAATCTTCTCGATGCCGCGCCCCTGGGGTTCGCTGTCGATGGGCGCCACCGTCGGAATCACGATGGTAGTCGTTCTCCTGATCTGGGAAGTCGTCAAACCCAGCCATAAGGATGCCGCACGGGCAAAGCCGGCGATGAGCGAGGAGGAGCGTGCGACTGCACGCGCCGAGCGTCGCTCTCGCTTAGCCGCCGAAGCGGGTGTGAGCCTCGACGACAACGAATCAGACGACAGAGCCACGGCGCCGAAGACAGAAGATACGGGCGCCGAGGCGAAGACTGCAGCTCAGACCACTGTGCCAGAAGCGAATTCGGCCGATGAGACTCCTGTGGCAGCGGCCCCGCCGGTGCGCTCGGCAGGGGAGGACGACACGTCAGCGGAAGCTGGGGAGTCTTCGATCGAGGCAGAGCCGGATGACGGTGACGATTCGCGAGACCAGCTGAACGAGAACGACGTCGCCCAGGACGAGGCGGAGACTCTTGACGAGCCGGAGACTCTTGCACCCGAGGAGTACGACGAACAGGCAACGGGATCATCACTGGAGAGCCCTCCGACCGGAGAGCCGGGAGTCTCCGTCGACTCGCTGGAAGACGCAGAGTCGGCAGGCACCGATGGGGCCTCCGATGATGATCCCGCAGGCGACGAGTCCACGGCCGAAGAACCCAACTCGAAACGCTAAGCGCCGCGAGGTCCGTGCGCCGACTGCACCTATTTCGTGTAGTGAGCGGCGAGGAGCTCTAGCCCCTCCTCGATGCTGACCCGCGGCTTCCACCCCAGAACCTCCTGGGTGCGCCGCTGGTCGAACCAGTGCGCCGTTGAGAGCTGCTCGGCCAAGAACCTCGTCAGGGGCGGCTCGTCATCATGCTCGCCCAGATCCCACAGTTTCTCCACGACCGAACCGGCCGCCAGCGCAGGACCCACGGGAATGCGCAGTTTCGGCACCTCAGCGCCACCGGCGATGGCGATCCGTGACATGAGCTCCCCGATGGGGCGCGGCTGACCGTTCGTCACCACCAGCGACTCACCGTGCGTGGATGCGACGGCGTCGACGGCCGCAACGATCGCCTCGACCGCATTGTCGACGAACAGAGCGTCGACGAGCGGGGCACCCGATCCGAGCACCGGCATCCGGCCGGCCCGAGCACGATCGATGACACGTTCCGTCAGCTGCGTGTCACCGGGGCCCCACATCAGGTGCGGGCGCAGGACGAGGACCTTGAAGTCCTCAGAATCGGCAGCCAGGGCGATGAGTTCACCGGCGGCCTTCGTTCGCGCGTACTCACCGCGCGCCAGCTCGGGTGAGGCGGGACCTGCACCCTCGCCGATGATCGAGTCGCCGGTGTGGGCCACCGACGGGGAAGAGATGTGGATCAGACGCTGCACACCGGCTGCCACAGCAGCATCGACGAGGGTGCGCGTACCTCCGATGTTCACGGCCTCGAACTCACTGGGGTCGCCCATCATCGATACCTTCGCCGCCAAATGCACAACCGCCTCGGCGCCGGTGAGGGCTTCGGCGACACTGCTCGGATCGGTGACCGACCCGATGACGTCGTGGGCACCTGTCACCGAGGAGGGCCGGCGCTGCAGAGTCGTGACCTGGTGGCCGCCGGCCACCAGTGCGCGAGCGACGGACGAACCCAGGAGTCCGGAGGCGCCGGTGACGGTGATCTTCATAGGAACTCCTCAGACCTTGGTGCGCACCGAACCGCCGGACAGGACGTGATCGGTCCAGGTCGCCAGGCGGGATCGGTCGATCTTCGAATTGTGGCGGATGTCGGTCGGGAACATGGGGGCGACGAGGACCGCGGTGAGGTCGTGACCGAGAACCTCGGCAACCAGCTCCCGCAGCCTCGACGTCAGGTCCAGCGGTGCCAGACCGGGGGAGAGATCGGTCCCTTCAGCGTCGAGGACAGCCACCAGCGACTGCGTTCCGGCCGGGCCGATGCCCACGATCGAAGAGCGACTGACCTGCTCGTCGGAATCGATGAGGGCCTCAAGGCCACCGGGGCCCACCGGTCCGCGAGGCGTGGTGACCGCATGCTGCAGACGACCTTCGAGCCAGACGCGGCCCGCGGCGTCGATGTGGCCGATGTCGTTCGTCCGGTGCCATGTCCGACCCTCCAGGTCATCCCGAGCCGAGGCAGCAGTGGTGGCCCAGAGGTTGTCGTAGCCGGACTTGATATGGGCGGCGCTGACGACGAATTCACCCAAGTGACCCTGAGCATCAACGCCTCGTTCCAGCACATCTGCAGCCGAACCTGAGTCGTCGATCGGGGCCAGCGCCAGTTCGACGCCGTCGATGGGTCGGCCCACGCACACGCCGAGGTTGGGCGTGGCATCTGCCGCCCTGACACCGGCATGGTCGATGTCGGTGAGCAGGAGGCCCTCGGTCATCCCATACGGGGAGTGGATGCTCGCGTTCGGGAACACCTCGGCGATGGAATCCATCAGTCCCAGGGGCACGGGTGCCCCCGCAGAGAGCACGAGTTCGACCCGTGCACATGCGGCCTTCTGCTCCTCATCCAGGTCGGAGGCAGTGGCCGCGACGTTCTTGTACGCGGCGGGTGAGGCGAAGACCATCGTGGAATGACCGGCGATGATCGCATCGGAGATGGCGCTGGCTGTCAGCGTCTTCGGTTTGGTCACAGACATGTCCGGAGTCACCGAGGTGGCCCCGATGGCCGGTCCCAGAAGGGCGAAGGGCGGGAAGCCGGCGACCAGGCCGGTACCTTCGCGTACGTCGAAGACTCGGGTCAGAACTGCCGCGAGGGCGGAGATGTCGCCGTGGGTGTAGCGCACGCCCTTGGCTGGTCCCGTCGATCCGGAGGTGAAGAGGATCGCCGCATCGTCGGTGGCTGCCGGAGTGGGCAGCTGCGCGTGGTGTGTGGTGCGCGAGAGTGCTGTCAGGCTGGTCTCGACCTTGAATAGTTTGGCCGCCACCGAGCCCAAAGGGGACACGGAGATGCGGCGGCCCGGCCAGTTGAAGGCACGGGCAAGGCCGAGTCCCGGCAGTTCCCCGATGATCCACTGCGGATCCGCCGAGCTCGTCGCCCGGGTCATGCCCTTCGGCCCGAGCCCGGCATCGGCGACGACGGCGACTGCGCCGATCTTCAGGCAGGCGTAGAGGGCCGCGGTGAGGTTGTTGCCGGGCGGGACGAGCATGGAGACTCGATCGCCGGGACGCACGCCGAGTTCGAGCAGACCGCCCGCGATGCTCGTCGTCACGTGCCAGAGGTGGCGCCAGGTGATCTGCTGCACCGGGGTCTGTGCGAAGTCCACCGAGGCGATGGCTTCGTCATCGTGGCGTGCGTCGAGGATCGATGTCACCCCACGGGCAGGGGCGGCGGTCGCGTTCTCTGCAACGGTTGCCTCAGACGCAGCGGTCGCGTCCGAAGGGGCATTCGCTCCGGTGCCGCCGGCGGGGAATCGTGTCTCAAGCCAGTCGGTGACGACGCCGGCCACGTCGTAGTCCTCGCTGACCAGGTGCGAGCCCAGTTCGAAGCGGTGCACGTCGGCCTGGGGCAGGCGCTGACGCAGATCGCGCAGATAGCGCTCAAGGAAGACCGGGTCCTTCGGTCCCCACACCAGGAGGGCAGGATGATCGAAGGCCGCGATGTCGGCGCCCACGCGCTGCAGCTCGGAATAGGACGGGTGGCTCTCATCGACGGGGATGTCGGCGACGAAACCACCGATCCCGTGGCGTCGGGAGGCACTCTCATACGGGGAGCGGAACGCATCCTTGATCTCGGGATCGAGATCGCCGAGGCTCATCGTCACCCGCAGGAACCCGTCGGTGACCACAGTGGCAGTCGGCAGCATGGGTCCGGCCAATGTTGCCCGCAGAGGTGCTGGGATCGGCGCATCCTCGGGTTGGTGGACGGCCGTGTTCAGGCTGATCGAGGCGGACACGCGATCGGCGTTGCGTGCTGCCCACCCCAGGGACAGGACGCCTCCCCAGTCATGACCGATCGTCACGATCGGATGTTCGGCGGATGCAGCTGTGTCGGCGGACGCAGCCCCGTTGCGCCCGGTGCTCGCGGCGTCTGCAACCCCGTCCTGGGGCGCGGCACTGCTTGCCACCTCGGCGAGAAGAGGGGTGACGACGGCGTCGAAGTCATCGATGCGCTGGGACATGCGGCGCACCTCGGCGCCGTGAGGAGTTGGCAGCGAATTATGGGCCAGCCGCTCGGAGAAGCCCATGTCGAGCTGGTCGGGGGCGATGAGCCGCCACACACGTCCACCGGACCGGGCTGTGTCCACAGTCGCCTGGGCAAGGTGTCGCCACAGGTACGACCAGGTCGGATTGCCGTGGAGTGCAAGTATTGTGCCGCTGGGTTCGAACCCGTTGGTGCGCAGCACCTCGAGGGTGTCGAGGACGTGGAAGGAATGAGGTCCCTCGGGTGTCTTGGCCTCGACGATTCGGGACCAGGCGGGGTCCCACTCGGGCAGCTTCGGGGGAGCCTGAGCCGGCCGTGCAGGAAATCTCATTGAACCTCTACCACTCGATTTCGGTCATTGCGGTGTTGAGTCCCGACCCGACTCCCATGCACAGGATGCGGTCGCCGCGTTTGAGGTGTGATGCCTCACGGCTGAGCGTGATCGGCAGGGAAGCCGGTCCCACATTGCCCAGTTCAGGATAGGTGACCGGAATTCGATCGGGATCGAGATTCGCGGCGTTCGTGATCGAATTGACGTGTACGTCGGAGACCTGGTGCATGATGTAGCGATCCATCTCGCGCCAGTCCCATCCATCTTCATGGGCTTCCTCCCACGCGGCGACGACGAGTTCCATGCCCCCGGCCAGCAGGCCCTTGGTGTCGGTGAACATTCCGTTGTGATCCCCCACGCACAGTTCGTGGTGCTGAGTGGCGGCCCGGGTGATGCCGCCGAGGATGCGGTGGCCGTTCGGATGCTTGTCGGCCGGCCCGAGGACCGCGGCGGAGGCACCGGATCCCAGCGTCAGGGAAGCGAACTCGTTGAGGTATTCCTCGCGGCTGATGCCCGGGCGGGTCAGCCGACGCAGCGTGGCCTCCTGGACGCGGGAGGCGTCTTCACCGGCGACAACGAGTGCGTATTCGATCTGGCCGGCGTCGATCATGTTCGCGGCCAGGGTCATTCCGTTGACGAAGCCCAGGCAGGCGTTGGCGATGTCGAAGTTCATCGCCCGCGAGCCCAAGCCGATGCCGGCGTGGACGCCGACGGCCACGGAGGGTTCGAGGTGCTCACGCGTGACCGAAGTGTTGACCATCAGTCCGATCGAGTCGGGGGAGACCCCAGCCTCGGCGAGGGCCTTCTTGCCGGCGGCGATCGCGCCATCGGCGAACTGGCTCGGCTCATCCCAATTGCGGCGTGCGTTGACACCGGCGACGCGTTGGAGAAGACCAGTGGGCAGATTGAGGGTAGACAGGGTATCGGCGAGGCGCTCGTCGAATTCTTGAGAGGTCACAACGTTGGGGGCGAGGATCTCGGTCAGGCCGAGAAGCGCCACGTTCGAGTGCCGGAATGTTGCGTTGCCATTCGCCAATTGAGGTTCTCATCCCTTTGCGGGTCGTTCGTCGTCGTCTGCTGAGGGCCGATGCGACGCGCCCTTGAGGTGCGCCGCGACGGAGGAAGTCCGGAGACTATCTTATATCCCCGAGGCTGAATTGTTTCTCAGCGAGTGAACCAGGTGAATCCGTCATAGGCCATTCCGGTCGCGCAGAGGACCGCGATCCCGGCCAGAATGATCGACGTCACCGTATGCGAGACCTTCGAGGATTGGAAGCGAACGGCACGCGAATGGGACATGGGGCGGTCGGTGACGAAGCGTCCGAACTGAACGAAGATGCGCCAGTCCATGACGTCGATGAGCGACTTCGCTGCCAGAGTGAAGACGATGATGCAGCCGACGCCCATGAGGAGAAGGAAGATGAAACCCATGAACCCGAACTCGCGGAAGAACTCGACGACGCGATCGGCGATGGCGGTGGCGAAACCGGTGAATCCTTCGCTGAAGGGCAGCGCGTCGAAGGAATCGGTGATGCGGCCCAGGGTGAATCCGTCGCGCTCGGTCTGCTCTGCGCCGATGAACATGGCGACAGCGGCGGCCAGGGCCACGAGGAGGTTGATGATCGTGATCGTCGAATTGTCCGGCCAGAATTCGAGGGACTTCAGCGTGTAGATTGATGCCAACGCCACGCAGATGATCGCACCGGCCAAGGCGCCGACCGTAGCGGGGAGGAGCAGATTGTTGAAGAACACGAACGCGATGACGGCGATGAGGGCGGCGCCGAAGATATACGTGAACACCGCCAGAGTGTCACCGTTGGACGAGGTGGCCGCGCGACGGTTCGCCTCGATCATCTGCCCCGACTGCCCGATGTTGTCTCTCAGCTCCGCCTTTGTGGCGCGCGAATCGGTGTCGGCCCCAGTCGCCGGCAGCACACGAGTCTCGTCTTCGCTCATGCCATAGACGCGTTCGGGCTGATTGTAGGAGCGAGTCGACTGGTCGTAGGCCTGAGTCGGCTGGTTGTAGGCGCGCGTTGGCTGGTCGTAGGAGCCGCCTCGTGGTCGTGCGCCCGGCCCCGAGCCCTGCTGGCTGTGCCCACCGGGGCCGTGCCCGGGCTGTTGCGGCGTCTGCCCACCCTGGGGTCGACGCTGCGGAGCCGGTTG
Source organism: Brevibacterium sp. CBA3109 (assembly GCF_040256645.1). Lineage (NCBI taxonomy): Bacteria > Bacillati > Actinomycetota > Actinomycetes > Micrococcales > Brevibacteriaceae > Brevibacterium > Brevibacterium koreense. The sequence goes on along the minus strand of NZ_CP158281.1, from coordinate 3,366,333 downwards.
CCATCTGCCGATTCGAGACGCGATGAGGTAGACGATGAGCACGACGAGTGCTGCAAGGACTCCGATTGAGATGCTGGCGCCGAGCTCGCTCATGAGGGACTTCCTGGGGATGGACAACGATGGTCGTGTGCTCAGTCTAAGGAGGATTGGCCAGGTAATCACGTTTGAGCGCCGCAACATACCCGGTGGAGGGCGAAGTCGCGCCCGCGAATGGAATCGGTGCCGCACCGCGCGGGTAGGGTGAGATCACGACCGGATATGACCTCGGCATCGTCGAGGACCGCCCAGCATTCGAAGGAGAATCGCGATGAGCAACGCCCAGGCATTCACGACATCGGCCATGCCCTTGGACCAGCAGATCGTCCTCATCACCGGGGCCGGACGCGGGGTTGGATCATCAATCGCGAAGGCCTTCGCCCATGAGGAATCGGCGCTTGTCATCAACTATCGCTACTCCGTCGAAGCCGCGGAGGAGCTCGCCGAGGCGGTCCGTGCCCGAGGCGGACGTGCCGTGGCCGTCGAGGCCGATGTCACCGACTCGCGAGCCGTCGATGCGATGTTCAGGACGGCGCAGGAGGAGTTCGGGGCTCCCGTATCGACCGTGGTCAACAATGCCCTCGTCGATTTCTCCTTCAACGGTGACGAAAGGCAGCCGGCGGATGAGATCGACTTCTCCGATTTCACAGATCAGTTCCGTGGTGCCGTCGGTGCCGCCCTCAACACCGTCCAGGCCGCGATGAGCGGATTCCGCAAGATCGGCTCCGGGCGGGTCATCAACATCGGTTCCAACCTCGTCCAGAACCCGGTCGTGCCCTACCACGACTACACCGCAGCCAAGGCGGCGCTGCTGTCGCTGACCAGGACCTTTGCTAAGGATCTAGGGCCGTCCGGGGTTCGGGTGAACATGGTCTCCGGCGGTCTGCTGCGCACCACAGATGCCTCCTCGGTGACCCCGGAGGAGGTCTTCGACCAGATCGCGGCACAGACTCCGCTGGGTCATGTGACGACTCCGGAGGAATTCGCCTCGGCGGTGGTGTTCTTCGCTTCACCAGCCTCACGTGCGGTGACGGGCCAGAACCTCGTCGTCGACAACGGGCTGGTGATGGACTGAAACGATAGCGTCCGACCTCCCTGAGCGATAGCGCCCGGGTGCCACCCTCAGCTGTCGACCTCAGCTGTCGACCTCAAGCCAGGAGCGATTTCGCACCCGCCAGATACCCGGCGATCATCGCCCGCGCCACGTCGAGGGCAGACCTCACCGCCGAGGGCAGACCTCACCGCCGAGGACCGAATTCACCGTCGAGGGCCGACCTCAGGTAGTCTGCCCTCGATGGTGCGGTCGGCTTTCGGCAATGTGCTTCTTTATCGCAGAAAACATGTCACTGCGGAACAGGTCGGCCCAGACCAAATTGAACACCGTGAAACCGGCATTGGTGAGTCGCATGTGCCGAGCGTGGTTGTCCTTGCTTGCTCGATCCGGTCCATTCTCGTTGAGGTAGTACTTCCCCAGTCCATGGAACTCCACGATTAGGGGGAGTCTTGCGTGTTTGAAGTCGCATCTGCCGAGAAATTTCCCTGCGCGATCGTGCGCCGTCACCTGCGGGATCATGTCTGGGATGGAGAATCTGTGGAATTTCACCGCACAGAGTGACTCGCCCTGGGACTCGTGCAGCGGATCAGACAGTTCAAGGCCTTGTTTCGCAGCTCTGCAGCCTCTTCGACGAATCTTCATCTGATCGAGAAGCTCAGGCTTGCTGATATCCCTGACCCGAAGGGCCTCGGAGATCATCGGGACCGATATCTCCAACGGGTAGTCGTGAGCGATATCGGAGAGCGTGCGCGACAGATCTGTGACGGCAAATTCGCCGACGGTGGTTCGGTCTGCCAGCGGAACCGTGCGGTCGTAGATGCGCAGCGTCGTGAAGTTCTCATGATATCCGCGGCGGATGATCTCAGCTTGGTCGGTCGCCGGGAAGGGCGGATAAATGCCGTGAATCAGTGCAGCAGAGATGTGGGAGTAGACGTCACCGGAGCGGAGTTCATCCAGTCGCGAGCGAATCAAAGGTTTGAGGCTTTCACTTCGATCTCGGATGTCACCGAAGGCCTGGGGATATGCGATCGGCTCGGCGGTGGCAGACGAGTGCAGAATGGCATGTTGCGGTGAACTGCAAGGACGGGCCACGGCATAATGCCCACGCCGAATCTTTCGCAGACAACATTGCTGCGCCCGGCGGACATCGTCGTCGGTCAAGCCGAATCTGAGCAGATCCTGCTTCATGTAAACCTGAACCATTTAACGATAATGACATCAAGACGCATTAAACGCAATGAAAAGGCACGAAACGACACTAAGGAGTTCGCCGATTCCGCCCTGCCTGCGGCCACGCAATCGCCGAGAGCAGACCGCAGCGGCGACGGGCGACTTCAGGGAGTCGGCCTTGGCCGCTGCGGTCGGCCCTCGGCGCTGCGATCTGCTCTCGAAGTTGATTGCTTGGTTGCTTGGTTGCTTGGGTGGTTCTTTGGGTGGGGCGAGTCGTGGGAGTCAGACCCGTTCGAGGAACGCCAGACTGCGGTCGAGGAGCAGCTGCGCACTGTCCTCGCGATAGTCGTCGACCAGTGGGTCGCTGAAGAGATGGGTCGCTCCCGGGTAGAGGAAGTACTCCGCCTGGGCACCTGCTCGGGCGGCTGATTCCATCAGGGTCTCCGGTGTTCCCGCATCCCGCCACTCGTCGTCGACGGCGAAGTGGATCTGGACGGGCACATCCTCCTGCCACCGTGTCGGCTTGGGGAAGCCGCCACCGTGGAAGAGGAGCGCACCGCGTGCACGTGAATCGTTCTTGCCCATCTGCTGGGCGATGCCGGCCCCGAGTGAGAGGCCGGCGAACACAATCTCATCCGGCAGATCAGCACACGCCGCGGTCACCCGATCGACGAGCCGTGAGAACCCGACCTCTTGCGCGTGGCCGACCCCTGCATCGGCCGAGGTGAACGTGTGCCCCTCATAGAAGTCGGGGGCGACCACGCCATGGCCCGCAGTGGTGTAGCGCTCGGCGATCGCATCGATGCCGGGAGTCTTGCCCAACGCGGAATGGAGCAGAACGAGGGTTGTCATGGCGGTCTCCTGTCTCGTCAGTTGAATCCAGTTCGGGCCGTAGCTCGGGCAGCAGCTCGGCTGACTCAGCGGCTGTGGCCGTGCGGGATGGCGAAGGAGTCGGCTTGGGCCGTCTTCCAGTCATCGGCCCAGTCGTCGGGAGCGCCGTTGAGCAGTTCGCCGGGCTTGAGCCAGTCGTAGAGTCGGGCATAGGACCACGACTCGGACGCCGAGACGTTGCGGCGCAGCATCGTGGGCTCCAGCTCATTCGGGTGTGTTGCCCCCATTGATGCCATCAGGCGCACAGCCTCGGCGACGGTGCTCTCATGGTAGTTCTTCACACGGGTCGACTTGTCGGGGACATCGATGGCGCGGGCCCGGCGAGGATCCTGCGTGGCTACGCCGACGGGGCACTTGCCCGTGTGGCAGACCTGAGCCTGGATGCAGCCGACGGCCATCATCATGGCACGGGCCGAGTTCGTGAAATCCGCGCCCTGGACGAGGCGCTTGACGATATCGGAGCCGCTTGCGATCTTCCCGGACGCGCCGACCTTGATCTGATCGCGCAGACCCGCACCCATGAGCGCATTGTGCACGATCATCAGGCCCTGCGTCAGCGGCAGGCCGACGTGGTCCTCGAACTCCAGTGGTGCCGCACCGGTGCCGCCCTCGGAGCCGTCGACGATGATGAAGTCCGGCGTGATCCCGGTTTTGACCATCGCCTTGCAGATGGCGAGGAACTCGGTGCGCGAACCCACGCAGAGCTTGAAGCCGGCGGGCTTGCCGCCGGAGAGCTCGCGCATCTTCGCGATGAACTGCAGAAGCTCGATCGGCGTGGAGAACACCCGGTGATTCGGTGGACTCACACAGGTCTTGCCGACGGGGATGCCGCGGATCTCCGCGATCTCCTCGGTGACCTTCGGTCCCGGAAGGACACCGCCGATGCCGGGCTTGGCGCCCTGTGAGAGCTTGAGTGAGACCATCTTGACCTGCGGGTCCTGTGACTTCCTGGCGAAGACCTCCGGATCGAATTCGCCTTCGGGCGTTCTGGAGCCGAAGTACCCCGTGCCCAGTTCCCAGATCAGGTCGCCGCCGAACTCCTGGTGGTAGGGCGAGATCGAACCCTCCCCGGTGTCGTGGGCGAAGCCGCCCATGGCGGCACCCTTATTCATGGCGCGCACCGCGTTGTTGCTCAGCGACCCGAAGCTCATGGCCGAGACGTTGAGCAGAGAGATGTCATAGGGCTGCGTGCATTCCTTGCCGCCGATTCGCACCCGGGGCGGGGTCGGGGAATTGGTGATCGGAACCGTGGAGTGCATGAGGGCTTCATAGCCCGTGCGGTTGACGTCATGCACGGTGCCGAAGGCATGTTCTGAGTGCTTGCCTTTGGCGCGTTCGTAGATCGTCGTGCGGGTGTCACGGCTGAACGGGCGCCCATCCCAATTCCGTTCGATGAAGTACTGCTGAATCTCGGGACGAATCGATTCCAGCAGGAACCGTGCGTGGCCCGCGATCGGGTAGTTGCGCAGAATCGAGTGCTTCTTCTGGGTTACGTCCCAGGCGGCGAGGGCGCCGAGCCCGAGCGCTGAGACGGCTGCGGCGGCCTGAGCTGCCCGTTTTCCAGTCGAGTCATTGCTGACCAGACGAACCCTGGGGAACTGTCGTTGCATTGAGCCTCCTCGGTCTGTACTTGATGCGAGCCTAGACCGAGATGACGGGGATTTCAGGAAAGGGTGGGCTAAATTCCGGGAAACGTGCACGGTGGCGTGTCCTCAGAGCAGCAAGGTGCAATGTTGGCAGGACAGCTGGGGTCCTGGCAACGGTCAATGCGCTCAGAAAGGCTGGGTCAGCAGCCCAGCGATGACCTGGTCCAGCCGCAGGGAATAGCCGACGATGAGGAGGAGACCCGTCGCGATCCACGCGATCTCCTTCGAGGAGTCATAGCCGCTCAGGGGACGATCGGAATAGCGAAGACCGCCGGCCATGACGATGACGAGGTCGGCGATCCACCACAGGCCCAAGCCGCCCAGGGTCACGAGCTTGAGTCCGCCGGTGGCGAAACGGCCCGTGTAGAAGCGGTCGGCACCGAGGAATCCCAGCGTCAGTGACAGGACCCAGGTGACGAAGAAGGAGCGATTGGCGTGTTCCTGCGCGGACCCGTTCACAGAGTCCGGCCGTTGACAGGAGTCGCTGGAAGGCCGGTCGGGGGCCAGAGACGACACGGGCACGGTCTTCTCCTTCTCATGCTTTGCCGCTCTCCGTGATGCGGTGGGCGTACCGCGAAGAGCCGGGGGACGGGCGTCAGGTGGGGGACCTGAGTACAGCCTAGGAAACCCATGGGTGTGTGCGCATTGGGGTTTTCCTCAGTGTCGGCATAGCGTGGGGTTCATGAGTACTGGTGAGCCGAGCGCGACGAGTACTCGGCGAACCACCGCGGCAGTGTTCTTGGCCGGAGTCTCTGTCTTCCTCGTGCTCTACGAGACGCAGGGGCTCCTCCCGGCCATCCGTGGTGCCTATGACATCGATGCCCCCACAGCGAGTCTGACGGTCTCCGCCACCAACGTCGCCATGGCGGTCTTCCTCATTCCGTTCTCCATGCTGGCCCCGCGCATCGGGCATGCCAGGCAGATCGCCGGCGGCGTAGTCCTGGCCGCGCTCCTCGCACTCCTTCTGCCCTTTATGCCGAGCCCCGAACTGCTCATCGTCGTGCGCTTCCTTCAGGGTGTGGCGATCGCTGCCGTACCTGCCACCGCGATGGCCTATCTTTCGCTGCGACTGCCGGCGGCGGCGCTGCCCGGCGCGATCGGCGTCTACATCGCCGGCAATACGATCGGTGGGCTCTCGTCCCGGCTGCTGACCGGTCTTGCCGCTGAGATCCTGGGTTGGCACGGCGGCCTGGCGTTCACAGCGGCAGTCTCGCTGGTCTTCGGAGTCATCGTCGTCTGGCTGCTCCGCCACGATCTGTTCACCACCACGCGGGCGATCGCTGCACGGGAAGCCTCGGCGACCGCGGCGGAACCGTCGACGGCTAAGCAGTCTTCGGCGGTCGAGTCGGACACCTCGGCGGTCGCGGACTCGGTCCAGCCGCCTCGGCGCGCGATCATTCCGCTGGGATCGGGGCTGTGGCGAATCTACCTCACTGGCTTCCTGTGCATGATCGTCTTCGGTGGGTCCTTCACGATGCTCGGCACCCGGCTGCAGCACGATCCCTGGGGTCTGAGCGAAGGTGCGGTCGCCCTGTTCTTCCTCATCTACCTGGTCGGCACCCTCGTCACCACGTATTACGGGCGCTTGGCCACGAAGTTCTCGCGCACCTCGCTGACGCTGATAGGGATGGTCATGGCGCTTGTCGGCGCCGGGCTCACGCTCGTGAACTCTCTGCCCGTGATCATCATCGGCATGTCCCTGCTCACCGGCGGCTTCTTCCTCGGTCACACAGGTGCATCCGCATCAGCCAGCGCCTCACGGCCCGGTGTCGACTCCACCCGGTCAGCGGCCATCTACCTCACCGTCTACTATCTGGGCACCAGCCTGGGAGCCTGGCTGTCGGCGGTTCTGTTCACCGATTTCGCGTGGCCGGGTGTGGTCGTCATGTGCATGACCTCATTGCTCGCCGTTCTGATCTTGACCCTGAGCGGGGCTTCGATAGGGTTCAAGAAACGCAGCTGATCATTCGTTCAGCTTAAGAACCGGAGGACTTCATGCCCCACGCAGCACATTCGAACGTCACCTATACGATCGATCGGGGCGTCGCCCACGTGGAGATCGATCGCGCTGAGAAGCTCAATTCACTGACCAGAGAGGTATTCGAAGACCTCGTCGAGGTCGGCCGTGCGCTCAAGGAATCGACTGAGGTCAGGGCCGTCGTGCTCTCCGGTCGCGGGCGTGCTTTCAGTGCCGGGCTGGACTTCACCGAAATGTCCCGGCTCGCAGATGAGGGCACGGCAACCGCTTCCGCCGCCGAGGCGGGGGTGGGGAATGCATCACCGACCGGCAGCGCCGTCGACGTCAGTGAGCGCCTCGGATCCGCTCGGGCGCTGGCCCAGAAGGCCGTGCATGTGTGGTCCCTGATCGAGGTGCCCGTCATCGCCGGACTCAGAGGCCCGGCTCTCGGCGGCGGGATGCAGATCGCGTTGGGCACCGACATTCGCATCGCCGGCCCCGACGTCCAACTCTCGCTGATGGAGATCAAATGGGGGATCATTCCGGACATGTGCGGGACTCAGCTTCTGCCGCGCCTGGTCGGGCCCGGAATGGCGAAGAAGCTCATCGCCACAGGTGAGGCCATCGGAGCCGAGGAGGCGCTGCGGATCGGTCTCGTCGAAGAACTGGCCGAGGACCCGGTCGCGCGGGCACTCGAACTTGCCGCCGACATCGCGGGGAAATCACGCTCGGCACTTGTCTGGGCGAAGAAGCTCGTCGACCTCTCCTATGAAGCCGACTTGGCCACTGGCCTCGATGCGGAGCAGGAGGCGCTGGCCTCGCTCATCGGCACCGATGAGCAGCGCGCGGTCGTCACAGAACGGCTGGCGCGCATGGCCAAGAGGTCGAAGGGCTGAGGCGAGCGAATCGGCTGTGGCGGCCGGCCGTGGTTCAGCCGTGTTTGCCGGGGAACTCCGGGCGGACGGGGTCGATGGTCCGGTCAGATCCTACCGCCTCGGCGACGGTGTCGAACGTATCGAGTTCGCGCAGCAGCACGAGTGTCGGGCGCATCAACTTGAGACGCTCCTCGGTCTCGGCGGTCAGAATCTCGCTCACCGACATCCATTCACTCGCATGCGCCTCGGTGGTCTGATGTTGAGCTGACTCAACGTCACCGGCCGAGAGCGCGTAGAAGTAGGTGTCGAATCGTTTCGGCCGCCCAGCCGGGGTCACCCAGTTCGCCCACGGCTTCAGTCCCGCCGGGTCAAGCACGGCACCTGTCTCCTCTTCGACCTCACGCACAGCGGCGGCGAGCAGGATGCGCCAACCGTCGGTCACCTCGGCGATGGTGGAGTCCTTCCACGCCGCCTGATGGGTCTGCGGGTCGGGGACCTCGATTGATGTCCCGGTCTGCTCATCGATGGGATCGACGCGACCGCCGGGGAAGACGACTACGCCGGCGGCAAAGTCCATCGTCGACACCCGGTGCTGGACGAAGACCTCGAGCCCGGTGCTGCCATCACGGATCATGAGCACGCTGACGGCGGGTCTGACCGGCACGGCCGTCGGGTCGGGGACATCGGGTCCGCGGCTGGAGGAATCGGCGAGGTCCGAACGGTCGGACCCCTCGGGGGAGATATCTCGAATCACTGTCAGCACCTTCGCTTATGTGTCTGGTCGTCACCTCTCATTATGACGCTGACTGCTGCGTCGGGCGGAGGTGGGGTGGGTGCCCGGCGGGGCCAGAACGGGCGTGGTCGGGTCGCGAATGACCTCCGTCACTGTCTGCCGGGGCGACCATCTGAGGATTCATGCGGCAGGATACGATGGTGCCGGAGGAGAACGACGGTGAACTTCTCAAGTCAGCTTGAGAGCTGAATCTTGAGAATCGGCGCACGCGCCGGTCGTCGACAGCCCGCAGACCGGAAGAGTGCGGAAATGAGCGGATTGGAGAGCTATCCTTTCTTCACGATCGACCAGGCGTGGCCCAACTGGCTGATTTTCACACTCCTGGCGATCGACATGATCATCCGCATCGTCGCGCTGGGCTGGATTCCGCACAACCGCAGACCCTCGGTCGCACTCGGCTGGCTGCTCGCGATCTTCCTCATCCCCTATGTCGGAATCCTCGCGTTCCTGCTGCTCGGCTCCTCCAAGCTCCCGAAGCGGCGGCGGGACAAACAGGTGCTCGTCAACGACGTCTTCCGGGACCAGACCGATGATCAGGCGATCATCGGCGACTCGGCCCACATGCCGGAACCACTGAGGACGGCAGCGCAGCTGAACTACGATCTGGGCGCACTGCCGATGACGCACGGCAACTCCTTCGAACTCCACACCGACAACCACGCATGCATGGAGGCGATGGCCGACCAGATCGACGCGGCCACGAGGTTCGTCCACTTCGAGTTCTACATCGTCGCCATCGATGACACGACGAGGCGGCTCCTCGAATCGCTGTTGGCGGCGCACGCGCGTGGGGTGGAGGTCCGAATCCTCATCGATCATCTGGGCTCGCTGGGATATCCGGGCTACTCGGAGCTGGTCAAGAGGCTCAACTCCTCGGGAGTGGCGTGGCGCCGGGCCCTGCCGATCCGCCCCTGGAAGGGCGAGTACCAGCGACCTGATCTGCGCAATCACCGGAAGATCCTCGTCGTAGATGGAGTCCTTGCCTTCACCGGATCACAGAACATCATCGACCGGTCGTATAACAAGCGGCGCAACCGGAGGAAGGGCTTCCAATGGAAGGATCTGTCGCTGAAGTGCACCGGCCCAGTCGTCGATGAACTCGATGCAGTCTTCGTCACGGACTGGTATTCGGAGACGGGCGAGCTCTTCGACGAACCCTCACGGAGAGAACCCCAGGCACCGCAGAACGGTGGTATCCAGGCGCAGGTGGTGCCGTCGGGGCCAGGGTTCGAGGATGAGAACAACCTGCGCTTGTTCAACCACCTCATCTACAATGCGAACCGCAGCGTCGTCGTCTGCTCACCGTACTTCGTGCCCGACGAATCGCTCATGCACGCGCTCACGACTGAGGCCCGGTCCGGAGTCGACGTGCGCCTGTATGTGGGAGAGACGAGCGACCATTGGGTCACGCAGCGGGCCCAACAGTCCTACTACGCCGATCTGGTGCGAGCCGGTGTCCGAATCTTCTTGTACCACGCCCCGACCGTCCTGCATTCGAAGTTCCTCCTCATCGATGATGAAGTGTCGATCATCGGGTCGTCGAACATGGATGAGCGATCGTTTGCGATGAACATGGAGGTCACCATGTTCATCGTCGATAAGGAGTTCACCCAGCGGATGTACGACCTCGAAGCGCAGCGCTACGCCCCGAACTCCGTCGAGCTCGACGCCGAACGTTGGAACGATCGGCCGCTGCTGCACAAATATGTGGAGAACGTCGCCAGACTCACGAGCTCACTGCTCTAGGCTCACGAGCTCACTGCTCTAGTCACGTTGCTGAGGGCTCGTGGCGTACTGCGCCGGACATGACAACGCTCCCGCACATTGGATCAGCGTGCGGGAGCGTTGTCACCTGCTGCTCGCGATCGCGGTTCAGCCGCCGTGGGTAACAACCCTCGAGCGGTGCAGGTGAGAGCCTCAGATGTGAGAGCCTCAGGCGTCTTCAGTGAGTCCGGCAGGGCCTTCATCGTCGATGTCGCGCATGGGGTCAGCGATGACATCGTCCTTGGCCTCCGCGGCGCCCGTGGGCTTGCTGCCTGCAGTGCCAGTGGACTTGCTGTCCGTGGCGTCTGCACCAGCTCCGGTGGCTCCTGTGCCTGTCGCACCTGTCCCCGCCGCGGAGTTGACCTTGTCGGCTGCCGTCTGGACGGCATCGGCGACGGCCGGGGACTTGTCGCGGATCGACTGGTTGGCCTTCTCAACGGTGTCCTGCACTCGCGGGTCGGTCCAGAGATCCTGTGCCTGGGCCTTAAGCTTCTCGTAGCTCTGACGTCCGGTGCGTGATCCGAGTACGTAACCGACTCCCAGACCAGCCAGGAGAATCAATCGCTTCTTCATTTTCCTGCTCTCCTTCTCAGCTTGCCGTGACTGCATGCAACACGTGTGAGTGCACAGACCGACGATGATCGACGGTCGTGCGCATCGGCACTGTGTCCTGGTTCACCACCATATACTGCAGATGGTTCCTCAGTGAAAGAATACAGTCTCAGGTTTGGGGAGAAGAGACAGTTCTTCGGTGATCAGCCCACTGTGGGCTGCTGCTGGGTGATGCAGTGGATTCCGCCGCCCCGGGCATAGAGTTCGCGAGCATCGACGCCGACGACCTTGCGTCCCGGGTACACCTTCTCGAGCACGGAGACCGCCTCGGCATCCATCGGATCGTCGAAGGTGCAGGCGATGACCCCGTCGTTGGTCACGAGGTGGTTGACGTAGGAGTAGTCGACCCACCCCTCATCATCGCGCAGTGCTTCGGGGGCGGGGATCGTCACGACGTCGAAGGGCTGCCCCTCGGCTGTGGTCTCGGTGGTGAACTGAGTCTTGAGCGCCTGACTGAATTCAAAGTCCGGGTGCTCGGGATTGCGCTGATCGTGGATGAGGATGACGCCCGGGCTGGGCATGGCCGCGACGATGTCGACGTGGCCGCGGGTGCCGAAGGTCTGATTGTCGCGGTGGAGGCCGTGCTCGAGCCAGATGACTTTCTTCGCCCCGACCGTGCGGGCGAATTCGGCTTCCACGTCGGCCTCGGTCAGGTCGGGGTTACGGCCCGGATCCAACTGCACGCTGCGCGTGGCCAGAACGGTGCCCTGCCCGTCGACGTGGATGCCGCCGCCTTCATTGCGCAGCTGGGAATCGATGATGGGGACTCCTGCCTGGTTCGCGACGAAGCGGCCGATGTGCTGATCATGATCCCATGTCGCCCACTCCTGGGCGCCCCAGCCGTTGAACACCCAGTCCACTGCGTGCAGTGCACCGTTGTCGTCAACTACGAAGCTCGGGCCGATGTCGCGCATCCAGGCATCGTCGAGTTCGGCATTGACCACAGTGATCGGATGGTTGATGCCCTCGCCGAGGTGGCGGCGGGCATTGTCGGTCTGCGACGTCGAGACGACAACAGTCACCGGGGTGAACTCGCTGGTGGCACGCGCCACCGCGGCCCAAGTGCGGCGAGCCGCCTCGGCCTCTTCCTCGGTATCGCCCAAGGCATAGCCGGAGGACGGGAACGCCATCCAGATGCGGTCATGGGCGGCTGTTTCCGCGGGCATATGAAACGTCATCGTTCATCCCTTCGTGTCTGAGCGACTGTTGAGCCTCGTCGTCTGTTGAGCTCTGCAGCTCCGTGAAGCTTCCCCGCTGCTGCAGGCGGCAGTTGGCTTGTCCCGAGTGTAGCGAGGTTCGGCTCCTGGGGGTCAACGGATTCCGCACCTACCCGGACGGGGTGGGAGGAGTCCGTATAGTCTGGCGTGGAAGACACAACGCTTGGGTATCAGGGCTCGAACGCGCCATGGGAGGCAGCACGTGGAACAGCAAGATCTGCAGGAATTGTTCGGTCGGTCTGGGACCGGTCCGTTGGCGGGAGTGGTCGTCGCTGACTTCTCACGTGTGTTGGCGGGGCCCTACGCGACGATGATGCTTGCCGACCTCGGCGCCACGGTCATCAAGGTCGAGGGAAGGACCGGCGACGATACACGGCACTGGGCGCCACCTCGGCGAGGCGATGATGCGACGTATTTCCTCACGGCGAACCGAAACAAGCACTCCGTGGTCCTCGATTTCAAAGACGGGGGGGAGCTGGCCCTGGCGCAGGAGCTGGCTAGGCGGGCCGACATCCTCGTGGAGAACTTCAAGGCCGGTGGACTGGCAAAGTACGGGCTCGACTATGACACCGTCAAGATTCAGAATCCGGGCGTCATCTACGCCTCGGTGACCGGGTTCGGGCGTGACAACCCGCAACCCGGCTACGATCTGCTGATCCAGGGACTGTCCGGCTTCATGAGCGTCACAGGGTCGCAGGAGTCGGGTCCGGTGAAGGCTGGCGTGGCGGTCGTTGACGTGTTCACCGGTCTGCACACCACGGTCGGAATCCTCGCGGCACTGGCCCACCGCAAGGACACCGGCGAGGGGCAGCTGGTGGAGACGAACCTCCTGTCCTCGGCACTGTCTGGGCTGGCGAACCAGACCTCGGCATATGTGGCCGGGGGTGTCGTCCCGCAGGCAATGGGCAACGCCCACCCGAGCCTGTACCCCTACCAGCCGATGCCCACGGCCGAGGGGCAGATCATCATCGCTGTCGGCAACGACAACCAGTTCCGTTCACTGGCAGCGGTGCTGGGCCATCCCGAGTGGGCTGAGGATGCACGCTTCGCGAACTTCTCCGACCGCAACGAGAACCGTGGCGAACTCGAACCGGAACTCATTGCCGCGCTGAGTGAGAAGACGAACCAGGAATGGTTCGACATCCTGACTGCTGCCGGTCTGCCGTGTGCTCCGATCAACACGATCGCCCAGGGTGTCGACCTGGCGACCTCGCTGGGTCTTGAGCCCGTCGCCGAGGCGGGGGCCGGGGATCGGGTGATCCCAACGGTGGCCAATCCGATCCGCTTGTCCGAGACTCCGCCGAGCTACGATCTCGCTCCGCCACAGCTGGGGGACAGCACCGAGGTGGTCAAGGACTGGTTGCGCAGCCAGCGCTGAGGGCAGTCATTTCACCGTCACTACCGGGGTCATGCTCAGAGTCATACCCAGTGTTGCTGCACGGAAGTTCTGCCAGACGTTCTGCCGGACGTTCGGCAGGCGTTCTGTCGGACGTTCTGCCGGAAGTTCTGGCAGGTTGGGTTCGTGAAACACCAGGGCTGCTCGGGCTGAACTTCCGGATTCACTGACGTACCCTGGAGTCTGTATGAATGCACCCTAGTCACTGGGGAGATCCTGAGCAGTCCACTTCTGGTCACGGCGGATTTCGCAAAGTGGCGCACCAGACTCCAGGACTGAGATGGATACAGACAAGACTGAGACGAAGTCCGCCAGACGGTCGGTCGTCAAGCGCGCGCTGATGGTTGTGGCCATGCTGCTGACAGCCTTTCATCTGCTCGCAAGCTTCCTCTGGATCGCTCCGTCGTCGACGGCGCGAGAGGTGATCCCCGGGGACCTTCTCTCCGAGTACATGATTCCGCTGTGGGGTCAGTCGTGGAGTGTATTCGCTCCCGAGCCGATCAACGGCGACTACTACTTCGATGTCCGCGCGGTCGTGAAGACTGCCGAGGGCGGTGAAGAGGTCACGGATTGGGTGCGCGCCACGGATGTTGAACTCGATCATTCGACCTACAAGCTCTTCCCTCCTCGCTCCGCCGGTCTGGGCGTCGGGGTCGCCTCCGACATCAAGGGATCGTGGGAGGACCTGCCCAACGACCAGAAGGCGATCGTCAAGCTCGACTACTTCAAGGGTGATGACTCTGTCGACCGGCTGACGACGAAGCTGGGGGACTACGAAGATCCCGACGGTGCTGTCGACGGATACCTGGAGAGCGAACATCTGGCCACGGCCTATGCGACACAGGTGGCCAGAGCGATCTGGGGTGAGGACGTCCAGCGCGTCCAGTACCAGGCAGCCCGACAGAATGTAGTGCCGTTTGCACAGCGCAACAACGACGATGCGAAACGGCCGAACATTCAGCCGGTGCCGGTCGGCTGGCGAGCACTGGTGGCCGAACCGCACCAGTCCGATGTGGAGTTCGCCGAGTACTTCTGTGCCTCCGACAAAGTGAGGTGTGCAGATGAGCAGTGACAAGAACACCCGGGTCAAGGGTGAAGAGATCGGCGTGCAGGAGTCGAAGTCCGGGGCGACCTCCTATTCGGCAGTGGATCCGAACGAGCGCATTCCAGTCGCTTCCCGCGTCCTGGGGAGCATCTCGCGCGGCTGGGACTGGCTTGAGGAGATGCTCACCGGTCGCTATCACGCAACGTACGGTCTCGCGGTGACCCGTATCCTCATCGGCCTGACCGGACTCGGCCTGCTGCTGACGAACTTCAGCGCCCGGCACTATGCCTTCGGCGTGGGCAGCGCCTGGAACGGGGAGATCGCTGACCCCAAGAGCGACTTCCCGAACATCTGGCTGTTCTCTCTCTTCCACCGTGCGGTGACCAACCCGCCGTTGTTCACCGCCATGATCATCGGTCTGGCCATTCTCGCCGTCGTCATCATCCTCGGATGGCGGACTCGCATCGTTCTGCCGTTCTATCTGGTCCTGTGGGTGAGCTTCATCGAGCTCAACGACAGTGCTGGCGATCAGGGCGACAATGCGTATCGCATGTTCATGATCGCGATGCTCTTCGCCGACACCACCAGGCGGTGGTCCTTGGATGCCAAGCGCAAGAGACAGCAGAACCCGGAGTTCCCGGAAACCGACGGAGGCAGCTATCGCTGGGCCCTCATCATGGCCAACAACTTAGCGATCGTCGTGCTGGCCTTCCAAGTCTGTGCGATCTACATGTCGGGCGGTCTGTACAAGGCCGGCGGTGCCGCTTGGCAGCACGGATTCGCGGTGTACAACCCGCTGCACACTCAACAGTTCGGAACCTGGCCGGTGCTCTCGGACCTGCTGACCGCCTGGGGTCCGATGGTCGTGGCCATCTCCTGGGGCTCGGTCCTGTTCCAGTGTGCGTTCCCGTTCATGCTGTTCAACCGGTATACGCGAATTGTGGGCTTGTTGGGCATCCTCTCCTTCCACCTGGGAATCGCCCTGCTGATGGGACTGCCCTGGTTCTCGCTGACGATGATTGCCGTCGATGCCATCTTCATCCGCGATCGCAGCTTCGAAAAGCTCCACAAGCTGGTGAGTCGCTGGTGGAAATGGACCTCCGAAGGGATGGAACGTGCGAAGGCGAATGCCTCGCGCTAGTCGCCTGCGCGCCGCACGAGCCGTTGTTTCCTGAGCTCGCAGGGAAAGGGCCCCATCGAAGTTTCAGAGCTCCGCTTTAAAGCAGTGCTCTGAAACTTCGATGGAGCCCGTACCGTTTGAGGCGGACTATCGCTTCGGGCGCAGCTCCAGGCCTTTGGACTCCGGATCCTCGGGCAGACCGATGACGATGTCATCGCCGTCGACCACGTCGCCGGACAGCAGAGCGCGGGCCAGTTTGTCTCCGATCTCGCGCTGGACCAGCCTGCGCAGGGGGCGGGCGCCGAACGCAGGATCGTAGCCCTCGAGCGCGAGCCAATCCTCGGCGGCATCCGTGACCTCGAGCGTGATTCGCCGTTCGGTCAGGCGAGACGCCAGACGCTGGATCTGCAGGTCGACGATGGAGGACAGCTCCTCCGTGCTCAGTGCGTCGAAGAGCACGATGTCGTCAAGACGGTTGAGGAACTCGGGCTTGAACGTCGAATGCACGACGCCCAACACAGCATCCTTCTGCTCCTCGACACTCAGAGACTGATCGACGAGGAACTGCGAACCCAGGTTCGAGGTCAGAATCAGAATCGTGTTCCGGAAGTCGACTGTGCGCCCCTGACCATCGGTGAGACGACCATCGTCGAGAACCTGCAGCAGGATGTCGAAGACACTCGGGTGTGCCTTCTCCACCTCGTCGAGGAGGACGACGGAGTAGGGGCGACGGCGCACAGCCTCGGTGAGCTGGCCGCCCTCGTCGTAGCCGACGTAGCCCGGAGGGGCGCCGACGAGACGTGAGACGGTGTGCTTTTCGCCATACTCGCTCATATCAATGCGGATCAGGGCCTTCTCATCGTCGAAGAGGAAGTCCGCGAGGGACTTCGCGAGCTCGGTCTTGCCCACGCCGGTGGGGCCGAGGAACAGGAACGAGCCCGTCGGACGGTCCGGGTCGGCGATGCCGGCACGTGAACGACGGATCGCATCGGACACCGTGGCCACGGCGCTCTTCTGGCCGATGAGACGCTTGCCCAGCACATCCTCGGCGCCCAGCAGCTTCTCGATCTCGCCCTGCATCAGACGTCCCGCCGGGATGCCCGTCCAGGACGAGACGACCTCGGCGATGTCATTGCTCGAGACACGATCACTGACCATCGGGTCGGTCTCGGTCTCGGCGTTGGCTTCCTCCGCCTCGGCGAGGTCGATCTCCTTCTGCACGGCAGGGATCTCCCCGTAGAGCAGACGCGAGGCCGTTTCCAGATCCGTGTCGCGCTGAGCCTTGTCAGCCTGAGAGCGCAGCTCGTCGAGCTTCTCCTTGAGCTCGCCGACCCGGTTGAGACCAGCCCTCTGGGATTCCCAGGTGGCCTCGAGGGCGTGCAGCTCCTCCTCCCGATCGGCAAGATCGGCACGCAGGGCGCCGAGGCGCTCCTTCGAGGCTGTGTCCGTTTCCTTGGACAGGGCCATGTCCTCCATTTTCAGCCGATCCACCGCACGCCGAAGCTCATCGATCTCGACGGGTGCCGAGTCGATCTCCATGCGCAGACGGGACGCGGCTTCGTCGACGAGGTCGATGGCCTTGTCCGGCAGCTGACGGCCGGTGATGTAGCGATTGGACATGGTGGCCGCGGCGACGAGTGCTCCGTCGTTGATCGAGACCTTGTGGTGGGCCTCGTAGCGTTCCTTGAGCCCACGCAGGATCGCGACCGTGTCCTCGACGCTGGGTTCGCCCACGTAGACCTGCTGGAACCTGCGTTCCAGGGCCGGATCCTTCTCGATGTTCTCGCGATACTCGTCGAGTGTGGTCGCGCCGACGAGGCGCAGTTCACCGCGGGCGAGCATCGGCTTGAGCATATTGCCCGCGTCCATGGCGGAGTCTCCGGTGGCGCCGGCGCCGACGACGGTATGGAGCTCATCGATGAAGGTGATGACCTGGCCATCGGCGTTCTTGATCTCCTCGAGGACGGCCTTGAACCTCTCCTCGAATTCGCCCCGGTACTTCGCCCCGGCCACCATTGCGGACAGGTCCAGGCTGATCAGCGTCTTGTCGCGCAGGGACTCAGGCACGTCACCGGCCACGATCCGCTGGGCCAAGCCTTCGACCACGGCGGTCTTGCCGACGCCGGGGTCGCCGATGAGGACGGGGTTGTTCTTCGTCCGTCGCGAGAGGACCTGGATGACCCGCCGGATCTCCTTGTCACGACCGATGACCGGGTCGAGTTTGCCCTCACGCGCGGTGGCTGTGAGGTCGAGGCCGTACTTCTCCAGCGACTGCATCGTGTCCTCGGGGTTCTCCGAGGTGACCTTCTTTCCCCCGCGCAGTTCGGGCAGCGCAGCCAGCAGAGCGTCGCGGCCGGCGCCGGCGCGGCGCAGCGCCTCACCGGCTCCGTCCTGACCCGCGGCGGCCGCGAGCAGCAGGTGCTCCGTGGACACGAACTGATCGCCGAGGCTGGTCATCTCCTCCTGCGCGAGGTTCATCATCTCGAGTCCGGAACGCGACAGCCCCGGCTGGGACACGGTCTGACCGCTGACGGTGGGGAAGCCATCGATGGTCGAGCGGACCGAATCCAGAACGGACTTCGGGTCGGCGCCGACCTTTGTCACCAGGTTTGAGGCCAGTGAGTCCGGCTGCTCCAGCAGAGCCGCGACCAGGTGGGCGGGCTCGATCTGATTGTTTCGCCGAGCCACGACGTCATTCATCGCGGACTGAACCGTCTCGCGTGATTTGGTTGTCAACTGTGCGTCCATGCGCATCTCCTTCACAAGTGTTCTTCGCAACTGTTCCGTGTACAGGAATTGATCTCGAAGAGTTCAACACCGATAAAGTTGAGTCTATTCCACTCAACTTTGAAAAGCGAGAGAACCCGAGCCGTTCGGCGCGCACATCACCACGGTGAAGCCCGGCATGTGTCATTACGGGGAAGCCCGGCAGGCGTCAGCTCAGGAGTACACGCGTCACCTCAGGAGTACACGCGTCACCTCAGCAGCACGGATTGGAGGTCGAAGCGGCGCAGCACCCTGTCGGCGATCTCCGGGTCGGTGCCGCGTTCGCGCCGGGCCTTGAGCACTTCCGTGCGGGCGGACTGCAGTGCCTTGGTCTGCACCTTCACCATCGCCTCGCGGTGCTCCCTCAGCGTTGCGGCCTGCTCCGAACTGACCTGGTCGTCCGAGGTTCCCAGCAGCTGCGAGTAGAGGACCTTGAAGCGTGCGCGCAGAGGCTCGGCCACCTCCTCGGGCAGGCTGTCGTCGTTCTTGATCTGGTCGATCGCGGCCTTGTACGCACGACGCGCGATCTCCGCCGAATCCTCACGCTCCTTCTGCGCCTCGTCGTCGATGCGAAGGACGGTGACGATGGTGGGGAAGGTGAGGCCGGCCAGGACCAGAGTCACCAGTAGGATCACGGCGGCCGCGACGAGGATCGAGGAGCGGCCGGGGAACGGCTCTCCGGTCGCGGTGGTTGCAGGAATCGACAACGCCAGAGCAATGGTGGCCAATCCGCGCATCCCGCCCCAGGTCATCAGCATGGCATCCCTGACATTCAGCGGTGCTGCGTCCGGGTCCTCGTCCTTCCGCCTGGTCTCGAGCACCGTCCCGATGAGCAGCCAGCCGAACCTCACCGCGATGATGACGCCGGCGATGGCGAGCCCCACGAGCACGGCTTCTCCGAGCCCGGCCTGTTCGGTTTCGACGACCATGCGCAGGTCTAGGCCGATGAGCCCGAAGGCGATGCCGGTGATGAGCATCTCGAGGACCTGCCACGTCGAGGCCTGGGTGACGCGTTCGGCTGAATTGCCCTCGACATCGCGCCGGCGCACCTCGAGTGCGGCCACGACGACGGCGATGACTCCGCTGGCGTGGAAATGTTCGGCGATGAGGTAGACGCCGAAGGGCAGCATCAGCATCAGCGAGGAGCGGGCGATCGTATGATCGATCTTCTCCATCACCGACCACACGATGAATACCACGACGAGGCCGATGGTGATGGCGATGACCGCGGAGATGAGGAAGGACAGGGCCAGCTGCCCGAAGTCCACCTCGGTGCCGGACATGGCCGCCGCCATCGCGGTCTGGAAGATCACGAGGGACGCGGCATCGTTGAACAGCCCCTCGCTTTGCAGCGTGGACATGATCCGCCGAGGTATCGACACGGTTCCTGCGACCGCATCGACGGCGACGGGGTCTGGTGGGGCGAGCATTGCTCCCAGCGCCACCGCAGCGGCGATGGTGATCCCGGGGATGAGGAGGACCGCGGTTCCGGCCACGGCCGCCACCGTGACGCCGACGAGCGCGACCGCCATGCCCAGGATCGTGCGCCAGCGGATGGCGAAGAGAGCCCAGGAGGTCTTCTGGGCGGCCGCGAACAGGAGGGGCGGCAGGAACAGGGGCAGGATGAGTTCGGGGTCGATGGTGATCTGCGCGAATGTGGGGATGAATGCGCCGGCGATGCCGATGACCACCATGAGTGCAGGCCAGGGGAGGCGCAGCTTCTGGCCGAGGCCCACGACCACGCTGGTCGCGGCACCGAATCCGATGATCATCAGCAGGGTGGTCATGGCCGTCTCCTCGGTATGGTTGGCATGTGCTGCGCGCTCGAACAATGGCATCGATGTCAGTCAGCATCGTCTCCACGAGGGGCGCCAGGTCAGGACCTCGAAGGAAATCGATGCCAGGTTTCCGCGCCGGACCAACGATATTTTGGCAGAATACTGTTATGTCTGACTCAATTGTATTGTCTGTGGCCGACGACGCAGTCGCGATGATTTCGATCAATGAACCGGAGACTCGCAATGCGCTGTCGCGTTCGGTGATGAATGAGCTCATCGGCACCCTCGCCGAGGTGGGGCAGCGCACCGATGTCCGTGCAGTGATCCTGGCCACCGCAGGACATGTCTTCAGTTCCGGCCATGATCTCACGGAGATCCGTGGGGCCGAGCTGGAATCGCAGCAGGAGACCTTCGCGCTCTGCTCTGAACTCATGCAGCTGATTCAGTCGATCCCGCAGCCGGTCATTGCACAGGTCCAAGGTGTGGCGACCGCAGCCGGCTGCCAGCTTGTCGCCAGCTGCGACCTGGCGGTGGCGGCGCACTCGGCTCGCTTCGCCACACCGGGGGTGAAGATCGGTCTGTTCTGCTCCACGCCCATGGTGGCGCTGACTCGGGCGGTGCCGGCGAAGACTGCGATGCGGATGCTGCTGACCGGAGACTTCCTCAGCGCTGGAGATGCGCTGACGTTCGGATTGGTCTCCGATGTGGTTGCCGATGACAAGCTGGAGGCCTCGACCGTCGAGCTGGCGCGGAAGGTCGCGTCAGCCTCGTCGGCTACAGTGGCAGTAGGCAAAGCAGCGTTCTACGAACAGCGTGATCTGCCCCTGGCGGACGCCTATGCGCACATGTCGGAGGTGATGGCGCGCAATGCCGTCGCGCCTGACGCGCAGGAGGGCATCGACGCATTTCTGCACAGAAGAGAACCTGCGTGGCAGCATCGGGACTGACAGTGTGATTTCCTATGACTGTGTACTCGTTCGGATGAACCGGATGAGACGCTGCAGACGATGATGGAGGATCAGACGTGGCGGTAATCGTGACCGGAGCCAGCGGCTTCATCGGTGGCGCCATCGCCCGTGCCCTGACAAGCAGAGATGAGACCGTCTACGCCTTGGGGCGACGCGATCCGGAGATCCCGGGTGTGAATTTCCAGGCCTGGGACCTCACAGAGCCCGCCTCCGAAGCAGTGAAGTCCCTGGCGTCGAAGACCTCAGCGGTCTTTCACTGTGCAGGCATCTCTGAGGTCAGCGCCGACGATGATGAGCTGTACTCGGTCAAGGTCACCGGGACCCGGAACGTGCTCGACGCATTCGCGAAGGCGCGCATCGTGCACATCTCCTCCACGACGGTCTACTCCCCGAACAAGCCTCACGCGGACCTGTGGGAAGAAGCCGGCCCCAAGGACCCCAACGACTTCCATGACGCCTATTCGAAAACACATGCTCTGGCAGAGCAGCTCGTGACGCGGATCCGCCCCGACGCGGCCATCCTTCGGCCAGCCGCGGTCTACGGCCCCGGCGAGACCATGCTGATGCCGCACCTGAGCCGAGTGGCAAGGAAGGGAGTCCTGCGACTTCCCGGCCGCGGCAGGCAGAAGATCACCCTGACCCACATCGACAACCTGGTGCGAGCGGCGATCGCCTGCGTCGACGTGCCTTCGGCCTCGGGCCCGTTCAACATCGGCGATCCGACTCCCTACAAACTCAAGGATGCGGTCTCCACTCACTTCGCCCGTATGGAGTACGAACCTGTCGTCATCGAAGCGATCGCGAAGGACAAGGCGCTGTTCACCGCGAAGTTGGGGTTGAAGATTAAGACGTTCTTCCATCGGGGCAATCGGGCGGAGCTGTTCTTCGTCGAGTACCTGCAGCACGATCGCACGTACAATCTCACTCGTCAGCAGCGAGTGCTCGGAATCTCCACGACACAGTTCCTCTTGCCGTCACGGTTCCAGTAGCCGCCCTCGGTCAATAGCCGATCGCAGTGGCCTCGCAGTCATCATCGGTTGAGACCGTGCCGGCCTGCGATGATCCGTGACACCACACTTCGTGGAAGTGCCCGTTTGAGCAGGAACGGCAGCGGCGACCTGCTGCCCACAGCATAGAATTCGCGGGGTCTGGCTGTATCGATGGCCTTGACGATGACTGCGGCGACGGTCTCGGGCGAGATTCCCCGCCGCTCATTGTCGTCGAGGTGGCCCAGCATTGTGGTCACATCGTCGGTGTAGACGGAGCCGGGGGCGAGATATTTCGTCCGCCGGTTGCCGATTCCGGTGGCGATGGACCCTGGTTCGACGACGCTGACCCACACCCCGAACGGTGAGAGCTCTTGGCGCGCGGCCGTGGCGAATCCGCGCAGGGCGGCCTTGGACGCGACATAGGAGCTGCGATGTGCCAGGGGGAAGCTTGCGAGCATGGAACCGACCATGATGATCCGGCCGTGACGCCGCTTGCGCATGCCGGGCAGGGCGAGTTGGCTCAGTCGCACCGGCCCGATGACATTCGTCCGAAACAGGCGGTTGATGGCCTCGGGCGGAAGCTCTTCGAAAGGGCCGGACTGGCTCTCGCCGGCGTTGTTGACGAGAACGTCGACCTCGGCGAGCTCGTTCCCGAGGGCCTCGACGCTGTCGGGATCGGCGAGGTCCAGGCGAAGATAACGCACGCCGGGGACCCGCTGGGACTTCCCGACCCGTTCCGGGTCTCGACTCGTCGTCAGGACCGTGTAGCCTCTGTCTGCCAGCATCCTGACCAGTGCGGCACCGATGCCGGAGGAGCCGCCTGTGACGAGCACAGTGAGATCCGTATCAGCCATGGTCAGCGCCCCGCTCGATCCACTTCAGCCCCCTCGTCCTCGGATGCGGTCCGGCCGGCTCCCGAGCTTCTCGCCACCGATCGTCCGGCGCGCATTCCGGAGAAGATGCACCCACCCAGGAAGGTTCCTTCCAGCGCGTTGTAGCCGTGCATTCCTCCACCGCCGAAGCCCGTGACCTCACCAGCGGCGTAGAGTCCGGGGATCGGTGTGCCGCTCGCCCCGATGACCTGAGCATCGAGGTTCGTCTCCAACCCGCCCAGCGTCTTGCGGGAGAGCAGACTCAGGCGCACCGCGATGAGCGGTCCGTGGGCCGGGTCGAGGATCTTGTGCGGTTTCTGCACCCGCACGATCTTGTCGCCGAGGTAGTTCCTGGCGTTGTGGATCGCCTGCACCTGCGCATCCTTGGAGAATGTGTGGTCCATCTGCCGATCACGTTCGACGATCTGGTCGACGAGGTGGTCATGATCGATGACGGGCCCCCGGGAGCGTTCGTTCATCCCGGTGACCAGGTCTTCGGTGGTGTCGGCGACGACGAAGTCGGGACCGAATCGCTTGAATGCTTCGACCGGGCCGGGCGCATCGGAGGACCGAACACGGTCGAGTGTCACACGCCAATCCTTCTTCGTGATGTCGGGGTTCTGCTCCGAACCCGATAGCGCGAACTCCTTGCGGATGATCGACTCGTTGAGTACGAACCAGGAGTAGTCGTGACCGGTCGACAGAATGGTCTTCATGGTCCGGTTGGTGTCGAACCCGGGATAGTTCGGCGCGGGGAAGCGATTGCCTTCGGCGTCGAACCACAGTGACGAGGGTCCCGGAATGATGCGGATCCCGTGGTTCGGCCAGACTGGATTCCAGTTCTCGATGCCCTCCGTATAGGCCCAGATACGGTCCCGATTGATCAGGCTCGCACCCGCGTCCTCAGCAATGGAGAGCATGCGACCGTCGACATGGGCGGGAACTCCGGCAAGCATCGTCTGCGGGAATTCGCCGAGGCGCTCAGCCGGCCAGTACTGGCGCATCAGTTCGAAATTGTGCCCGATGCCGCCGCTGGTGACGATGACCGCAGGGGCACGGAGTTCGAAGTCTCCGAGCTCCTCGCGGTTCGATGCGATCCCTCTGCCGGTGTGGCTGGGGGCCAACGTCCGTCCGCGAACCCCGACGACCGACGCACCATCGCTGTTGCCGCCGTCCTCGACAACGAGCTCATCGACACGATGCCGGAAACCCATCGTCACGAGGCCTGCGGATTCCGCCTGCTCCACCGGTTCGCGAAAGACCCGGACCACTTCAGGGCCGGTGCCCCAGGTGAGGTGGAATCTCGGCACGGAGTTCCCATGTTCGGAAGACCCGGACCCGCCTCTTTCCGCCCAGCCGACGATCGGCGTCAGGCGCAACCCCAGATCATGCAGGTAGCGGCGCTTATCTCCGGCGGCGAACTCAAGATATGCCTCGGCCCACTGCCGGGGCCAATGATCCTCGTCCCGGTCGAAGCCAGCCGAGGTGGCCCAATCCTGGCGCGCCAGGTCGAGAGAATCGTGGACACCGAGCCGGCGCTGCTCGGGAGAGTCGACAAGGAATAGCCCACCGAGGGACCAATTGGCCTGACCTCCTAGGTTCGCACGATTCTCCTGGTCGAGAATGAGTACTCTCTTCCCGGCGAGACTGAGTTCATGGGCGGCGACGAGTCCCGCCAGGCCGGCCCCGACGACGATTGCGTCGTAATCCTCGGTCCCGTCGGGGGCAAGAGCTTTCTCGGAGGTGAGGGCCTCGTCAGAATTGAGAGCCTCGTCAGGGGCGGCGGTCGGAGAGGTGGTTCCCATGGGCGACTCGTTCGTCGATGTGTGGGTGGGACCTGGTGCTGCGAATTCTTGGGGCCGTGCGACCTGGTGCTGCGAATTCTTGGGGCCGTGCGACCCGTGCATACTCAGACTACTGTCCGCCGCGTCCCCCCGGGATGCCATCGGCCTATTTCAGTTGGCCACGCCGCAGTTCAAAACCGTTCGATCCCAGACAACGACCGTCACAGGGAACTGACGTCCACACAGCGGCCATCAATGTGGACTCGCGTTCGATGGTGGCAGGAATATCGAACGCGAGTCCACATTCACGGCGGGTAGGCGGTCCGGGTAGGTGGTCCGGGTAGGCGGTCCGGTCAGGCAGCCAACGCGTGCGGGTGAACTCAGACGCACTTGGCGAGCTCGAACGGGCCGCGACTTAGCCGTTCAGCGTCGAATCAAGCCAGTCAGCGGCGGCAGTGAAGGAGTCGTCCGTCGTCGTCGGGTCGAGGGGCGCCGTGGTCTTTGATGCACTGGGATAGCTGCCGAGGAACCTCAGGCTTCGGGTCACTCGGTGGACTCCCTGCAGAGCATCAGCCATTCTCGCCTCGTGCACATGGCCCAGCAGGTCGATCGAGAACTGATAGAGCCCGAGCCCGTCACCGGTGGGCCGAGATTCGATGCGTGACATGTTCACACCACGAGTGGCGAACTGCTCGAGCATATCCAGCAGCGCACCGGCGCGGTCGGAGCGCAGTGAGGCCACGACTGTTGTCTTATCGGATCCCGTCGGCGCGGGAATGGCACCGGGACGAGTGACGACGACGAAGCGGGTCTCGGCGTCCTGGCGTTCTCCGATGTCATCGGCGAGGACCTCGAGGCCATAGCGCTCGGCTGCCAGCGCGGGGCACACGGCTGCCACGTGGTCGGCGGCGTCGTTGGCCAGGTCCCGTGCGGCTGCGGCCGTCGAGGAGGTCGGGAGGTAGACGGCATCGGGGAAGTTCGCGGACATGAACGTGCGCACCTGTGCCTCCCCGTGCGGGTGGGAACCGAATGAGGTCAGCGTGCTCGGGTCCGTTCCCGGCTTCACCGCCAGGACGAAGCGCACGGGCACGACCACCTCGGCGACGATCTGGAGCTGACCGTGATCGGTCAGGGCGTCGATGGTGGCGGGAACACCGCCCTCGATGGAGTTCTCAATCGGGACGACCGCCGCCAGACAGTCGCCGTCGAGGACGGAGTCCAGGGCCGCGGCTGCGTTGCGCATCGGCTGGGTTGAAGCACGCGAGCGCAAGCCGTGGGAGTCCAGATACTGCAGAAGTGCTGCCTCGGTGAATGTGGCTTCAGGGCCCAAGTAGGCGTAGCGATCGGCGCTCACTTCGACGACTCCTTCTGGGCGCGCAGCCTCTTGTCGCGCAGCTTCTTTGCATGGAGGCGGCGCGTGACAATGGCACGCGCGACGTCGCGGTACTGGGCCGCGCGGTGCATCTGTGCCTTGAGATTCTTGCCCGTGACACGATGGTGCAGCTCGCATTCGACCTCTTCGACACGCAGCCCGGCATTGACGACGTCGATCGTCATGGCCGTCTCGACACCCCAGCCGGCGGCGAAGGGCAGCGCTGCGTCGAAGGCCTCACGGCTCAGGCAGCGCATTCCCGACAGGGGCTGGGTCGCTTCGAATCCGCTGAGTTCGGCGATGCCCTTCTTCGCGAGTCCGACGACGAAACCGAATCCGCCGCCCTTGCGTTTCTGCGCGGGCAGGACCGCAATCGTCATATCGGCCTCCCCGGCGAGGACAGGTGCGGCGAGCGGGGCCGTGTTGAGTGCTGAATCCTCCAGGTCGCCGTCGATGAAGAGGAGGGCGCGATGGTCCGGGACCTGGTCGGGATCCGCATCGGAGATCTCACGATTGCGGATCGCGAACGCGCCGGTCATCATGGCCGCAGCCTTGCCCTTGTTCTTGCGGTGGGTGACCACCTCGGCGCCGGCCCTGCGAGCTAGGGCGCCGGTGTCATCGGAGGAACCGTCATCGACGACCATGATGATGTCGACACCGGGAATCTGCTTGGTGCTTCTCACAGTCGCAGCGATCCGATCGGCTTCGTTCATCGCGGGGATGACCGCAGCGATCGCGCGCGGAGCAGTCGCGGGGGAGGCATCAGGGTGTGCGGGATTCGACTGTTCGGGCATGGAAACTCTTCTCCTGTCCGCCGTCACCACCGGCGAAGTCGCATTGTGACTCGCCGGTGGCCGTGGCGACGGAACTCAGTGGATGGTCAGCTGGCGAGCAATGATGCCCGAGCGTGCACGGCGTGCTTCGGTGGTCAGAGACTCGCCGGAGTTCAGAGCCGCGTCAAGGCGCTTGCCGAACTCGGCGATGGGCTCTTCGATGTCATCGACCTGCGTGCCGAACTCGAGTTCCCAGACGGGCACGACGATGCCGTGCGCGCGGAAGTATCCCAGGAATGTTCCCGGACCGCCGAGGTCGTTGAGGCCCTCGACCTGCAGGCTCGCGAGAGCGTCGACGATCGAATCCTCGCCCTCGGGACGAGCCCAGCGAACGTAGGTGCGGCCGGACATCTCGGTCCAGTAGGCGGACTTCACCGAGGCGATCTTCTCCGTGGGAGAGATGGAGTCGTTGGCCTGTTCGAGGGCTGCTGCGACGTCGGAGTCGGTCTCGGCTTCCGGCAGCTTCCAGTTTTCGAAGGTCTCGAGCACGCGGATGTCGAACGGGTGGTCGGTGTCGAGGATGTCCTGGAGACGCGGTCCCTGACCGGGTTCGGTGGTTGCCTCGATCGTGGTCCCAGGCGCAGCCTCGACCGCGGCGAGGATGCCGTGAGCGACATCGCGGGAGGCATCGGTGGAGGACACCGGGACCTGCATGCCGGCCAGGATCTCGCCGTCCTCACGGTGCCAGGCCTGCCATGCGGCGGGCAGCAGAGAGGTGACGGTGATCTCCTGACCACCGAACTCCTCCTTCAGCTTCGCTGAGGCGGTCGCCGCCGGCACCAGCTCCCGCAGGCAGATGAGGTCCGCCTCGAACGGCAGGCCCTCGAACGGACGCGCAACGAAGGCCGTGGCCTGTGCACGTGCCAAACGCTTGGCAATGAGATCTTCCTTGGAACGCTTCGACTTCTTACCCATGGAAAACAAGTCTAGTCGGTCTGGCGACTGAGGACGCATCCCGTTCGCCGAGGCGAATCAGCGTTGCAAAGCGACCGGGATGAAGTAGCGGGTGGTGTTCGACTCATCCATCGTCACCTGCAGTTTGTCACCCCGGTTCGGGAAGGCCGATCTCTCGGGATTCTGCGGCGTGAGTCCCAGGTTCTCCAAGCGGATGATCCCGTGCCGACCGACCTCGTCGGCGGCGAGGACATAGGAATGATTGAGCTCGCGGATGGTGACCTCCATCGACGGGACCTCAGCTGTGGCCTCGACGTTCGTGACCGTCCGGGGCGGTGAGGCGTTCCCCATTCCCAGATAGGCACCGACATCGTCGGCGATATAACCGGCAACCACATCGGCCTGGGCCAGAAGCCCGGAGAGGACGACGGAGAGCCGCTCCTGCTGGGCATCTGATTTCAATGCCTGACCGGGTTTGAACAGATGTTCCTCGGCGAGCACGCACCACGCATCCTGCATGACTGTGCGCAGCTGCAGTTCAACGAGCACCGACGGCTCGGCGTCGAAGGGAACTTCGATGATGAGATGGCGCCCACGGTAACCGGAGGGTTTGGGCTGGGCGGAATAGTCCCGCACCTCGGCGACGGAGAGATTCGATTCGTCATTGCTGTCGGTGAGGAGGTCCCACAGTGCAGTCTGCTCACGCTCGGTGCGGCATACAGCACGGGCACCGACGACATCGATGACCTGGTTCTCGACCTCGACGGCCTCATGGATCTCGTCATTGGCATCGGCGAGCTTCCGACGCAGCTTCTCCCCGGCCCGAAGCCGGTCTTTGATGCGTCCGCTGCCGACGGTGACTCTCTCGCCCGACAACAGCGCGGAACCCGAGCACGCGGCCTCGACCCAATCGTTGACCGTCTCCAGGGCGGCCCTCCACGTCGACTCGCGCCTCTCGTAGGCTTCGTCGACCAGTTCGCGGACTGTTGCTGACATCCTCGTCACCTTCCTAGCTCCTGTTTCAACTTCACCAGAAGACGAGGTGGATGTCCATGCTTTCCTCACGAAGCTTTCCTCGCGAATGATGCGCGCTCTCCTCGGGGAGGCAGCTCAGGATTCAGCCAACGGAGGGAAGGTACCCGTATTCGTAGCCGCGAGCCAGCGCATCCCGGCGATTGCGGACGCCGAGGTGCGCGTAGAGGTTCGACGGTTTGTTCTTGACCGTACCTTCGGCGAAGTGGGCGTCGTCGACATGGGGATCGTCAACGGAGCCAGGGTCGTTCGCGAAGACCGGAGCGATGGCACCGCTGGAACTGCACTGGATCGACTGATCGCGCAGGGAATTGGGAACCAGCACCACAGGGATGAGACTGGCAGTCAGCCTGCAGTACTCGAGGGCGTCGAGAAACGCGGAATCCGACTCGACCAGTTCTCCGCTGCCCAACAGGCTGGCGGCCTCAAACGTCCGTGCAGTGGCCTTGGCATGCAGATCGAGTGACTTCTGAGACAGAACTCTGTTCGCCGGCTGCGCCGCGGTCCTATGTTCCCCGATGCTCAGATGGAGCTGGGCTCTGGCTGTGAGGTCGCCGACGAACATGGTGGTGATCCCACATTCGAGGTGGAATCGTGCTTCGCAGAGCCGGCTGGGAGCTGACTGGAAGCGTCGGCTGTCGCTGATGAGCTCCTGGGCAGGTCGGGCCACCTGAAGCTCCTGGCCCGACTGGCCCAGAGATCTGTCATTGCGCTCCAGTCTCCGGCATCCGCGACCTGCAGGAGAACCTCGTCGAAGCCCCCGGTGTGTTAGACGGCCGGGGCCTTCAGCCACTCGGCTGCTATCGCACCCAGCGCGCGTCGGGACAGTGATTTGCTGTGTCGATCTTCGGCGTCGTAGAGCCGTCGCAAGATCGTCAGATGGGCAAGCCTCAGTTCGGGGCTGTCCGGCGCCTGGCATCTGATCTGAGTCCGAACGTCTGCGGAAGGGAGATCCGAGTAGTGGTCGGCATCGACTGTCGAGAGGTCACGTCCCATTGAGTCGGCGCCCTGCAGAACGGCCTGGCCTGCCAGGAGGTGGCCAGACGTCCGCCGGAACAGACTCTTCCACACGGGGACGGGCAGCTCGGGTGCGAAGTCGGCGAGGCGAGTCGCGAAAGAGTGGGCTGTCGTCGCGCGCTCGCCGGGAAAGACGCCGGTATCGGGCAAGGAGGGCGTCGGAGGGACGGGAACACCCTGGTCAGTGCAATCATGCATAGTGGGGACGTTTGGATGCGGGGATGCGGGGAATGCGATATGGGACTAAGGGGATAAGGGGACTATCTGCCACGGAGTAATGTATCTGCGCTCTGTGAGCGAATCCTGGCAGCCAATGTGACGGCTATGTGATTTTCACCCAGCCCGTGGTCAACGATGACTGTGTGACTTTTCGGGGAGTGAGCAGGGGCTCGATGTTCTTCAGGATCACCTTTGACGTGGTGTTTCGTCAAAACCGATCGACATCGCCGCAGGGGATCGCCGAGGCAGCTGTGGGGTGCGGTCGCAGGCGTGGGGTGAAGCCGCTGCTCACACCTCGTAGTCGACGATGACAGGAGCGTGATCGGACGCCCCCTTGCCCTTGCGCTCCTCGCGGTCGATCTCCGCACCAGTGGCATGGACCGCCAAGGACGGTGAGGCGAGTTCGAAGTCGATGCGCATGCCCTTCTTCTTGGGGAAGGCCAGCCGCTGGTAGTCCCAGAAGGTGTAGACCCCAGGGCCGGGAGTGAACTGCCTGGTGACCTCGCGCAGCCCTGCTCCCAGGAGGGTGTTGAAGGCCTGGCGCTCGGGTTCGGACACGTGGGTGGCTCCGTCGAACTCCTCCATGTCCCAGACGTCTTCATCCAAGGGTGCGACATTGAAGTCGCCGCACAGGACGAGCTTCTTATCAGGAGCATCGCGCAGCTGCGCAGAGATGTCGGCGGTCAGTGCCCGATACCATTCGAGCTTATAGGTGTAGTGCGGATGGTCGAGTTCGCGACCGTTGGGAACATAGAGAGAATATACTCTGACTCCGCCGCAGGTGGCTGACAGGGCACGGGCCTCGACCACGGGCTCTTCGCCGAACGAAGGGATGTCTGCGAAGCCTATCTCGGGGTCCTCAAGACCCACTCGAGAGGCGATTGCCACGCCATTCCACTGATTGAGGCCGTGGAAGCTGACCTCATAGCCCCGGGAGGTGAACAGGTCCTTCGGGAACTGTTCGTCCTTGCACTTGAGTTCCTGGATAGTCAGGACGTCGACGTCGGAGCGATCCAGCCAAGCACCGATTCTGTCGTGTCGGGCGCGGATCGAGTTCACATTCCAGCTCGCGATTCTCACCCTCCCACCCTAAGCCGTCCTGCCGGCAGGCCCAAGCTCGGCAGCCAGAAGGGCCTCGGCAGGCAGAAGAAGCCAGCAGGCAGAAGAGCCCAGATGGCGCACTCGCTGGCCCCAGCGCCTCGGTGCTGATCCGATACCGATAATCTGGGGTCATGCCTGAAGCACTCAACGAACACCTCGGCCACGATGGTGCCCCCTGCCCCGACTCCTACTATGTGCGCACGGCACCGGAGACCTTCGTCTCGACGCTGCACAGTCAGGGAGCGTGGCAGCCGGGCGAGCAGCATCTGGCCCCGGCCGCAGGGCTGGTCTTGGCAGAGATCGAACGCCGACTGCCCTCGGACAAGATGGTCTCGCGGGTCAGCTTCGACATCCTCGGCGTCATCCATTCGGGCGAGTTCACGATCGACGTCAACGTCATCCGACCTGGTCGGACCATCGAACTCATTGAGGCCAGCATGCGCCACGGTGAGCGCACGAGTGTCCACGTCAGGGTCTGGCGCCTGCTCCCCAGCGACACCGCGAGTGTCCTCGGCGACGAGTGGCCGACTCTGCCGGACCCCGATGACGCTCCCGTCACCCCATTCACTGGGCGGTGGGGCGGAGGATTCATCGCCTCGCTCGACGGCGGCCAGTTCCCAGATGCCCGGCCCGGTTTCGCCCGGTCCTGGATCCGGACCCCGTATTCCCTCGTCGACGGTGAGGACGACCCTGCGACCGCGGCGTTCGTGAAGCTCGTCGACACAGCCAATGGTCTGGCCGTGAGAGAAGACCCGAAGATGACGTTCTTCCCCAACGTCGACCTCACCATCCACCTCACCCGCGTCCCTGAACCCGGTTGGGTCGGCTTCGACACGAAGGTGGCGTTCGGACCCACCGGGGTCGGTGCGACCACCAGCGTCCTCAGCGACGTGAACGGGCCGATCGGCACCGCAGCACAGTCGCTGACGGTGCGTGTGGGCCAAGGCGCGAAGTGACGAGACCGCGCGCACTCATCACCGGTGCCAGCTCAGGGCTGGGACGCGGCTATGCTCTCAGCCTCGCCGCCGATCAGTATGACCTCGTTCTCGTGGCCCGCGATGAGGCCCGTCTACGGGAGCTGGCGACGAGCATCGAAACCGAGAACGGCACCCACGCCGAGGTTGTCGTGGCCGATCTGTCCACCCGATCCGGCATCGACCTCGTCCGCACCGTGATCGAGACCTCGCGGATCGATCTGCTGATCAACAACGCCGGATATGGACTCAAGCATGGTCTGCTTGAGTCAGAGATTTCGGAACTCGAGGACCAGGACATGGTGCTCACCGGAGCGGTGCGCGAACTCTCCCTGGCCGCGGTCAAGGAGATGCGGACCAGGGGCAGGGGCGGCCTGATCAACGTCTCATCCATGGCGGCCCTGACGACGATGGGGCAGTATGCGGCGTCGAAGATGTCGACCCTGGTCTTCACCGAGGCACTCGCCGGTGAGCTGCGCGGCACTCCGGTGACGGTCACCGTCGTACTGCCTGGTTTCATCCGGACCAGTTTCCATGAACGCCTCGGCGTCGAACGACCGGGGCCTGGTTGGATCTGGCTGAGTGTGCAGCGGGTCGTCGCCACATCCCTGCGCGATGCGCGAGCCGGCAAAGTGGTCTCGATCCCTGGGGCGAGCTATGGTCTGGCGGCCAGAATCGCCCGCTTCGTTCCCCGCTCTCTGGTGCGCTGGGGATCGACCGGATTCTCTCTCAGCAGACGAGACGATCACTGAGATTGCAGCAGCGGGATTGCGACCCGTCATATGAAGTTGAGTCTTGAATCATTTTCGATGAGCCCTGTGACCTGGGCTTCTGTCATGTGCGTCGAGTAGATGACCCGCGCCATCGCGGTTCAGACGGGGGCAGAACAATCTTTACAAGTAGGATCGATGTGTGATCCAAT
Source organism: Brevibacterium sp. CBA3109 (assembly GCF_040256645.1). Taxonomy (NCBI): domain Bacteria; kingdom Bacillati; phylum Actinomycetota; class Actinomycetes; order Micrococcales; family Brevibacteriaceae; genus Brevibacterium; species Brevibacterium koreense. Next base: position 3,333,236 of record NZ_CP158281.1, on the reverse strand, counting down.
AATGGTGTTCGCCCGGTGGGGATCGGGTGGACACAACGGACGTATGGGGATGCGTCCGGGTACTCGAGGGGAGTGCTGCGAGGGCCCCGGGATGTCGCGATTACGCGCCCCGGGGTCTTTGTCATTCACATCGGGGTACCTTGTGTCTAGTGTCGTTGTCATAGTCGGACACTGCGCTGCCTCCTCTGACGTGACCGGGCGATGCCGATCTCCACGCCCACAGCGGACAGCGGGACGCCAAGCGCCTGACTGCAGTTGCGGGTCACGCGATCGGCGATATCGTTGACGACCGCATCGATGTCCGCGCGCTCATCGACATCGACATGGAGGATGAGCTCGGGACTGCGAGCCGTTCCTCGCAGGATGGCCTGGGCGTCAACGACCGCAGGGGTGAGATCGAGATCGTCGACCACAGCCGCAGCGACGACATTGGCGTTGACTGTGGTCACTCCGGTTCGGGCATCTTCCTGCATGCGCAGGGGTTTGGCGGAATCCTTCCGTGGCACCTGTGCGGCGAGCCAGCGGACGCCGATGACCGCGAGGATCACTGCCAGCACCAGAGCGATGACCGCCGAGAACGGCAGTGCGAAGACGACGGCGACAGACTGCAGCCGGCTCTCGGGGGTCAGCCCGGGAACAAGGGCTGTGGCCAGGCCGAGGCTGATCGAGAGCGCGGCGAGCCCGACCACGAGGCAGAGCAGACCGGCGATGATGAGACCGGTCCTGTTGGCCCCTGCCGCCATGCGTCTCACGCCTGCCTCCTCAGTGTGCGCACCTTGACTGTCGGCGTGCGGTCGAATGCGATCTGGCTGAAACGCTGTGCGACAGCGGCATCGACATCTGTGCGGATCTGGTCATTGTCACGCACGGGAGTGGAGAAGGTGACGTTCGTCGACGACGCATTGGACGAGGCGCGCACGCTCGAGACGCCGTCGACGGAGTCTGCGGCGGCAGCAGCCAGGTTCGACAGTGCCGTCGTCGGCAGAACGACCTCGAAGCGTGCGATGTGCTCGGGCGCCTCGGCACGGTAGCCGGCGAAGCGCTTGGCGCCGGGAGAAATTCCCGCGATCGTGAAGATCAGTCCCAGGACCACCAGGACGACTCCAACGGCGATGATCGCCGCGGCGCCCCACTGTGCGGCACCTAAGTCGTTGAATACGGAGAACCCGGACGATAGTGCCGAGTCCCCAGATCCGCCGACGGAAATTGCGGCGATCGCGGCCCAGGCGAGGCCCGCGCCAATGGCCAGGATGAGGATGGCGACGATGACGGCAGGGACGACGCGTGCCGGACGTGCCCGAAACAGGCGTGGACTCATTGCAGGTTCCTCACTGAGTTTCCGGATCCCGAGAGCTGGGGTCTGAGCCATTTGACCGCGACGTCGACCTGGCGCACGCTGACTCCTGTGAGAGCTTCGACATCGGTGCTCAGGCGACGGCGGACCGATTCGGTCGCCTCGGCGATGGGGGAGGGGTATGTCAGCCCCAACTGGACCTCGAGGGTGCAGCTGCGACCGGAAAGCCTCACATCCACGCTGGGGCGGCTGTCGAGGTCAGCGTTCGAAACGAACCCGAACAGGCCTGACTTCGTGCCGCCGACCCCGGGCAGGCCCTTGAGGATCTGGGAGGCCGTCTTCTCGATGACCCGGTCAGCGATGGTGAGGCCACCACGTGATGAAGCCACGATGCTACCTCCGGGTCGTCGAGCGCGAACTGAGCGCGCTGAGATCGAGGCGTCCATCGAGGACGAGGCCGATGACCAGGCCGAATCCGCCGCAGATGGCGACGATGAGGAACCCGAGGAAGCCTCCGAAATACGCAACGATGCCCAGCGTCAGTCCGACTAGCAGTCCGATGAGTGTTTTCGACATGTCTGTCCTTCGCCTCAGTTGAGTTCGACGGTGTCGCCGGTGCTCTGCTGGTCATCGTCGTCACCGGGGAGGTGGACGTCGGTGACTTCGATGTTGACCTCGACGATCTGGAGTCCGGTGCCCTGTTCGACGGCGCGGATGACGTTGCGGCGGATCGCCTCGGCGACGTCGACGATCGAGGTTCCGTACCCCACGACGATGGTGAGGTCGATCGCGGTCTGCTTCTCGCCCTTCTCGACGGAGACTCCGCCGGAGACGTTGGTCTGTGAGCCGGGGATGCGGTCGGTGAGGGTGTCGAAGGCGCGGCGTGCCGCGGTGCCCATGCTGTAGACGCCGGGAACCTCGCGTGCGGCGATGCCGGAGAGTTTGGCGACGACGTTCTCGGCGATCGTGGTGTTGCCCATTTCGGTCACGAGGGGGCTGCGAACCGAATCCTCGGTCTTGGACTGCTGGGAAACGGTGGACTGCTTGTCTACAGACATTTTTCGTTCCTTATCGTTTCGGTGGTGCTGTCATCACTACGGACGCGAACGGTCAACGATCCTCACGCATGTTCGGCAAAGATTCCTCTTGCGAGTTCACAATGGACATTCCGCTGCGCGGTTTGTGTGCTCTCTGCGACTGTGGTCGCATACGATGTGGAAATGACAAGGCACGATGATCGGTTCGATATCGTCACCCTCGTCGTGCGCGCGAGAGAGGGCGATATCGATGCCTTCGAGGCGTTGGTTGACCGGTATGAGATGACGCTCCTGCGGTTCTGTCTGCGCACGCTCGGTGATCGGCAGGACGCGGAAGACGTTGTCCAGGACACGCTGGTGCAGGCGTGGAAGTCGATGAACACTCTGGCCGAACCGGCCGCTTTCGGCACGTGGATCTACCGACTTGCATCGAACAAGTGCACCGATCTGCTGCGTCGGAGGATGGCCAGGCCCTCGGACGCGCAGGATCCCGACGACATGAGCATCCACGCGGACGGGCGGGCATCGGTGGAGAAGTCCGTAGAAGCGCGCACCGCTCTGCAGCATTTCTCAGACGTTCTCCAGACGCTTTCATCAGAACAGCGGGTAACCTGGGTGCTCCACCAGATGGAGGGCCTCAGCTACGCCGAGGTGGCGATGACTCTGGGCATCAGTGAAGGCAGTGTGCGTGGTCGTATCCACAGAGCCCGAACTGCCATCATGGAGGGGATGGAAAAATGGACATGAATGAGCATGTCGGCTCCGGCGCTGAATCCGACCAGACGAGTGCCGATTCCCATCGGGAGTCAGACGCCCAGCTTCGCGGTGTCATCGACGAATACATGAGCGCGTTCCAACCCGAGCCCGAAGACGCTGCAGGGGTGCGTGAGCGCATCCTTCAGCTGGTCAGAGACGACCTGTACCGGGGGCCCTCGACCAATCTGGCGACCGAGCAGGGGCACCCGTTCTCGATCTCCACCGCCTCGGTGCGGTCGATTGTGCGCAGCGCCGTTGATTCGGTGGACGGGATCCGGGCCCGCAGCGTCGACGTCGAGCCTGCCGGGGACCCTGAGGGAAGTGCGGCGGCGGTGTCGCTGACAGTGGCCATGCGCGCCGGCATCTCCTTCACCTCCACCGCCGAGGCGATCCGAGGATCCGTATCCGCCGCGGTTCTGGCCGAGTTGGGAATCCCCGCGGCCCGGATCGATATCAATGCTGAGGATGTGTACGTTGACTGATCGTGGCGAGGCGAAGGACCTCAACCCTGTGGGCAACGGCAGTGGGGACGAGGCTGTGGAGTCGGCGCGGTTGGCGGACTCTGTGACCTCGATCGCCGGTGTCAGAGCCCTGGCGCCGGGACTGCGTGATCTCGTCGCCACCGCCACGGCGAAGGTGCTGCGGCGGGCCGGCGGTGAACCAGTCGGCGTCGACGTGACCCGAGGTGGCGATGGGGTGAAGGTGCGGATCGACGCCCACCTTGATCGCACCCGGTCGGTCGCCGAGGTCGTCGACGAGATCTTCTCCGTCGTCGAAGCCGACATCGCGTGCGGTCCCGTGGAAGCCGACGGACGACTCGACATCGACCTGCGCGTCGTCAGCCGGGGGTAGTCGCGTCGCCGTCCATTGGCCACGGTGGGTGAGTGCACAGAGGGCCGGAATCCAGTGCTGGGTTCCGGCCCTCTGTGCACTCTGGGAGGGAACTCGACAGTTCACGAGTCCCGCATGAGTCAGGTGATGATCAGGCGGTTTTGCTCTTCTTGCCCATCTTGTTGGTGATGAAGCCCCAGATGAGGAGGACGATCAGCGAGCCGCCGATCGCACACAGCCAGGTGGAGAGCGAGAAGAACTTGGTCATCTCGGCACCGAAGATAGCGCCGCCGATCCAACCGCCCAGCATGGCTCCGATGACGCCGATGATGAGAGTGGCGATCAGGCCACCGCCCTGCTTGCCAGGCAGAATCGCCTTGGCAATGGCACCGGCGATGAGTCCGAGAATCAAATATGCGATGAAACCCATGAGGTTCACATCCCTTCAGAAGTAGCTGATGATCGGGCCTGTCGAGTGGATCTGTCTCTAACGGTAGATCCGATTCTCGTGCAAGGTGGAGTTTCGCCCGATTCTTTATGACATCGGTACAGACGTGGCCCGGGTCGAAACCTCACGAACGGACCCGATTCGAATGCGGTGATCCCCATCACCACTGCGCAGGATGCCCGCCGGAGCCCGCGACAACCTCGGCGAACGCCGGCCCCGGCCAGGGCTGCCGAGGCCGGCGACAACCTCGGCGAGGGGGCTGCTGGACATGTGTGGCAGCCCTGGTCTGCACACCGGGATGGGCCGTTTAGACTTGAACGCATGACCGATAGCGCAGACACCCGCCGACAGTTGCTCGACCTCATCGACGAACTCGCCGTGGTTCGTGGCAAGGTGACCCTCTCATCAGGCAGGGAAGCTGACTATTATCTGGATCTGCGCAGGGTCACTCTCGATCATCGCTCCGCGCCCCTCATCGGTGATGTGGTGCTCGACCTCCTGGCTGCTGAGGGCCTGCTCGAGAAGGTCGATGCCGTGGGCGGACTCACGATGGGCGCTGACCCGGTCGGAACCGCCGTCATGCACCGCTCCGTCGTTCGCGGCACTCCGGTGGACTCCTTCGTCGTCCGCAAGGAGGCGAAGAAGCACGGGATGTCCCGTCGCGTTGAGGGTCCAGACGTCAAGGGCAGACGGGTCGTCGCTGTCGAGGACACCTCGACCACGGGCGGTTCCGTGCTCACCGCGGTTGAAGCTCTCAAGGAGGCAGGCGCCGAGGTGGTGGCTGTGGCCGTGGTCATGGACCGTGGCACGGGGGCCAAGGAACGGGTCGAGGCGGCAGGCGTTTTGTATCTCACGGCGTTGACGACAAGCGATCTTGGGCTTGACTGAGACATTCGTCCGGACTTCACGGGCGGATCTCCGCCCGTCGGTCACCAGCTGGGACTCGACTGGCAATTCTGTCGAAATCAAGGTCCTGGTTTGAAACATCGTGGTCGATTCAACACGATAGATGAGACACTCCCACAGTACTGCTTCAGGAAAAGTAAGGATGACGCGTGCTCACACTGAAAGAGGTTTCCCTGCGCAAGGGAAAGCGAACTTATCTCGACGAGGTGAGTTTCACTGCGCAGGCAGGTCGGATCACCGCAATCGTCGGAACCCGTTCGGCCGGCCGGACCGAGTTGGTTCGCGTCATCATGGGGCTGATCTCGCCCGATGAGGGCACCGTCAAGCTCGAGGACTTCGAACTCGACTTCGGCGATCGTCAGAACTTCGGATATCTGCCCGCCGAGCGCGGCGGCTATCCGAATATGCGTGTGATCGATCAGATCGTCTACCTGGCGCGTCTGCACGGCATCACCCTCGGCGCTGCCGAGCGCAATGCGCTGAGTCTGCTCTCGCGCCTCGAACTCGCCGATCGCGGTTATGCGCCGCTGAAGAATCTCAGCGGCACGGAGATCGCCCGCGTCGACATCGCAGCCACTCTGGCCGCCGACCCCGACGTCGTCGTCATCGACGATGCCTTCTCCGGGCTCGACTCAGAATCAACCGAACTTGTGATGTCCCTGCTGCGCGCCCACGCTGCCTCCGGGGTGCCCGTCATCCTGGCCACCGACAATTGGGAGGCCGCGCAGGCCTATGCCGATGACGTGGTCGTCCTCAACCAGGGAAAGACCAGCGTGTCCGGCAGCGTGCAGGAGCTGCGCTCGGACGTGAAGTACCGTGTGGAGCTCGCCGACGCCGAGGCAGCCGCCAAGTCATTGGAGAAGCGCGCAGGCATCAGCGACGTTGCGGTTCTCGATTCCGCAGACAACGTCGTCAGCTTCCGGGCCGCCGATGCAGGCTCGGCCGCACAGACCGTGGCAGCACTGAACGGTGTGAAGAGTTTTGAGAGTGTTCGCCCGACATTGGCCGAGCAGTACAAGGAGGCTTTGTGATGGCAGGCAAGGGTGAAGGCCAAGACGGGGACTCCCCGGAGCCGTTGGTGTCGAAGGGCACTGCGGGCGAAGGCATCGATGATCTGGGCATTCCGGTCGGTGATGAAGTCACGGTGACCGAGAACGATGCGGACTCCGCGCGGGGCACGAAGCCTGCTGCGACTGCGGACGACGAAGTGGATGACACAGCCGACACCGCTGACGCGAGCGATGCGGATGCGGTGGCAGCCGATGACGGACTCAATGAGGTTCCGTTCGAACTTGCCGAGGATGGGCCCTCGGCCGATGAGCTTCCCGAGACCGGGCTGGTCTCCGAGTTCGTCGATGTGAACAAGCGTCAAGCCGCTTGGCTGGTGTCGAACCGAGAGAGTTCGACCGCGCTGCGCAGCCCCTTCTTCCTCGTCACCGGTGCCGTTATCGTGCTCGGAATCGTCGCTGCGATCATCTCCGGTGTTGTCGCGGGATCCGACTCGAAGTCGGGCACCCCGACCATGGCCATGGTCGGTGTGGGTGAGCAGGCTGCCATGTACGAGCAGCAGCTGGGTGTGAAGATCACCGACGTCAAGGACGCTCAATCCGCAGAGAAACTGGTCAAGGAGGGCAAGGTCGATGCGGCCTTCATCCAGGACCCCAGCGGACAGGCACAGCCGACGATCATCGCTTTGGACGAACAGCCCGAGGCGCTGCTGGAGAAGCTGGCGCCGAAGACTGAGGCCACACTGCTGAACTCACCGGCGGTCGGCGACGAGGTGGCCACCCCGGTGCTGTGGGCCATGGCAGTCTTCGCACTGCTCGTAGTGGCCACACTCGGCACCGCGCTCTATCAGAACCTGCGTCTGGAGAAGCGCAACCGGATCACCGAGATCATCGCCGCCACGATCCCGCCTCGTGCCTCGGCATCGGGTCGGATCACGGGCATGCTCTCCCTGACCGCTGTGCACCTGGTCGTCGCGATCGTCGTGACCGAACTCGGTCTTTCCATCACAGGCAAGACCTCACTGGCATTCGCCATGCTTCCCGGCCTGGGCTGGTTCGCGCTGACACTGCTGTTCACCGCCTGGACCATCTACGCGCTCCTGCTGTGGGCGTCGACCGTGTCCGGCAGCAAGGCGCGCAAGACCTTCGTGTCGATCATCGGAGTTATCACCGTGGCCGGCTTCATTGCTCCCGTCATCGTGGGAGCCACGGGAATGACTGCCAAGGTGCTCTCGTGGACGCCGTTCACCTCGCCACTGGGAATTGCCGGACGCTTCTTCGGAAGTCCACCCGAATGGTGGGAGGGTCTGGTCGCCGCCGCCATTGCTGCACTGGTGGCACTCATCATCCACTCGTTGGCCAGCAGTGCCTACGTTCGCGCGGTGCTCACCGGCGGCGGACGTGGTGGCAGGACCGTGAAGATGAGCAAGCGTGCGCAGAAGGTCTCCGTCGGCTCAGCCAGCGACAAGAAAGCTGGCTCGAAGGATGCTGCGGCAGAGTCGGACGCGGACTCCGACGACGTGATCGTTTCGGACTCCGACGACACCTCGGCGAAGGCCGCGAAGGTTGACGAGTCAGCGGATGAAACCGACGACAAGAAGTGACTGAAGACAGCACACCACAGGTGGGGGTCGGTCCGTGGACCGGCCCCTGGCCTGTGTCTGAGCACTTTGACCCCGAGCTGCTGGCTGAGGGTGACCGCCGTAATGTCGTCGACAGATATCGCTACTGGAAGCTTGACGCGATCGTCGCCGATCTCGACACGACGCGGCACGAATTCCACGTTGGTGTGGAGAACTGGCAGCACGACCTCAACATCGGTTCGGTGGTCAGGACGGCCAACGCCTTCAACGCCGCCGCGGTGCACATCGTGGGCAGAAGGCGATGGAATCGGCGCGGGGCGATGGTCACCGACCGGTACCAGCACATCATCCACCACCCGAGCATCGACGACCTCCTGCAGTGGTGCACCGACACCGACGTACCGCTGATCGGAATCGACAATTTTCCGGATTCGGTGCCGTTGGAGACCTATGACCTTCCACGACGCAGCCTGCTGCTGTTCGGGCAGGAAGGGCCGGGCCTGAGCGAGGAAGCGCACCAGGCGAGCACGGCAGTGCTCTCGATCGCACAATACGGTTCAACGAGGTCCATGAACGCGGCAGCCGCAGCGGCGATCACCATGCACTCCTGGGTCCGCCGCCATGTCTACGACCAACCGGTGGCCTGAGCGGGCTCGAGCTCTCCGCTGTCCAACGCGCAGTATCTGCGGCCCAACGCACAGCCTCTGCAGTCGATCTGGCAGCCGGTACCCGGTCACCCGTGGTCGATAACCTCCAACTGTTGGTATGTTGTGGTCGATCTCCGCTCCGGAATCGACCACAACATGCCAACCGTTCTGCTTTTTGCGCAGCGGCGGCCGACTAGAGCACAGACGAAGGGCGGTCCGTGTCGGCTCCAGTGATGGAAATGACACGGACCGCCCTTCGCCTGTGCGACTGGCTCTATTTCGTTCGGCTGCCTCGGCTGGGGCTCGCGGCCGGCTTCATCCGAGGCTCGCAGCCGGCTTCATCAGAGATCGGCTGCAGAGCCTCAGCTGAGGTCGGCAGCGTGTGGCTCGATGAGCCCACCGATCTCTGCCAGCTCGGCAGTCAGCGAATCAGCATCGTCGAAGGTGCGTGAGATGACGGTCAGCCGCTTCGCGTAGTGGCCGATCGGGTACTCCATCGTCATGCCGATGCCGCCGTGCATCTGAATCGACTCCTGGCTGATGGTGCGAGCCGACTGATCGATGATTATCTTGGCAGCGATGACATCACGGTGGCGGTCCTTCTCGGAGCCGGCTTCCTCGTTGGTGACCGCAAGACGGGAGAACAGTGCCATGCTGCGCGCATACTCGAGGTCTGCGTAGAGGTCGGCCGCACGGTGCTGCAGGGCCTGGTTTGCGCCGATCGGGGCACCGAACTGCTCACGCGTCTTGAGGTACTCCGCTGTCATCGTCAGCGAGGCTTCCATCACGCCGACTGCTTCGGCCATGATCGCAGCGTTTGCTGTGTCGAACACTTCGGCGACGACAGCATGTGCGTCGGCGGCACCGAGGCGCTGGGCCGGTGCATTGTCGAACTTCACGCTGGCGCTTCCCTGTCCGTCGGCCTGACGGTGAGCGACACGGCTGACTCCGGACGCCGAGGCAGCGACCAGGAACAGTCCCAGATCGCCGTTCTCTGAGGCGGTGACGATGAACTGGTCGGCGACGTCGCCGCCGAGCACGCCGTTCTTCTCACCACTGATCGTGAAGGAACCGTCAGCTCCTGCAGCGGCCGTGGTGGAGGGGGTGTCGACCGCGTAGCGCAGGCCGGGCTCGAGGGCCGCGAAGGCGAGGAAGGTCTGGCCTTCGCAGACTGCGGGCAGGATCTCCTGCTTCTGCTCCTCGGTGCCCGCAGCGGCGATCGCATTGGCGCCCAGCACGGCTGTGGCCAGGAACGGCTCGAGCACGAGTGCGCGGCCGAATGCTTCCAGGACCACAGCAACCTCGGCGAAGGTCATTTCTGCCCCGCCGTAGTTCTCGGGGATTGCCAGGCCGAGCAGGCCCATCTCTGCGAACTGCTCCCACTTCTCGCGGGAAATGCCCTCCTCGCTGTGCAGGATGGCTTCGCGGGTCGCGGTGTCGTACTCGCTGCGCAGATACTTGTTCAGAGTGCTGGCGAGTTCTTGCTGAATGTCGTTGAGTTCAAGATCCATTGTTGTCCTCTTCTAAAATGTCCTGGGGTCCTGGGAACCTCAGAGACCAAGCAGTGCTTTCGAGATGATTCCGCGCTGCACCTCGGACGAGCCGCCGTAGATGGTGACCTTGCGGGTGTTGAAGTACGAGGGAAGGGCGTCGACGGCTCCGAGCGGCAGATCGGACAGGCCCTCGCCCTGGGCGCGGTCGGTGACGAAGTCGAGGCCCTGCGGACCGAGGACGTCGACGAGCAGCTCACTGATGTCTTCCTGCAGCTGTGAGCCCTTGAGCTTGAGCACGGAGGAACGTGGATCCGGTTTGTCCGATCCGGCGGCCTGGGTCGAGAGGATTCGCAGCTGAGTCATTTCGAGAGCGGTGAGCTCGGCTTCGATCCGGGTCAGGCGGGCGGAGAACAGCGGGTCGTCGAGCAGAGTCCCGCGTGCCGTCTTCGTCACCGCGGCATAAGCCTTGGCGCGAGCCAGGTTGACCTTCGAACCGCCGATGCGGGCGATGCCGGTGCGCTCGTTGCCGAGCAGGAACTTCGCGTAGGTCCATCCCTTGTTCTCTTCGCCGACGAGGTTCTCGACGGGGACCTCGACATTGTCGAAGAACACTTCGTTGACCTCATGGCTGCCGTCGATGAGCTGGATCGGGCGAACCGTGACGCCGGGCGTCTTCATGTCGATGAGCAGGAACGAGATGCCTGCCTGCTTCTTCACGTTCGGGTCGGTGCGGACCAGGTTGAACATCCAGTCGCCGTACTGGCCCAGGGTCGTCCAGGTCTTCTGCCCGTTGACGATGTACTTGTCTCCGTCACGGACTGCTGAGGTCTTCAGTGATGCGAGGTCAGAGCCGGCATCAGGTTCGGAGAAGCCCTGTGACCACCAGATGTCGATATTGGCGGTGGCGGGTAGGAAACGCTCCTTGATCTCCTGACTGCCGAAGGTTGCGATGACCGGGCCGACCATGGAGACGTTGAAGGGAAGCGGCTGTGGAACGCAGGCCAGCTGCATCTCTTCGAGCCAGATGTGGCGCTGCACTGGAGTCCAGTCCTGGCCACCCCATTCGACGGGCCAGTTCGGTACGGCGTAACCGTGCTGATTGAGGATCCGCTGCGAAGTGACCATGTCCTCTTTGGTCAGCTCCTGGCCGGTGGCGACCTTGAAGCGCAGCTCCTCGGGGATCTCCGTGCGATAGAACTGACGCATCTGCTGCGCGAACTCGCGCTCCTGCGCATTCAGCAAGGTGTCCATGAAAACTCCTGATTGATCGTTCGGTAACTTAGTTCCAATAGTACGTTTCGGTGTTCACGGTCACAAGTGGATGGAGAGGCAGGTGTTGCGAGGGGCAGTTGGCCATGGAGGTCAGGGTCATACTGTCTTCTGCTGATGCTCAGTGGCGGTGCATTCGTTCGAGCAGGGCATCCGGATGGTGTGATCAGGCGGAGATGTGCGTGCCTGGGATGTGATGGGCCTGAAGCATTGCCGGTTCGTGACCTTACGCGACCGGGAATATTACAGATCCTTAACATTACTGTGCTGGGTCCGCGGCCAGTCATGAATCGGATCTACTATATGAACAATACCGCTCCATCAATCGAGAGTGATCGGACGAGAAGAAGCAACAGGTAATGTCGCATAATTGAGTGATTCCCCCAATGTCCACTCGATATGCTCTTTTTGAGAGAAGTGAACGGGATGAATATCGTGTCCCAGAATAATTGCACATTCATAGGCGAATTGTGTGAGCCTCTCCTCGTGGCTGGTGGTTGTTTGCGCCATCGTGAGTTTCTTCCCCCGGCGCGGTGCAGTCGCCGAATTGCCTCTTTCATCGCGCCTGCACCTGCGGCTGCAGTTTTGGCTGGGCCGGGCGAGCAGCGCTGTGGGTTCGCGTCGATCCGGTCGGCCGATCAAGGACTGCAATCCGAGCAAGCGAGCGTGCTGAAGTGAAATCGGAGACGACTTCGCTTCAGTTCGTGCGTGCAGCACAAAGTGGCAGTCGGGCAGAGATCGTGGAGATCACCAGGAGCCTGGCGAATCCCGATGTCTATGGTGCGCTTGTAATCGGCGCGTCCGGAATGGGAAAGACCACGGTCATCAATGGGGTTGCCGCGAACGTGGCTCCCGAAGTGCCCGTCTTTCGGTTCCGGGGCTCGAGCCTGATCGCTTCCAGGAATCTGGGCATCTTCGAAGTTCTGCTTTCCAGTGAAGGCGAGCAGACCCCCGAAATTGCTTCGGGTGGTGCTGCATTGTCGATCATCGGTCGGATTTTCGGGCGAGGGCACATTCCAGTTGTGATCATCGACAATGCAGATCAAGTCGATGAACATTCTCTCTCGATCGTCTCTCAGCTGGCTGCTGCAGGTCGGATCAAGCTGGTGGCTGCGGCCGAAACGATCAGGCCTCCGGTCGATCTGCTGGCGGCGCTCTGGGCCGCCGGCAAGGTTGTGCGCACGGATCTTGAGGGACTGGACGAGGCTGCGATCGCAGCCATCGCCCGGGAAACGGGGCACAAGCTCGATGATAGGACGATTGTCGCCTACCGGGAGAGGTCGCGGGGCAACCCCCGGATGCTGAGGAAACTCATCGTCGGCAGGGCCGCGAGTATCGATTCCCAACGCGGGTCCGGCCATCGTGCGTTGTGGAATGTGCTGCCGGTGCAGAAGCGAATTCTCGAATCGATCGCGATGGCCGGGGTTCTGCCGTATGAAGCTCTGCGGAGCATGTGTGAGCCGGAGCTTCTCGACAATCTGGAGGAACGCGGGATCATCAGCATCACCAGAGGCAGGCACGCCGAGGTGGCGGTGGTCGAACCGGCAGTCGCTCAGATCCTGCGTGACAGCGTCCGGCCATCTCAGAGTCTGCAGCTGCTCAGGGAGATCACTCCGATTTTGGAGACGATGCCCCTTGTGGGAGCTGCGCTGTTCGGGCAGGTGAGATGGACTCAGGACTGGGGGGTCCCAGTTGACTCAGACAAGGTTCTCGGTGCCGCACTGTGGGCGAATGAGCGGGGAGACTTCGCTGCCGCGATCGACCTGCTGCGTGGCTCGAGTTCTGAGGACCCTGAGATTTATCTCGAACTGGCGCGTGCGGAACGAGGTCGAGGAGATACTGTCGAGGCAGAGCTGATCGTCGATCGGCTGGTCTCCTCACCTCGGGCGGGCGAGGGGGCCGACAGATACCTCTCCCGCTTGGCGTGTCTCGAGTTGAGATTGACCGACCCGCGAGAACCACACATTCTGCGCACCGAATGGGTCCGCGACCGATTGCGAGGCGCCGTCGACACCGGTCGCTTGGATGTCACCCGGGCCCAGTTCGATGTGCGTGGAGGGCGTTTGCAGGAGGGCCAGGAACTGTCTGAGCGCGTCTTCCGCAACCGCGACTGTCTGCCCCGGCACCGACAGCGTGCCTGTTCGCTTCTGGGCAAGATTGAAATCATGCGGGGCCGAATCGAGCGAGGGCTGGAGTATCTGAATCAGGCCGAGATGATGTTCAGTCTGCCGGACACGACCAGCTTCGAGGTGGAGGACTCTGCGCCGCAGATCTTCATTGGTCGCTATCTGGCCGGAGACTGGGACCGTGCTCGCACGACCTTGCAGCGACTGACTCCCCTGCGTGCTGATTCGTCCTCCTCTACAGCTCTCGTCGACTTGTGGACCGGGCACATCACACGAGCGCAGCAGACCCTGGACAAAGCTTTGGCGAATGGTCCCGAGCGTGGAGGCGAATACGATCTCATGCAGGCCGCCCTCCACCTGGCAGAAGGGCTTCTGCAGATGCGTAAGAAATCGACTCGGAGCCCATCGACAACGGTGCCGGACGATCGGATCGCCCGTTTTCGCAAGGGTGAGCGGACTGGACGCAGTTTCGTCACTGGCACCAAGGAGCCGATCGACGGCGTTCCTCGCGCCGATTACGACTGGTGCTTGGACTATCTTGCCGATCTGCTTGAGCTCGAGGCCCTAGCGCTGGCCGCCCCTGAAAAGATCGCAGACGAGATGCACCGCCTTGGTGCGGAGGCTGCGGAGCGTGGGGCCCATACTCTGGCTGCCTACGCATGGATGGAGGCGAGCCGACATGGCAACCCAGCGGCGCGGGCGAATCTGCTCAGCACTGCTGAAAACGTGGATGGCGATCTTGGGGGTTTGGCGTCCGCGGTTGCCAAGGCCTGCCTCAGCGATGACTACGAGGCAGTGATCGACGCCGCAGATGAAGCACTGAGCTTCGGCGCTGTCGTGATGTGCGCCGATCTGGCACGCTCGGCGCGTGACAGGGCTGTACAGAGTCGCGACTCGGCTGCCATCAAACATGCTCGGGCGTTGCTGGACTCGAGCCTGCGCGCGATCACCTTTGATGCTGGCGGTGCCGAGCTGTGGGCGATACTCACCGAGATGGAGAAGCAGCTGGTGGCCGGTGTGACTGAGGGAGCCAGCAACTCAGAGCTCGGAGCTCGGCTGCATCTTTCGGTGCGGACAGTGGAGTGGCACCTCGGCCGTCTCTATCGACGTCTGCACGTCAGCGACCGTCACGAACTCAAGCAGATCGCGCGGAGTCTGGCATGACCCGGCAGCGATCTTTCAGCCCTCCGCCGCTCTTCGGCCGTGCAGACGAGCTTCGAATCATTGAGGAATCGCTGACCGATTCGTCCATGGTCGGCATCCTCGTAGTAGGGGATGTCGGCATGGGGAAGACACGCTTGGCGGAAGAGGTGCATCGGCGCCGAGGTGGGAAGGAGCACTGGCTGCGCGCCGATCGTGTGCTCAGAGAGATTCCGTTCGGAGTCTTCGGAATGATCGTAGACCTCGACGAACCAGGTGGTCTGCCGGGCCGAGTCATATCGGCGGTGACCGGGGACGACGCGGTGCCGGTTGTATACGTTGACGATGCGCACTATCTCGATGAGTACAGTCTCCGCATGCTCACACAGCTCGCGGCCGCCGGTACGATCAGACTGGTGGCGACGACTGGCCACTCTGTGGGTGATGAGTTCTGGCCATTCGCCGACTTGGTCGACGAACAGGTGCTTGCACAGTTGGTGCTGGAGCCGCTCACTCCGGAGAATCTGCGTACTGCAGTCGAATACAGCTTCGGGGGGATCGCCGCGCAGGGTGTCATTGACATCATCGATTTCCATTCGGGACGCAACCCAGGCCAGTTGCTGGAGCTTCTCGAATACTGCCGCAGGAAGAATCGCCTGTTGTCACGCAACGGCGTTCTTGTGCTCGACGGACTCGACATCGATTTCGACGCACGGGCACGCGACTTCGCCCGCATCGACCTTGACCAGTATTCGATGGCAGAGAAGGAAGCTCTCGAACTGGTCATCATGGCTGGTGAGATCGACATCGATCTGATGCTTTCGATCGGACTCGGATCAGCAGCCGACCGTCTGGTCGACGTCGATGAGCTGCGCATTCTTGGAGACACCACTCGCGTCTACGTCGCACGCGAACACCACGCTTCGGAGACGATTCGATACAGCGCCCCGATCGGCCGGAGCCGGAAGTGGTACGGCATAGTCCGTGACTATCCCGATCAGCCCAGTCGACGGTCTCGGATGCTCAGGACGGAATGGGCCCTGGAATGTGGGGTTGCCGTGGACGAACGGCAAGTCATCGATGCTGCGCTGATCGCAATCGAGGCAAGCGACTGGCACCGAGCTCTGCGGATCATGTCCGATGTTCCGACTGATCGGCTGAGCGCCCCAGAGCTCTACGAACTGGCGTGTCTCTATTGCAACGTCGGGCAGGTGGCGTTGGGTCTCGATCTGCTTGCTCATTGTCTGCACAAAGCATGTTGCCCGGGACTCGTCGTCACCGCGGCAGTGCTCTGGGCCAACCGCAAGGTCACGCACAGGTCAGTAGCGCTCGAGGCCTCCGACTTCACGGCGGCACTCGACAGGATCGCTGCACACGAGCGAGACTGCTGCACGGAAGAATCCTGTCGTCTGAATGAGAAGAGTCCGGATCAAGAGACGACGAGGAGATTCGCTGCTGAAAGTCTTGACGACGCGACAGCGAGAGCCCTGCTGCAGATGCTCGAGTCCGTTGGGGGCACTCATGGTCAGCAGGACGGAGATCTGCTGCGCCAGCAGGCTCTCGATGCCACTCTGCCGGACGTGTATCGGATGGGCGCGGCGCTGTTCTGTGCATCCCTCGATCTGGAGCAGGGGCGAACTGGGCGGGCGGATGAAATTCTCACCCTGATGAAACGAGAACTGCCCACCGTGGGGATGGGAACCGTGGTCCTCAGAATGCTCGACGCTCGGGTACTGATGGAACACGGCGACTTGAATGGCGCTCGGCGATCACTGCAGATGCCGCAGTCAAACGATATCGCCCATCTCGCATCTCAGAGTGGGACCAGTGACATGATGGCGGCAGAGCTCTCTTTGCTCGAAGGTAACTTGGACGCGGCACTGCGATCGGCTCGGGCCGGTGTCGAGGCGCTGGATCACTGGAGGCAGTTCTCATTGCTCGCTGCGGCTCTGGGCGTAGCGCAGTACGTTGCCACGCTCAGCGGCGAGACGGACTTAGCCGAGGACTTCGATGCTCGGTTCGCCCGGTTGGCGCACTCTGGCCTGCACGTCGAGTCCAGGCGAGCGCTGGTGTTCACTCTCATCTCCCGGTGGCTGCGGACATCTGATCCAGAATCCGAGAGGCAGCTGCGGCAGCTGCTCGACGATGCGGAACGGGATCAGGCATACGGTCTGTCCGCACAGATTCGCCTTCTGCTGTTTCGCCACTTCGGCGAAGTCGATATTGAAGAGATGCGTCGTGTCTCCAGATTGGGTGAGGGACCAGCATTCCGAACCCTTGGAGCGGTGGGGGAGGCACTGTGGGAAAAGGACGCTGCGGCGCTGCTGAGAATCGCTGATGCCGAACGCTCATCCGCCCCTGACATCGCTGCCAGATGCGTGCAGATGGCCAAAGACCGCCTTCACCACCGCGGCAGCGTACCGTACTCGCGCGGATCCAACGACCTGTCCGTGGAGTTGACGGAACGGGAGCGAGAGATCTGTGGCTTCCTCGTCAGGGGTATGTCGAACGCAGAGATAGCGGAGCGGCTCGGAGCTGCTGTGAGGACGGTGGAAGGCCATGCTTACCGTCTGTATCAAAAGCTCGGTGTCACCCGCCGTCATCAGGTCGCCGAGGCTCTGGCGCGACTGAACATCGAGGCTGTGGGAGCCGCGAAGCAGGAGTCTGAGAACTCCTAGTCTCACACCGCCCATGAGATCGGGTGAGGGGGTCGAAGTGGGTCCGATCGAAGCAGTTCGCAAACTGCTTTCGGGAAACCGCAAAGTTATCAATTTCCACTCATGGGGTGGGTGCAGTGAAGCTAATATGAGTTGACATCGGGATGGTTTGCATTGGCTTTCGGAATCGAACTGAATGCGTCATTCCGAGTGAATGTTCGGGTCATTGCGGCAATTGTGCATTTCGGTGCGGAGCAAATGTCCGGTAATCCCATTGTAGCGGGACAGTGTTTTTAGGAGGGCGAGTTGACAGCTGAATCTGTGACGATAGTGATCGGCTCCGCAGGCCGACGGCTCTATCTCATTGACTGGTTTCGCGCCGCATTCGACACGTTCGGTCTCAACGGGCGAATCATCGTCGCGGAGAACGACCCTTCTAGTGCTGCTGCGTCCTATGGTGATGAGACCCGCCTGCTGCCGAGATACAGTGACCCAGGCTATGGGGATGCGATTTTGCGTCTGATTGACGAAGTCGAGCCGAGGCTCTTCTTGTCGGCGAACGACTACGAGCTGATGCAACTCCATGTGAACACGGGAATCGCGGATTCTCTTCGTGACCGCGGCGTTTTCGTTCCCGGAGTGTCTGCCGCATGGCAGGTCGGCTGCGCCGACAAACTCCGGATGGCGCAGATGCTCGAGGGAGTTGACGTCCCGACGCCGAAGACGGTGATGGGCAGCGATCTGGACAGCCTTCTCGCAGATGCGGGAGAGCGCGACGAATTCGTGGTGAAACACCGTTTCGGCAGTCGTTCCTCCGGTTTGGCGGTGGTGGCCCGAGGCGAGGTCGATGAAGCTGTGGCGAATTCTGCAAAGAGTGTTCCACCACGTGCCGATCGTACAGACCCTCGGGACGATGTCATCGTCCAGCCAAGGATGCCGGGCAGCGAATACGGTGTCGACATCGTCTCCAGCCTGCTGGATCCGGGCCCACTCACCGGGGTGTTCGCGCGCCGCAAGCTGCGGATGCGCGCCGGCGAGACAGACAAGGCGGTCACAGTTGACCCCGGGCCTTTCCGAGAAGCCTCGGGAAAGATCTCTCGTTCGGCCGGGCTGTCCGGACTCATCGATGTCGACATGTTCCTTGACGATCAAGGACGGGCCTCGGTGATCGACATCAATCCTCGATTCGGCGGCGGATACCCGTTCGTACATCTGGCAGGTGCTGATGTTCCGCTCTACTACACGGGCCAGATCTTCGGAATCCCGGTTGACGAGGGGTGGAATCAGTATGAGGCGGGCGTCGTGTCTGCGAAGTATCAGGAAACTCGCGTGACGGCTCGCGGGTCCCGGGAGGGCAACGACTCATCCACCTCAGTTGAACACACATAGACGGTGGGCGAGAGCGGTGGTGGCGCAATGTCATCGACTGAAGCGTCCAGACTCGCACAGGAAAGGCAGCTGTGACCTCTACAGAACATCCACGGATCGCAGGGCCGTCGACACCGGCCTTCGTCATCGATGAATCAGCACTCAACCTTCTGGTCAATCGATTTCAGAACGCATTGGCGAAGCATTGGCCTCATTCCGTCATGTCGTATTCCGTGAAGACCAACCCACTGCCTTGGCTGCTGACCTATATGAAAGGGCAGGGCGTCTGGGCTGAAGTCGTCTCGGACTCCGAATACAGACTGGTGCGCGCAATCGGCTTCGAACCGGAGCAGATCGTGTACAACGGCCCTGTCAAGAGCCGTGCAGTCCTCCGGGCTGCCCTGCGCAACGGTTCACTCACCAACCTCGACTCCAAACGGGAGGTCAGATGGGCGGTGGAGCTGGCTGAGGAGGACTCCCGTCTGGATGTGCGAGTCGGCCTCAGGGTCAATTGGGATCTCGAAGCACTGTGTCCGGGCGAAAGCACAGTGAACGGAGAGATGAGTCGGTTCGGTTTCGACTTCGACAATGGCGATCTCGAGGCGGCGATCGCAGAGTTGTCTGCTGCGGGTGTGGCTGTCGGCGGCCTCCACATGCATCGGAATTCCCGAACGAAGAGTCTGCAGGTGTATAAAGCTGCCGCCGGAGTCGCCGCCGAGATCATCTCGAAACTCGACCTCGAGCTGGACTGGATCGATATCGGCGGTGGCTTCTTCGGAAGTCTCAACGACACGACGGGGTTCGATGACTACATCTCCTGCATCCGTGCAGAACTCGCGGCGGTCGTTGACCTCAACCGAACTCGGCTGGTCGTCGAACCGGGGGGTTCGGTGATCGCCAACCCGGTGGAGCTTCATGCGCAGGTGCTCGATACCAAAGACATCGGACGACAGCGTTTCGTCATCACCGATACCAGCAGGACTGACATCGATCCCCTCTTCCGGAAGAAGGCCGTCTACGACATCGACACCGGGGCCGCTCCGGGAACGAGCCATCCCGAGCAGGTGATCGCCGGATTCAGCTGCATGGAGGACGATCGTCTGATGGTGTTGAAGGACTCTCCGAAACTCGTCGAGGGAGACCGGATCGTGTTCAGAGGAGTTGGTGCGTACACCATGTCCTATGGGTCTTCGTTCATCGAATTTCCGCCAGCAGTCTATGTTCGCCACGAGAACCAGATGATGCTGGTGCGACGTGCCGGGCAAGTCGAGGACTACCTTCAGGGCAATATGTGGGCAGACGGGCAACTGCTGCCCACAGCTGCTCAACCCGAATAGTCTGCGATAGGGAAATTGCGTCCTCAAACGCTGCCGAGACCGCGAGAACTGCCGCCGATTTTGACTGAGTAGCAGAACCAGTACTGTCTTCGTCGTGACTGAGTACTGACCAGAATATGTCCGGGCATGACCACCTATCTGGGTGCTCTCGGCGACGGAATCATGAGGGCATGGACAACAACTGGCCGTTGCGCGAGCAGCTGAGGAACGACGAAGATTCAGACACTGGGCGGAACACATCATGTATGCGTTGATCCGCCGCGCCGAGCTTGATCAGCTGGGCAACCTGCTTGATCGTCACAGTGCGGCCGCGGTCATCAGCCCACCGGGTCTGGGCGGTGATGAGATGCTCATGGTTTTGGAAGCTGAGTCGACTGTCCCTGTCATCCGAGTACCCAACGGCCGGACGGAGTTCGTTCGGACCTATGCGGGCTTGGAGATCCTTCTCGCCTCGCTGCGCTCGCTCAAACTCGGGGACTTCGAATCGACGGAGCTGGAGAGCCGGCTGAGAGCAGAGAATTCCGACAGCCCAGAGTCGGTTCGGGAGATTGCGGACGAGGTCACTCGGCTGATCGGCAGCATGGAATCGGAACACGGCGTTCTGGTCATCGTCCCGGGAGCCGACGAGTTGGACCAGCCCTCGCAGCTCGTCCTCGGTCATATGCTGCGGCGGATGGCAGGGCATAGAGTGAAAATCGCAGTCTCGACCGGGGCACTGTCCCCGACCAGTCTGCTGGCCGGTGTCCCCAGCGTGGAGCTGCGGCATCTGAGCGACAGTCGAATGCACGAGCTGGCAGAAGAGCTGACATCCGGACGTGTTGCCGCTGGAGTCGCCGCTGTGGCAGTGCGGACCGCCTCGGGGCGCCCGTCGGCTTTGCACCAGTTGCTCGAACGCCTGCCTTCGAACCAGATGGAGGGATCGCAGGCGCTGGACCTGCCATTGCGCTTGGGGCCGAATGCTGACGGGATGGTCTCGGCTGCGAAGAACGGCCTCGGTGATGAGGCCGAAGTGCTGCTGGGTCTCATGTCATTGGCTCCGCTGTCTCCGCGGCCCGCAGTCCTCGGAGCGTCTCGAGAAGCACAGGAATGGTTCTCGGAACTTGAATCCCGGGGCACGGTCGAGAAAGACGGTGTGTACTGCCGCTTCTCGGAGGAGCTGGCTCGTGTCTGCAAACATCGGACATTGAGTGTTGATGAGCGCTTAGCTGGTCACTCGCTGCTCGCGCAGCGGTGCGAGGAGGGCTATCCCGAACTTCACCATTGGCATCGGTCCTTCATCGATGCCACAGAGGAGACTCCGTGTCAGCTTCTTGCTGATTCCTGTGCACTGGTTTCGGAGGGACTGGACTGGGCCGGAATCGAGTTCGCCGAACGAGCTCTCGCTCTCAGCATGGAACTCGGACCGGTCTCCACGCTGCTGAATGATCTCGCTGCGGCTCTGATCGACCGTGGGCAGATCGATTTCGCACTGCGCTACCTCACCTACGCTGCTCGAAGCACAGATGTGAGAGTCCTCGTCCGAGCTCGCACGCTGCGTGTGTGGGCCGAATTCCTCGTCCAGCAGTCTGTACCTCTGCGTCTGCGCAACCAGTGGAGCCGCAGCGAAGTCACAACTGCGCCCGCCGAGGTGGCCCATCTGCAATTGGTTATCGCCCTGTGCCATGCGCTGAGGAGAGAAACAGCCGAGGCACACGAGCTGTTGGACAATGCGAGCAACCTGAGCGCTCACTTCGATGATCGATCGCTGCGGCTGTACCGTTCTCTGGACGTTCTGCTCGAATGTGGGCGGGGTCATGACGACCGTGCAATGGAGGACTTCAGGGCGCTCGACGTGGCCGAAGATTCGGACCCGGTCTGCCTGCTCCTGCTCTCCATGGGCCTAATGGCAGCTGAGAACTACGACTCGGCCCTCGCGACGCTGGACTGTCTGGACACGTGTGGGGCACGGGAGCCCATTTGGGACACACAGTCCAAGTGTGTGCGCGCCGAGATCGCGATTCGCCGAGGCGATATCGGCCTGGCCATCGCGCTCATCGATAAGTGCGCGGCCTCGGATACCTCCGGTGGAATGATTCGACGAGATCGTCAGCTGCTGTTGCAGTGCTGGAGTCTTCTTGCGCAGGGTCGTGCCAGTGACGCGGAGACGATCGAAGCGGCGCT
This sequence comes from Brevibacterium sp. CBA3109, assembly GCF_040256645.1. Taxonomy (NCBI): domain Bacteria; kingdom Bacillati; phylum Actinomycetota; class Actinomycetes; order Micrococcales; family Brevibacteriaceae; genus Brevibacterium; species Brevibacterium koreense. Next base: position 3,311,177 of record NZ_CP158281.1, on the reverse strand, counting down.
GACGGTGCACGCCATGGCCTCCCAGAACCACAGTATTATGGCTGAACTCAATGCGATCCAGGGCAACTATCTGCTGCGCATGGGTCTTCCCGCCGAGGCAGTGCGCCATCTGCATCGCTGCGAAGAGTTGGCCATGCGTGAGCTCAACCCCAATGTCATCCGCTATGAACCGGATCTCATAGAGGCCCTGATCGCCACCGGACGACGAGAACATGCGGGGATGCTGATCCGGGTCTTTCACGGCAGAGTCGAGAGGGTGCCCTCACGTTGGGCGGAACTCGCGCTCGAGCGCTCGCGCATCCTTCTGCTCCCCGAGGCTGCGGGGCTCGAAGCCATGGGCCGGCTGCTCGGCTCGTGGCGCCCCGAGGACTCACAGTTCGATAAGGGAGTGACTCTCCTGGTGATGGCCAATCGTCTGGCCGAATCCGGTGCTCATGGGGGTGCGGCCGAGCGGGCACGCCTCGCGGTCGGAATCTTCCGCGAGGTCGGTTCGGACCATTTGGCCGACACCGCTCTACCCGACCGGACGGAAGCCCGAACGGAGCCGGCGCACAATAGTCTGCTTGACCGATTGAGCACAGATGAGCGGGCAGTCGTCGATCTGGTGCGGGAGGGCCTGAAGAACCGGGAGATCGCCCCGCGGATATTCGTCTCCCTGCGCACGGTGGAACTGCGGCTGACCTCTGTGTACCGAAAACTCAACGTCACCTCGCGGACCGGACTCATCGCTCGGTTGGCCAATGGCGCCGGACTTCCCGTGGCCTGACGCCGATGGTGACCGCAGGAACTCGACGGTCCCCCGCAAGCCTGCAGCAAGACGAGGGGCGGCACTGCCGTGCATGTCCAGTCTGAGAACCAGACGAGAGTGAGGAGTGAGTCAGTATGACCAGCGAAACGAGCTGTGGCCCTGAACAGGGGCCCTGCACCGCAGCAATATACACCGTGCCACGAGCTGGGGGAGCGCTGAGATGATCGGATATCACCTCGTCAAAAGACTGCTGGACATCCTCGGCGCTTTGGCCGCTCTGGTTCTGCTGGCACCGGTCATCGCCGTTGTCGGTGTCCTGGTCCTCCTCTGCCTCGGCTCGCCGATGTTCTTCACGCAGGAGCGAGTGACGAAGGGCGAACGGGTCTTCCGGCTGTGGAAATTTCGCAGCATGCTCAACGCCGACCCTGACCGGGGACTTGTCTCCGATGGACAGAGGATGACTCGCTTCGGTCGGATGCTGCGGGCGAGCAGCTTGGACGAACTGCCCAGTCTGTGGAATGTGCTGCGTGGCGACATGAGCCTGATTGGTCCGCGTCCATTGCCCACCTGCTATCTTCCGCATTATTCGGATCAGCAGCGTCGTCGACATCAGGCGCGTGGAGGGCTGAGCGGATTGGCCCAAGTCAGCGGTCGCAATAGTGTGCGCTGGGATGACAGATTCGACCTTGACGTCGAATACGTGGATACGGTGAGCTTCGGCCTCGATCTGCGCATACTCATGCGCACAGTGAGAATCGTTCTGCGCGCCGATGGGATCAGCCAGGACGGCGAAGCGACAGCGGAGAATTTCGGCGGCACCTTGAAATCGGACCTGTTGGTGTTTGAGCAGCGCACCCGGACCGAGACCATCACGACATGGGCGGTGAGCAGCACCGCAGGCGAAGAGATCGGATACTGCGAGATGACGGCCTTGAACGCGAACTCGCTGCTCATCCGTTTCGACGACTGGTCGGAAGCGGAACCGGATGTCGAGATCCGGAGAGAGGTCGTCAGGCTGTTGACCAACCGGACGCGGGCAACCGAGGCCGATTTTGCCGTGTGTGCACTCTTCGCCGACAGCCCGAATCGCTCGGTTCTGACTGAGGCAGGATTCTACGAGATCGCTGACCCTGACGAACAGCTGAAATTCGGGCACCAGCCCGCAGCCGGCCGGATCGTCGCCGTCTGCCGGCTGTGGCCGAATGAGACTGCCGATGCTGATTGGAGTCGATTCATTCCTCCTGGTCGCGTGCAGGCCGGGGTAGGTCGCGGAAGTTCGGCGATGCAGGGCCTCCCGAAGCCGGATGCAGGCCAAAGGCGAGCGCAGCTGTGAACGGAGACTGGGCTGTGATGCCAGCAGGCTTTCGGATACTCGTCGTCGGTCTGGGCAATAGCTGCCGTTCTCCATTGGCAGCCGGGATGCTGCAACACGAGCTCGACACCGAGGCTCCGGGCGAGTTCACTGTGTGCAGCGCGGGAACACAAATCACTCCGGGGCAGCCAGCAGCAGTGGAAGTGTTGAGACTGGCCTCACGCCGGGGCATTCGTCTGCACGGGTTCGTCGTCAATCAACTTGACGAGGCGATGATCTCTGAAGCCGATCTGATCCTGGTCATGGACAGAGCACTCAGACGCGAGGTCGTGAAGGTGAGTCCACGGGCGTTGCGGACCACGTTCACCCTGCGCGAGTTCGCACGCATCCTTCCCACTGTGCGGCCCGAGCAGCTGGCAACGCCGACCGGAAGGTGGCAGTCCCTTGTCGCTCTTGCGCCCCGCTATCGAACTCCTCCGCCGGGAGATGCAAGCGATGATGATGTCATCGATCCGCGCAATCGGCCGGCGAGGGCATACGAACGGATGAATACGCAGATCGTCTCCGCCATCGACGTGATTCGCGAATGGGAAGTGCACAGATGCGCTCCCGAAAGCAGAATCTGAGAATCCGGCTCTGCTGACTTCGCCGGGGTCGGGTCTGGGAGCAGCGTCTGCATCCGCAGGGTCGTTGCGGGACGCCGCAAGCTCTGTGGTGACAATGACCGTTCTGATGCCGCCGACAGTACAGTTGGGCCAAATATCACTGCAGCTGTTCCCCTTTCGATCTGATAGGACCCGAGATGAGCATCATCGACTTTATGCGGATTGTGCGGAAGAACATCGTCCTGCTGATCGTGATGATTGCGACAGGCGGTCTTGGCGGTGTGGGGGTCTTTCTCCTGCTCCCCGATGAGTACACCTCGCAGACCGAGCTGTTCGTGTCCACGGTCGAGGCCTCGAACCCAGATCAGAAGCAGATTGCGTCTGCCTTCGTCCAGGAACGGCTGCGAACGTATGTTGAGCTTGCTGATTCCCGACGTGTGCTCGAGCCGGTTATAGGGGATCTGGACTTGAAACTCAGCCCCGAGAAGCTGGCTGACTATGTTTCGGCCTCTTCCGATCACGGGACCGTGCTGCTCACTGTCAGCGCAAGGGCCACGACACCGGGCGATGCCGCTCGATTGTCCGAGGCGGTCGCAGGCAGCCTCACCACGACGATCACCGATCTCGAGTCCCGTCACGGCAAGGCGCAGTCTGGTATCCGTCTGGCTGTGGCAAACGATGCGAGTCTTCCCTCGACGACGAGTGGGCCGGCTCTGTGGCAGTGTGCAGCTATCGGAATCCTGTTGGGGGCGGCACTGGGCATCGCGCTTGCGCTGTTCCGCTCGGCCGTGGATTCAAAAGTCCGCGATATCGCCGGCATCCGCGAAGTCACCGCTGCGCCGATTCTCGCTTCGGTGCCTGTGCGCAACGAGTCCTCAACACGCCCCGAGCCGACAGCGAGCTACCAGGATACTCCTTATGCAGAGGCGATTCGGCGCCTTCGCGCCAACTTGCGATTCGCTCGAGTCGAAGACTCGAACAACGTCATTGCCGTCACCTCATCGGTGCCCGCTGAAGGGAAGACATCGACCAGTGTGCAACTGGCGATTTCGCTGGCACAGTCCGGGCAGAGAGTGGTTCTGGTTGATGTCGACCTGCGCCAACCTGCCGTAGCCGACAGACTTGGACTAGAGAACTCCGCGGGGCTGACAACAGCCCTTCTGAGGACCGCAGATGTTCACGATCTGCTGCAACCGTGGGGCCAGGATGAGCTCTATGTGCTGACTGCAGGCGACAAGGTGTCCAACCCGGTGGAACTCATCGACTCGAAGTCAATGTCCAAACTAATGACGGTTCTGTGCAATGATTTCGACACCGTCATCCTCGACTGCCCACCAGTGCTCCCGGTCGCGGACGGACTGCTGTTGGCCAAGATTGCCGGGCGGATCATCCACGTCATCGCGGTGAATGAGAGTTCACGCAATGAGCTGGAGGAAGCGCTGAGCGATCTGTCCGTGGTCGACACGCCGCTCAGCCTCGTCGTCAACAAGGTTCCCTTGGGGCATTCCGACCTGACCGGATACACGAAGACCTACTCGGCGCTGGTGCCGGCAGGTGGCTTGTCCCGTGCAGCCGGCCACGCCGCGACGGCCATTGGGGAAGGGACGTCCCTCAACGAACGAACGGAGCCGGTCGGATGGCTGCCGGGAGGGTTCGGTGCCAAGCAGTCCACGCGCACACCTCGAGTGTGGCCCGGAAGCCGGACCCGGTCGAGCGCACAGCGAGCCCGGGGATCCGGGCGCTTGACAGAACGCTCCGATCGATCTGGCAAAGAACCCGATCAGCCGGACACCGGAGCAGTCCAGGCGACCAGGATAATCGGGGTAGGAGAACGGACCTCGGAGCAGTGACGACCAGGGGTGAGCCGACCGACTCGATTACTCGGTCCGCCGAGGCTGGCCGCAGCGAAGCTTTCAGAATCCTCGTCGTCTGCACCGGAAATCTGTTTCGTTCGCCGCTCGCCGCCGGACTGCTCCAACAGGGGCTCGACGAAGTCGCTCCCGGTCGGTTCGCCCTCGACAGTGCAGGGACCGCGGGCGTGGTCGGGGTAGGGGTGACCGATAATGTGGCCTCTCTTGCGGCAGACTGGGGATTCGACCTCAGCGAGTTTCGCGCCAAACGTCTGCAGCGCGCCCATGTCATCGACGCGGATCTGGTGATCGGCTTGGAGCGGTGGCATCGGAGCCAGGTGGTGACCCTTGAACCGCGCGCACTCAGACGAACCTTCACACTGCGAGAGTTCGCTCGCATCATTCATCCCCTTGCGAGTGACGAGGAATCCGCGTACCGACAGCGCTGGGAGAACCTGGTCGCTCGGGCACAACGCTCCCGCATGCCAGCTCGCGGTGGGCCTGACTTCGATGATGTGGTTGATCCGCATGACGAATGGGACGTGCTCAGCCCGGTGATGATCGACCAGATGCTTCCGAGCGTGTTTGAAATAGTCGACTGGGAGTACCGGAACGGCAAACTCAGCCGGGCCTGAAGCTGTGCCCCTGTCGTTTGATTTCGTCGCTCCGACCGTTCGATTCCGTCACCCCGATCGCCCGGATCCGTGGCTATGACTGTCGCGGCCTCGGTCAGAGTGAGACTGGCGATGACTCGCGACGGGGTCGGGAACAGTAGAACTCGCCCATCAGGCGTGTCAGCGAGCCGATGAACACTGCGAGACATCCCGCTTCCACAGCGGCCATTCCAGCCAAGCCGGCGATGCCGCCGCCTGCGAGAACTGTGCCGATCGCAGCAGCGCCGACGAAGAAGGTCGCCCAATAGCGGTTGAGGACAAGCAGATTCGCCGATGCCAGATAGGTCGGCAATGTGCAGAGCGCTGCCAGGGCAAGGAAGAGCACAGCTTCTCGGGAGAGGATGAAATCGGCACCGTAGATAGTCGACAGCAGCCATGGTCCGATGAATAGTGCAAGCACGACGAAGGGGACGAGACTGGTCAAGGCGATCGCGCACAGCCGCTTCACTCTGCGTCGCAGAATCACGGGGCCCTCGTTGTCGTGGATGGTGCGAAAGGCCGGCAACACCACTGTTTCGATCGACGCGCCGACCAGGTTGGCGAAGACGACGAGGTAGGCGGCCGAAGCGTAGCGTCCGACGTCGCTGGGTGATCCGAACCAGGTGACCACGGCAAGCGGCACATAGGACAGCAGGGAATAGACTCCCTGCATCAGCGACATCGGGACTCCTGCGGAGATGAGCGCACGAATTTCGTCACGTACCGAGGTCCGTGACTCTACGGCATCTGGAGTTTCGGGTGGTTTGGCGGATGCGACCCAGATGGTGACCAGGGCGCCCGCGCCTGACACCACTGCAGCGGACCACAGTGCGGTGACGACTGATCCGGTCATGAGGATCACCGCGGTGACCGTGATTGCGCTGACAGTGGCCACGCCGATGAGGATGAGACCGAAGGCGAAGAGACGCTCGGTCTTCTGCAGTCGGGCATAGAACAGATCACCGATCGAATCGCTGACCTTGATCATGAGCAGCGGGACAGCGAGCTCAGAGTCGATCTGAGCAGGCCCGACGACGACCAAACCGGTGATGATGAGGATAGACAGACCGACAGTGGACAGTCGGCATCCGAGATAGATGCGCCAGCGCACAGTCTGCCTCAGGGTGACGAAGAGGTTGCGCAGACCGAGCTGCGTGGCGATGAATACCGGTGTCATGATCGCGATCAGCGTCGAGTAGTGGCCGACGGCGATCGGTCCGCTCTGCTGAGCGAACAGCCACACCAGATACCACTGGGCGCCGGCAACCGCGACATTGCCCAAAGTGACCAGCGCGAAAGAGGATCGGGAACTGTGCATCGGTGACTTCCTCCTCGGCGGTGGGCGCGGCCCCAGGATGACGAAGGCCAGATTCCAGTATGGTCCCCGCCGGCGCTTCCGCGGCCGGCTTCGCGGTCGGATTGCGGATGTGCTCCTGACATCTGCGGCATTCCGTGCATCCCTCGCGGTGAACCGTAGTCCGGGTCGGGAAGGGATCCTTCTCTGGCTAAGTCTCACTAGGCTGAGAGTGCAAGTACGAGTCCTGGACATCGAGCTGAGCTGCGATGTCGTCTCATGCCGGTTCTCCGGCCCGACCGAAGCTGATCTCTGATGAAACTCCAGCAAATTCTGCACCTCCTCCGCCGTCACATCGTGCTGCTCATGCTCACCGTGGTGGCCGGCGGATTGGGCGGATTCGGGGTCTCGGCCCTACTCCCGCCAACGTATTCGGCACGCACCGAGCTGTTCGTGTCTGTGCCCACCTCAGGCGATCCCTATGAGATGCGCATGGCTTCGGACTTCATCAAGGAGCGGATCCAGACCTATGTGGGCATGGTCGGCAGCGAATCCGTCCTCGAACCCGTGATCTCAGACTTGGGACTCGACACCACTCCGGAAGCGCTGGCCAGCCAGGTCGAAGCATTCAGCGACCCTGAGACCGTCCTTATCACCGTTCAGGCTCAGGCCGAGGATGCACACGGTGCGGCTCGGTTGTCGACTGCGGTGGCCCGCAGTCTGACGGAGAGGATCGGACTCCTCGAAAATCCGGGGAAGACCGATACAGCTGCCATCAATCTGATCGAGGCGAATACGGCGGTGGCACCGGAGAGTTCGGACGGCCTACCGCAGTGGGCCTCCGTGCCCATCGGTGCACTGCTCGGTCTGGCGGCAGGCATCGCCATTGCAATTGTGCGCGGAACATTAGACAGTGTGGTCCGGACGAAGGACGACCTGGCAGCAATCACCTCGGCGCCGTTGATGGCATCAGTGCCGGAGGATCGCGCCATCGTCCACGAGTCCGCCATGGGCGGACCAGCGATTCCAGGTATCCGAAGTGAGTCGATTCTTCGGCTGCGGACCAATCTCCGATTCGCCCACATCGACGAAGAGACCATCGTCCTTCTCGTGACCTCGGCGCAGCCGGGGGAGGGCAAGACCACGCTCAGCCTCGACCTCGCCATCGCGAGCGCACGGGCTGGGCAGAGCGTCGTCCTCGTTGATGCTGACCTTCGACGACCGAGTGTGGCCGCACGATTGGGGCTGGAGAACGCGGCCGGCCTCACGACTGCCTTGGTCGGAGGCCTCGACCTCAGCGAATTGCTGCAGTCCTGGGGCGATCACGACCTCAGCGTGCTCACGGCCGGAGAGATTCCGCCCAACCCCGCGGAACTGCTCGAGACCCGTGCGATGGCAGAACTGGTATCCGAACTGGCAGGCAGATTCGACCTCGTCATTCTAGACGGTCCACCGCTGCTGCCTGTGGCAGACAGCCTCGTCCTCTCCCGACTGGCCAGCAGGACCCTTCTCGTCGCGGGCGCTGGGAGGGTGAAGTCCCGAGCCGTCGCAGAATCCGTCCGGGCGCTGGACGAGCTGGGGGCTCCGATCGGTCTCGTCCTCAACAGGGCCGATCTGTCCGCAGCAGAAGCCGACCGGAACCGGACATACGGAATCCAGTCCGAGCAGTCGGAGCCGCAGATGCACTCGGCGCACGGTGCCCCCGCCCAGACATCGGAGCCGCCGACCAGCCCTCTGCCGTTGATCCACAACGACGGAGGCTCTGAACGATCATGATGGCCATCTGGTTCGGGTTGACGACTGTCTGGGTCCTCATGCTCGTTCTGAGCTGGAGAGTCCCGCAGCTGCGGCATTGGAGCAATGCTCTGCTTCCGCTGATTTCGCTGGTTCTGATCAACACCATCGTTGCGGCACTGGGGAACTACGACATCTCCGACAAGGCGATCTACTCGACGGAGTTCCAGATCCTCAGCTTCGCCCCCACAGGCGAAGTCTTCTACACCTATGACAGCGAGGGCCGCGAACCTGCCTTCCTCCTGTTGGGGTGGCTCATCGGTCTCTTCACCCACGACCCGAAAGTCTACTTCTTCGTCGTTGCACTGCTCAGCTCGATTGTGCTGGCCCTCGCCCTGCTCTGGCTGCTGAGGTCGACATGGCAGGTCACCGTCGTCTACTACATCACCTTCTGCTTCGGCTTCTTCACCGGGTATTCGAGCTATCTCCTTCGGCAGGGGCTGTCTCTGCTGTTCATCCTGCTTGCTCTGGTCTCGATCTGCCGGCAGGCTCGCCTGTGGCAGACTCTCGTGTGGCTGGCCATTGCCTCACTCTTCCACTGGTCGGCAATTCCCGCTGCCCTGCTGCTGCTCGGCATCCGCTATCTGCCGAAGACCTCTACCGCCTTCCTCGTGGGAGTTTGGGCGGTGTTCTCTCTGCTGTTCCTCACAGGACTCAACGCGGCCCTGTTGGCACCGTTCGCCGCCGGTTCGGAGGAACTCGAAACCTACACCGATCCTGAGAATGCTGACCTGTACACAGGCGGAACGAACAGATTGGACTTCTGGATCCTCGGCCTCTGCGTCCTGGTCATGGGCTACGTTGTGCTGAGGACGATCGACGGCCTGCCTGACTGGTACCGACACCTGTTCCACGCCTTCGTCATTCTCAATACGTACTACCTGGCGCTGGGATTCGTCTATTACAGCGACAGAGTGGCCGCTTATTCCTGGTCGATCGTGCCCTTGATCGTGACGATCCCGGTGCTCTGCCTGAAGGGCTGGAAACAGGGACTGGGAAGTGTCGCCCTCATGGTCACCTTCCTCGGCTGGAGCCAGTACATCGGCGCAATGGACACGCTGCTCAACACCTGAATTTGGACACGCCGAGCAACACCTATCGCCCGCGTCGGTTCAGCGAATTGCCACCCAGCGTCGTCGGCTCAGTGAATCGCCCCGCCGGTTCGCCGCTGCGAGCAGTCCGGTGAGGAGGAACAGCACCCGATAGTCGAGCAGATTGTAGACGGTGCCGAACATCCGCTGAACGGGTCCCAGACCCCTGACGCCCACACGCGTTGCTGCACTCCGATATGCCTTGGCCGCTGCCAACTTCTCGTGCAGAGGGAAAGGGCACTGCTGGTGGTGGAGATCCCTGGTTGAGGAGACCGCATTCTTGGCCCGGATGTATCCGGCCGCGGCGATGAGGTCGGGTGAGCTCAGGTCCGAGGCGAACTGCTGCAGAGCGTCATTGACGAGCATCAGCTCATCATGTTTTCCGGGAATGAACCGTTTGGTCACCGACGCCGAATTGTCCCGCCTGTAGTAGTAACCCAGCAGAGGTAGGTGGCTCCCAGCCGAGGCGGCGCGAGCGAAGGAGAGATTGAACAGCAGATCTTCGCCAAGGTGGACCCCGGTAGGGAAACGCGCCACTGATCGGGCCAGAGCTGCAGAACGGTAGGCCTTGTTCCACACCGTATTGAACGATTCGTCGATGATCTTCGGGCCCAGATAAGACGAATCGAGGACCGGATGCGGCCGTGTGCACAGGGTCTCTTCGCCTACACACCTGTGCCGGGCAATGAGTGCAGCCTCGCGGGCATCGGCGATGTCGGCGGGGTTGCTGCTGGTCTCGAAGGTGACCACGTCGACGGCGGACTCCGAGCAGCCTGCGACAACTTTGAGCAGACAGGGGCTGAGCAGCTGGTCGTCGGCGTCGACGAACATGATCCATTCGCCCCGCGCCTTTGCGAGCGCGGCGTTGCGTGCCGCTGAGGCGCCGGCATGGTCGGTCTGTAGACGAGTGATCCGCGGGTCCCGAGTGCCGAAGTCCTCGAGGATCGCCCGGGTTCCGTCGGTGGATCCGTCATCGACGACGATGAGTTCAAGATGCTCATGGCACTGAGCGAGTACCGACCGCAGGCAGGCAGCTAAGTATTCCTCGCCATTGTGGACGGGGATGATGACGGAGATCAGTGCATCATTCGACATGGCGATTCCTCTGCGCCGTGGACGTTCTCGGCGCGCTGTCGACGAAGGTGGGCAGGAAGTTCCGGATCCCATCGGCAGCATGTGAGTAGTCGAGGAGGTTTCGGTCGAAGGCCAGGGGCTGGCGCAGGCGTCCCGATTCCCAGTCAGCGGCGATCCGTGCGGCAAGCTCTGCCGCTTCGCCGTCAGCACTCAGCTGAGCCAGGGGAACGTCGCGTACACCCTTGACATCGAAGGCATAGCTTCCTCGGCCGATCGCGAGACTCTCCAACATGACACGTGGCAGGCCCTCCCACTGTGCTGTATGCACCAGAGCGTGACTCCTAGCGAGGGCCGCGGCCGCGTCACCCGGACCATCCGCGGAGACGATCCCCGACAGGCCCCGGTCAGAGATTTCGGCGCGGATCTGCGTGCGGAAGTCTCCCTCGCCGAGCATCTCGAGATGGAACTCGAATCCTCGCCGATGCAGTTCGGACGCTGTGTCCAGGGCCAGATGCGGGCGTTTGCGAGTGGAGAACTCACCGATCCAGCACAGCCGAAGCGGACCGCTCGGCAGGTCTTGAACGGGGTATCGGAGCAGGTCGAGGCCGACCCCCGCGGACAAGTGCAGCCGACGACCGTCGTTGAGGCGGTTGGCGAACCAGGTCTGGTCGTCCGAATTGATCGAGATGATGCCGGCGGTGCGCGGTAGGAGCATGCGCTCAATGATCGGCCACACCCGGTCCCCGAATGAGCGGGCCTCGTTCCAGTGCAGCCCGTGACAGAAGTAGACGACAGGGGCTCTCGTCCCTGCCAGTCTCACCAGCGCCGATGCGGTTGCCGAGTTCGTGACGATGACATCGAGATCTTCGCCCTCCGACCAGCGCCGCAGGGCGGCCAGGGCTCGAACCATTCCCAGGTCGGGGCGGCGGGAGAGCCCGGGAATCAGAGTCGCCTGAGACGAAACCATCGAGGTCCCGGCTGCGAAGCTGACTTTATGTCCATATGATCGCCACGACTCTGCGATCTCGATGAAAAAGGAGTCCAGCATCCCACCGGTGCTGGCCAATAGGCCGATTCTCACGCTGCGTCACCGTCCCTGATCTCTGCTCTCGCTGACAATCTCAGAATAGGAGAGTGCCGTATGCGAAATCGCTGGAATCCCAGCCGACTACGGTCATCCGCAGACTCCGTGCGGTCAACCGTCGAGAGCGGCATCGCAGGGTGTCCAGGTGTCCGGCGGCCGATGTGAGGGGGCGTGAACCGTGAGTCCCAGGTCATGTCGGGTAACTGAGTATCGGGAGCCAGTGATGACCCGATCATGACAGAGTAGTGACACACGGCTGTCCGGAGGTGACCCCCTATTGGCTGTGTGACGGCTGAGGAATCGTGGGCCTCGTGAAAACAATGAATGAACTCCCAAGCCCCTTACCGTCCGCCGATGACGGTCCTCGTCGTCGGCCCTATTCCAGCGCTCTCGGCCTGGCCTGCCTCGACGGGTCAGCCCTCATCATCTCGTGGTTCCTCGTCGTCTCCCTGTTCGGGCGCGTCTGGGGCGGCGAGTTTCTTCTTCTGCTGCCGATACTCGTCATCGGTCAACTCAGCCTGGGCTACCTGCTTTCGCTGTATCGGAACCGGTACCAGCTCGGCTCAGACCGTGAACTGCGAAATCAGGGTCTGGTTGCAGGCATCCTCTTCACCGGCGCTGCTCTGATGGGGGCAGTCCCGGAATACCGGGAGGACATCCCTTGGCTGCTTCTGGCTCTGCTCTTCGCCCAAGCGCTCATGATCTTCATCAGGCAGCTCGTCCGAGTCCTCCAACAGCTGAGACTTGTGCCTGTGGCTGGTGAGCCGGTCATTGTCGTCGGCGCAGGAGACCTCGGTGCCTCCCTGGTCTCCCAGATGATGGCGGATCCGCTCAGCCCCTACCGTCCCGTGGCCATCATCGACGATGACCCGGGCAAGGCCCGGCAACTCATCCACGGTGTTCCCGTCCGGGGCACGATTTCCTCCGTCGCCGAGGTGGTCGCCGCTTCGCATGCCGCCGGAGTCATCGTCGGCATCGCCGATGCGCCGGCACAGGTGTTCACTTCACTGGTTCAGCGCCTGGAGCCGGAGACGACTTGGGTGCGCGCGGTGCCCTCGCCCTTGTACATGCTCTCATCGGACATCGGGCTCTCCGATATCCGCGACCTCGACGTCACCGATCTCATCGGCAGACCCGCCATCGAGCCCGAGAGCGAACAGATCTCCCGTCTCGTCGAAGGGCGTACCGTGCTCGTCACCGGTGCCGGCGGCTCCATCGGATCCGAACTGTGCAGGATCATCTCGCGGCACTCCCCGAGTCGGCTGATCATGCTCGACCGTGATGAGTCGGAGCTGCACTCCCTGTGCATGAGCCTCGAGGGCAGAGCCCTGATGGACTCTCCCGACCTCGTCCTCGCCGACATCCGTGACCCACAGGCGCTGGATCACGCCTTCGCCAAGCACAAGCCAGACATCGTCATCCACGCGGCCGCGCTCAAGCATCTTCCGATGCTCGAAAGTTATCCCGCCGAGGGGTGGAAGACCAATGTGCACGGCTCGTTGAACGTCCTGCGCGCAGCCCAGAAGCACGGTGTCGGCAGATTCGTCAACATCTCCACGGACAAGGCAGCGAACCCCAGCAGTGAACTGGGACGGTCGAAGTTCGTCGCGGAACGCTTCACCGCCCACTATGCCGCCGTCACGGGCCTTCCCTATGTGTCGGTGCGGTTCGGAAATGTCCTCGGCTCGCGTGGGTCGGTGCTCATCTCCTTCGCCGATCAGATTCGTCGCGGCGGACCGCTGACCGTGACACATCCGGACGTCACACGGTTCTTCATGACCATTCCCGAAGCCTGTTTTCTGGTGCTGCGAGCCGCAGCCTTGGGCAGCAGCGGCCAGACGCAGGTCCTCGACATGGGCGAACCCGTCCGCATCGTTGATCTGGCGAAACGGGTGATGGCCCTGACAGGGCGGTCGTGTCCCATCGTCTACACCGGCCTGCGCACGGGGGAGAAGCTGCACGAAGAGCTGTTCTCTCCCGAAGAGCTCGATCGCAGCTCTGCCAACGGCGTGTCGTGGACTGTTGAGGTCTCACCCTTGGACCCGACTGCAGTCCCCCTCCCGGAAACCACTCTAGAGAACATCCGCGACTGCTATGTGGAGACTGTGGACGGTGTAAATGCCGAGGCGTCCACCGCAGCGTCGACCGCCGTGCCCACCGCAGTGACTTTCGAGAAGTTGCCTGCCGTCGAAGAGGCCGTAATCGGCCAGGCAGCGGGTAGTCTCGACCTGGCGGGGACGAGCTGGTCATGATGGCGACCCGTATTCCCCTGTGCATCCCATCTGTGGGAGCGAAGGAAGAAGGAGCGGTCGTCGCCGCACTGCGATCCGGCTGGGTGGCTCCAGCCGGTCCGCAGCTTGATGAGTTCGAATCGTGCTTGGCCACCGTCACCGGCCGCTCTCATGCCGTGGCAGTGAGTTCTGGAACCGCTGCGCTGCATCTGGCCCTGCTGGTGCAGGGGATCGGGCACGGAGACCGCGTTGCGGTGTCGACGCTCACCTTCGCCGCGACGGTCAATGCCCTCCACTACGTCGGCGCCGAACCGGTGTTCATCGACTGCGATGACACAGGTCTCATGGACGTCGCAGTGCTTGAGGCCGCCTGTGCCGATTCCCTCGTCACAATGCGTCCGATCCGTGCAGTGATGCCCGTCGACCTCTATGGACGCCCTGCAGACTACCTGCGAATCGGGCAGATCGCTGCGGCCTATGATGCTGTTGTCATCTCCGATGCCGCCGAGTCGCTGGGTGCCAGCCTGGGTGGGGAACCGGCCGGATCGTTCGGCGAGGTCGCCGCGCTGTCCTTCAACGGCAATAAGATCATCACCACTTCCTCGGGTGGTGCAGTCCTCTGCTCCGACCCAGAAACTGCCGCACGTGTGCGCTATCTCTCGACCCAGGCACGGCAGCCGGTGGTGCACTACGAACACACCGAGGTGGGATACAACTACCGTTTGTCCAACCTTCTTGCAGCGCTCGGTTTGGCCCAGCTCGAGAGGCTCGAGGAGATCGTGGCGATCAAACGCTCCCACCACCGGGCGTATGACGAAGCGTTGAGAGAGGTCAACGGGATGCGACTCCTCGATGCCGCTGACGGCAACTGCTGGATGAGCGTGCTCATCGTCGGGCCCGAATCAGGCACCGATGCTTGGTCGCTGAGCGAATCCCTGCTGCGCTCGGGAGTCGAAACCCGCCCGGTGTTCAAGCCCATGCACCTCCAGCCCGTCCACGAAGGCTGCGATCGGCGCTACATCACGGGACGCGCAGAGGAGCTGTTTCAGACTGGACTGGCACTCCCGTCGAGCACGGAGCTGCCCCCGGAAGACCGTAGTCAAGTGGTTGCGGAGATTGCAGCCCTCATCGATGAGGCAGTCAAAGTATGAAGAAGCAGACATTCATCATCGGGGCGGGCCTTATGGTCGTGGTCCTTCTCATCTTCGGAGCCGGAGTCGGTGCGTACACCGGGTATCTGGGGCTGTCCTGGGATTCAGGGACCGCGAAAATTGACGACCCTGCTCTGGCGAAACAGCTGCAGACATCGAAGCAGCAGGACAGTGACGATGGGCCGGAGGCAATCGACATTCTGTTCCTCGGCACCAATGCCATGGAGTCGGCTCCGGGGCCCGCGGATTCAACTGCTTCCACTGGGTTCCTGACTGACATGATCATGGTGGTCCATATCCCCGCCGATCGCAGCGGGGTCCAGCTAGTATCCATCCCGAACGACACCTGGGTGCGGGTACCCGGCCACGGGCAAGGCACGGTCGAGTCCTCTGCCGAAGACGGCGGTCTGCCGCTGGCTGTGCAGACGATCTCCGAGTTCCTCGCCGTCGACATCGACCATGTCGCTGTCGTCGACCTCGCTGGGCTCAGTGCTCTGACCGACCTCGTCGGCGGGGTGGAAGTCGAGTCGTCGACGGCATTCGAATCCGGAGGCCATGATTTCAGAGTCGGGTCCAACACACTTGGCGGTGAAGCTGCGCTCGCGTTCGTCTGCGAGCGCACAGCATTCCCGAAAGGTGACCTCCAACGAATCCGCAATCAACAGGAGTTCATCCGTGCAGTCGGTACTCAAGTGGTGTCGTCGGATTACGAGTTCAACCCGGTGAAGATGTCTGAACTGATCCGAGTGCTCAGTCCTTTCCTCACCGTGGACTCCGGACTCAATGCCAGCAAGCTGGTCAAGTTGGGGACCCAGCTCAAGGGGATAAGCGAGGACGATTTCGACTTCGTCACCGCTCCGACAGAGGTTCCCGTCGTCACTGATGGCGACGGAGTGCGACTGACCGCCGACCGCGGCGGCCTCGAGAAGCTGAAGCAGGCGATTGCCGATGACACCGTCTCCGACTATAGCTTCCGCGCGGAAGACAGGCACCGATGATCGACCAAGCTGCGAAGAAGCTCACCTCTGCCCAGCTGCAGGCTAAATTCGATCTCGACGCAGACGCGGCGCAGATCATCCACACTGCCAGCGGGGGCTGGGAGTCTTTTGCAGGTGTTGCCGTGTCTGCGGTTCAAGCCACAGGGCGGAGTTTGGAAGAGTTGCTGGGCTCGGCCGGACTCGCGGACTTCGTCGTCTCCGAGACGAATGACTTCTCGCTTCCGCTCTCGACGTCCGATCAGCATGCACTCGAGGTGCTCTCGCTCCTCGCCGAATTCGACGAAGGAGTCGCCCGGATCGCGTTCGAAGTGTCCGCTGAGCGGTGGACGAACCCTGCCTCGGTTGATGTTCCGACTGTGCTGCTGCGGCTGCAGATGTCCGGCGCGGTGACGGCTGGACCGGAGGAATCGCAGTGGTTCGTGCCTCTCCTCATCGCAGCCTGGGCACGGAAGAGTCTGATCGAGGAAGGGGCGGAAGGTATCTCGGCAGAAGTCGAGAAGTCACTGGCAGAAGCCTTCACATCGCAGCTCGAATTGGCGAGCTCTCCCGATTCGCTGTTGGTGGACAACGCCCTCGTACTGGCGCGGCGTGCGCGTGCGTGGGAGTTGCTTGACCGCATATTCCTCGCCTGCGGATATCCGCTGTTCTATCGCCACCATCGATCAAGCGTAGCGGCGTTCGCTCAGTTGCCCGCCCCCGCGCTGCGTGCTGTCCCGGAATTGAGAGAGGTCACCACGGTGGCCACAATGATGCAGGAGGCACTGCTCGACGCCGGTCCACTCACCGAGGCTCCTTCGAGCCTGCTGCTGAGAGAGCTGGTCGCTCACCTCACGGCTCCGGGAGCGCTGCGTCGCGATCTAGGGGCAGAAGACGATCCGATCGGGCAATTCGCTGAGCGAGTGCTGCTGGGTGAAGCAGGCGCTCCATCGCGTTTCCACGCGGTGATGAGTGAGATGACTCGCCTCGGCGCTGGCGGTCAGCATCATGCTGCGGCCGCGGCTGGTGCAGCTTGGGTTGCTAGTGGAGTGGCGCGACGTCCGCGCCGGATCGTTCGCCTGCATGCTTCGATCCACAGTGTGCTCGCGTGTGAGCCGGGACGCGCCTTGGCGCTGCTGAGGTCGATTGAGGATGAGGTGAAGGAGGACAGTGTGGTCGGGGACTTCCTCTCTCCCGCGGTCACGGCCTGGACGGCTCTGGCTTCATATCTCGCCGGTGATCATGAACGTGCTGACGCTGAGATCGTCGAATTTGCTCGTCTCGACGCCCCGCCGTTTGTGCAGGAGCAGAGCTTCCGGCCGGCTGCTCTGATCGTGGAGGCCTATCGCAGCATCGACAAGCTGGATTTGAGCGCAGCGGAGGAAACAGTGCGGCGAATGCGCGACTACTCGGAGATGGCTGACCTGTGGTTTCACGTGCCGATCATTGAAAGGATGCTGTCGCAGCTGGTGGCGAGCTCACGGTCGGCTCTTCTGAGGTCAGAGGAGTCCATCGATATGCACGCTCATGGCGTCTGCGCGACCGGCGGAGCAGCGGAGATGCTCATGGCTTCGCGCATCGGCATGCTCATCAGCCTCGGTCAGCTGCATCGGGCCGAAATATTGTTGGAGAAACTGTCCGGCATTTCGGGAGTCAGCCAGGTACTGTTTGCGCGTAGCGAGCTGGTGGCCGGACGCAATGAAGCTGCTATCCGCATCGCTGAGGCGCAGTACTACGAGAACCACGTAGACACACGCGACCGAGCCGAACTGACGGGAATCAAAGCGGCGGCGCTGTTGCGCGTCGGTGATCGGGAAGCAGCACGCCTGGCGTTTGTGGAGCTGTTGGAACTCTCCGTCTTGCTGGGCACAGTGCTGCCGATTGCGCGGTTGCCCGTGGCCGAACGGCAGGAGCTCATGCGCATGAGTGCAGATGAGCCGATCTGGCAGAGTATCACGGAGGTCCTTGTGCCGCTGGCCCACTCAGCGAGCCGCCGATCTTTCGACAGCGAATCCCTTGCCGTGTGCATGGACAAGCTGAGGAACCTCGGTGAGGCAGTGGTCGGGCTGGTCGACTTCCCGATGCTCGGACGCCGTGAGATGACTCTGCTGGAAAAGCTCGATCAGGGGGCCAGCGTCGCTGAGATCGCCCGCGATCTGCTGTTGGTCCAGGGGACTGTGAAGAACAACCTCTCCTCCCTCTATCGGAAGCTCGGAGTCAGCGGACGGGAAGCAGCAGTCACGCGCGCTCGGGTGCTCGGCTACCTCGGTTCCGAGGGAGGCTAGGTGTGTTGACCCGTGAGGCAGCGACGAATGCCATCGATGTCATCGACATCAGGGCACGGTCTCAAGGCGCGAGCAGGGGCTGTCTCATCGAGCGTTTGCTGATGGTTTCGGTGACGAGGCTGTCGGTCACTGCGTCCGCGAGTTGGATGATCCGGGCCACGCTTTCGATGTGCCAGTAGGCTGAGCCCCCGTGATGGTGACCGGCGATCAACGGTCCGAGGACGAAGATGCCCGGTGCGGCCTGGAACTTTTCGTCGAGGGAGAGCCCTGTCCTCGCCGCTGAGGCACGGACGGTTCCCGATCCGAGCATCTGCCGAAGGAGAGGAGAACGGGTGTCCGTCACCCGCTCGAATCCGGTCCCATTGACGATCACAGCGTAGCCGTGGTCCGGGTTGCGCTGGGCGTCGTTGCTCGTTACCTCGTCGCCCGGGTTGGGTGCCGACCCTGGGAGCTGATCCACAGTGGCGAACAGCATGTCCTCGCGAACATGCGCTTCGCGGAAGCGCCCGGGAATACAGGTGATGGACCCGTCAGCGATGCCGTCGGTGAGGAAGTCGAGCGAATCGCCGCCGGCTCGACGCAGCAGGTCTGAGATGGCGACTCCATGGTCGGTGGCCATTGAGCACAGCTCGAAATCGTCCATATACCGCAGGGATGAGCCGACCGCAGTGATAAGCGCCGCGATCGTCGAGTTGACGTTTCCCTGGGAGATCGCCGCGGTGAGTTCTGCGCGGACTGCGGCATGCAGGTCCCGGGCGCGCAATGGGGCTCCGGCCTCGGCGGTCGCGAACAGGTGGTCGAGGATCGGAGTCGAGGCCTGCTCACCCGGCAGGTCATGGTGCCAGTAATGAGGTCGCCCCCGTGAAGAGAGGATGGAGAGCCGGGTGCCGGTGTCCTGCCTGAGCCTGTGCGAGGCGAGCAGGAACTCAAGCGCGTCGGCATTGCCGCCGATGAGCAGGATTGTCCGCTTCTCAGCTGGCAGCGACTCAAGCCGAACCCTGATCTTCTCGATCACGTGCTCGATCTCAGGAGTGTGGATATCGGCGACCAGTCCCGTGTCGAGAAGGTCGTCGACTGTGGCCTGACCACCGTCGACGCTGGCCAGGCCGCCGTCGACTGTGGCCGAATCGGCGTCTGTTGTGGCCCGCCCGGCATCAACTGGGGCACCGGATACGGCGAGACTTCGCACAGGGGGCGAGCCGATGGCCAGCAGCACGGAATGAGCGTGGACCTCGAAGAGAACCTCGCCGTCACTGTCGCGCTCACGCAGATGAGCACCACCATGGCCGTCGCCGATCACCTCGTTGACATCGGCGTGAAGGAAGTCGACTTCGACGAGTCGTCGGGCTGCTTCGACGGCGCGTTCAACCAGCTCCGACAGATACTGGCCATAGAGCCTGCGCGGAAGATAGAGATCGTCCCACCGTCCTGCACGCACCTCGTCCTCATGGCGGAGGATCCAGTCCCGGTCCATCAGCTTGGCCAGGGTCGAGTCAGGGGTTCGGCCGTCTGTCGCCCAGTCGAGCATCTCCTCTCGTCTCTCCTCCAGCCAGCCGATGAATTCGCTGCGCTCACGGTCGGGGAGGAAGCTCTCCAGCGCAGAGATCAGCAGGGAAGACCTGCCGGACCGGTGACCGTAGGGAATGCCGGAGTGAAACTGCTGATCGCGCTCGATCACAGCGATGCGGATCATGTCATCGGTTGATGACATCCGGTCGGTCAGAAGGGCGAGGGTCCGCAGCAGCCCATGGGTGCCCGAGGCTCCTGAGCCGAGGACTGCAATGTCCGCTTCATATGCTGAAGGATTTCTCACCATTGGGACTTCTTTCGTCGTAATGACACGCGGTGAACCCATGGTAGACCGTGAGGAAGTAATTTATGGTGACGAATTAGTTTCAATTGGTGTTGCCTCTGCCCTTTGGGATCGTCTGCCGGTCAGGCCTCGGACGCACACGGCGACGGCGACTTTCCGTTGCTCGCCGTGACAGCGCGGACTGTCCTGACGGTGATGGTCAGCGGGGACCCTGAGCGCACAGATCGGCGCTTGACTCGCCTGGCTGAGGAGTTTGCCGCGCCTCTCATCGTCGACGAACTGGTCCGGTCGCACTCGTGGCATCCGCGCCGAGGACATTCGATCGACTCGACGTTGAGCGCGCGAACAAGGACCTGCAGCGGCTGGCCGTAAATTCGGAGAATTGGCCGCGATCAAAACTGCGGCCCTTCTGCGCCTCGACTGGGAGGTAGAAGTGGCAACAGTGTTCATCACGGCTGTCGGACACTCGGCCTGGGTGACGTCACTCCTGCTGATGGTGCTTCTGGCTCGTCAGGACCGGAACCGGCGCTTCGACCTCAGTTCGTATGCTGTGATCTTCGATGAGCTCTTCAGCCATTGTTCGGGCACTTCTCTGGGATAGAAGCGCGCTGACAACCGCGCTGCGGACGGTTCGAGGGATCGCAGCAGACCGTTTTCGGTGCCTCAGCTGCACCGAGTCTCAGCTGCTCGAGCTTGTGGCCCAAGGGTTCTTGATGATTCAGGTCTCGAAGATGTTGCATCAAAGTCTCAGCACGGAGAAGAACTGTTTCGTGGTGCTTGATCGTAGAATCGAAATTTCGAGCCAGGGCCACGTGGTCACCCATCTCGGACTTGAACTGCGCCGGTCCCGACGTCGGATCCGCCTCGTGCCGGGTATCGGTGACCCCGCCGGTAGAGGTTTTGACACCACAAGAGCACCCACCGACCGCGCTAGAGTCAGGCAGAAGCGGCCCAGAGAGCCTTCCCTCACGGTGTCCCACAGAGCGAGGAGGTAGGACAGAGGCTGCTGCGTGGACCAATTGCGATCGGCGATTTCCAAGACAAGGGTGAGCCTCCTCGCGGCCGCGCACCACCCGCCTGTTCGCAGTGTGTCTGCCAGTGCGCCAGCCGCCGAGTTCGATATTCCAAGCGTGGTTGCTACGGCGCCCTATTGCTGCGCCTGCTGATAACCGACATCTGGGTGCTGCCCGACTAAGCTCCAGTACTCATCAGTCGACAGCCTCCGGAGCCTGTGCACCAGGCCACGGTAGTCCTCGGGCGTGGCGGTCGTCTATACACCGTGGGCGAGCTCGTCCTGCGAATTCCGCGATGGCAGGCAGGCCAAGGGGTCAGGCCGTGATGAGATCTCGTCGTCGGAACCCGATCACACCTAAGGCCAGAAGAACCGCGGTGGCCACAGCCAGGGCCACGACCGCACCTGCGGACAGATCTTGGGCCGGATACTGCCCGATGTGAACGAACACGGAGGTGTCGAGGACAGCATCGTCGAGGCGCATCATCTGTCCGAACAGGGCCATGCCGGCGCCGTAGACGAAGACGATCCAGGTCAGTCCCTGCAACCTCGGTGCGGCGCCGTAGAGTGCAAGGGCGAGCCCGAGCAGAGCCCACACAGATGCTGTCTGTGCGACGTGACCGAGGACCGCCGGTCCCAGCAGCGACCAATCACCGGTCGATGCGGCCGCACCCAGCCCCTCGGCGACTCCGGCCAGGGCCATCAGCCAGAGTGAGCCCAGCATCGTCACGAGCGTCCACGACATCACCCACCGGCCGCGCCCCACGGCCGTGGCGAGCACGGGTTCGGCCCGCAGCCCCGTCTCCTCAGCCCGCAGACCCGAGCTGGCAATGATTGCGTAGGCGGCGACGATCGTGGCGAAGTAGAGGGCCATGTAGCCCATGTAGCCGTCGACGATTCCGCGTGGGCCGCCCATGAGATCGAGGATCTCCGGCGGCATCCCAGCCGCACCGTCGCGCATGGTTCCGGTGAAGGACCCGAAGACCAGCGCCATGGCGAAGACCCCGATCGACCACCAGAACAGACTCGAACGCTGCAGCCGGAGTGCCAGCCCCGTACTTGTCGACAGTGCAGCTGAGGCGTGGGGCCGGCCGAGGCGGTCGGCGAAGATTCCTGCGGTCAGGTCACGGCGGGACTGCAGGAGCAGGCTCACGGGGATGAGGATGACGATGGCAACCACCGACAACAGCAGCGGAGTCCATCGGTCGAGCGTGTACGGGGCAGTCTGCTGCGACCAGCCCAGAGGGGAGAGCCAGGAGAGCCACTTCAGGTCGCCTCCCGAAACGGCCGACATGTCACCGAGGCCGCGGACGACGAACGCCGCAGCCAGCACAGCACCGGCCATGCCAGACGCTGCCCGAGCGAACGAGCTCAGTTGCACGGTGACACCCGTGATCGCTGCGAACACGCAGCCTGCCGCGCAGATGCTCGCACCGAAGAGGAGGGCGGAGGAGAAGGGGTCAGGGTAAGCCTCGGAGAAGAAGAATGCCAGGGTCATGAACAAGCCTGCGAAGAGGTTCATGACCAAGGTGAGAGCGAGTGCGGCGAGAAGCTGCGTATGGCGGCCGGTGACGTTCGCCCGAAGCAGCTCCGCCCGCCCGGTCTGCTCCTCGGCTCGAGTATGCCGAGTCATCGTGGTGATCGACATCAGCGCGGCACCGAGCATGAGGAAGATCCCGTACATGCCTACGACGAAACGAGGGATCGTGATCTCGTCCATTCCGTAACCCGGGCCGGTGATCAGTCCCATCACGGGATTCTTCGCGAACACCACCATCGACGCCAGGGTGTCTTCGTCCATGATCACTGCGATCGCATTGGCGAAGTAGGCGGTGAGGGCGGCGAGGCTGAGGATCCAGATGGGCGCTCGCCACCTGTCTCGTCTGCCCATGAGCCGCAGCAGGGTCCATAGTCCTGTCATCTCGGAGCCGGCGGAGTCTTTCGAATGACCGCCCCGGACGGGTTGGGCCAACCGTGCATCATTGCGGCGGGGGAGGCCGCCGGTACTCGCCAGCAGAGTCATGATCCCTCCTGGGCGAGGAGCCCCTTGCCGTAACCCGTATGAGGGCTCGCAGAGTTGCTGCGATCGGCAGGACCGGTGCCGGTGGGGCCGCCGTAATGACGCAGCAGAAGCTGCTCGAGCGTCGGCGGAGTCGCTGTCAGCGCCCGGATGTCGTGCTCGCCGAGAGTACGCATGATGGCGGGAAGCTCGGCGGTGTCGGCGCTGAAGTGCAGCCGCGCTCCCTCACGGACCAGGTCGTGGACTCCGCGCATGTTCTTCAGCTGTGGAATGTTAGATTCCACTTCGACGGTGACAGTTGTCCGGGAGAGGTGGCGCAGGTCCGACAGGGCCCCGGATTCGACGATTCGTCCCGACCTGATGATCGACACACGGTCGGCGAGTGCCTCCACCTGGGCGAGGATGTGGCTTGAGAGCAGTACTGTGCGACCTTCTTCCTTTGCCTCTCTGATGCACTGCTGGAAGACAGCCTCCATGAGCGGGTCGAGTCCGGCGGTCGGTTCGTCGAGCAGCAGAAGGTCGACGTGTGAGGCCAGTGCGGAGATCAGTGCGACTTTCTGCCGATTTCCCTTCGAGTATGTCCGCCCCTTCTTGCGAGGGTCGAGGTCGAAGCGCTCGATGAGCTCGTCCCGTCTGCGCGTGTCGACTCCGCCGCGCAGACGTGCGAACAGATCGATCGCCTCGCCGCCGGTCAGGCTCGGCCAGAGCTCGACATCACCGGGAACGTAGGCGAGCCTGCGATGCAGTGACACCGCTTTCGCCCATGGGTCCTGCCCGAGGAGGTCTATGCGACCCGAATCGCGTTTGAGGATGCCGAGCAGGATCCTGATGGCCGTCGATTTGCCGGCTCCGTTCGGCCCCAGGAACCCGTGGACCTCGCCCCGGGCGACGTCAAGGGACAGCCCGTCGAGCGCGCGGACGTGGCCATAGCTCTTGACCACGTCCCTCATGGAGATGGCCATGGAGCTGGTGTCGGCAACCGCCGAGGTGGACGGTGGGGTGTTCGTCGTTGTGGTCATGGTTGATCGCCTCCATTGGGGTCGGCGGGTTCTGGATCTGTGTCCCCAGCTTCGGTGGGTCCGGGCTCCCCTGCGGGAGTCGATGCAAGGGCGCCGTTGAGGTAGAGGTCGAGCAGATGCGGCGCGAGGCGTGTCATCGTCTCCGCTGTACCACTCGTGCCCAAGGACGTCTGCAGCCGTTGGGCGAGTATCGACGGGGCGAGGGCGAGGGTTGCGATCGTGGCCGCCTGGCCGCGAGGGTCGTCACTGTGTCGGAATGTGTACCCGGCGAAGCCGTGGGTGATGTAATCCTCGACGAGGTCGACGTAGTGCTCGAAATAGCGCTGACCGTGCTCGCTGGGGTCAAGCAGGGACTTCATGAGGTAGTCGATCTTCGTGCTCATGTTCGGGTCGTCGAAGACCATCTGCATGGCGTGGACGGCGTATTCGGCATTCTGTGCCTTCGACTCGGCGATCGCCGCGAAGACGTGATTGTCACAGGCCGTGCGCAGCCCGTCCTTCGAGCCGAAGTGGTGAATGACCAGCCCCGGAGAGACTCCCGCAGCCGAGGCGATGCTGCGGATCGTCGACTTCGTGAACCCATGTGTGGCGAACTCCGAAATTGCAGCAGTGCGAATCCGGTCCGCGGTCTCCGGAGAGGCATTGGGAGAACGAACCGGCTTTGCCTCTGCCGGTTCGGGGTTCTGCGCCGCTGTCGGCTTCTTCGAGTTCACTTCCTCATGTGCTGAATGCATGTTTAATATTAAACGCGTGTTCAGTCATGGGGTCAATGGGGCGAGTGGATTCCTTCGGAGCGAGCAGACGGGGAGTCGCCCCGGCGGTCGATGATGCGAACACGACGAGAAGCGCCGGGAGTTGTCCAGCCAGTTCGAGCAGGACTGGTTGCCGCCGAGGATTTCAATGTCGATGGGTCGATGCCCGACGGCAACGGTGTCTTCACCTTCAGCGGTATCGCCGGTGAGACGTGAGTCACCTGCGAATCGACTTTCGACTCTCCCGAGGGACTCAGCACGAGAATGCGAAACGGTTGGCAAGTTCTCTTCGATCTGAGACTCAATCATCGAAGACAACTTGCCAACCGTTGGCGCAGCGGCGGTGCAGGCTCCAGCGGCGGCGGTACGCCTCAGCGCTCGGTCTGTGCCTGCATCGACTTCGCCGGGGCGTCGGGTTTGACCGGGATGATGAGGAGTAGGCCGATGAACAGCACCAAGAGGATCCCCAGCGTGCCCGCCCGCTGGAAGCCGAGGATCGAGATCGAAACAGCGAACATCGCCGGTCCCAGGAAGCTCACAGCCCGACCGGTCGTGGCGTAGAGTCCGAAGTTCTCCCCGGCACGTTCGGGTGGAGTGATCCTGGCCAGGAAGGACCTGCTCGAGGCCTGTACCGGTCCGACGCAGAAGCTGAGCACAAGAGCGCAGATCCAGAACACGACGGGATCGCCGCTGAGGAGGATCGGCAGGCCACCGATGAGGATGATGATGAGTCCGGCGATGATGACGGGCTTCGGTCCGAGCCGGTCGTCGAAGAATCCGGCGATCATGGCGCCCGTGCCGGCCGCGACGTTGGCGGCCACGCCTAGGATGATGATCTCTGAGGGAGAGAATCCGTAGCTGCCGGCAGCCAGCACTCCGGCGAACGCGAAGATCGCGGCCAGTCCGTCGCGGAATACCGCCGAGGCGATGAAGAACCGCAGCGTTTGGTGCTCCTCCCTCCACATCCGCACCAGGCGGCGGACGAGCGCAGCATAGTCGGCGAGGAAAGCCCTGATCGGGCTCCCAGCCGAGGGGTTCTTAGCCTTTGCGCTTGGTGCGGTGAACAGCACCGGCAGGGCGAAGATCGCGAACCAGACCGCAGACAGGGCAGCGACGACCCGGAACCTCATACCGCCCTCATCCCCGGCGCCGAAGAGCCCCACCTCGGGCTGGATGATTAGGACAAGGAGGAGGACGAGGAGAACGAGACCTCCGGCGTAGCCCATGCCCCAGCCGAAGCCGGAGACCTTCCCGACGTTGTCAGGTTGGCTGATTCGGACCATGATGCCGTTGTAGGACACCTCGGCGAATTCGAAGAACACGCTGCCCATGGCGATGAGAAGAAGGCCCAGCCACAGGTATTCAGGGGAGTCTCGGACGAAGAAGAGTCCGAACATCGTGAGAATGACGATTCCGGTGTGGACTCCCAGCCACATCTTGTGCCGTCCGCCGGAGTCGGCTCGAGTGCCCGAGGCCGGTGCGACCAGGGCGATGATGAGCCCGGCTGCGGCCATCGACCAGCCGAGAGCTGAGGAGCCTGCCTCCTCGCTCGCCGCGACGCTCTTCGTCAGATACGGGGCGAAGACGAAGGTGATGATGACTGCGTTGAACGATGCCGATCCCCAGTCCCACAGGGCCCAACTCAGAATTCGGACACGTGCCCCCGCCGGCGATATCGGATTCGTCTGCATGACGCCACTGTAGATGAATCATTGTGGACGCTGGCGCTGGTGACCACGCCGACCGACGCCGTTTTCGTAGTGATTGTCCCGACAGTCTCCTGGGAATAGCTTGATAGCATCGGTAGATTGGGGCAGAGTGGGTAGGCGTTCACGTCCACACGATCCGAAAGGCCTCATGGATAACTCCGACGAGAAGGAGAACGTTGGGGCGGGAGAGACGTCCGCACCAACGCCGAAAAACGACATCGACAACCCCCACCTGCTGATCGATTCGCCTGATCCGATCCGGTTGCACCTGCCCAGCGATGTGTCGCTGGCAGATGCCGACACCGATGATGAGATCACCGCGAAGCTGAAGGCACAGGGGGTGCGCCTGGGCAAGGGCATGGTGGCTCCGGCCGTCTTCTGGCCTGCGCTGATCACCATCCTTGCTGTCGCACTGTTGGCGATCTTCCTGCCCGACGGCACCAATAGGGTGCTCACCAGTATCAACGGCTGGATTGTCGCGGACCTCGGTTGGTACTACATGCTGGTCATCGGCGGATTCGTCATCTTCTCGATCGTGATCGGGTTCTCGAAATTCGGAAAGATCAGACTCAGTCGTGACGATGAGAAGCCCGAATTCGGCGTCTTCTCCTGGTTTGCCATGCTCTTTGCCGCGGGCATGGGCATCGGCCTGGTCTTCTACGGCGTTGGCGAGCCACTGTCCTATGCGACTTCGGACCCTAAGCCGGGGTGGACGGGTGACGAGCCCGAGATTGCCAGACTGGCAATGGCGCAGACCTTCATCCACTGGGGACTGCATCCCTGGGCGATCTACGCCGTGATCGGTCTGGCCTTGGCCTATGCAATCCACCGTCGTGGACGTCCGGTTTCCATCCGGTGGGCGCTCGAGCCGCTGCTTGGCCATCGGGTCAAGGGCTGGATGGGCGATGTCATCGATATCCTCGCCATCTTCGGCACGGTCTTCGGCATCGCGACATCACTGGGCCTAGGAGTCCAGCAGATCTCGTCAGGGCTCAAAGAGATCGGGCTGGTCGGCGAATACGACAACACGCTCCTCGTCATCCTCATCGTCATCATCACGTTCCTCGCGACTCTGTCCGTCATCTCGGGCGTCGGCGCAGGAATCAAGTGGCTCTCGAACATCAACCTGTCGTTGGCGGGACTGCTCCTCATCGCTGTGCTGTTGCTGGGACCCACGCTGTTCCTGTTCCAGAACCTCGTCGAATCCTTCGGTGTCTACCTCGCGAACTTCTTCAATATGACCTTCGACGTCGGTGCCTACACCGGCGAAGAAGGTGCGACCTGGGCCTCGAACTGGACGATCTTCTACTGGGGCTGGTGGATCTCCTGGGCGCCTTTCGTCGGCGTGTTCATTTCACGCATCTCAAAGGGCCGGACCGTTCGTGAGTTCATCGCCGGTGTCCTGCTCGTACCGACAGTCGTCGGGTTCATCTGGTTCGCCGCACTGGGCGGCACGGGCATCTACCGGGAGCTCTTCGGCGACGGTGGCCTCGTCGATCCGGAAGAAGGCGTTGTCGCGGAGAAGGTTCTCTTCGATGTGCTCGGCTCGCTTCCAATGGGCAGCATCCTTTCTGCTGTGGCGATCATCCTGGTCGCGATCTTCTTCATCACCTCCTCGGACTCCGGCTCGCTGGTCGTCGACATGCTGGCGTCCGGTGGACATCCGAATCCTCCGGTGTGGTCGCGCGTCCTGTGGGCCGCGCTCGAAGGTGCACTGGCGATCGGACTGCTCGTTGCGGGCGGACTCGGCGCGCTGCAGGCGGCCTCGTTGGCTACCGCTCTGCCCTTCAGCATCATTTTGATACTCATTGCGATCGCCACCGTGAGGGCCTTCCAGATCGAAGCCAAGCGGACCAGAGAGATCGAAACCGGCCAGCGCTACCACGAGGTCGGTGAGCATATCGCTGATGACTTCGATGAGTACCTCGGCGATAAGGTCGATGCTCGCATCGACTACCGGCTGTCACGCACCAAGGGTGTGTTGAGCAGAGGGTCGAAGGAGGACCGCAGGCCCAGAGGCACTCGTCAGTAGGCGACTGCCCAGATAGGGTGACTGCCCGCTGAGGGCATTGCCCATGTCAGGGCATGCCCGCAGCGGCACGGTCAACACACCAGAGGCGACCCGGGTTCTTCCCGGGTCGCCTCTGGTGTCTGCGGCACCCACGCGGTCGGGGCCTGCCCCGAGTGAAAGTTCCGTGTACATCCCGATGTCTGCTTCTGCCGCCGACGGTCAGACCGAGTAACCTGGGAGCAACAGAAAGCGCATCACCACGAACGACCTAGGAGCCCATATGCCCATCGCAAGCCCCGAAGTGTATGCCGAGATGATCAACCGGGCGAAGTCCGAGGGCTTCGCCTATCCCGCGATCAACTGCACCTCATCCCAGACGATCAATGCCGCCATCCGGGGCTTCGCCGAGGCCGGGTCCGACGGCATCGTGCAGATCTCGACCGGTGGTGCCGAGTACATCTCGGGTCCGACGATCAAGGACCGTGTCCGCGGTGCGGTTGCGTTCTCGGTCTTCGCCGCCGAGGTGGCCAAGAGCTACGACGTCAACATCGCCCTGCACACGGACCATGCCCCGAAGAAGGAGGTCGAGGAATGGGTGAAGCCGCTGCTGGCCCTCTCGACCGAACGTGTGAAGAACGGCGGTGAGCCCTACTTCCAGTCACATATGTGGGATGGTTCTGCTGTTCCGCTGGGGGAGAACCTTGTCCTCGCCGAGGAGCTGCTCGAGCTCTCGGCGGCTGCACACTCGATCCTCGAGATCGAGGTCGGCGTCGTCGGCGGCGAAGAGGACGGCGTCGAGAACGAGATCAACGACAAGCTCTACACCTCGGTCGCCGATGGCCTGGCCACGGTCCGGGCCCTGGGCACCGGCGAGAAGGGTCGCTACCTCACAGCCCTGACCTTCGGAAACGTCCACGGCGTCTACAAGCCAGGCAATGTGAAACTGCGTCCCTCGCTCCTCGGTGAGATCCAAACCGATGTCGGTGCCGAGGTGGGCAAGGACAAGCCCTTCGATCTGGTCTTCCACGGCGGCTCGGGTTCGAGCACGGAAGAGATCGGCGAGGCGGTCCGCCACGGAGTGGTGAAGATGAACATCGACACGGACACTCAGTACGCCTTCACCCGGCCGGTGGTCGAGCACATGTTCCGCAATTACGACAGTGTGCTCAAGATCGACGGTGAGGTCGGAGACAAGAAGCTCTACGATCCGCGTTCCTATGGCAAGGCCGGCGAAGCGGCGATGGCTGCCCGGGTTGGTCAGGCGTGTGAGAACCTCGGTTCAGCCGGCACCAGCCTGAAGTAAGAGACACGGGCTCCGGAGGCGGCAGCACGAGCTCCGGCTGCTGACCGGTCCACGAACGAAAGCGAACCGACGGCACGAAGCCCGGGACACCATTGTCCCGGGCTTCGTTGTCTATTCACTTGTGTGTCGACGAGTGTCGAGCCTCAGCCCTTCCGGACTTCGGCGCCGGACTCGAGGCGAGAGGCACACACCTCCCAGAAGTCGGCATTGCGGATGTTGAGATCCTTCGGAACGAAGACGGGATCCAGTCCCAGCTTCTGTTGGCGTTCGAAGTCGCGCAGGAGTTTGAACGCCGGCTGCTGCAGGAGCAGAATCGCGATGATGTT
Source organism: Brevibacterium sp. CBA3109 (assembly GCF_040256645.1). Taxonomy (NCBI): domain Bacteria; kingdom Bacillati; phylum Actinomycetota; class Actinomycetes; order Micrococcales; family Brevibacteriaceae; genus Brevibacterium; species Brevibacterium koreense. Next base: position 3,281,066 of record NZ_CP158281.1, on the reverse strand, counting down.
CAGCCAGGCCATGAGCCCGACCCCGATGTCACCGAGAGCCCATACGCTGCCAGAGGCGGAGGTCGCACCGACAGCCACGGCGACGAGGATCAGCAGCTGCAGGACGCGTTTGCCGACAGCCAGGACCATCGGGTTCTTGACCCTGCCCAGCATGTGCACCAGGTTGGTCTCCGCCATGTAGTAGTAGGCGACGATCGTTGTCAGTGCGAAGAGGAAGATCGAGATCGCGATGAATCCGGCGCCGAAGCCCGACATCATCGAGTCCAGGCCCGCTTGGGGCCACTTCTCGCCTGGGGTGGCGGCGACCGACTCGACCATCTGGCCGCGACCGCTGCCGATGATCGTCTCACCGTCGGCATCGAAGACCTTGTACATGCCGGTCGAGAGGATCATGAATGCGGTTGCCGAGCAGACGAACAGGGTATCGATATAGACCGATCCGGCCTGGACGAGTCCCTGCTTGGAGGGATGTGAGACTTCTGCAGCTGCGGCGGCGTGAGGTCCGGTGCCCTGTCCGGCCTCATTCGAGTAGATGCCGCGCTGGACACCCCACTGGATGGCCATACCGAGGATTCCGCCGAAGGCGGCCTCTGGGCCGGCATCGATGCCGAATGCAGACGAGAACACGAGTTCGATCACCGGAATGATCTGATCCGCGTTGATGATGGTGACCGCGATTGCGGCGATGATGTAGACAACGGCCATGAAGGGAACCGCGAGTGAGGCGAAGTGGGCGATGCGCTTGATGCCGCCGACGATGATGAAGCCCATGATGATGACGAGGGCGATGGCAGTGGTCCAGGTCGGGACGTTCCAGGCGTTCTCGACCGCACCGGAAATGGCGTTGGACTGGATTCCGGGAAGCATGAAGCTCATGGCCATGACGGTGACGAAGGCGAACACCATGCCGTAGACCTTGAACAGGCCCTTCGCCTTGGTGTGACGGTAGGCCTTCTCGATGTAGAAGGCAGGTCCGCCACGGTATTCGCCCGATTTGGGGTCCTGTTCCTTGAAGACCTGGCCGAGGGTCGATTCGACATAGGAGGTGGAGGAGCCGAGGAGGGCAGAGATCCACATCCAGACGATGGCGCCCGGGCCGCCGAAGCCGATCGCGGTCGCAACGCCGGCGATGTTGCCGACACCCACGCGCCCGGCCAGGGAGATCGCCAGCGCCTGGAACGAGGACACGCCCTCGTTCGAACTCTTGCCACGGAACATCTGGGTGAAGATCGCTTTGATCTGCCTGATCTGCACAGCGCGGGAGCGGATCGTGAAATAGACCCCGGCTCCCAGGCACAGATAGACAAGGGCTGAGGACCAGATGATGTTGTTGAGCCAGTCGAGGACTGCGGACATGCTTCTCCTAACGGGGAGGCAAACGATGGGGTCAGACACTGAACGGTGAGAACACTTGTATGGGCGAACACGGAAAGGAGCATGAGTCTTCGCTGTGATCGACCTCATAAGTCAAACGGATTGTGACCCGCGACGCAAATTCATAGGCTCCGGCCCGAGAAGTCGGGGCGGACGACGATTTCACTGAGACCGACGTTATGTTTCAAAGTGGTGACAGAGTGGGTCGAATCATACGGTTCAGTTCACTATTTGGGACAGGATCCGTAAGATGTGATGCGGATCTCTCCGAGCAAAGACGACACGGAGAGCACTTTTGGATGACAGGAACACAATGAAACGTCGAACTGGTGCAAAGGCAGTGGCCATCGCCGCTGCCGGCGCTTTGCTACTCTCGGCATGCTCGACCTCGACCACAGGTGGAGACGGCGAGGAAGGCGGTAGCTCCCTCACCGTGGGAACTACGGACAAGGTAGTCGCCCTCGACCCGGCCGGTGCCTATGACAACGGAAGTTCGCTCGTCGAACAGCAGGTCTATCCGTTCATCCTGGCCTACAAGCCGGGCACCGCAGACCTCAACCCCTCCATTGCGGAGTCGGCGGTCTTCAGCGAGCCGACCAAATACGAGGTCAAACTCAAGGAAGGGCTGAAATACGCCAACGGGAACGAACTCACCTCTTCGGACGTGAAGTTCTCCTTCGAACGACAGCTGAAGATTCAGGACCCCAATGGACCGTCGTCCCTCCTCGGCGGCCTGAAATCGGTCGAGACTCCTGACGAGCAGACCGTGGTCTTCAACCTCAAACGCGAGAACGACCAGACCTGGCCGGGAGTCCTCGCCAGCGCCGCGGGACCGATCGTCGACGAGGACGTGTTCGAGGCGGACAAGATCACCGAGAATCAGGCAATCGTCGATGGCAAGGCCTTCGCGGGCCCTTACACCATCGAAGGGTTCAAGTTCAATGAACTGCTCACCTACAAGGCGAACGAGGACTACGAGGGCTTCATCGATCCGGCGAAGACCGAGACCGTGCAGATGAAGTACTTCTCGGATGCCAACAACATGAAGCTCGAGGTCCAGGAGGGCAAGATCGACGTGGCCTGGCGTTCGCTGTCGGCCACCGACATCGAAGACCTCGGCACGAAGGACGACCTCAAGGTGCACAAGGGGCCGGGCGGAGAGATCCGCTACATCGTCTTCAACATGGACACGATGCCCTTCGGCGCTAAGACTGACGACGCCGATGAGGAGAAGTCGTTGGCCGTGCGCCAGGCGATGGCCGATTCGGTCGATCGTCAGGCGATCGCGTCTCAGGTCTACAAGGACACCTTCACGCCGCTGTACTCTCACGTGCCCGAAGGACTGCCGGGTGCCGATGAGCCTCTGAAGTCGGATTATGGAGACGGTCAGGGAGCACCCGACGTCGACAAGGCGAAGAAGGCTCTGAAGGACGCCGGCGTCAAGACTCCGGTCAAACTCAACCTGCAGTACAACCCCGACCACTACGGTCCCTCCTCGGGCGACGAATACGCCCTGGTCAAGGATCAGCTGGACAAGACAGGACTATTCAAGGTCAATCTCCAGTCGACGGAATGGGTGCAGTACAACAAGGACCGCACCGCCGACTCCTACCCGATGTACCAGCTGGGTTGGTTCCCGGACTACTCGGACGCAGACAACTATCTCGTTCCGTTCTTCTACGACACGGACGAGACGCCGAGCTTCCTGGGCAACCACTACCGGGACAAGACGATGAACAAGGAACTGAACGCTCAGTCCTCCATTGCTGACGAGGGCGAGCGTGCGGACGCACTGAAGAAGATCCAGGGTCAGCTCTCCGAGGAGCTGCCGACTCTGCCGCTGCTCCAGGGCAACCAGATCGCAGTCTCCGGCAAGGATGTGAAGGGCGTCGATGACACCCTCGATCCCGCGTTCCAGTTCCGTTTGGCGCTGCTGAGCAAGTGAGAGCGCGCACGGCAATGCTTCGACGGTCAGTGTACTGACCCTCGACACGAGGTGCAGGTGAGCCGCACGGTCCACCTGCACCTCGTCGTGCGTTCGCACCTCGTCACCCGGGCGAAGACACGATCGATGCCCGATGCAATCCACGTCTGATGACGACACAACCGTCTACCGACGAAAGCCAAAGGAACACATGTCTGCAGCCACAAGCGAATCTGGGGCGGAGGCCGCCGAGACCTCGGTCGCGGTGAAGAAGCCCTCGGGAGGCGGATTGGGGCGCTACGTCCTCATCCGATTCGTCCTCATCATCCCCACCATCTTCATCCTCACCACACTCGTCTTCTTCCTCATGCGGATCACCGGCGACCCGATCTCCGCGTCGATGGGCGGGCGTCTGACCACGGATCAACTGGCCGAACGTATCCACGCCGCCGGTTATGATCGCCCGATCCTCGTCCAGTACTTCGAATACATGGGCAACCTGCTCAAGGGCGACTTCGGCACGGCGATCTCCGACGGACAGCCCGTGTCGAGCATTCTCCTCAACTACGGAACCGCGACGGTCGAACTCGTCTTCTACGCCCTGATCGTCGCCTTCATCCTCGGCATCCCACTGGGAATGCTCGCCGCATACCATCGGGACAAGGCTCCCGATGCGGCGCTTCGGATCCTCGCGATCCTCGGCTACGCCACCCCGGTCTTCTTCGCCGGCATGATCCTCAAGCTGGTCTTCGGCGTATTCCTGCCCATCCTGCCCGTCGCGGGCCGCGGCACCACCGAGACCGAATACATCATGTCCGGCGTGGTCGGGCCCACCCGGTTCTACATCATCGACGCGATCCGCATCGGCAACATCGAAGTCCTCGGAGACGTGCTTGCCCACGCGGTCCTGCCAGCGATCGCCCTCGGTGTTCTCACGGCCGGAGTCTTCCTCCGGCTCGTCCGCACGAACCTCATCGGCACCTTGGGGCAGCAGTACATCGACTCGGGCCGGTCCCGCGGAATCTCCGAATACCGTCTGGTCACCAAGCACGCATACCGTCCCGCGCTGATCCCGATCGTCACGGTCATGGGCATGCAGATCGCACTCATGCTCGCCGGTGCCGTGTTGACCGAGACGACGTTCGAGTGGAAGGGCCTCGGCTTCAAACTCGCCGAATATCTCACTGCCCGCGACTTCGTCGCCGTCCAGGGAATTGTGGTGTTCCTCGCCATCATCGTGGCGCTGACCAACTTCCTCGTCGACGTCGTCGCCGCTTTCATCGATCCCCGAGTGAGGTACTGATGTCCACTCCAGAGAACAACGAGAACGTCGCCGAGGCGGCTCCGGGCTCGGGTGTCCCCGCCATCACCAGCGATGACGTGGCCAAAAAATCCTGGTTCGCCCGACTGCCGATCGTCTCCCACCTGCGCCAGTCCGTCGGTCTGCAGCGGGGAATGCTCGTCACCGGGCTCGTCCTGTGCGGCATCGTCCTCATCTGCGCGATCTTCGCCCCGCTCATCGCCCCCTACGGCTTCAATCAGCTGGGCACCGCTGATGGCAACTTCGGTTCGAAGCTGCCGCCCGGCGGAACCCACATCTGGGGCACGACAGTCGGTGGCTACGACGTCTTCTCCCGAGTGGTCTGGGGCGCCCAGACCGCTGTTGCCGTCATCATCGTGGCCGTGATCATGTCGATCTTCGCCGGTGTCATTCTGGGGCTCGTTTCGGGCTACTTGGGCGGCTGGCTCGACCGGATCCTCGTCGTCATCGCCGACGCGGTCTACGCCTTCCCGACCCTGCTGCTCGCGCTTGTCATGTCGATCGCGATCTCCGGCGGTCAATCGAGTGCGTGGGGCGGCATCGCCGCGGCCGCGTTCTCGATCACCGTGGTCTTCATCCCGCAGTACTTCCGCGTCGTGCGCGCGGAGACCCTGCGCCTCAAGGCAGAGCCCTTCGTCGAGTCGGCGATCGTGCTCGGTGCCTCGAAGACCCGAATCATCTCGAAGCACATCTTCCGCAACGCCACGCGGACCCTGCCGCTGATATTCACCCTCAACTCCTCAGAGGCGATTCTGACCCTGGCTGGACTCGGGTTCCTGGGCTTCGGCATCGAACCCACCTCGGCGTCGGAATGGGGCTATGACCTCAACAAGGCACTGCCGGACGTGACCAGCGGTGTGTGGTGGACCTCGGTGTACCCGGGCCTGGCCATCGTGCTGACGGTCCTGGGCATCACCCTGGTCGGCGAATCGATGAACGATCTCAACGATCCCCGCCTGAGAGTGCGTCGCAAAGCGAAGACGAAGATCGCCAAGTCCGTGGAGGTCAAGTGATGAGTGAGAACGTGAAGACAGCCAGCCCAGACAGTTCTGGCAACAGCATCCTCGACGTCCAGGGGCTCGATGTCACCTTCTCCACCGACGGCGGCGATGTGCATGCCGTCAAGGATGTGAGTCTGTCGGTCGCCCCCGGTGAGGTGCTCGCGATCGTGGGCGAATCCGGTTCCGGCAAGACCGTGACCGCGCGCAGCATCCTCGGGCTCCTGCCCGAGACCGCCCAGCGCTCGGGCGCGGTCATCATCTCCGGCAAGGATGTCCTCAGCGTCTCCAGCCAGCAGCTGCGCGAGATGCGCGGAAGTGACGTGTCGATGGTGTTCCAAGAGCCGTCGACTGCACTCAACCCCGTCTACACGGTGGGCTGGCAGATCGCTGAAGGACTGCGCGCGCACAATCGGAAGGCGAGCAAGACCGAACTCAAGGCGAAGGTCGTCGCGGCGATGGAGCAGGTGGGGATCCCCGATGCGAAGAACCGCTTCGACTACTTCCCACACCAGTTCTCCGGTGGGCAGAAGCAGCGCATCGTCATCGCCATGGCGTTGGCGCTGGGAGCCAAGCTCATCGTCGCCGATGAGCCGACCACCGCACTCGACGTCACCGTTCAGGCCGAGATCCTCGACCTGCTGCGAGACCTGCGCGATGAGACCGGGACTGCGATCGTGCTCATCACCCACAATATGGGTGTCGTCGCCGATCTCGCCGACCGGGTCGCTGTGATGTATCGGGGTGACCTCATCGAGGTCTCGCCGGTCAAACAGCTCTTCAGCGATCCGCAGGAGCAGTACACACGGGACCTGCTCGGCGCCGTCCCGCGGCTGGGGTCGACGGTCGTCGGCAGCCGCAAGGCCGCCGCGGCCGAGGAACGTGAGGGCGACCGGACAGGGACCACCTCGGTGGGGGAGTCCGGAGACGTCGGTGACGAACGTGGGTCCGGCAGGGGTCGTGACGAACGGGACTCCATCGTCGTCGCACGCGACCTGGACATCGTCTATCCGGGAGGGCTCGGGCGCCCGGACTTCCAGGCGGTGAAGTCCGTGAGCTTCGACATCAAGGCCGGCGAGGTCTACGGTCTGGTGGGCGAATCCGGTTCGGGCAAGACCACGATCGGTCGTGCCATTGCCGGCCTGACCAGGGCCAGTGGTGGGAGCCTGCAGGTCCTCGGGCATGAAATGGTCGGGTTCAAGGAACGCGCATTCTCCCCGATCCGGCGTCGGATCGGATTCGTGTTCCAGGATCCTGCGGCCTCGTTCAACCCGCACCTGACGATCGGCGAGTGTGTGGCGGAGCCCTTCGCCATCCACAGGCGGGACATGAGCGCCAAGGATCGGTCCAAGCGGGTGCTCGAACTCCTCGACTCGGTGCAGCTGCCGACGGCCTATGCGGCCAGGTACCCGCACGAGATCTCGGGCGGTCAACGGCAGAGAGCCTCGCTCGCTCGAGGACTGGCGCTTGATCCTGAGCTGCTCATCGCCGACGAGCCGACTTCGGCCCTCGACGTGTCCGTGCAGGCCAAGGTGCTTGAACTGTTCGTCGAGCTGCAGAACAGGTTCGATTTCGCGGCCCTGTTCATCAGCCACGATCTGGCCGTGGTCGACATGCTCTCCGATCGCATCGGAGTGCTGTTCCACGGCGAGCTGTTGGAAGAGGGGACAGGCGAGAAGGTGCTCGGGTCGCCGAGCAACGACTACACGAAGCGACTCATCGCTTCCCTGCCCGTTCCGGACCCGGATGAGCAGGCGAAGAGACGCGAACTGGCCCGCAACCTGCGCACCGCCGCGGGCTGAGGCTCGGAGCGCACCGCCGCCGGTTGAGCGGAGCACTGCCGTCGGCTGAGCGGAGCACTGCCAGCCGAGGACCGCAGTCGCGGGCAGTCGTGCCGGGCCGACGTCGGCAACCTCCCGGGCGCTGAGCAACCTTCAGAATGAGTTCCCCACGGTCTCAGCAACACCACGGGCGCTGAGCAACCTTCAGCGGGGTTGCCCAGCGCCCGGGAGGTTGCTGAGGCTGTCGACCCGACGGAGCTGAGTGCAGATGCGGTGCATTATCACCGCATCCGGCACGAGCGAGCAAGTGACCGAGCGAGCTCAGGCCTTGTCGTCGGAGATGAAGTCGAGCATGCCTGCCTGACTGATCGGCAGTGCCAGCAGGCGGCTGAGCTCCTCGGCGCTGGGGTCGACGCCGAGGATGCGCAGCGAGTACTGCGTGAAGTCGCGTTCGATGGTGTCTGGTGTCAGATCACCGGTGGGGCGGTACCAAAGTGAGAGCGAGTTGCAGATCGAATGGATTGCACGTGTGGCAAGTTGCGCACTGTCGACGTCGAACGTACCTGCGTCGATGCCTGCCTGGACGATGTCGCCCATGATGACTCGTGCCTCGCGTTGAAGTTCCTTCACGCGGGCGGCATTGTCACCGGTCAGCCGTTCGGTGTCGCGCAGAAGCACCGTGGACACCGAAACATTCTCTATGCGGTAGCGGGCGAGGTAGCGCACCGCCACGGTCAGCTGCTCGGTGGGATCGTCGCCCACTTCGGCGATGACGGCTCGGCAGTGCTCGCTGTACCAGGTGTACGCCGTATGCACGAGCTCGTACAGAGCTTCCTGCTTGGACGGGAAGTAGTAGTAGAGTGCGGACAGACTCAGTCCCGCGGCCTGCGCGATATCGCGGATGGAGGCACCATCGAATCCCTTCGCGGCGAAGGTGTCCCGAGCCGAGCGGAGGATGTTGTTGCGGCCGTTGGTTGATCTCACGGTGCTTGTGCCCCCTTGCAGTCGGATATCGAACAATCTTTCACTTGCCAACCGAGAATACATGACGTTGCTCCGCGAATGGCTGTTTCCAGCCAGACTTCAGGGATCTCTGCGCTGCTGAGGCATGCGCTGGCTCTGGTCGACATGTGGAGGTCACCCCAGACCGGCGATTGAAAGTACTACCCCGAGCAGGCGCCTGAAAGCACCACCCGAGCAGGCCTTCGAAGATAACACCAATCACATCGCCGAGCGGGAATGATTGATGATTCAATCATGTTGGCAAGGTGTGGGTCGCACGGCCGAAGACTGCCGCTGCCGATCTCCTGAAGCCAACGTCACCTGACATCGCAGCCTATGAACAAACTGAGGACGGACATGCTCAACATCGCCATCATTCCCGGAACTTCGCGCCCGCAGGCACTCAACCCGCAGATCGTCTCCTGGGCCAAGGACCAGCTGGCCGGTCGCGAGGACGTGCGCGCCGAGGTCGTCGACTTCGCCGACTTCGATCTGCCGCTGCTCGACGAGGTCATCCCGGCTGGCGCGAACATGTACCAGAGCGACCACACCAAGGCCTGGGGCGCCAAGCTCGCAGAATTCGACGCCTTCATCTTCGTCACCCCTGAGTACAACCACTCGATCTCCGGATCGCTGAAGAACGCCCTCGACTTCGTCGCCACCGAGTTCAACCACAAGGTCGCCGGCATCGTGAATTACGGCGCAGACAAGGGTGTGCGTGCCGCAGAGCACCTGCGCCATATCCTCGCCAACTACAAGCTGGCTGTTGTGCGCGACCAGGCCTCCTTCAGCCTCTTCACCGATGTCGCCGATGGCACGTTTGCTCCGACTGACGTTTCCGCGGCCCCGTTCGCATCGATGCTCACCGACCTCGTGAGCTGGGGCGAAGCCCTGAAGTCAGTGCGCGAGGATTCCGCGTCCGAAGAGCAGGCCGCCTGACACTCACTTCAGTGCCCAGCCGCCGGTGAAGCAGCCCTTCGCCCGGTGTTGACGCATCAGGAGCCCGCCGGTCCGAGTGACCGGCGGGCTCCGTCGTTGAGTCCCGTCCGCCTGCCCCTGAGGTGACCCCGCCCACGGGCCTGAGTTAGGGTCGAATCAACACAACGTTCACTCAGTGATACGAAGGACTCTCATGGATCTCAACAACACAGTCGCTCTCGTCACCGGCGGCGCCTCCGGGCTCGGCCGCGCCACCACAGAACGACTCCTGGGCGCCGGCGCCCAGGTCGTCATGGTCGATCTCAACGCCGAGGTGGGCCAACAGGTGGCCGCAGAACTCGGCGAAGACGCCCATTTCGTCTCCGCAGATGTCACCAACGAGGAGCAGGTTCAGGCCGCCGTCGACACGGCGACCGGCCTCGGCCAGCTGCGAGTCGTCGTCAACTGTGCGGGAGTCGCGACCCCCGGAAAGCTCGTCTCGCGCAAGGGCCCGCTAGCCCTGGAAGCGTTTTCGAAGGTCCTCAATATCAACGTCGTCGGCACCGTCAACGTGTGTCGTCTGGCTGCAGCGGCCATGCAGGCACAGGAGACTGTGGGCGAAGAGCGCGGCGTCATCATCAACACCGCCTCGGTTGCGGCCTTCGACGGCCAGATCGGTCAGATCGCCTACTCCGCGTCCAAGGGGGCCATTGCCGCGGTGACCCTGCCGATGGCACGCGAACTCGCATCCTCACAGATTCGCGTCGTCACGATCGCACCGGGAATCTTCGAGACCCCGATGATGGCCGGACTGCCCGAAGAGGCTCAGGAATCCCTGGCGAAGTCGATTCCCCATCCTTCCCGACTGGGTAAGCCCGCCGAATACGCGCAGCTCGCCGAATCGATCATCGCCAACCCGATGCTCAACGGGGAGACCATTCGTCTCGACGGTGCCATTCGCATGGCCCCGAAATGATCTGAACTGCAAGGCCGCTGGGCCGCTGAAACTCTGAGCGGCTCAGCGTCTTTCGTTGACGAGCAGGGCCAGCTGGACGCGGGTGCTGACGTCGAATTTGTAGAAGATGCGCGCCAGGTGGGTCTTCACCGTGGCCGTAGAGACGAACAGCGCCCGCGCCACCTGTGCATTCGTCAAACCCTTTGCGACCGCCTCGGCGATCTCCCGTTCTCGTGAGGTCAGCGGCTCCAGCGGGTCGGGCCCACTGGAGTTCTGCAGTGCCCCGGCACCGGTGGGCCCGAAACGTCCCGCCTCCGTCGCCGAGGTGGTGGCCCCTCCCAGCAGGGAGTCGATGGCGCTCGGGGACAGGGTTCTGGTGCCGTTCGCTGCTGCGCGGACCGCGTGGATGAGCTCATCCGGTGGAGTGTCCTTGAGGATGTAGCCGGCCGCTCCCGAGCGCAGTGCCTGAAGCACGAACTCGTCGGTTCCGAAGGCGGTGAGGATGAGAACCTCGGGGTGGGAGGCCTGAGCCATGAGGGTCCGGGTCGCCTCGAGCCCGTCCATGACGGGCATGCGGATGTCCATGAGGATGATGTCAGGTGAGAGCTCACGGGAGAGTTCGATGGCCTCGGCACCATGGGCCGCCTCGGCGATGATGTCGATGTCATCGGCCGCGCCGAGGAGGAGGCGCAGGCCCGAACGCATGAGGGACTCGTCGTCGGCGATGATGACTCTGATGCTCACGCGATCTCCTCCTTCAGATTCGGCACGGGGATCCGGGCGCGCAGTTCGAAATCGGGGGTCCGAGCCACGCTGAGGTCTCCACCCATGGCTTCCATCCTCTCTTTGAGTCCGCGCAGGCCCAGTCCAGATCCAGCCAGCGACTGGTCCCGCGCTTTCGCGACTGTCGGAGCATCGGCGATATGGGCGTTGCATGCGAGCATCTCGACGCTCTCCAGCTCGGAAATCCACGACAGAGTGAGGAGGAGCTTCTGCCCGGGGGCGTGCTTGACCGCGTTCGTGATCGCCTCCTGGGCGAAGCGATAGATCGTCGTGCGTTCCAGCGCCCCGACAGAATGCAGGAGCTCCGGTGTGAGCGGCTGTGCGTAGGTCAGTTCCACAGTGTCTGATCGGTCGGCGATGAGGCGTTCCAGGTCGGGATCGATCACGGTGCCCTGATCGTCTCCGCGCAGCATGGTCAGCACCTCACGCAGCTCGATGCCCGAGCGGCGAGCGCTGGCCGCGATGAGGCGCGCACTCTCATGCACGGATTCGGGGTCGAGATCCCGGCGCACCGAGAGGGCACCGGAGTACATGGCGATGACACTGAGGTGGTGCGACAGCGAGTCGTGCATATCTCGAGCAATCCCGCGGCGCACCTCGGCGACGGCCCGGTCCTGGCGGGAACGTTCGCGCAGCAGGGTCTGGGCTGCAGTGTCGATGAGACCCTGCTCGCGTGCACCGCGGATGACCCCGATGACGACGAGTATGGCGAAGACAGCGCCGTTGACCAGGAAGATGGGCAGCTCGAACTGCCCGAACGCGTTCGGTGTCAGCGTATAGGCCATGCTCTGGGAGGCGATTGCGACCGCGAGACAGGCGAAGTCGAGTGACCAGCTGCGACGTGCCGACAACGTGATGAGGAGGGCGGAGGCGGCGACCGCGCCGAGGAGGCTGATCGTACCGAGGAGGATGCCGAGGAGCCCGACGGCCACCGGAATCCATCCGCCGGGTCGACGCTGCAGGGATTCGACGGACCCGTCTTCGGCGAGGAATTCCTCCCCTCCGCGGCCGCTGGCAGTCAGGAAATCGCGGAACTTCTCTGCGGCTAGCACCTTGGGTCGCAGGGTCTTGCGTGGGATGGTCCGTCCGTCGAAGAGCAGGACGATCGGCAGGCAGGCCAGAGCGACGATGCCGAAGGCGATGTGGACGAACAATTCGGCACGGAGCGCCCCGGCCTGCCCACCGGCATCCTGCGGATCTGGCCATTGGGCTCCGACGCCGATGGCCAGTATGAGCACGCCGACTGCCAGGCAGACGCCCGTCCAGAGGAGAGCATGCAGAAGAGTGTTGCCGCCGCGATGGTAAGTCACCACTCGAGGCTACCGGTCGCGCTCGCCCGCTGTTGTCGTCCGAAAGGATGAGATCAACCGTGCCGATGGCCGATGACCGACGGCCGCGTTCGTCACTCAAGCGGTGAACTTCACCTCGCTGAAGTCCTTGCGCCACCTCGATACTTCGGTGGCGATCTCGCTCAGAGCCACCTCGGTGCCGGGCCCTGCCCCCGTCTCTGTCACGGTCGTGTCCTGCGTCCGGCCGATGTCGAGGGCCCGCGCCATGAGTTCGGCCATCCGGGGCATATCGGCGGTGGTCATCCCTCGGCGCACGATCTCCGGGGTGCCGATGCGAAGGCCGTTCTGGACGCCGGGCTCTTCGGGCACGGGAAGGCCGATGCCCGAGGTGAGGAAGCCGGCGCGCTCCAAGGTCCGGGCCGCTCTCATGCCCCCGCCGAAGGGTGCGGCCAGCAGCCCGAACTGGTGGGAGTCGGTGAAGCCCTGCCTGCAGCGGAAAGGTTCGACACCACGCGCAGAGAGCTCGGTGGCCAGGGCGGATGCGCTCGCCCTCATCTCGGATGCATAGTCCTCACCGCATTCGATCCAGTCGGCCAGGGTCACGCCGAGCGCAGCGACGGCGCTTGCGTCGAAGTTCGCGGTCAGTCCGGGGAACGCGATCGCGTCGATGCGCTCCGAGAGCTCGGCGTCATTGCTCAGCAGCAGACCGTGGGAGGGCCCGCCGAGGCTCTTGTACGTGCTCATCGACATGAGGTGAGCGCCCTCGTCGAGTGGGTTGGCCCACTGCCTGCCGGCGATCATCCCGCACGCGTGGGCGGCGTCGAAGAGGAGGTGGGCGCCGACGGCATCAGCGATCTCGCGGACCTTCGCCACGGGATGTTCGAAGAGATTGAGCGAGCCACCCATCGTGATCACTCGCGGCTTCACCTCGCGGGCCAGTGCCGCGAGTGCGTCGAGGTCATAGCTGTAGGCGTTGATATTGACCGGGGCGCCGGTGGTCCTGAGCCCGTAGAGTCCGGCCGCGCCCTCGGCGTGGTGGGTGACGTGCCCGCCGATCGTGGTCGGGGAGGCGATGATGTCGTCGCCGGGTTGGCATGTGGCCATGAACGCGTAGAGGTTCGCCATCGCGCCGCTGGGCACGCGCACCTCGGCGAAGGAGGCGTTGAACAGGCGGGCGGCGAGTTCAGCGGTGACGACCTCCACCTGCTCGATGTGCTCGAGGCCCATCTCGTACTTCTCACCCGCATAGCCCAAGGAGGTCCGTGAGCCCGAGCCACTGGACAGCAGGGCCACCGCACGTGGGTTGAGGACGTTCGAGGCGGGGTTGAGATTGAACGCCTCCTCGTCGTGGAGCCGATCCGAGGCGGCGATGAGGTCTTCGATGCTCGCCACGACCTCAGGCATGGTGGCGCTCGTGTCGCCGCGGCTGCTATCGCGGCTCCCATTGCGACTGCTCTCGCCGAGGTGGGTGCGGGAGATGGCCTCGATGCGTTCGCGGCTGCCGGCGGGGACCCAGGTCTGCGGTGTCTGGAACAAGGGCGACTCCTTCGTCGTGGTGGACTCGTGGCGCGACCGGGCCGGTGCGCCCGGACACCTTCGATCCTAGGCAATCGCTGTCCGAATTCCGCGGTCCGAGCCGCAAGAGTGTGTATAAGGTTCATCGTGCGAACGTTGAACGATCAGCACCGCTGTGGACGATCGCAGGGAGGTGGTTCCCGCGACTCACACCGCGGGCAGCCTCGCGAGCACCTCGAACCCGCCCCCTCCGTGACTCCCTGGGCGGCACAGCGAGATTCCCTGGGTCCCTGAGTTGAGGAAGGAATGGGTCACTTTCTCGGGGTGAAATCAGCCCAAAACTTCCACAATTCGCGGTGGGGCTGCGACTACTCGCGCGCGAATGGAGCCCCGAGCTCCTTGATGACCGTTTCGGCGGAACCCGTGTGGGCGCCTCGATGGCCGGTGCCGGCCCACAGATGGAGCCACTGAGGATCGTCGTCCTTCTTCGCCTGGGCGCGGAAGGACTTCGTCAAGTGATGAACCGCCGGGTAGGCATCGACCGCGATCGGATCGAACTTCCGCACGAAGTCATTGACCAGCGCACGAGCCGGCCTGCCGGTGAAAGCACTGGTCAGCTGGGTCTCGTCGAAGTCCTCGGACTGCAGAGCAGCGCGGTGGGTCGGCGCAGTGCCTGCCTCATCGGTGAGCAGAAGTAGGGTACCGACGACCACGGCGCTCGCCCCAGCCTGCAGCAGCTCGTCGACTGCCTCGACACCATCAATTCCGCCTCCTGCCGCCACGGGCAGGTCCACTTCGGCGAGGACGTCGCGAACGAGGTCGGCAGTGGACCGATCCTCGATGGATCTCGTCGGGTCGGCGGTGCCCGAGTGCCCACCGGCACGGGGGCCTTGGACGATGAGAGCGTCGACTCCGCGATCGGCGGCTGTGCGCGCCTCGGCGGTGGTGGTCACGGTGGCGACCACTTGAGTTCCGACGCATTGGAGACGAGAGACCACCTCGGCGCTGGGAATGTTGAAGGTCACCGACACCAGGGGCACGGGATTGTCGACGAGGTAGTCGATCTTGTCGGTGTAATGATCGTCGTCATCAACGGGTTCTGGATCGATGGCGACTCCACGATCGGCCGCGACCGGCTCGAGCGCCGAGGCGAAGGCGTCGAAGGCGCCACGGTCTACGGGAAGGGGGTTCGGAGCGAAGAGATTGACTCCGAAGTTCTCGCTCGTCTCCCGCATGCGCTCGACCAGAGGGGCCAAAGCTTCGGCGCTGAGATAGCCGCCGGCCACGAACGGGAATCCGCCGGCTCGGGCGACTGCAGCTGTGAGTTCGGGCGTCGTCGTTCCGCCGGCCATCGGAGCTCCGATGATGGGCAGGTCAGTGGTCTCGAAGGCGATCGTCGTCATCTTTTCCTACTCTTTACTCGGGCTTCCTGGACGAGGTGGGCTCCTCATGGGATGAGTATTCCTCTGCCATTCTTGCACTCCTGCTGAGCTGTGGCGTTCCAGGTCGGCAGCGATGAGGGTACGTGGTCGGGGGAGCCCAGGCTCACCCGAAAGTAGCGCTTGGGCCGTCTCCGGTCGGAACTCAGAAGTGGTGTGCCGGCGGCCGGCCTGAGGGTGCAGGCGCCCGAGACAACGGCGGTCAGCTTCGACTGGGGGACACTTGGGGACCGATCGAAGTTTCATAGCCTCGGTTTGAACGTGGGCCCTGAAACTTCGATCGATCCCCAGCCAGCTCCAGCGCCGCCGCTGCTCACGCTTTCGACTTTTCCAACCCGCGTGACGAAGAATGACGCCGCAAGACCGGAACATGACGGCCGGTGACACCCAAGGTCAGGGGAGAGGGCATTGAACGAGCAGCCCATCCAGACTGGTGTGACTTCGACCGCGAAGTCGAAGTGTCGTCAGCGAAGGAAGGACCCGCCGTGAGCATCACAGAACCCTTGCACACCGCTCAGCCTGGCATTTCGACCCGCTCGGTGCATTCGGGTGCCAACCCCGAATCGCATACCGGTTCGGTTGTCGCCCCGATCTTCCAGACCTCGACCTTCATGATGGACGCCCCGGGCCAGACCCGTGCCGGCTTCGACTACGCACGCACCGGCACCCCGAACCGCAGCGACCTCGAACAGGTGCTGTGCGAACTGGAGAACGCAACGTTTGCGGCGGCGGTGAACTCGGGCACCTCGGCGGAGGTCGCGGTGTTCTCGGCACTGCTGGGCCCCGGCGATGAGATCATCATTCCCCGCGATATCTACGGCGGCACCTACCGGCTGCTCGTCAACGAGTATGAGCGCTGGGGAATCAGCATCCGCACGGTCGACCTCACCGACACCGAGGCGCTGGCGGCCGAAATCTCGGAGAAGACCGCGATCGTGTGGGTCGAGACCCCGAGCAACCCCGGCCTCGATATCGTCGACATCGAGGAGACGGCCAGGCTGGCACATGCCGCGAACGCGCTCCTCGCCGTCGACTCCACCTTCGCGACACCCATCCTCCAACGTCCCATCGAGCTCGGGGCCGATGTCGTCATCCACTCGACGACGAAGTTCATCAACGGCCACTCCGATGTCATCGGTGGCGCCGTTCTCGCCGGCGACGGCTCGACCTGTGCCCGCGCCGCCGAGGTTGTCGAACGTCTGCAGAACTACCTTGCATCCGTGGGGCTGGGCGTCGCCCCGTTCGATGCGTGGCTCACCCGTCGCGGCATCAAGACACTGCCGGTGCGCATGGCCAGGCACTGTGAGAACGCGCAGGCCGTGGCCGAATGGTTGGAAGGCCGTCCCGAGATCGCCGAGGTGCTCTACCCGGGTCTGCCTTCCCACCCAGGCCATGAGGTTGCAAAGAAGCAGATGAGCGGCTTTGGAGGAGTCGTGTCATTTCGCACGGATACCGAAGCACGTGCCCTGTCTCTGGTGCAGAACACTCAGCTCATCACTCTGGCCGAGTCGCTTGGCGGAGTCGAGTCCCTCATCGATCATCCGGCGACCATGACTCACCTGGCGGTCGCCGACTGTGAGCTCAGCGTCTCGCCGACGTTTATCCGCCTGTCCCTGGGCATTGAGGATATCGGCGACATCCTCGCCGACCTCGAATCGGCGCTTGCCGCGTCGGTGCAGACTCCAGACGGTGTGAGTTCTGGCGTGGAGGCTCCAGTTTCGGACCACTCACTGTCAGCTCTTAAACGCCCTGTTGCAACAGTATGATTTGAGGCTCGCAGTGCCGCGCGCTGTGCCAGTGGTAGCGCATGGAAGTACCGGTAGGAATCGTTGCCAGCGGTGCGTGGTGCGAAGGGTGGCTATGGCGCCTCAGGGTGGTTCGCACTAGGGCGGCGGCGATGGCGCCTCAGGGTGGTTCGCACTAGGGTGGCGGCGATGGCGCCTCAGAATACGAGGCGGGTGTGCGCGTGGTCACTGGGGCGTGGGGAAAACCCGACGTAGGCTAGGCGGTCAACGTGCTGTTGGCAGCTCGCCGACTCCCGTAGCGTATTTGCTATGAGTGAGAACACCCCCACGAACCCGCACGAATCGGAGCCGCAGGGCACCGATTCTCTGGAGCCCCAGTCACCAGAAGCGACACCAGAAGCGACACCAGAATCGGCGAGGTCCATCGGCGCCGAGGCGATCGTCAACGCGCCGCCAACCGCAGAGACTCTCGAGGTTCCACCGAGCCCAGAGTCCTCGGCCGGCGGTGCGACAGATGAGTCCGCTGACACGCCTTCGGCGACGGAAGAGGCGCAGCCATCCGGGTCACCCCAGGTTTCGAAGCCGCCGACGACCGACTATCCGACGCGGCAGGACACGCCAGCATCCCCCCAGACCCGCGTGATGAATGCGAACTCCCCACAGGGATACCCGGGGCAGGGGTTCCCACAGCAGACGCCCGGACAACAGTCCACCCAGGTGCACCCATCCCAGCCTGGCCATTCCCAGTATTCTGGCCATTCCGCACACACCGCAAGCGTCCCGCGCACCTACCCCAACCAGCAATCCGCCCAGTTGCCCAACCAGCATCCTGCATCCGCGGCCGGGCCCTATGGGCAGATGCCGATGCGCCCGGCGCAGCCGATGCAACCGCTTCGGCGGAAGAAGCCGAGGGCGGAGAACGTCACTTACGCACCTGTGACAGGGACGATGCCTCTCACCGCCGACGAGGTGACTGAGATCCCAGCCGACGGACCGATCGAATGGCCGCACAAGCGAGTCGGAATCGTCGGCGTCGCGAACCTCGTGCTCTCTGCCGTGATGGCTGTGGTCTGGGCCTGGATCCCGCTCGGTCTGCTGTTCACCGGCCTCGGTGGAATCTTCGCGCTCGGCCTCGGCGTGCTCGCACTCGTCGCCTGGGTCCTCGTCCAGCAGGGTGCCAACGTGTTCGAGCGCTACCGTGCTGAACTCATCTACGGCGACCGAATCCCGGTTCCGAAGATCGAACGCAGCACCCGTGAATCGGGATTCACCCGCTTCTGCCACAATCGCTGGCTGTACGTGAAGTCCGGCTCGTTCTGGCGCTCGAGTGCCCACCACTACGTGAAGATGCTGCTCGGCGCGATCGTCGTCTTCGGCACTGTCGCCGGCATCTGCGCCGCTGTCCTCGGCATCTTCAGCGCCATCAACCCGGAGGGTGTCACGACCTTCTTCCTCGGTTCTTCCGCCGGCGGGCTGGGACGCATCGGCGTTGCCATCGGCTCCCTCATCGTCCTCGCCAGCTCCCTGGCGATCCTGTGGTTCGCCCCTTACCTTGACAGGGCCCTGGATCGCAGCCTTCTCCCACCTGCACGGACCGCAGCGCTGCAGGCCGAGGTCACCGAACTCGACCGAGCCCGCATGGCCGGGATTGAGGCCGCCGGTGCAGAACGGCTGCGCATCGAACGTGACCTCCACGATGGAGCTCAGCCTCGCCTCGTCGCCCTGAGCATGACGTTGGGCATGGCGAAGTCGAAGATCGACAACGACCCCGAGCGTGCCAAGGAGTTGGTCTCCGAGGCTCACGCCGAGGCGAAGGGCATCGTCAACGAGCTGCGGCAGTTGGCGCGCGGCATCCACCCTGCGGTGCTCACCGACCGTGGACTCGACGCGGCTGTCTCCGCTCTGGCAGGGCGCTCGTCGATCCCGGTCGAGGTCGATGTCCGCCTCTCCGGACGCATCGACCGGGAGGCCGAAGCTGTGGCGTACTTCGTTGTCGCCGAATGCCTGACGAACATCGCCAAGCATTCGGGGGCAACACATGCCCGAGTCTTCATCGCCCCGATCGAGACGGGCGTCCAGGTCGTCATCACCGACAACGGTGTGGGCGGGGCGCGCATCGACCGCTCGGGCCGTCACACCGGGATCGCCGGTTTGCTCGATCGCGTCGGTGCCGCTCGTGGGACACTGAACCTGACCAGCCCTGCAGGTGGGCCAACTACTGTGGTTGTGGAGGTGCCATGCGCATCGTAATCGCCGAAGACTCTGCCATCTTGCGAGCCGGACTCGAGAGGCTTCTGGTCGATGCCGGCCACAATGTCATCGCCGCTGTCCCCGACGCCAACGAACTCCTGGCCACGGTCCACAACACTCCACCCGACCTCGCCATCATCGATGTGCGCATGCCACCGACGTTCACCGACGAGGGCATCCGCGCGGCCGTGCTCATCCGCAAGCAGAATCCCGACGTCAAGGTGCTCGTGTTCAGCCAGTATGTGGAGGAGCAGTACGCGTCCGAGCTCATCGCTGAGAACACCGGTGGCTTCGGATACCTGCTCAAGGACCGAGTCGCCGATGTCGAGGACTTCCTCGCCGCCGTCGACGAGGTCGCCTCCGGCGGCACCGTCTTAGACCCTGAGGTCGTCTCGCAGATCCTCGTGCGCACACGCAAGAAAGACGGACTCTCAACCCTGAGCCCACGTGAACTCGAAGTCCTCCAGCTCATGGCCGAAGGCAAATCGAATGCTGCGATCGCCCGCACCCTCTACCTCAGTGCGGGAGCGGTTGAGAAGCACATCAGTTCGGTCTTCACCAAGTTCGGTCTCACGGCCGACACTTCGGACAATCGACGAATCCTCGCCGTCCTCACTTTCCTCGGAGCATAGAATGCCTGCCACAGTCCACGTCAGCGAATCCACCCGCACGAGCATGCGCGTGATCATCACGATTGCCGCTCTCGTCGTCCTCCTCGTGCCCATCGCCTTCAGCGTCGCCCACGGGGCCTCACGCCTGAACTACACGAATATCGAAGTCACGAAGTCGTTGCCGCCCTCCGTCAAGGATCTGAGCTTCGACCTCGACACCAGTGCCTCGGTGACCGTCAAGACCGCCGACACAACTGAGCCATCTGTCAGGCTCAACGCCACCGGTCCCCGAGGTGAGGCGCCGAAGCTGCAGGTGAGAGGGTCCGGCAGCTCGTCGACCGTGTCGATCGATGAACATCGCAAACTCGAGAACTCCCGAATCGAGGTCATCCTCCCAGCAGCAAGCTCGAAGGAGATGAAGCTCGACTTCAACGGCGGCTTCGGTGCCATCGACATCGTAGGCGACTACCAGGAGATCGTTGCCAAGACCGATGGCGGCGCAGTCGACGTCAACGGCTCGGCCGATACCCTGCAGACCTCGACGGATTACGGCATGACGCATCTGAGCGGAACCTTCGGCACCATCGAGTCCAGGACCGATGTGGGTACCCTTGACGGTTCGAACCTCAATGTCAGTGACCATGTCGACGCTGTGACCTCGACGGGGACGATCGACCTCGACTTCTCCAACGATATGGTTCCGATGTCTGGCATCGTGGCCAAGGCCGACGAAGGCTCGATCGACATCCGTCTGCCGCGTCTGGACCTGGCCCAAGAGAAGATGGCCGCCGAGGCTCCCGCTTCCAAGGACGACGACAGTGAAGATGACGCCAAGGACCTCTTCTACCGCATCAACGCGAACTCGAATCAGGGCAGCGTCGATCTGGCCAAGGATCTCAAGAAGTACGACGCGTCGAAGGATTCCAAGGCCGCCGACGGCAAGACGATCATCCCGGTCGCAGTGAGTGCTGACACCGGAACGATCTCCATCGAACAGAACTAGTCTGGCGCATACGGTGCCCGTCGGCGCAACCGTCGGCGGGCACTGCGGCTCAGCAGTCACCACTCCACCGACATCATGGGATGAGACATGCAGATCACCGTTTATGGGGCTACCGGAACCTTCGGCCGCAGACTCGTGGCACACCTGCGTGAACGTGAGCATTCGGTGATCGCCGCCCACCGCGGCATCGGAGTCGACACGTATGCCAGCGAAGGCGTCACCGAGGCAGCGGAAGGCAGCGAGGTCCTCGTCGACTGCGTCAACCTCATGACGAATAACCGACACAGGGCACTTGACTTCTTCTCCCGCAGTTCACGTTCGATCGCCCTGGCTGCGGCAGAGAATCCGGGGGCGGCGATGGTCTGTCTGTCCATCGCGTTCCGTCCCGAGGTCGCCGCATCCAAACTGCTCGGCTACTACCAGGCCAAAGAACTGCAGGAGCGCGTCTATCGCAGGTTGGTGCCTGCCGATCAGCTGCTGATGTTCCGCTCGACCCAATGGTTCGAACTCGTCGAATCGATGACGTTCACCGCTGGTCCGGTGGCCTTCGTGCCGCGGATGCGAGTCCAAGCGCTGGCCGCAGACGAGGCCGCGCGAATGATGGCCGAGGCCATTGATGCAGGAGAACGGGGAACCCTTGACGTCGCCGGCCCCGAGGTCAGCGACTTCCCGACGATCGCCGGCCGGATCGCTGTGACGAATGCGGATGCAGACTCGGCCCGAGGTACCGGAACACGCTGGTCACGTGTCTCGAAGATCGTTCCCATCCCGCTCCCGGGCCCGATGTCGACCAACGGACTCATTCCAGATTCGCCGAGGTTGTCCGCCGTCACCGTCGATGACTGGCTGCGCACCCACTGAGTCCGCATGTGAAGTTGTAGAATCCAGTCGGGAGGACATACATGAACTGGCTGGAATTCGGGCTCGACGGCATCGACGCGGTGAGGATCATCGTGTCCTCCATTGCGTTCTATATCGGCATCATCCTCCTCGTCAGGGTCTTCGGCCAACGCACCCTGGCCAGCCTCTCAAGCTTTGACCTCGCCTCCATCATCGCTCTCGGCGCGATCATCGGCCGTGCGATCCTCGGAGACACTCCGACCATCATCGCCGGTCTGCTGGCCCTGGCCACCCTGCTGATGCTGCAGGCGCTGACCGGAAAGGCACGGCACTTCCACCGGATTGCGAGTATCGTCAACAGTCCCGCCATCGTGCTCATGGCCGGCGGTGAGCTGCTGACCGACAACCTCGCCAGGGCTCATGTCGATCCCGCCGAAGTGTATTCGAAGCTGCGCATGGCAGGCATCCGGCATCGCGGCGAGGTGGCCTGCGTGATCCTCGAACCGACCGGTCAGATCAGCGTGACCCGGCGAGGGGCGCCCATCGACGACGAGCTCCTCCGCGGCGTCATCGGAGCGGAGAGAATTCCCCGCGAGGACTGAGACTGCCTATGCTGCCCCGCGAGGACTGAGACTCAGCCTTCGAGCCCGAGGATCCGCGCGCCATTGCGCCACAGTACCGAACACATCCAGTCGTCGCCGAGGTCGAGCCCGGCCAGACCTGAGATCTGATCCGCATAGGGGTATGGAATGTTGGGGAAGTCCGAGCCCAGGATGATCTTGTCCTGCAGGCCGGCCAAGCGTTCACGGTAAGCGGGGGCCACCTCGGCGGGGGAGTTGAAGAACCCGGAGGCGTACATGGTCGTGTCCAAGTGCACTCCACTGTAGTCTTCGGCGAGGGTGGCGAAGGCGTCGTACTCGGGCATGCCCATGTGGGCGATGACGAACTGCAGGGACGGGAACCGTTCGAGCACCTTCGCCACAGCCTGCGGGCCGGTGTGGGTGCCGGGCAGCGGCTCGGAGCCGGCGTGGATGACGATGGGCACCTGCGCCTCGGCCAGTGCCGCCCACGCCGGATCGAGGACGCGGTCGTTAGGGGAGAAGCCGCCCACCTGGATGTGAACTTTGAAGAGCCGGGCACCCGCCGCCAGCGCCTCAGGGACATAGTCGGCGGATTCCGGCTCCGCGTAGAGGGTGGCGCAGTGGATGACATCGTCATGTGCGGCGGCGAACTCGCGGTTCCATTCATTGAGCCAGGCTGCCATGCCGGGTTTGTGCGGGTAGGTCAGAGCCGGGATCGCACGGACGCCCAGGTCACGGACGATCTGCAGGCGCGTCTGCGTGTCGTAGCGGTAGTGGATGGGCCACGGGTAGCCGTAGCTGGCTTCGGCAGCGTCGAAGTATGCCCACACCTTGTCGAGGACGTTGGGCGGCAGGAAATGGATGTGGATGTCGGCGAGGCCGGGAATGTCCAAGGCCTCGAGGTAGGCCGGAATCTCGGCATCGGTGCGCGGCGGTTGGGTCGCGGTCGCGTCGCTGCGATTGCTCGCGTCTTTGCGATCGGGAAGGGTGAAGTTCTCCATGCCTCCACCTTAGGCGGCGAACCCTGAGGAAGGTCAGCAGCATCCAGCACCCACCCATGCCGCGCACCTAGACTGCCCTCATGGAGTTCACCGATCCGTACGAGATCGACGTCCCGCCAGGCACGCGTGGCGTGGGCGAGGGGCCGTTCTGGGGCCCTGGCGACACCGTGACCTGGTCGTTCCGGCGATTCGACTTCGACCGCGACCACGCCGAGGTGGTCCGGCCGATGCGTGTGATCGAGGACGGGCCGGCCGGCGCCGTCCTGTGGCTGGCCGGTGGCACCGAGACCACCGACACGAGGATAGTCGGCTGGGAAGACACGGACCCCCATGATGTTCCGCTCCGTGCTCGGTTCCGTCCTCCCGCCGAGGCGCCCCGCCGGATCAGCGTCCCGGGCAGCTGGCGTGGGGTCGGGGTGCTGAAGATCGTGCCGCGCCACGCTCCGTTCTCCGTGTGGGTGCTGCTGAAATCCGGTGCGGCCGGATCGATCTCGGCGCTCTGGTACATCAACCTCGAGGCCACCCATCGTCGCGCGAACGATGCGCTGTACACGAGTGATCACATCCTCGACATCACGTTCCCGCTCGACAGCGAACCACTGCACGCGCGCTCGGCAGAGGGGGCGAACGGGGAACCAGTGCTCAACCCGAACGGGGCGGTGTTCAAGGACGTGGATGAGCTCGCCGCCGCGGCGAACTACGGTGCGTGGCCACGTGAGTGGTCGGATGCCATCCGGCACAATGGTTCGCAACTGCTTGACCACCTCGGCGAGTTCACCTGGGCGTTCGACCCGAAGTGGGAGATGAAGGCTCGAGAGCTGGCGTCCGAGATGACCTCGAATACTTCGCGAAAACAGGAACATCACCGGGTCCAAAGTGGTTGCTACAGCAAGGACTGGATTTAGGCGCTGCCGGTTCGGCCACTGCCGATTCAGCCTCGCAGACACGCAACGACCGCGCGCAGACAGTGCGCGGCGGTGATGAAAGGAAGCATCTCGATGACGACAAACCACAGGATTCGTCTGAATTCTCGTCCGGTCGGCGAGCCGAAGGCGGAGAACTACCTCCTCGACGAGGTTGACCTGCCGACGCCGCAGGACGGCGAGGTCCTCCTGCGCACCCTGTACCTCTCACTCGACCCGTACATGCGCGGCCGGATGTCGGAGGCGAAGTCCTACGCGAAGCCGGTCGAACTCGGCGACGTCTTGGGCGGCGCCACGGTTTCCGAGGTCGTCGAGTCGAACTCGTCGAACTTCTCCGCAGGTGACACCGTCCTCGGCTACGGTGGATGGCAGGAGTACTCCGTCGAGAACGCCGCGCACCTGCGCCGCGTCGATCCGGAGATCGCACCGATCAGCACAGCCCTCGGCGTTCTCGGAATGCCAGGCTTCACCGCGTACGCAGGTCTCCTGGAGATCGGCCGTCCGCAGCCCGGCGAAACCGTTGCCGTCGCTGCCGCCACAGGTCCCGTCGGCTCCGTCGTCGGTCAGATCGCGAAGATCAAGGGTGCGAAGGCCGTCGGCATCGCAGGTGGACCGGACAAGGTCGCCCACCTGAACGAGCTCGGCTTCGACGTGGCACTGGACCACCGGTCGGGCAACCTCAGGAACGAGCTCAAAGAATCGGTGCCGCAGGGTATCGACGTCTACTTCGAAAACGTCGGCGGAGATGTGTTCTCGGCAGTGCTTCCGCGACTGAACACCTATGCTCGTGTGCCTCTATGCGGCCTCGTTGCCAACTACAACCTCACCGAACTGCCGGAAGGCCCCGACCGTTCGGGTGCACTCATGGGCAACATTCTGACGAAGTCACTGACCGTTCGCGGCTTCATCCAGACCGAATTCGTCGAAAAGTACCATGACGACTTCCTGTCCGACATGAGCGGCTGGATCAAGGAAGGAAAGATTCGCTACCGCGAGGACATCCGCCCTGGGCTGGAAAAGGCACCCGAATACTTCAATGACCTGCTCAACGGCCGAAACTTCGGCAAGATGGTCGTGGCCGTCGGCGCGCAGAGCTGAGAACTGCTTCGGAGAGGTCTGTCGGTTGGTGCGTCAGACTACTTGACTGTCGATAGGTGCTGGTCGATCTGTGGCGGTTCCTCGACTGGCACTCACGCGAATTGGGCGAACGCCTCGGCGGGGTCAAGCCCCATGCTCAGGGCCAAGGTCAGGACGATGCGGGCCTTTCGGGAGTCGAGGATCCCGGCGGGAATGAGGCCGGACTCGAGCAGTCCGATCTCACCGCCGGGGTAGCCGTAGGTGCGGGTCAGGCTCGCGCCCGAGCCAGGCCGTGATGCCAGGATCACGGGCATGGCCTCGCCGAGGCGGGCCACCGCCGGCACCAGGTGCTCGGGGACGTGGCCACCGCCGACTCCAGCGAGGACTGCACCGGTGAAACCGGAGTCGATGAGCTGGGTCAGTGTCGCCTCGGGTTCGCCCATCCCCACCTCGACGAGTGCGACCGTGGCAAGTGCTTCGGGGCGGGGGAGGCCCGCGAAAAGCGAGACATCGACGGCGGAGGGCGAGTGGGGGAGTCGGACGGTGTCCTCGCTGAGCCACCCGATGGCGCCGAGGACGGGACCGGAGGAGAACGCCGCAGTCGAGGTCACATGGGACTTGCGCACGAAACGCGGATCGTGGATCTCGTCGTTGAAGACCAGGCTTGCGGGCAAGTTTTCGGCCAGGGGAGAGAGTGCGGTCAGGGCCGCAGCGCGCACGTTTGCCGGTCCATCGGCGCCTGGCAGGGTCGGGTTGCGCATGGCTCCGGTGGCGGCGATATGGGTCGCCGAATCATTGAGCAGCCAGAGGGCGAAGGCGCTCTCCTCCAACGTGTCGGTGCCCTGTGTCAGGACGATGCCATCGGCCTCGCATGTGCGGGCCAGTTCGCGGACCTCGAAGAGCATATCGAGGGTGACATTGGCGCTGGAGACCTGCGACACCTGGGTGAAATCGGCCTGCAGATCCGGCCAGATCTGGTCGAGGCCGGCAGCTGCGGCGATCTCCGCTCCGCTGAGTGCAGGGGCCACGCCTCCCGACTGGTTCGAGGTCGACGCGATGGTTCCGCCGAGGGCGGCGACAAGGAGGTGAGGAGAGTTCGCAGACATGGGGATGATTCTATCGGTCGGCCAGCTGGTTCGATGCTGACCCGTCCACCCTGACTCGTCCACCCTGACTCGTCCATTTAGTGTCATGGCCGTTTGCTAGCATCCAGGCATGGATCCTGACACCGTGCTCGCACTCGCTCATGACCAGGCGATCCAATATCCGTCGGTGGAGATCGAGCACCCGTTCGGGCCGGAGTATGCCGTGTACAAGGTGCGCGGGAAGATGTTCCTGATGTTCTTCGATCTGCGCGGCGTGCCCAGCATGAATCTCAAGATCGACCCACTCGACTCGGAGGTGCTGCGCGACGCCTACGAGGAGATCACCCCTGCCTATCACATGAACAAATTGCACTGGATCACGGTCGCCGGCGCAGGCGAGGAGGATGCCGCAGGCACTACCCTCGACGTGGACCTACTCCATGACCTCGTCCTCGAGTCCTACTGTCTGGTCGTTGCGAAGATGGCCAAACGTGATCGTCCCGTGGACCCGGCGACGTTCGGAGGCCGAGCCGATGACTAACCCCGAAGTTGGCAACGGACCCCACCGGCGCAGACAATAGGTGACATGTCCGCCCTCAGCTCCGCACTCGCCTACAGGCGGCTGCTCGATGCGAATGCCACACTGCGCATGCTGCGGGCCGACCATCTCCCGGTCATGGCCGCGGTACTGGGCACGCACCTGGGCAAGCCCGGCACTCGAATCTCCACCGAAGAGCTGCACGAGTCCATCGACTCGGACCTCGAAGAGCTGCGGGACCACTTCGATCTGTCCACGCGGACGGCCAAGGCCTACTGTGATGATTGGCGCCGGGCGGAGGTTCTCGTCCGCCGGCCCGCCACCTCGGCGAGGGGTGAGACCTACGAACTCTCCGCGGCGGGATTCGACGCCATCCGCATGCTCGAACAGCTGCGCACCCCACCCCAGACCGCGACCGAATCACGACTGGTCAGCCTCGCCCAATCGGTGCGCCAGTTGGCCATCGACACCGACCCGGACAGCTCCCGTCGGCTGGCGTCCCTGCGAGCCGAACGTGACCGCATCGATGCTGAGATCGCCCGCGTCCGCCGCGGTGACCCACGCTCGATCGTCCTCGACCGGCGCCGCGCGAATGAACGCGTTGGCGACATACTCCAACAAGCGCAGGGTTTGCCCGCCGACTTCGCCCGCGTCCGCGCCCGCTTCGAAGAGCTCAACCAGGAGCTGCGGATCTCGATACTGGCCGCCGAGGACTCACAGTCCCAGGTCCTTCACGAGGTCTTCCGCGGCGTCGACCTCATCGAGTCCTCCGATGAGGGCAGAACGTTCTCTGCCTTCTCCGCGCTCGTCCGCGATCCCGAGCAGGCCTCGGCCTTCGACGAGGACATCGCAGCGATCCTCGACCGCGACTTCTCGGCCACGCTGACGGTCGAGACCCGCCGGTCGCTGCGCACCCTGATGCGACAGATGAAGGACGGCTCCCGCGAAGTCTCCGACATCCTCTCCGAATTCGCCCGCGGACTGCGCCGCTACGTCCACTCCCACGAATTCCAACGCGACCGCGTGATGCGCGCGCTGATTCAGAATGCTCTGGCCGCGGCGGCCCCGGTCTCACAGGTCCGCAAACCCTACGACGACCTCGGCGTAGTTCTCGAGCTCTCGAGCATCGCTCTGGGCAGCGTCGGCGAGGTCGTCCTCCACGACCCAGACGAATTCGATGCCGGTGCCGAATTGGGCGAGGCGACTGAGACCGAAATCGACTTCGCTGAACTCATCGCCGTCGCCCGGGAATCCGAGATCGACTTCTCGGAACTGTGCGACAACGTCAACCGGGCGATCCGTGGTGCCGAGCAGATCTCCGTCGCCGAGGTGCTCGACCATTTCCCAGCCTCACAGGGCCTGGCCAGCGTCGTCGGCTTACTATCCCTTGCCAGCACCTATGGCAGCGTCGACCCCGAAGTGCGGGACCGACTCGAATGGGCAGGGGTGGACGGAATTGCGCGCAGCGCCACGATCCGACGCCACTACTTCACCGAAAGCATCACACTATGAGCGATTCCGCAGACACCCCCACAGAGGTTGAAGCCTCCGCCCAGAATCCGAGCGCGCTGTGGTTCGGCGACACCGGGACCCTGGGTGAGCGCACCCGCAGGGTTCTGCTCGAACTGCTCAAAGGCCCGTATGTCTCGGGCGCGCAGAGTCCGCAGCTGTGGTCAGCACTCGTCGCCGATGAGGCCATTGTGCGATCACGGCTCCACGACCTGTTCCTGGAGCTCGTCATCGATAAGATCGACGAATTCGCCTTCACCCGCAAGGTCGTCACCGAGGAGGTCGATGTGCCCGCGGCTGTGCGCAGCGAACGGCTGACCTTCCTCGATACCGCCATGCTTCTCGTTCTGCGTCAACTGCTCCTGGCCGCACCCGGCGAGCGGCGTGTGATCGTCGATCGCGAGGAGGTCTACGAACGCCTCGCGATCTACCGCACCGGCGACGAATCGACGTTCCAACGCAATCTCAACGGTGCCTGGAACCGGATGAGCAACCGTCTGCGTGTCCTCCACAAGGCCGGCGAGGAGCGTTTCGAAATCTCACCGATGGTGAAGTTCCTCATCGACGAGGACCAGGTGCGCGAGCTCATCGACGTCTACGAACGCATCGCGGCGGGAGAGGCCAAGGGCTCCGTCGCCGAGGCAGGTCTCGGTTCCGTCGAGACCGACGATTCCCAGACCGACGATCCTGAGGAGGACGAGGCATGACCGAGGCGCTCTTCCCGATCGACGCTGCGCTCATCGCGGACCAGGCCCGCGCCCGCGGTGCCGATCGTCCCGACGTCGGCAGCCAGTGGCGGCTATCGGAGATTCAGATCGCGAACTGGGGCACCTTCGACGCGGACATCCACCGCATCCCTGTCTCCCACAAGGGCCACCTGATCACCGGGCCCTCGGGTTCGGGTAAGTCCTCGCTGCTCGACGGCATCGCCGCCGTGCTCACCCCGGACAAATGGCTGCGCTTCAACGTCGCCGCCCAGACCGCGGGCAGTCGCATCGATCAGCGCAGCCTCGTCAGCTACGTTCGCGGGGCGTGGACTCGCACAGCGGATTCCGATGAGGACCGTGTCGTCAGCAAGTACCTGCGTCCGCGCGCCACGTGGAGCGGCATCATCCTCCGCTACGACAATGGCACGGACCGTCCGCTGTCGCTGGCCAGGCTCTTCTTCATCAAAGGCTCGGGCACGAAGATGACCGACCTGTCCGACGTCTGCATCCTCGAACGGGCGGGCCTCGACCTCGCCGACCTGCAGCAGTATGCGCGCAGCGGACTCGAGACCAGGAAGCTCAAGACCGAGCGCCCCGACGCACTCATCACCTCAAACGGTTCCCACGCCAGGTTCTACGCTCGGATGCGCAAGGTCTTCGGCATGGCCAGCGAATCGGCGCTGCAGCTGCTGCACAAGACCCAATCGGCGAAGAGCCTCGACAGCCTCGACCGACTCTTCCGTGACCACATGCTCGAACCCCCGGTCACCTTCGACCTGGCCGAGACTGCGGTCAACCAGTTCGGGGATCTCAAGGACGCCCACGACCACGTCGTCGAACTCCGCCGCCAACGCGATCACCTCCTGCAGCTGCGCGAGGCCTCGAACCGATACGACTTCGCCCATGAGTCCGCGGCGAAGTCGATCGCCCTCAACGATGCCCTGCTGCCGTTCCAGAAACGACGCGAACTCGACCTCATGCGCTCAGACCTCTCAGCCCAGCGTCGGGAGTTCGTCGAAATCGAGGTCGCCGCCGACCGGGCCAAGAGGGACTACGACGCTGCAGTCGACGAATACGACCTCGCCCGCCGCGCAACCCTCGACTTGGGCGGATCGGAGGCCGAACACCTGCAGCAGCGCATCGACACGGCTGAAACCGAACGCCGAGCCATCGCCGATAGGTGGGCCAGCCTCGAGCGACAGCTGAAGCAGGCGGACATCGAACAGGTGCCCACCTCGGCGGCGGAATTCGCCGAACTCCAGGCCCAGATCACGGTCACCCTCGACGAGGAGACACAGGCCGCAGGACCCAGCCATGCCGACCACGACCGTTTCTCCAAGGCCCGAGCGCGGGCCAGGGAACTGGAAGCTGAGATCGACTCCCTGCGTCGTTCCGGTTCGACCGTGCCGGGCAATCTGCTCCAGATCCGACAGGAACTGGCCGAGGGCACCGGACTGAGCGAGAAGGCGCTGCCCTTCGCCGCCGAACTCATCGAAGTCGACCCCGACCACGCCGCCTGGACCGGGGCGATCGAACGCGTGCTGCGTCCGCTGGCGCTCACGGTGCTCGTGCGCAGCGAGAACCTCGGTGCGGTCCGGTCCTGGGTCGACTCCCACCGGATCAAGGGTCGACTCGTGTTCGAGGAGATCCCCGCCCAGGCGGCGAGACCACGACCCGTGGGCAGCGCGAAGTCCCTGGTCAACAAGGTCACTGTCGCCGAAACAGGGTTCGGGGAGTGGATGCATTCCACCCTGTCCGAACGCTTCGACTTCGCCTGTGTCGAGCGCCCCGACGAACTTGACGACCATCCCCGTGCCGTGACCAGCAAGGGACAGATCAAGACCTCCCGGACCCGCTATGAGAAGGACGACCGGCGTCGCATCGACGATCGCAGCCAGTGGGTGCTCGGTGACCGGGAGAACAAGCTCGAAGCCCTCATCGCCGCCCTGAAAGAAGCCCAGGCGGAGCTGGCAGAGGCCGAATCCGTCGTCGACGCAGCGAACGCGGAGACCGCACGGGCCCACCGCCGGAAGGGCATCCTCGCCGGAATCCGCGAACAGTCCTGGCGCGATGTGGACCTGGCCGGGGCCAAGGAGACGATCGCGACCCTGGAGAAGGCCCTGCGTGAACTCGAGGACTCCGACGGTGACCTGCAGCAGGCGATCGGGGCCGAACGCGAGGCTCGTGCGGCGAAGGAATCCGCCGAGGCCGCCACCCGCGATGCCGACTACGGACTGCGGCGGGCGAACGAGGAGATCACGAGTCTGCGGGCCGGTCTCAGTCGTCTCGAGGACGACGTCAGTGCCGGGGTCATCCCCGAGGTGGATCCGAGGATTGCCGAGGCGCTCGAGGCCCGGTTCACAACGATCCAGCGCAGCATCAGAC
Source organism: Brevibacterium sp. CBA3109 (assembly GCF_040256645.1). Taxonomy (NCBI): domain Bacteria; kingdom Bacillati; phylum Actinomycetota; class Actinomycetes; order Micrococcales; family Brevibacteriaceae; genus Brevibacterium; species Brevibacterium koreense. The sequence continues at coordinate 3,249,512 of NZ_CP158281.1, read as the reverse complement.
GCGAGTCTCTGCCGGAGATCGGCCAGCAGGTCTCCCAGGCCCTGCAATCGGAGAAGGACAAGGCGCAGGCCGTGGCGACCGAGGCAGGTCAGGCCGTCACCCGGCTGGCCGCTGAGTTCAAGGCCGCGTGGTCCTCGGTGGCCTCCGACCTCACCGCCGATGTCGCCGATCGGCATGACTATCTCGGGATGCTCGACGAAATCCTGGCTCACGGACTGCCCGATCACGAGAACAGATTCCGGGACCTGCTGCGGCAGCGCTCCCGCGATCTCATCGGCGAACTCCTCAACGAGATCCACGCCGCACCACGCGAGATCGAGGACCGGGTCGCGCCGATCAACTCCTCCCTCCTGCGGTCCCAGTTCGACGAGGGCCGCTATCTGCGGTTGAAGGTCAAGACTCGGCGCAGTGAAACCGTCAACGCCTTCATCTCCGACCTCCGCAAGGTCGCCGGCGGCACCTGGGGTGAAGAGGACATGGCGACTGCGGAGGACAAATACGACACCCTCGCCGAGGTGATGCGCCGGTTCTCCTCGAGTGAGCACGTCGACAAGGTGTGGAAGAACCAGTGCCTCGACACTCGTCTCCACGTGAGCTTCCTGGCCGAGGAGATCGACGACCACGGTCGCGCGCACGCGACCTACGATTCCGGTGCTGCGATGTCCGGCGGTCAGCAGCAGAAGCTTGTGATCTTCTGCCTCGCAGCGGCACTGCGCTACCAGCTGGCCGATCCCGATGAGGCGATTTCGAAGTACGGCACGATCATACTCGATGAGGCCTTCGACAAGGCCGACACGAGGTACACGCGCATGGCACTCGACATCTTCATCGAGTTCGGGTTCCACATGGTGTTGGCCACCCCGCAGAAACTTCTGCAGACCATCGAACCCTATGTCGGTGCGGCGACCGCGATCGAGAACCCGAGTCGGCAGAAGACCCTGGCAGCGACCATGGTCTGGGACACGGAGAATAGGGAGGAGCCCAGCGGTGGAGCCGACGCGGACGAAACGGTTGTTGGTGACCACGGAGGCATCGGCGATCACGCAGGCACGGATGAGAATGACGATGAGAGCTGAGCGGGTGAGGCGTCGATGAGGACTGACCAGGTGAGGCGTCGATGACGATGCTCACCGTCGCTGAGGCGCGGGCGAAGGCCCGCAACCGCCTGCGCTCATCCATGTCGACCTGGGCCACCCGGCATGAACCGATCGGCACCAGCCCAGACGAGGGCTCCGAGGTCAGTGCTCCCACCGCGGCGGTCGTCGAGATCGCCCTGCACCCGCCCACGGAGAAACAGGTGCTTCAGGACCAGCCGGCCGCAATGGAATGGGCCGGGAGCTGGCGGAAGATCGCCAGCCCCGATGCCGGCGATTCGAAGCCGGAGAACCTGAGCCATCCGGTCGTCGACTGGACCGAGCGCTCCTGGGCGCGGGTCGGCCGTCAACAGATCCCACTGCGCCTGCGGCTGGGAACCCCGGAGACTGTGGCGAATTTCGTCGGTGGGGACGATGCACGACAGTGGCGTCGTCTTCGGGACCGGACCGCGACGATCAGGTCACGGTTTCACGATCAGCACACGGCCGCCTCGGCGATCACGGCTCACACGAAACGGATCCTCGGACTCGGACAGGCCGAATTCGACACCCTCCTCGATGTTGTCGAATGGTTGCGCGATCACCCTGTGGGAACCCTGCGGCCCAGACAATTGCCGATCCGCGGAGTCGACTCGAAATGGTTCGAGACGCACCGCTCCTTGGTCACGGCACTGTTGGAGGCAACCAGGCGACCCGATGCAATAGACGTCCTCGACGCCCAACCGCGGATACGAATGCGCATCCTCGACCCAAATCTTGCGCCGTCAGGTCTGAGCGACATCACCGCGCCCGTGTCCCAACTGAGCGAGCTGACAATCGCGCCGCGGCTCGTCTTCGTGTTCGAGAACCTCGAATCTGTGCTCGCCATGCCCGCCTGGATCAGCGCCGTAGCGGTGCACGGCTCGGGCTATGCCGTGGACAATGTCGCCCGCCTGGCCTGGGTGCACGGGGCTCGCGTCATCTACTGGGGCGACCTCGACTCGCACGGCTTCGCGATCCTCTCGCGGTTGCGTACACACCTGCCGGGAGTGAAATCGACGCTCATGGACGAGGGCATACTCATCGATCACAAAGACCTGTGGGTGCAGGAGCCGAAACCACACGCAGGAAAGTTCCCGGAACTGACTGGGACGGAAGCCCGGGCGCTCGCCCGCCTGCGAACCGAGGGCGATGTCCGCCTCGAACAGGAGCGTATTCCCTGGGGCACGGTGCTGGAACGATTGACCGCCTCGGCGGGGGAGCCCGCGCTGACGGCGGGGGAACAGGGGTGACCGACCGCCCCCGCGGAGGACTGGCCGCCCTCTGCATTGCCGAACTGGCCAGCTGGGGCCTGCTCTACTACTCGCTGCCGGTGGCGGTGACGCCGATCTCTGCCGAGATGGGTTGGAGCCAGACGACCGTGACCGCGGCACTGACCATGGGTCTCATCGTCTCGGCGCTCGCCGGTGTGCACGTCGGCAGACTGCTGGACTCCCACGGTCCACGAACGCTCATGAGCCTGGGCACGGTCATCGGCATCGCGGCATTGCTGCTGGTGGCGGCAGCACCGAACCTCATCGTCTTCTTCCTTGCCTGGGTGCTCGCGGGATTCGCGCAGGCGGCCACGCTCTACCCGCCCGCCTTCGCCGTCGTCACCCGCTGGTACGGGGCAGACCGGGTCAAGCCGCTGACGACGATCACTCTCGTCGGCGGCCTTGCTTCAACTGTGTTCGCGCCGATCATCGCCTGGCTCATCGATGCCGCCGGATGGCGCACAACCTACGTCGTCCTCGCCGGGATCCTGGCAGTCACAGCACTGCCGCTCCACCTGTTCTTCCTCAACCGGAAATGGACCGACGAGGCAGCCGGACAGACTCGGACCCCATCGTGGGCTGAGATCCGCACGATCACACGGTCGAATCGTTTCATCATCCTGCAGCTCGCCGTTGCCCTGTCGACCTTCACCCTCTTCGCTGTGACGATCAACATCATCCCGCTCCTCCTTGAGCGCGGAGCCGCATATGGGCTCGCAGCTGTCGCCCTCGGGCTCGTGGGTTTCGGGCAGGTCGCCGGACGGATCTTCTACCCCGCCCTCGAACGTCACACCACCTCGCGGGCCAGGACTGTGCTGCTGTTCGCCTGTGGGGCGATCGGACTGTGGCTCCTGGCCTTCGTTCCCGGACCGATCTGGTTGCTCATCGGCTTCGGCATGCTCGCCGGCGGCGTGCGCGGATGCATCACCCTGCTGCAGGCGACTGCTGTCGCCGATAGGTGGGGGACAGCCAACTTCGGGGCGATCAACGGAGTCTTCGTCGCCCCCATCACCGTCGGCACCGCGCTGGCACCGGTGGCGGGTCCCGCTCTCGCCGGGCTTGTGGGCGGCTATCCGATGATGGTGATCGTCATGGCCGTGGTGCTGACCGGGACGACGGTGCTCTCGGCGAGGACGTGAGCGCACCGATGGTGGGTTCTCGTGCTGTCTCTGACCTCACAACCGCAGACCGCTGACCCCGGGGATAGACTGAAACCGCGGCACCAGCCTGCGTCGGCACTCTGACTGGGATGCTGACGCGGTCCACCCAGGAGCTGAGAGCTCCACGTGTTTCAACGGAAGGAATCCTATGCCCACCGTCGCAGGAAACATCGTCGATACGCTCGTGGCCAGCGGAGTCAAGCGCGTCTACGGGATCCCGGGAGATTCGCTCAACGGCTTCACCGACGCTCTGCGCGTCAACCCTCAGCTCGACTGGGTCCACGTCCGCCACGAAGAGGCGGCATCCTTCGCCGCCAGCGGCGAGGCCGCACTGACCGGTGAACTCGCCGTCTGCGCAGGCAGCTGCGGACCGGGAAACCTCCACCTCATCAATGGCCTCTACGATGCCCAGCGCTCCCGTGTACCGGTCCTCGCGATCGCCGCCCAGATCCCCAGCGATGAGATCGGTTCGAACTACTTCCAGGAGACCCACCCGACCGAGCTGTTCCGCGAATGCAGCGTCTACGTCGAACACGTGGCGACCGCGGAGCAGATGCCGCGCCTGCTGCGCATTGCGATGCGTGAAGCCGTTGAGAAGCGTGGTGTTGCAGTCCTCGTCATCCCCGGTGACGTCGGACTCACCGACATCTCTGCCGCCGCCGAGGTGGTTCGGTCCTACGCGCCCCGTGTGATCCCCGCCGAATCCCAGCTCGACGCGGCTGCGAAGGCGCTGAACAAGGGCAAGAAGGTCACGATCCTCGCCGGCGCCGGAACGCAAGGCTCCCACGATGAGCTCATCGCCATCGCATCCAAGCTGCAGGCTCCGATCGTGCACTCGCTGCGCGGCAAGGAATTCATCGAATACGACAACCCCTACGACGTGGGGATGACCGGACTGCTCGGGTTCTCCTCGGGATACCATGCCCTCAAGGGCTGCGACACCCTGCTCATGCTGGGCACCGACCTGCCCTACCAGCAGTTCTATCCCGAGGATGCGACAGTCATCCAGGCCGATGTCCGAGGCTCCCAGATCGGTCGCCGGACACGCGTCGACATCGGGCTGGTGGGCACCGTAGCTGACACAGTCGGCGAACTCTTGCCGCTGATCAAGCCGAATCGCAGCAGCACGCACCTGAAGTCGATGACCAAGCACTACGAAAAGACCCGCAAAGACCTCGACGAACTCGCAACTCCGTCGAAGCGGACGATCCACCCGCAGTACCTGACCCGCCTCATCGATGAGATGGCCGACGACGATGCGGTGTTCATCCCGGACGTGGGCTCACCTGTTGTCTGGGCCGCCAGGTATCTGACCATGAACGGCAAGCGTCGGCTGATTGGGTCCTTCAGCCACGGCTCCATGGCCAATGCTCTTTCCCAGAGCGTCGGCGTGCAGTCGGCGTACCCGGATCGTCAGACCATCGCCATGGCCGGAGACGGCGGATTGGCGATGCTGCTGGGCGAGCTCATCACCCTCACGCAGAACAAGCTGCCGGTCAAGGCCGTCGTCTACAACAACTCCTCGCTGAACTTCGTGGAGCTGGAGATGAAGGCCGCCGGCTTCGTCACCTTCGGTACGGAGCTGTCGAATCCCGACTTCTCCACCATCGCCGAGGCGGTCGGCATCAAGGGCTTCCGCGTCGAGAAGTCGAAGGATCTGCCGAAGGTCGTGCGTGAATTCCTCGCCTACGACGGTGCCGCGGTGCTCGACGTGGTCACCGAACGGCAGGAGCTGTCAATGCCGCCGACGATCACCGCGGAACAGGCCAAGGGCTTCGCCCTCTACGCCGTTCGCACGGTGCTCTCCGGCAAGGGCGACGAACTCATCGACCTAGCCCAGGCAAACATCCGCCAGCTGTTCTGAGGCTCAGAGTTCGCTGCAGGGTAGTCGCCTGACGGCGAACTGCAACGCAGAACAGACCCGTCGCCGGTAGAGCAGTTGTCTAGCCGGCGACGGGTCTGTCGTCGTACATGGGGTATTTGCCGACCTTTGGCGATCAGCAAGTTTCTTCGTCTACTTCACAGCGGACTCGCCCAACACCGCCTTAAACCGGACGAGCAATTATGGCACCCGTGATGCTGGGTATTCTGCGGCCGCGTTGACTATTTGTGGTGTCAGGTCTTCTTCGGGGACGATGCTGGCGAGTTCCCAGCGCCGATGAACAGGACAACGTTGAAGTCGATAGGCTCCGAGCCGGATAGCCTTGAACGACATCATGGGCACCCATCGCGACTCGTAGTAGGCGCCACGTGTGCATCTGACAATTTCATCACTCATAGCCATAGTGCCAAGGTACCGAGTGGGCGTTGGCAGCGCATCAGTCTGAAGGATGAATTTCGGCTCCCTCTGCGAGCTGAAATTTGAGGTTCCTTCATTGTTCACACGATCGGGTAGTCCGCCAGAGCCTGCGCGGTGACCAGTGCAGCGGTCATGGCTTCGTGGCCTTTGTCTTCCTGCGAGCCCTCGAGCCCGGCACGGTCGAGTCCCTGCTCCTCGGTGTCGCAGGTCAGCACCCCGAAACCGACCGGTTTGCACGAGTCGATGGCGACGCGGTTGAGGCCGTCAGTGGCAGCCTGGCAGACATAGTCGAAGTGCGGAGTGCCGCCACGGACGACGACGCCGAGTGCGACGACCGCGTCGAAGTGCGGAGCCAGACGTGCCGCAGCCATCGGCAATTCGAAGCTTCCCGGGACTCGAATCAGGGTGGCCTCGGCCCCGGCTTCGGTGGCTGCCCGCTGGGCTCCGTCGACCAGACCGTCCATGATCTGTGTGTGCCAGGATGCTGCAACGATGGCGACTCGAGTATCGGCCGCGGAGACGGTGAGCTCGGGTGCTCCGGAGTGTGCCATGGGTGGATCCTTTCGTAGCGGCCGTGGTGGCCGGCCCAGTCAGTGGTGAGGAGTTCGTGTGAGTGAAGCTGCTGCTCAGCAGTGGTGCTTCTCAGTGATGGACGCCCAGGCCGTGGAGCTTCCGACCACAGAGGGCAGGGTCAGCGTGTGGTGCATGCGTTCGCGCTTGGTGTTCAGGTAGTTCGAGTTCTCCGGCCGTGCGGGGATCTCGAGCGGAACCACAGCCTCGATCGTGATTCCCAGCGCTTCGAGCGCCCGGGTCTTGTCCGGGTTGTTCGTCAGCAGGCGGATGCGGGTCAGGCCGATCGAGCGCAGGATCTCCGCGGTTGCGTGGTAGTCACGGTCATCGTCGTGGAAGCCGAGCTCACGGTTGGCGTCGACCGTGTCCAGGCCCCGATCCTGCAGCGCATACGCGCGGAGTTTGTTGCCTAGCCCGATTCCGCGGCCCTCGTGGCCGGTCATGTAGATCACGGCCCCGCTTTCCTCGGAGATTCGCTGCATCGCCAGATCCAGCTGTTCTCCGCAGTCACATCGGTGAGACCCGAAGACGTCCCCGGTCAGGCACTCCGAATGCACCCGAACCAGAGGAGCGGGCCCCCGCAGCGAAGACTCCTGAGCTGTCGACTCATCGACAACGGCGGCAGAGTCCACTCCGGAGAACACGCCGAGGTGGTCGTGACCGTCGATCGTGAACGCGCGGGCTCTGAAGCTCCCGTGCTTCGTCGGCAGCGGCACCTCCGTCGAGGAATCGATCGCAGGCGGGTTCGCACCCGACTCATGCGTCGAGCTGTGAGCAGTCGAGCTGTGAGCCCTCGATTCGACATCCGAGCTGAGCGCGGCGCTCACAGTGCCTTCGCGTTCTGATTCGTTCAGGTAATCGACGAGTTCTTCGATCGAGACCATCACGAGTGTGTGGGCATCGGCGAACTCACGGAGGGCGTCGAAGCGCATCATCGAGCCGTCGTCGTGGACGACCTCGCCGATCATCGCCACAGGAGTGGCGCCTGCCAGACGCGCGAACTCGACTCCAGCTTCCGTGTGGCCGGGGCGTTCACGGACTCCACCGGATTTGGCGATGAGCGGGAACACGTGTCCGGGGCGCGTGATCGATGCCGGATCGGGAACTGCGGCGGCAAGGTGGCGTCCGGTCAGGGCCCGCTCGGCGGCACTGATTCCTGTGGTCACGCCGACTGCGTCGCAGCTGATCGTGTAGGCGGTTCCCTTCGGGTCTTCGTTGGCGGTGACCATGGGCGGCAGATCGAGCGCAGCGGCACGCTCAGCATCCATGGGTGCACAGATGACACCAGAGGTGTAGCGGACGAAGAAGCCCATGGTCGCAGCCTCGGCGAACTCCGCGGCCATGATGAGGTCGCCTTCGTTCTCGCGGTCCTCGTCATCGACGACGACGATGGGCCGGCCCGCAGCGAAGGCGGCGATTGCTTCGTGGATCGGGTCCAGCCGTGCGTGTGCCTGAACTCGATCGTGCCCAGCGCTCAGCGGAGTCGGGTTGGGCCGCGCGCCTGTCGGGGTGGTCTCAGTCATGGTCGGCTCCTTGCCGGGTGCTGGTGGTTGAGTTGAAGATGACGGTCGTATCTGGGGCGGCACCGAATGACAGCAGGCGGGCGGTGTACTTCGCGAGCACGTCCACCTCGACGTTGACCGGATCGCCGGGGGCCAGCTCGCCGAACGTGGTGTGGGTCAGTGTGGCAGGGATGAGTCCGACCTCGACCCAGGCGTTTTCCGCAGAGGGTTCGGACACCGCAGTCAGCGTCAGCGAGACACCGTTGAGGGCGATGGAACCTTTGCTGGCGGTATAGGGAGCGAGAGGACTCGGGATTGCGATCCGCAGCGTCGACCACTCGTTGTGGTCGTCTCGGCTCAGCAGCTCCCCGCAACCGTCGACATGTCCCTGCACCACATGACCGTCGAAGCGCCCCGCGGCGGGCGTGCATCTCTCCAGGTTGACCTGGTCCCCGGGGCGCAAGGCTCCCAGCCCGGTCAGACGCAGGGTCTCACCCATCACCTCGGCGGTGAAGGGGCCGGGCACTTCCGCGGTGAAGCTGCCAGACGACTCCGCGACAAAGGGGCCAGGCGACTCGGCAGTCGCGCTGCCTGGAGGCGAGGCATCGCCGGTTCTGACCGAGGTCAGGCACACCCCGTTGACGGCCAGTGAGCCGCCGAGACCGAGGTCGTCGACGAGGCCCTTGGCGTCGATGGTGATGACAGCAGAATCGTCCAAGTGGTCGATGGCCGCGACGGTGCCGAGCTCTTCGATGATGCCGGTGAACATGTGCCCTCCGAGTGAGTGTGCGAACAGTGAGTTGATGGTGTCTCAGATGGTGTAGTTGTCAGTGCCGTCAGTGCCGTCAGTGCCGTCAGTGCCGTCAGTGCCGCCGACGCTGGCGCTGCCAGTGATGAAGTGCAGCAGCACATCGGGTCCAAGCCGCTCCACTGCAGGTTCGGCCGTCTCGTCGGGAACCAGGCTGACGGCCTCGCTCAGCGTCGAAGTGCTCATGCCCGAGAGACTGGACTTCCCCGGCCCGATCAGCAGGGGCGCCTGATAGCAGAAGACTTCGTCGACTGCGCCGGCGGCGAAGAAGGCGCCAAGTACGCTGGGGCCGCCCTCGATGAGGATGTGCCGCATACCGTGAGCATGCAGTTCGCCCAGTGCCGCCGTGATGTCGCGTGTGCGCAGGTGAACCGTGTCAGGGTTGAGCGCGAGGAAGGATTCCGGTGGCAGGGGCGTCAGCCCGAGCACGATGGGCACCGGCTGTGAATCCAGCGGTTCACCGCCTGGGCCTCTGGCATTGAGCCGCGGGTCATCGGTGAGGACGGTTCCGGTGCCGACGAGGATCCCGTCGACCCGGGACCGGAACTGATGCGCATGCTCCCTCGACTCCGCCGAGGTGATCCATTGGCTGGTTCCGTCGGAGGCTGCGACCATGCCGTCAAGACTCTGCGCGATCTTTGCCGTGACGAACGGACGCTCGGCGTCGACGGCGTCCCGCCACCGGGCGTTGAGAGCCAGCGACTCGTCGCGGCCCAGGCCGGAGCGGACCCGGACCCCCGCCTCGGCGAGGGTGGCTTCACCGCCGGCAGCGACATCGTTCGAATCCGGCAGAGCGAAGACGACATCGGGGATCCCGGCAGCGATGATCGCCTGGGCGCACGGCCCGGTCCGGCCGGTGTGGTTGCACGGCTCCAGGGTCACGAACAGGGTGGTTTCGGTGAGGTCGACGCCGAGGTCGATGGCTGTGGTGATGGCGTCCACCTCGGCGTGGGGACTGCCCACTCCTGCATGATGGCCGACGACGATCTGCGAGTCCCTCGTCAGGATCGAGGCTCCCACCAGCGGATTTGCTCCTCGGTGGCCGTTTCGCGCAGCCTGCAGAGCCGCGGACATCGCTGTCGTTTCGAGATTGGTGAACCCCGCCTGCATGAAAAAACCTCCCGGCCGATGCCGGGAGGGAGGATATTGCGGGTGCAACTATCAAAAGCGCGCGAGCGTGTGCGACAGCGCATTGGGATGCACCGAACCACAGCGACCGCGGTCGCCATGCTCCTCCCATCCAGACTCTTACTGTCGGTCTCGGAATTTCACCGAGTCAACCACCTGCACGAATGCAGACAGCTCGCGGACTGTCACCGCCGGTACGGATTTTCACCGTCCCCGGAACATGTGACCACAGATTAGCACGCCTCTCGCCGAGGCGCCCATGACATCCATCACACGAGAGCAGCAGGCGCCCTGTCGCCCTACCGCCATGGGCGGTCTCACGAGCGGTGGCAGCTCTGATGGCGGGATGTAAGCCTTGCAATATTGCATAACTAAGGTATATAACTGAGTTATGGATGATGTTGATTCGGCGGAGCTTGTCACTGGTCTTGTCGTCGTCTCCTCGCGCCTGACCAGGGCACTGAGGAGAGTCGTCGGCAACGAAGGCGAACTTGTCACGCTGCGTGCACTCGGCGTTGTCGAGCAGTACCAGCCTGTTCGAGTAGGCCATTTTGCGCAGGGGTATCTGTGCTCTCAGCCGGCGGCGACGAAGGTCCTGGCCCGCCTCGAGGAGGCAGGCTACGTTCTGCGTGAAGCCAGCCTCAGTGACAGAAGGGCGTCACAGTTCTCGCTGACCGACGCCGGTCGCGCAAGGTTGGCCGAGAATCGCACCGTTCTGGCCGAACGGATGGAGCCCTACTTCGAGGCTCTGACTCCCGACGACAGACTCAGTGTCCATCGGGCGCTGGGGCTGGTCTCGCAGTATCTGCAGGAGCAGCATCCCGTGGATGCCGATGAGGTCCAGCAGGACGAGGCGCAGTCCGGCTGATGACGCCCCGCCTCGGCGGCAATCACATCGAGCTGACGATCACATCAGACCAACGACCACAAATCACCACAGATCGACGAAAGGGTGCGCAGGAACAGCAATGAGCGTCTCACCAGGTAATGAAGCACAGATGAAGGATGACGAGGGCGCGGAGGCATCTATTCTGCGTCAACCACGAGCAGTATGGGCAGTTGCGTTTGCCGCGGTCATCGCGTTCATGGGCATCGGACTGGTTGACCCGATCCTGCCCGCAATCTCCGCCGAACTCCACGCATCGCCGTCGCAGTCGATGCTGCTGTTCACCAGCTACCTGTTCATCACCGGTGGCATGATGTTCTTCACCAGCTTCGTCTCCTCCCGGATCGGCGCGAAGACCACGCTGCTCATCGGCCTCATCCTCATCGTCGCCTTCTCCGCCTTGGCAGGCTTCTCCAGCAGCGTCGACCAGATCATCGGCTTCCGTGCCGGCTGGGGGCTGGGCAACGCACTCTTCATCTCCACTGCGCTCTCGACCATTGTCGGTGCGGCTTCCGGCGGTGCCGAGAAGGCAATCATCCTCTACGAGGCCGCCCTGGGCATCGGCATCGCGACCGGTCCGCTGTTGGGCGGCCTGCTGGGAGGGATCTCCTGGCGCGGACCGTTCTTCGGCACCGCCGTCCTCATGGCCATCGGCTTCATTGCCATCGTGATCCTCCTGCCGGGTGGGAAGTCCGGCGTCGGTGGCCTCACAGGTTCGACCGAACCGATCAAGCTCAGTGCCACCTTCCGGGCCCTCGCACGCCCCGGTGTCCTCGTGCTCGGCATCGCCGCGCTGCTGTACAACTTCGGCTTCTTCATTCTGCTGGCCTACAGTCCCTTCCCTGTCGAAGCGGCTGCAGCGAAGGCCGGTATCGAAGACTTCGGGGCCATGGGTCTCGGCTACGTGTTCTTCGGCTGGGGAATGTGTGTGGCCATCACCTCTGTCTTCGGCGCACCTCTGCTGACCAAGCGTCTGGGCCGTCGCCGCAGCCTCGTCGTCGCATTGATCGCACTCGCCGCACTTCTGGCAGTGATGGGATTCCTCGTCGAATCCTTCGTCGGCATCATCGTCAGTGTGATCGTGGCCGGACTGATCCTGGGTGTCCTCAACACCGTCTTCACCGAATCAGCGATGGAGGTCAGCGACCTGCCTCGCCCCGTAGCCTCGGGGACCTACTCAGGCGTGCGCTTCATCGGCGGCGCCATGGCTCCCATCGTGGCCGGAGCTGTCTCCGAGTCGATCAGCACCGGCGCACCCTACTTCTTCGGCGCCGGCGTGGTGCTCCTGTCCGTCGTGGTCATTGTGATCGGATGGAAGGCCCTGCGTCGGGTCGACGGTCACATCGACGAAGCTCCTGTCGACGAGGCGTATGCCCTGACTGGGGGCGATGCCTGAGCTGAGTACACCGAAGGCGCCCGAGAAGCTTGGACTTCTCGGGCGCCTTTCGCGTTGTGAATCGGTTCTCGCAGGTAGTTGGTTCAGTTCCGCAGACGACGGCGTGCGCCACGCGCCATCATCAGAATCAGCACAATCGAACCCGCCATCCACCACGGGCTCGTCAGCGATCCGAGAACGATGGCCGCGACAGCGACCGGCCCGTACGCCACCGCATCAAACTGCCAGGCGAGGATCATCAGGACCGAGAAGTCTCCCACCGGCGTCGGAATCGGAGTCGTCAGCTGCGGCGGCAGCGGTCCTTTGGTGACGGCGTGGATCCGTGCCATTGCGATCTGGATCAGCCCCAGGACGGTGGCCCCGCCGAGGGTGGGGCCAAGGTACCCGATACCGCCGTTGACGAGACTTCCCAGGATCAGGCCCAGCGGCAGTCCGATGATCAGTATGAGCAGGATGTACGCGGCGCCGGTTCGAGCCAGCATTGCACCCGCACTCAGTCGGAAGACCGCCACCGAGCCGGCGGTCTCGGCAGCGAATTCGAGGCCCTCGGTGAATGCTCCGAAGCCTGCATAGATGAGCGAGAATGCTACGGCGAGGGCGGCACCGCTGATCACGAGGCCAGCCTGGGAAGTGTCGGTCATCCTGTCCAGTGAGATTCCGTATTCGAGGAGCAGGGCCCCGAGGGCAACGAGTAGGACGCCAAGACTCGCTCGGCGCGGGGTCCTCCAAGCAGAGAGCCACAATCCCCAGGGGGTTCGGGGAATCGCTGAAGCGAACCTTCGTGGGAGCACCCACGTCCTTCGTCCCGCGCTGGCAGCAAGCCGGTATTCACGGCTCGCCGCACTCCAGTCACCGGTCTTCGTCAAGGTGGAAGACGCCTCGGCGAGGATGGAATGTTTGAACACTGTCTCTGTGCGCAGACGCCCGAGGCAGAACGGAATCAGCCACGGTGCCGAGAGCGCGAGCAGTCCGACCTCGAGGATGACGACGACGGAGAAAACGTCATAGGTGATCGCGAGGATGCTCGTGGCACCAAGGGTTGCTGTGCACCACACAGTGAGGTAGGCGACCTTGGTCTGACCGAGCAGGCGAGCGTTGGCACACGCCATGCCCAGCAGCAGGCCTCCGAAGCTCGTGCACACAACGGTGTCGGTTGGCCAGTTCAGCGCAATGGAACCGGCGACGCCGACGAGCAGGCCGACAATGCCGAGGGTCAGCGTCGCCGCGATGAAGGATCTCAAGGCGATCGCGCCGAGCGACTTCCATCGCGGCTGCGGCGACTGCAGGCGAACCACAGCTTCGAAGAGGCCTGGTGCGATGGGGCCGCGGATCTCGCCGATGGCTATGGCGAAGAGCGCACAGAGACCGGCCGTGTATGACCAGTTCAGTGGCTGTGCAGTGCTCAGAGCGGAGACGACGAGCGGGTGTTGGAGCACGACGACCAGAACGTTGACGAGCACAGGTGTCAGAAAGACTGCGAGCAGCACCATGACGTAGACGGCCATCGTCGTCGACCCGAAGGCTCGCCCGATGCCTGCATGGCGTGCTCGGACGAATGCCCCCGCACTGCTGCCACTCACGAGGGCTCGGGCTCGTCCTGGGGATCATCGGCGGCAGACTTCTCGACGATGTCGATTTGATCGGATACCTGAGTCGCGTCCGCCCCGCGGTGTGCAAGGTGAAGATGGTCGTCGCCGAGGCGGTCGATGACTCGCGGTGAGTGGCTGGCGAGCACGAGCGTGGTGCCGTTCTCCGCACGTTTTTCGAGGACAGCGATGAGCAGATCGAGGCGAGTCGAGTCGAGGCGCTGCTCGGGCTCGTCGAGGATGAGCATCCGCGCGGGACGAACGAGAACCATAGCCAGCTGCATGAGTTGAGTCTGGCCCGAGGAGAGTTCATGGCCGAACCGGTCGGCCAGAAAGTCGATCTCGAGTTCCTCGAGCTGGTGCAGTGCTGCTGTCTGCGGCACGGCCAGTGACCAGCTCATTGCGATGGCTTGGAGATGTTCTGCAACGGTTAGCTCACGGCTGATGGGGGCCCGGCCGATCAGCCCGGTGACGGCTGCGCGGAAATCCGGTCGCCTGTCGTCGGGTGTCTGGCCGCAGACGCTCACCGTTCCCTGTGTCGGTGCCAGGAGGCCGGTGAGGACAGAGAGGAGCGTGGTCTTTCCGCTGCCGTTGTCGCCGCCGATCACCAGGTTGCGGTCCGCAGCCAGTGTGATGTCAGTGGGGGACAGGAGAGCGAACCCACCCGAACTAACGCCCAGACCTTCTGCGTTGATTTCCAAGCCAGGAGCAGCCGAAGTGCGCGACTGTGAGTCTGTCGGGTCGGATCCTGTCGGTCGGGTCATGGGGAGATCCTTCCGTGGTTTGGGCACTCGTCCAGCTTACTAGAATGGCATCCTGCCGCAGTCGAGATCTGACCTGGTCAGCGGTGGTGACGTGCTCGAGCTCGCGTCCGGTCCATTCCACGTTCCAGATCTGGAACACAGCGGATGCACGGTTCAGCGTCCTTTTGTAGCACAATTGATCTCGCACTTCCTGTGCAGAGACGATATTTTCCCTAACACGAAGGTCACCATGTCCTACGACGCGAACAACGCATATCCCGCAGGCCCCGGTGCCACCGGTCCAGGTGCCATGGGCCCTGGCGCTCAGATCCGCGGGGCCGCCAGCCCCGACGATCTCTCCCTTCCGCTCTACGGCGCATCCTTCGGCCAGGCCGTCAAGCGCTTCTTCAAGAAGTACGCCACATTCTCCGGCCGCGCATCGCGCAGCGAGTTCTGGTGGATGGCACTGTTCACTTTCCTGGTTCAGCTCATTCCAATGGTGCTGATCATTGTCGGTGTGGCAATGTCGGCAGGTTCTGCGGCAGCAGTCGATCCATATGACCCGGCTGCTGCGCAGGCGGCGACTTCAGGGCCAGGCATGGTGATTGGACTGATCGGCTATGGCCTCAGCGGCCTCATCGGTCTCGCCATGATCATCCCGAACCTGGCGATCATTTGGCGTCGTCTGCATGATGCGAACTTTGCCGGGCCGTTCTTCTTCCTCATCTTCATCCCCGGAGTCGGCGGGCTGATCTTGTTCGTCCTGGAGCTCCTGCCTTCCAAGCCTGAGGGCCAGCGCTTCGACGTGTGATCGTCTGAGCCTTCTCGCTTGAGGGGGACTCCAATCGCGGGGGTCTGGTCGCAGGGCTTGCCGCTCGAGCAGGCTTGAAGCTGCCGCATGCACACCCTGCATGCGGCAGCTTTTTCAATGCGGTGACGCCGATCGTTGCGTCGCCAACTCATACGCTCAGGGCCGTTCGACACCGCTGCTGCCAACTTATGCAGTTCGTTCCGCAAGAGGCCCCGTCCGCTCCAATCCCTACCGTTGCAGCTGTAGGGGGTGGAGCTGACTGGACGTGATGCTGCCCGCAGCCGCGCTCAGCTCCCCGCCACCAATCTCAACTTGCCTTAGCGTCAGACGAAGTCCGTGCGTTCGTCGACCGCACGAACGACCACACCATTGCGCAGAAGACGATGGCCCAGACGGTCAATCCGATCCAGTACCACTGAGCGCCGATCCACGAGATGATCGGCATCTGGTCGACCTGCCCCACGCTTGTGCTCGCCACGGAGTACATTCCGAGCGGAAAGACCATGCTCCACAGCCCGGCCGAGTATCCCAAGGGAATGCGGTGGCGCACGTGCCTCCAGATACCGGCGATGACGAGAGCAGGGATGAGCCAGGTCGAGATCGACCACAGGATCGCCGAGGCGCCCGCGATGATGACGGTCGTGGCTGCGAAGATCGGGGAGGTGCCTCCTTCGAGGATCTTCGATCCCGCGACGACTGAGATGGCCAGCGCGCCCATCATCACCCAGTACGGAGCGTCGAGGTCCTCGGGGCCGATCCGGTGGAGCAGTGCCCTCACGCCCACGAAGACAGCGCAGGCGAGGTACATGCCGACGCCGACGCTCCAGGCGATGACGGCGATGACTGCGAGCACGGCGCCGAAGTTCGCGTCGGCGGCGGGGGCGGGAAGTTCAGCCATGAGCCCGGACGCAGCGACCGCAACGGACTGAGCCGCCACCACGCAGACGAACCAGGTTCCATTGACCTGCGTGAGTATGGGTGACGTCGACGAGCCGAGGATGGCCGAGAAGGGAATGAGGTAGCCAAGAATCAGCCAGGCCAGGAGGCCGAGGCTGAAGAACGCGAGGGCGATGCGGAAGTGAGACTGCCCCTCCAATGCGGTCGCGAGCACGTTCGTCGCTGCGACGAACGTGAAGTAGCCGAAGGCCTTCGACGGATTGTGGAGATCGCCGCGCAGCTCAGCGGTGTGTGAACAGGCGCGCCAGATGACGAGCACTACGAAAAAGACATAGAGGACCACAGCCAGCCAGAATAGAACGGTCGAGAGCGCTGTCAGCCCCTTGAGGTGAGCACCGATCGACATGATGCCGGTGGCCATGACGGAGGCGAAGCATCCGGGGGTGACAGTGGCCGGGCTCAGCCCCCACGTGCTCTGCAGGTATGTCAGGCTCGTCTGTTCATTGCTCATTGCTCTATGATCTATTATCTGCAATTTGTGGGATTACAGACATTTGCGGCGTTTTCGAGCGCATATTCAGCTTCGATCACTATAGTTACCTATGGGTAACTTGACATGCGTCAGACGGAGCGCCTGCGACAGGGTCCATGTGGCGTAATGTGCTGGGAAGTGGAGCGCGTCAGACTCGCGTTCCCGACGTCATTGGCCAGCACGATCGGTCGACACAGTCGCACACAGTGGGAGCAACAGGAATGCAGAGCAATTCACAGACGCTCACCGACGAGACAGAACAAGCGGTGAGCCTAGTCAGCCTCCGGGATTGGGGGATGTCGGGCAAGCAGGGAGACGTGTTCTCCGGAATCGACCTCGACGTACCCCTGGGTTCGATCGCGATCATCCAGGGCGCGGCCGGAGCCGGCAAGACATCCCTGCTCCTCTCAATCGCGGGCCGCATGCGAGTGACCTCCGGTGAGGGCCACGTTGGCGAACTCGATATCCGGAAACAGACCCGTCGCGTTCGCGGGCAGGTCAGCGTCGGTCATGTCGCCGGGCTCACCGACCTCGAGGACGATTTCACCCTCGCCCAGCACATTGCCGAACGGCTGATCATGCTTCAGCCCTGGTACAAGCCATGGGTGTCGAAGTCCTCCCTGCGCGAGGTCATCGACGTCATTCGCAACACCTTCGAATCCGCCACCGAGGTCATCGACCGCCTGCCTGCTGGGACATTTTCGACGGCGGATGCCAAAGATGCTGATTTCCTCATCGATGACGAAGGGAAGACCTTCGTCTCCGAACTCAGCGGGCTGCAGAAGTTCCTCCTCGAGCTCAGTCTGGCCAGCATCGCTCAGGCACCGGTCGTCGTGCTCGACAACATCGACTATCTGCGCGAGCGGCAGGATCGCGCCCGCGCCTGGGCAGCAATCCTGATCTACCAGGAACTGCGCCGGACACGCGACCCCGAGTGTCCGCTCACAGTGATCGTCTCCTGTGAGGACTCCTCCGACGTCGACCTCGTCATGGATGCACTGCGCTCAGAGGTCTCGCCCACCTCGGTGAGCGAATTGCTCCTCACTCAGCACCCCCGCCACTGAGCGGCCCAGCCCATCCCCGCAAGCTTTTCGAATCTGATCCGATAATAAGGTGTTTCTGCGATGTTCTCTCTGCCTTGGCTCGAACTCTCTCGCTTCAAACGACACACGATCACTCGCCTGGCGATCATCGTCGTTGCCGTCATCCCCGCGATCTACGGCGGTCTGTACCTGGCCTCGAACTGGGCGCCGACCGATAACCTCGACAAACTCCAGGCCGCCGTGGTCAACACTGACGAAGGCGCGAAGAAGCCCAGCTCGGACGGCGAGAAGCTTCACGCAGGTGATGAGCTCGTTGACCAGATCACCCCCGAAGGTGAAGGCGGATTCGATTGGCAGGAGACGTCGCTGAAGGAGGCCAACGACGGCCTTGCCGAAGGCAAGTACTTCGCGGTCCTCGAGATTCCCTCGAACTTCTCCGAGCGACTCGTCTCGACGGGAGGGGACGATCCCGAGCAGGCAGGACTGAACCTGCGCACCGACGATGCGCACAACTACATCGTGGGACAGATGGCAGGAACCATCCTCAACGAGATCAAATCAGGGTTGAACGAGACCACCACGTCCGAATACGTCTCCGAGGTCTACCTCGGCTTCAACGACATCCACTCCTCGACAGAGAAAGCCGTCGACGGTGCAACCCAGCTCAACGACGGTGCAGTCGATCTCCACGACGGAACGGGCGAACTCTCCGACGGAGCACATACCCTCGACAAGGGAGTCGGCAAGCTGCAGACCGGCATCGGTGACCTCGACGACGGAGCCGGAAAGCTCAAGAAGGGCAGCGGCGACCTGAAGACCGGCGCAGATACGCTGGCCAGGAGCACCACCGAGGCGAAGAACGGCGCGAAGAAGTTGTCGACCGGAGCCGGACAGGTGGCCGATGGAACTTCGCAGCTGCGTGACACGGCGGATGAGACCACGGACAAGGCAGAGGACCTGCGGGATCGCGCCGGCGACCTCGTCGAAGGAGCACGACCCAAGCTGAACCAGGCGGAGGACGACTTCGACTCGGCGCGGAAGACGGTGCGCGGCGACGTGGATGACCGAGTTGCACAGCTGCGCGAAGATTACCCCGACGATCCGAACGTGGCGAAACTCGCCGACGACATGGACAACCTCGGCGGAGATCTCGACAAGGCCCACGAACGGGCGTCGAAGGCAGCAGATGAGGCTAAGGATCTCGAGGATCCGGTCAAGGATGCCGTTGATGACGTCATGGGCAAGATCAGGGACGCCGACAAGAAGATCGGCAAACTCGACGACGGTGCACAGAAGGTGGCCACCGGAGCCGACGACCTGCATTCGGGACTCATCAAACTCGACACCGGTGCGGGCGACTTGGCCAAGGGCGCCGGAGACCTCAACGACGGCGTCATCTCGCTCAAGGACGGCACCGAGAAGGCGAAGACTGGTGTTGCGGATCTCAAGGACGGATCCTCGCAGCTCGCGGACGGCTCCGATGAACTCGACAAGGGCGCGAAGAAGCTCGTCGACGGCTCGGGGGAGCTCGCGGACAAGCTCGCCGAGGGGCTCAAGCAGATCCCGACCTATGACAAATCCGACCGCGAGAATCGCTCGGACGTCGTCGCGTTGCCCGTCGATGCCGAGAAGCACAAGGACAACGCCGTGGATGCCTACGGGGAGGGCTTGGCCGCGTTCTTCATCTCTCTCGCCCTGTGGATCGGCGGCATGATCACCTATATGGTCATCAATGCGATCCCCTACCGTGCACTGATGTCATCAGCGAAGTCATCCCGAATCGCCTGGGCTGGTTACGTGCCCGGCATCCTGTTCGGAATAGCCCAAGTGGCGGTGCTCTATGGAGTGCTCACCTTCGCCCTCGACTTCTCCGCCGGCGCCTGGGTGTGGACCCTGCTGTTCTCGATCCTTGTGGCAGCCAGCTTCCATGCGGTCCACCAGCTCTGCGTCGCGGCCTTGGGGGGTGTCGGCAGGCTGGTCGCCCTGGTTCTGCTCATGATCCAGATCGCCTCGGCAGGCGGTACCTATCCGGTGCAGACGGCACCTGGCATCTTCCAGATCATCTCGCCGTTCCTGCCGATGACCCACGCGGTCAACGGCCTGCGGACCCTCATCGCCGGTGGGGACATGTTCATCGCCGCACAGGCTGCAGTCGTCCTGCTGCTCATGACTGCGATCGCTTTGGTGGCAACCATGTTCGTCTGCGGCCGGAAGCGGATGGTCACGCTGACCCAGCTGCACCCGAGCCTGTCGCTGTAGCGCTCACCCCTCGCCAAGGCGGCGGTGCGTTAGCGCGCACAGCCACCTCGGTGAGGGGAGACATTCACCCTTCATCGAAATGCCGTAGGTAGCGCTGAGGTTCATGCAGGAAGCGCCTCCAGTGGTCGACCATGTCGAGTCGATCCCATGTGGATTCGCGCAGCCCCCATTCGCCGACCTCGACGAGTTTGGCTCCCTCGGCTCGGGCGAGGACGGGGGAGTGGGTGGCCATGATGGTCTGGCGCCCCGCGCGATCTCGCTGTCGGATGAGCTGCAGCAGCGTCAGCGAGGCAGTGAAGGACAGCGCGCTCTCCGGCTCGTCGAGGACCCATAGTCCCAAGTCCATGAACTTCCCCGACAGCATCTCGATGAACATCTCGCCGTGAGACTGCTGCGAGTAGTGGTGGCCGCGACCCGCGCCGATCTCCATCAGGTAGGACATATTCTCGTGCATGGTCTCGGCGCGGAGGAAGAATGCGCCGCGCTTGGCAGCGGCACCACGCACGATCTGCACGTGCTCGCTCAGTTCGGGCACCTCCTCGGCGTGGTCTCGCACTTCCCATCCCGTACCGCCTCCGTGCGGGAGATCGAGGGCTGTGGCCAGTGCTTCGATGAGCGTTGACTTGCCCGAGCCGTTCTCCCCGACGAAGACGGTTGTGCGCTCGAACTCGAAGCCATCCAGGAAGTCACGGACCGCAGGAAGGTCGCGCAGCCATTGGCTGAGCTCTGGCGGAGAGTGCGCATGCTTGGTCACGGATCGCAGCGGCAGGTCAACACGAGGGTCCATGTGTCCGAATGTAGTCGCCGGCACGGACACGACAATGAGGGGCAACGACTGTGCGGCAACTGGCGAAGATGGCTGACGCGCCGATGATCCCGGCTCGATATAGCCGCTACCCGAACGCGAGCCGGGCCGCCAGGATCACCAGCACGAGCGCGATGATCACGTCGAGAACCTGCCACACCCGCGGCCTGGCGAGGTAGCGAGAGAGACCGCGGGCGCCGTAGCCGATGCCGAGGAACCACGTGAGAGATCCGAACATCGCCCCGATCGTGAACGGCAATGCTCCGCCGGGCCCCTGCTGATTCGCCAGGTTGCCGAGCATGACGACGGTGTCGAGGTAGACCCCGGGGTTGAGGAAGGTCAGCGCCAGAGTCGTTGCGATGATGGATTTCAGGCTGCGCTGATGCGTGTCCGCTTCGAGCCCCGATGCTTCGCGTGCCGAGCGCAGGCTGCCCCACGCGTACCAGAGCAGATAGGCCACCCCCAGCCACCGCAGGATCTCCAGAGCCCAGGGTGCCAGCAGCACGATCGCACCGATGCCCACCGTGCCCGAGCCGATGAGTGCGATGTCGGCCAGGATGCAGATCGTCAGAACCACGCCGAGGTGCTCGCGCCGAATCCCCTGCCGCAGAACGAGCGCGTTCTGTGGCCCGACGGCGATGATGAGCGACCAGCCTGCGAGTGTTCCGCTGATGAGATGAGTGAGCACCCAAGAAGACTATGGTGCGCTCGATGATAAGAAAAACAACAGAATCTTCATGTGATGCACAATGGCTTAATGAACATCGATCATGTCAAAGCCTTGGCTGCTGTTGTCGACGAGGGCACGGTGGAAGGCGGAGCCTTCGTCCTGGGTGTCACGCCATCGGCGACGAGCCAACGCATCCGCACCCTCGAATCCCGCATCGGGCAGGTGCTCATTCGCCGTACGAACCCGATCACCGTCACCGAGGCGGGGGAGGCGGTGCTGAAATATGCGCGGGAGGTCGAGCTCCTCGAGTCCGAAACCATGGATCGACTGCACGGCATCGACATCGACGCGCCCGACGGCATCGGCAAGGACAACGGTGAAGGGCCTGATCAGAGAAGGCGGGTGCCGACGGTGCTGCGCATCGGTGTCAACGCCGATTCGCTCTCGACATGGTTCCGCCCGATCTTCGCCGAGGTAGCCGGCTGGGACGATATCGTCATCCGCATTGAGGTCGCCGACCAGGACGCGGCCCTGCCGCTGCTGACGTCGGGGAGGTGCTGGGCACCATCACCTCGGCGGAGGCTGGCGGCTATGGCACCCAGGTGCAGAAGCTCGGTTCGATGCGCTACGTCGCCGTCGCGACGAAGGGACTGCTTGCGAAGTACGGCGCGGAGGTTTGTGCCGGACCAAGCGCCGAGGTGGACCTTGGGTCCCTGCCCATGGTGAACTTCGGCAAGGACGATGACCTGCAGTTCACTTTCCTCAGGCGCGCCGGCGTCACGACCATTCCGCCGATGTCGGTGGTGCCCAGCTCGTGGGAATTCGCGGCCGCAGTCGAGGCGGGTGTCGGGTGGGGGCTGATCCCCATCATGCAGCTGGGAGATCTCAGCAAGGACCTCGTGCCGCTCTCATCTGAGCCGAACATCGATGTCCCACTCTTTTGCCACCACTGGAATCTCGCTTCGGAGAAGCTCGGCCGTCTCACCGAGGCGCTCCACCGGTCGGCCGTGCAGATGCGGTGATGGTCGGCTGGATCAGCGCGCCGATCATTTCGGATCGGGTGCTGGTTCGAGTACCTTCGCGATCAGCCACCTGAGCTGATCGAGCGCGGCATCGACGGTCACGCGCTCCGGGGTCACGATCGAGTGCAGGGCCAGCCCATCGAGCATGGTGAACAGCGCAGTGGATGTGGAAGCCACCTCGGCGGGGTCGATATGACCTTCCTCGGCCAGGATCCCGAGCCACCGATGCAGGCACTCATAGGTGAAGTTGTGGCCGTATTCGAGGAGCCGTCGGGTCACCGCACGGCGTTCGGGCCCAAGGGCGCTGATGTGCATCGTGAGCCACAGCTCGAGCTGCATATCGCGGTGTTCGTGTGTGGGAAGGAACTGCGCGCAGCACTCAAAGAGACGATCGGCCGGATCGAGGCTGGGATCTGTGATCGAGAAGTCCTGAACTGCGGTGTCCATTGAATCGCGAGCGATCGCTTCGTGCAGATCGGACTGGGTGGGGAAGTAGTGGCGCAGTGTTGAGGCTCCGATTCCGGCTTCCTTGGCGACCTCTCGCACGCTGAGGTTGGCCTGGCCGGGAGCCGACTGCTCTGCCAGCCGGATCGCCGCCGAAATGATGTCATCGCGTCTGGACATTCGTGGTCCTCTCGGTTCCATGCGTTGTTTCGGTGTCGCGCATCGTTGCCATTCACTGTATAGTACAACGTGCTAGTACGCTGTGCTGGTGCGATGTGCTAAGAGTGTCGGGTGTGCTGAGCAGGTGAGCGCCTCGACCGAGACTTCACCCGATGAGAATGGAACCTCGCATGATCGAAAGTATCCAAGGATTCGCCGGTTCAATCCCCGACTGGCTGCAGTGGGCGGGCATCATGCTCGTCTCCGCGATCCCCTTCGTCGAGTCCTACTTCGGGTCTGTCATCGGCGTCGCCATCGGTCTGAATCCGGTGGTCGCGATCCTCATGGCCATCATCGGGAACGTGCTTTCGATGCTCGCATTCGTCTACGGTGCAGGGGCAATCCGCGACAAAGCGACGAAGAATAGGACCAAGGACGACGAGTCCTCCCAGAAGCGGCAGAAACTCAAGCGCATGTTCGACAAATTCGGCGTCCCCGGCGTCTCGCTGTTGGGGCAGACTCTGCTGCCATCGCAGATCACCTCGATGGCGATGGTCGGCTTCGGAGCCAACCGCAATGCCGTGGCCTTCTGGCAGATCATCTCGATCATCCTCTGGGGCGTGCTCTTCGGCGTCCTCGCCACCCTCGGAGTCAACCTCGCCCTGAGGTGACAGGTCGAGAGCGGGCGCGACGGGCGCGACGGGCGCGCCGGGTGCGACGGGCGGGACGGGCGGGACCAGTGACTAATGGAAACTATGGTCCGATTTTCGGCCTCGGAATCGGCCTAAAACTTCCTTTTGTCGCGACTGCTGCGGGTGCAAGGCGTCGTGTGAGACGCCTTGCGCGAAACGGCTCTTGCCGCGTCAGTGCGGGCATCTAGACTGTGCCCATGACCGAATCCACCCCGACTGCAACGACCATCGACGCCGACGAATTCGCCGTTGCGGCGCAGCGCATCCTGGCCGAACTCACCGCGAACCCCGAGGCACAGTTCCGCGACGGTCAGCTCGAATCGATCCGCGACCTCGTCGTGGAGAAGAAGCGAGTCCTCGTGGTCCAGCGGACCGGGTGGGGCAAGTCGGCCGTGTACTTCGTGGCGACCAGGATGCTGCGGGCAGCGGGCACCGGCCCCAGCCTCATCATCTCCCCTCTGTTGGCTCTCATGCGCGACCAGATCGCCGCCGCCGAACGCGCCGGGGTCCGCGCAGCCAGCCTCAACTCCTCCAATGTCACCGAATGGGACACCGTCCTCGACGATCTCCGGGCCGGCAACCTCGACGTTCTGCTCGTCTCGCCCGAGCGGCTGAACAACCCGGCGTTCCGTGACGAGGTCCTGCCGCAGCTGCTTGCCTTCCTCGGTCTCATCGTCGTTGACGAAGCGCACTGCATCTCCGACTGGGGCCACGACTTCCGCCCCGACTACCGGCGCATCGGACACATCCTGTCCGAACTTCCCGGTAACACCCCGGTCCTGGCCACGACGGCCACAGCCAATTCCCGCGTCGTCACCGATGTCTCCGAACAGCTTGGCCAGGACACCACCGTGGTGCGTGGCGAACTTGCCCGCGATTCGCTGAGACTGGGTGTCCTGCCCGGCCTCGACGCGAGTGGCCGCATCGCCTGGCTGACCTCCCATCTCGGCGATTTCACGGGCTCGGGAATCATCTACACGCTCACGGTCAGCGCAGCCGAGGACATCACTCGGATCCTGCGTGATCAGGGACACGAGGTCCGTGCCTACACCGGCCGCACCGATTCCGAGGAACGAGCAGAACTCGAGCAGCAGCTCAAGGACAACCGGATCAAGGCACTTGTGGCCACCTCGGCACTGGGAATGGGCTTCGACAAACCCGACCTCGGATTCGTCATCCACATCGGTGCACCGTCCTCGGCCGTCGCCTACTACCAGCAGGTCGGTCGCGCCGGTCGTGCCACGGACTCCGCCGATGTCCTGCTCCTGCCGGGGGTCGAAGACCAGGAGATCTGGAACTACTTCGCCACCGCCTCGATGCCCAGCCAGTCCGATGCCAATGCCGTGCTTCAGGCCCTCGCCGAGGCGAACGGGCCACTGTCTGTGGCCCGTTTGGAGACCCTCGTCGGAACCAAGCGCACCCGACTGCAGCTGTTGCTGAAGACACTCGAGGTCGAGGACGCCGTCACCAAGATCAAGGGTGGATACATTTCAACCGGGCGCGGCTGGGTCTATGACCAGGAGCGCTACGAAAAGGTCGCTGCAGTCCGCGCCGCCGAAGCGCAGGCGATGCTTGACTACGAGTCCACGCATGAGTGTCGCATGGAGTTCCTCATTCGTCAGCTTGATGATCCAGAGCCCAAACCCTGCGGGCGGTGCGATAACTGTGCCGGAGTCTGGTGGTCGACCGAGATCTCAGACGAGCAAAGGCAGGCGACAGCAGGGACTCTGCATCGCATCGGTCTGCCCATCGACCCACGCAGCACCTGGCCCAGCGGCATGGCCAACATCGGCGTCCCGCTCAAGGGTAAGATTCCCGCCGGAGAGCTGGCCGCCGAAGGTCGGGCCATCGCACGACTCAGCGATCTGGGGCAGGGGCAGGCTCTGCGATCGTTCCTCGCTCCGGACGCTGCCGACGCGGAGGTGCCGGCACAGATCGGCAAATGGTGCCTCGAGGTCCTGGGCCAATGGGACTGGGAGATCCGCCCCGAAGTCGTCGTCTCGGTCCCGAGTGCGCGAAGGCCGACCACGGTGAGGTCACTGGCAGCCAATCTGGCATCTGCGGGCAGGCTCATCGACGGCGGCGAACTCCTGCAGGTCCATGAGCACGGCAGCCCGGAGGTCAACAGCGCGTTCCGGGTCAAGGATCTCTATGACGCGTTCGTCGTCCCGCCCGAGGTCGAAGAGGCAGTGGCCGGAAAGGCGGTGCTGCTCGTCGACGATGAGGTGGTCTCCCGCTGGACGATGGCCATCGGCGCACGACTGCTCCGGCAGGCGGGTGCCACCGCGGTTCTGCCGTTCGCCTTGGCGCTGCGGGGCTGAGGCCAGCTGACGGAATCAAACTCAGACGCGAGCGCTCACGGATCCTGCTGGAGTTGGAACGTAGCCCCTTCCGGATCGGTGACCGTTACGATGCGGCCATACGGCGAATCCTCGGGTCCGGCGAGCACCTTGCCGCCTAGATCGCCCACCCTTGTCGCGGTGGCATCGGCATCGTCGACGTTGATGTAGTCACGCCAGAAGGACACCTGAGTCCACTCGCTGGCGTCGCAGATGCCGGCCACAGAATTCTCCTCGGCGCCATGCGTCGAATACGGGAAACCCTCCATCGCCACCAGGTCGAAGGAGAAGACATTCCGATAGAACTCGGTGGCGACGGGATAGTTCACCGTCATGAGTTCGAACCACACCGGAGTCCCGGGCGTCAGCGGAGTGTCGAAGCCGGTGAACTCGCCCGGCTGCCACATGCCCACACTCGCACCCGTGGGATCGGTGATGACTGCCATCTGGCCCAGTGGTCCGACGGACATCGGCTCGGCGATGGGAGCCGCTCCCGCGGTGAGCGCTGCCGCGTAGGTGCTCGCGATGTCATCGGTGTGCAGGTAGGTCGTCCACATCGCCGGGATCATCGGATTCGGTGTGCCGTCCATGTTCACAGCGCGCATGGCACCGCCGACAGCTGCTCCATCCTTCGTGATCATGTTGTAGTGGCCGAAATCTGGTCCCTGATCCTCGAATTCCCAACCGAAGATCTCAGAGTAGAACGTCGTCGTGGACTCGAAATCGTGACACGTGTAATCGATCCAGACAGGCTGTCCTGCACGGAGATTCTCAGGCATTGCGGCTCCTCAACATTGCGGTTGGCAGGGCGTGCTCAGCGCGGGTGGGGTTGTGTTGAATCAATGCGCTGGGGTGTGCTGTGGTCAGTGCCAGTTTCTGGTGAACTTGGCGAAGTAGTCATACATTGCGGACTGCAGCAGTGGCCCGAAGGTCACACGCTTCACCCCAAGGTCCTGCAGCTGCGAGAGATCGAGCTCGTCGGGCACGGCACCCTTGATCGGGTGAGCCGTGACATTGAGTGGCAGGCTCACCTGCGACAGTATGGTCTTGAGCGTGTCGGTGTCAGGCAGCCTGACCGGATAGACGGAATCCGCACCCGCCTCGGCGCACAGATTGAGGCGATGGATCGCCTCGGCGGTGGGATCGGAGAAATCACCTGGATTCTTGAACACATCGGTGCGGGCGTTGATCACCACGTGCACCCGTTGCGCGTCCGCGGCGCGACGCAGATCGCCGATGTACTCGGCATGCTCCTCAGCGCTGCGCATCCGTCCCTCGCTGTGGACGGTGTCCTCGATGTTGACCCCCACAGCACCGGCCTCGAGGAGTCCGGCGATGAGATCCGGCGCCGGGGTATCGTAGCCGGATTCCAGATCCGCGGAGACTGGAACGTCGACAGATCCGCAGACGCGCGCGATTCCGGCCAGGGCTTGGCTCAGGCTCATGGCCTCACCGTCGTCGGCCCCCACAGAATTTGCAAGCGGGTGGGATCCGATGCTCAGTGCATTGAACCCCGAGTCGACCATGGCATGGGCCGACCAGGAATCCCATACGGTCGGAAGGACGATCGGATGATCCTGTTGATGGGCTTCGAGCAGGGTGAAGGCGCGTTCGGCAAGAACAGTGAAATCAGTCATGTCCAATACTGTTCCACCGATTGGTTGCTACGATCCAGTAATCTGGCGAGTTCACCCGAAGATTTCAGTTGAATCCTCGTCTTCGCACCCTCGACTTCACAGCCTCGGTGTCCGCGGCGGCTCCTCACGACGGTCGCCGGTGGCTTCGAACGCTGCGGCGAGTTCGATGAGCAACGCATCGTCCCAGCCGCGCCCCGAAATCGTCAGCCCGATCGGAATGTCGGTGTCGGTCATCGTTCCCATGGGCACCGTGACTGAGGGGATGCCGAGGTGGCGTGGCACCAGGTTGCCGTTGGCGACCCAGGTGCCGTTGCGCCACCCGAGGTCCGCCGAGGCTTCGTTGACATCCATATCGGCCGGCCCCACATCAGCCATCGCCGGGTAGATGACGGCGTCGAGGCCGTTGGCGTCCATCCATTCCTCGAGGTCGATCCGGCGGGTCACCTCGAGACCACGGATGCCGTCTTCGAGCTCGGGGATCTCCGTCACCGAGTCATACGGACGGGCCCGCACGATCTCAGGGTAGGTCGCGATGTCGTCATCGAACCCGGTGTAGCGATCCGGGATGGCGCCGTCCGGGTGGGGAAAGATCCTCGACCCGTCCACCTCGGTCAGTGTTGACAGCTTCGGATCTCCGTTGGCGGCGAGAAAATCGTCCCAGGCCCATGCGGAGAGGTCATTGATCTCCCGATCGAGGTAGTCGGTGCCCACGATGCCACGCGTCCTGATCGTCGGGGCGCCGGGACGATCACCTTCGTAGTTGCTCACGACCGGGAAATCGGTTTCGATGACCTCGGCTCCGGCGGCTTCGAGGTCACGCCGGGCCTGTTCCCAGGCGGCGACCACGGAGGCCCGGGTTTCGACCCGCTGCCCCGTCGGCCCTCCGATTCCGCCCTCGGGATTCGTGCCTGCCTCAGTGTCGGCGTTGATGTACATTTTCGGAATGCCGAAGCGTCTGCCCGCCAGTCTCGAGCGGGCGGCGTCGGCATCGGCTGGAAGCAGCGACGCATACGAATCGGGGCGAACAGCAGAAGCGGCAGGGATCTCGACCCAGGGTTGGGTCCGCCAGAAGTCCCCACGGGGCTCGGCGTCGTCGGCGACGATGACGTCGAGAACCTCGCACAGATCGGTCATCGATCGGGTGTGCGGGACGACGACGTCCATCGTGGGCACCAGGGGCCAATTGCCTCGCACAGAGATGACTCCGCGCGAGGGGGTATAGGCGATGAGCGCGTTGTGTGAGGCCGGGGCTCGACCTGAGGACCAGGTCTCTTCGCCAAGGCCGAAGGCAGCGAAGCTCGCGGTCGTCGCCGTACCGGAGCCGTTCGAGGAGCCGGAGGCGAAGGCGCTGGTCAGCCACCCGGCGTTGTACGGACTTTCGGCTCGGCCGTAGAGCCCACGCTGCATGCCGCCATTGGCCATCGGCGGCATGTTGGTCAGCCCCAAGCAGATGGCTCCGGCGCCGCGGAGGCGTTCGATCGTGAAGGCATCCCTCTGTGCGATGAGGTCGGCGAAGGCGGGGGAGCCGGCGGCGACGGTCAGCCCGGTGACCATGTAGCTGTCCTTTGCCGTGTACGGGATTCCGTCGAGGGGGCCGAGCACCTGACCTCGGGCACGCCTGGCGTCGGAGTCGGCCGCCTCGGCAAGGGCTTCCGGGTTGGACACGATCACGGAGTTGAGCCGGGTCTTGGTGTCTGGACCGTCGAAGGCGGCGATGCGGGCCCGATAGGCCTCGACGAGTCCCACCGAGGTGGTCGTCCCGTCCTCGAGCGCCTGTCGCAGTGAAGCGATGGATGCTTCGACGACATCGAACTTCGTCATTCGCGATTCCTCCGTGCAATTCCGGTGTGTACGGGCGCCTCGGCCGGGTCGACGATGTCCCACGCGACACAGCCCGCCATGAACTGGTGATGTCTCACAGTATTGCTCACCGGCGTCGGAAATGTCGTGCGGATCCCGTTGCCGATGCCGTCGTCCCGCGTAGGATCGGGGCATGTCGATCACGGCGATCATACTCAGCGGCGGCCGCTCGAACCGCTTCGGCGGCGTCCACAAACCCGCAGTCGAGCTGGGCGGGATCACCGTGATCTCCCGCATCCTCCGCACGGTTCGCACAGTCGATCCCGACGCCGAGGTGTGGGTGGCCGGACCGGGCGACGGATTGTCTGCCACGGAGCAGGAATCAGTGCATTCTGTTCGTGAGGAACCCGCTTTCGCCGGTCCGCTGGCTGGGATCGCGGCGGCAAGTGCAGCAGCCCGTGCCCACGATGACGCATCGTATGCTCTCGAGTCTGCAACGTCTGCGGATGTGACCCTGGTGCTGGCCGCGGACATGCCCCTGATCACTGCCGACCACCTCGGCGATCTGATCGAAGCCTGCAGGCGCACAGGGTTTCCGGCTGCGGGGACCGATGACCGGGGAAAGACCCAGTTCCTCTGCGCCGCGTGGCCGACGGGGCTGCTGATTTCGCGCTTGGACGCCATCGGGGACCCGACGAACGGTGCGGTGAAGTGGCTGTTCTCGGGGCTCGACCCCACTCTCGTTGACGTGGATCCGGGCATCGTTGCCGACTTCGACACGGCCGCCGCCTTCGACCGAATCCGCACCCGCATCGACAAGGACAGTTGAACCTGGACCACATGTACTCGCCTCAGACGAACGCATGTGGTCGAGCGCAGCTGAATCTGGTTCCGAGAGTGCCGAAGCCGCCCCGACGCGTTCAAACGTCGAAGCGGCTTCGAAGGCGAATCTGCCATATAGACTCAGGCAGTACAGCCTTAGGCAGTACGAACTCAGGCCATACGAACTCAGTCGTCCGCACGCTGAGTCTGCTCGACAGCTTCCACCGCCTCTTCCGGGCTCAGCCGGCAGCTGATGCCGACGTAGAAGACGATGACCGAGAAGATCACGGTCACGACCTCGCCCCAGATGAAGCCCATGATGTCCAGGCCTCCACCGTAGTGGCCGATGAGGCTGAGGAGGACCAGGCCGGCCATCCACAGGATCATCCACCAGCCGGAGCGCATCTTCAGATCCGGCAGACGGGCCTTGTCCTTGGCGAAGATGTGGTGGAGGACCATCACGACATAGCCGATGGCCACAGCCAGGAAGAGCTTCCAGTTCGTCTCCCAGCCTGTCCAGTACACGATGAGGTTCGCGCAGATGAAGCCGATGATCGGCAGCACATCGTTGCCAGGCAGTTTGAACGGACGCTCCTGCTCGGGCAGCTGACGACGCAGCGCGGCGACGACCACAGGCCCTGTGGCGAACGAGAGCACCGTGCCGGAGGTGATGAATCCGACGAGCTTCGCCCACGAGGGGAACGGCAGGAACATGATGCAGGAGACGATGAACACGACGAGGAGCGAGATCCACGGAACACCGTGCTTGTTGAGCTTTGCCAGTGCGCGCGGAGCATTGCCGACCTTCGCCTGCGAGTAGGACAGGCGAGGAGCCAGCGCGGTGTAGATCAGGCCGGTGTCGGCAGGGGAGACGATGGCGTCGGCGTAGAGGATGACTGCCAGCCACACAGCACCCAGCAGCAGCGAGATCTCTGCGAGAGTTCCTGCGTCGTTGTTGAATGCGAGGTTCTTCCAACCGCCCTCGAGGAGGTCCGTGGGCAGGGCGCCGATGAAGGCCGCCTGCAGTGCGATGTAGATGACGCCGGTGACGAGGATTGAGCCGATCACTGCGAAGGGGACGTTCTTCTGCGGGTTCGTGGTCTCGCCTGCGAACTCGACCCCCTGACGGAAGCCGAGGTAGGAGAAGACGATGCCTGCTGCGGGGAGGGCTGCGAAGATCGGTCCGATTCCATTGGGAGCGAATCCGCCGAAGCGCTGGCTTGAGAAGTGGCCGGGGTTGAAGGCCAGGATCATGAACACGACGATGACGAGAAGGATGACGGCGAGCTTCCACCACACGAGGACGTTGTTGAATCGTGCGAAGAGCTGGACGCCGTAGAGGTCTTCTCATCGGCGCTGAAGAGGAACACGGGCTTGACGGTCACGGCCTTCTCGAGGGGTTCGACATCCTTCTCCTTCGAGACGATCTTCTCGGACTGGTTGTCGATGGTGACCTCGTGATCGGCGTCATCGGTGATGGTCTGGGGCCACTCCCCGGAATCGTTCGCTGCGGATTCGCTCGAGCTCTCGGAGGAGTCGGAGCCGCCGCATCCGGCCAGGCCGAACGTGTGTGACGTCAGATGGGTAAGGGGTGTCATCGGTTCTATTTCGTGTGCTCAGTAGCAGGTGGGGTCTTCATCACATTTATGCTATGTGAGCCTAACCTAAGAACTGAGAGGCTGGTCAGGTTAGACTGCCCTTACGAAGATTTCTTTTCCTCGGAGCGCCGCGGCGCTTGCTGCAGCAACCTTGATCATTGCCCTCCTCGCAAGCGGCTGCGCCGCCGATGGTGACCAGGGAGGTAGCGGCGAATCGGGCAACAAAGATGTCGCCACTGGTGGTGAGGCCTTCGGAACCGCGGATGAGGAGACTGCGAAGCTCGGCACCGACGCCGAGCCGGGGGAGTTCCCACGCACGATCAAGCACGCGAACGGGTCGACGGAGATTGAAAAGAAGCCTGAACGGGTCGTCGTCCTCGACACCGGCGAACTCGACGACGTCCTCTCGCTGGGCATCAAGCCTGTCGGAATGGTGACCACCGAAGGGTCAAACCCGGTGCCGAGCTACCTCGAAGACAAGGTCGACGGTGTCGAGACCGTCGATACGATCAATGAGCTCGATCTCGAGAAGATCGCCTCGCTCGAACCCGACCTCATCCTCGGCAGCCAGCTGCGGGCAGACAAGCTCTACGATGAGCTCGACTCGATCGCTCCGACGGTATTCTCGATCCGCCCTGGGTTCCCGTGGAAGGAGAACTTCCGCCTCGTCGGCGACGCCCTGGGAATGGAGAAGGAGGCCACCGCGGACCTCGAGGAATATGCGGAGGAAGCGAAGACGCTGAAGAAGTCCGTCGACGGCAACCCGACGATCTCTCTCGTACGGTTCATGCTCGAGAAACTGCGCCTCTATGCGAATCAGTCACTCATCGGAGTCATCCTCGGCGATGCCGGCTTCAAACGCCCGGAGAAGCAGGACGTCGACGAACTCGCCGTTGAGATCTCACCGGAGAACCTCGATCAGGCCGGCGGTGACTATATCTTCTACACGAGCTACGGTGATCCCAAGGCCACAGGCGAGGACAAGGCCCTCAAATCGAGTCAGTGGAAGGGTCTTGACGCGGTAAAGGACGGCAAGGCGATTCGTGTCGAGGACGCTGTGTGGTTCCTCGGCCTCGGGCCCACAGGTGCTGGGCTCATCCTCGACGATCTCGACGAGTACCTGACTAAGTGAACGTGCTGGGCAGTGCCCCGGTGGCTGCTACGGCAGCAGATGCCTGAAACCGGTCATTCGAGTTCGAGAGTGAGGCCGGAAGTTCCACACGAACGCGAGACGCAGATCATCATCGTCTCACTGTCCGTCCTCTCCTCCTCGGACAGGAGGCTGTCGCGGTGATCGACCTCGCCGTTGATCACCGCGGTCTCGCAAGTGCCGCAGATTCCTTCGCGGCACGAGCTCAGGGGTGCAAACCCTGCGTCTTCCAGTGATTCGAGAACCGACCTGTCAGCGGGAACCTCGACCGACTCGCCTGTGGTCAGCGTGACAGTGAAAGGAGCATCGCCGGTCGATCTGCTGTCGTCGGGGCCGTCGAAGAGCGAAGCTCCCGATTCGGCACTGCTCGGCCCGGGGCCATCTGAGCCGACACCGGCAGTGGTCGAACCGTCGGAGGGCTGAGCCAGGAACAGTTCGGTGCGTAGCAGATCGGGGTTTTCCCATGACTCCGCTGCTTCAGCCAGCTCATTGAGCAGCCCCGCCGGTCCACAAGCGTATGCCAGCTCCCCGGCGTCCGGTTCGATGAGATGTGCCCCGAGATTGAAGCGACCGTCCGCGCCACTTTCATGAATGTACACGCAGTCGCCGAAATCTTCGAGCTCAGCGACGAAGGCCATTGTCTCACGCGACCTTCCGAGGTAGTCGAGCGTCCAGGGGATGCCCCGTCGATGGGCCTCGCGTACCATGGCGATGATGGGCGTGATTCCGATCCCCGCGGCGATGAATCGATAGTGCTCGGCGGGCTCGAGTGGGAAGGTGTTCTTGGGCCCACGCAGCCGAACCTGAGAACCCGGCCGAAGAACCTCATGAACGTGAGCTGATCCGCCGCGCGATTCGGGTTCGCGCAGCACGGCCACCTTCAGAGGCTCCCCCGGTCGGGAGCACAAGGAGAACTGGCGCACCAGTCTCTCGCCCATGAGGACGTCAAGGTGCGCTCCGGGCTCCCAGCGGTGGAGGCCCACAAGTGATGGTGTCCCGGCTTCGCTCTCGCTCGGCGTGAACTCGACGGACAGTACGCCATCGGCCTCCACTCGCATCTGCGTGACGTATGCGTCGAAGAACGACAGCCGTCTGCGCGACCGGGGGCCTGCCTCGGCGGGGGTGTTGGATTCGGCGCCGGCGCCGGCTCCATCGCGAAGTTCTGCTGCGGCGGTGGGCGTCTCGACTGTTGATGGCATTCTCAACTCCTTGTGCGCTTCAGGGGACCCAGCGAAGAGCAGCGGTCCTGGTGGGGGTGAGGCAGTAGACGGTGCGGTCGATTGTGTGTCGGTGAGCTCGACACGAATGGTCTCGTTCACTTCGCCCTCGAGGACGAAGGAGTCACCGGGATGGATTCGCCGCTGCCAAGGACCATCGGGCACCGTGATGAGCGCTTCCCCCGTCTTGACAGCGACGACGATGACATCGCCGGTGCATCGTGTGAGCACAGTCGAGCAGTGGGTTGCGTCGAGAAGCTCGACCGTGTGGACGACGAAGGACTCATCAGTCTTCACAGAGGTGCTTACCCCGTCCGGCGACGTATGAAGAGTGATCGACCAGCGCCACGGGTCGCCGCGTTCGGCGCTGTCAGGGTTGGCGGCCAGGACGCGGCTGCCATCGGGCATGGTCGGTGCGGCGCTGAGGGAGTTCGCGCGCTCGAGCATCCACATCCCCGATCACCTCCCGCCGGCTGCGGTGCTCGTGGCCTCCGCCGAGGTGGTCGACTCGGCTGCGGACCTTCCCGCGCCGGCTGCCGCCGCCTTCTGCGCTTGTCGGCGAGCTGCTGCACCGATGGGCTTTGTATTCGCCGGCGCGCCGGGTCGGCGAGGTTCCTTCGCCTCGCGTTCCTTGGCTTCCTTCTTCAATAGCGCCTGGTGGATGCGACGGGCCTTGGCGACGCCGCCGTCCTGGGCAATGAGGACGTCGAACTCCCGGCCGGGGCGTGTCTGCATTCCCAGCTCCTGCGCCTCGAGCGCGTCCTTGTCCTCTTCGAGCACCAGACCCAGACCCTCACGAAGCTGCTCGGTGGCTTCGACGTTGTCGACGGCGAAGTTGCGGGCGAATGAATAGTAGTACCAGCAGGTATGAGCATCGATCGGGGTGATGGCGTTGAGCACTTTGATGAGGTAGCCCTCTTCTCGTGGCGCGCCCTCTGCCGTGATGCCCGAGTGAAGTGTGAGGTTGTTGGGGACAAAGAATTCGGTGGCGTGGAAGCGATCCCAGTTTCCGTCGATTCCCATCGTGTCTGCGTACAGTGGCGGTGCGGGTACGGAGGGCATGAGTCTGTCCACCAGCACCACATTGTCGTCGACTTCGACTGTGATGCCGTATTCGTAGATGTAGTCGTCGCCGACAGTCGTCTTGTGGAGGAAGGACTCGTGGGTGAGGTCGAGCAGATTGTCGTGCACGAGTTCGGCTCGACAGTCGACTTGGAGGGAGTGCTCGACGGAGGTCCAGTTGGGATCATTCATCCAATGGGTGTCCGGAATATCGCTGGGATCGGCATCCGCAGGGTCGCCCCCCATCCATACCCAGATCCAGCCGTCCTTCTCGTGAAGGGGGTAGGAACGGACGACTGCCCGCTCTGGCAGCGTCGTCTGGCCGGGAACCTTCGTGCACCGCCCATCAGGTCCGTAGGTGAAGCCGTGATAACCGCACTCGATGGAGTCACCCAGCATTCGACCTTTGGACAAGGGGAACGCCCGATGGGCGCAACGGTCGGCAAGCGCCTTGGCCTGATCATCGGAAATGCGGTAGAGAACGATGGATTGTTCGCAGATCATTCTCCGGATGGGTTTGTTCGTCACTTCATCCGACCATGCCGCAACGTACCAGGTGTTAAGGATGTGATCAGCCATGGGGAGCCTCCTTGCTCGAGTAAGCAGAACTTCTTCAATCTACTGTATACAGTGTGTACTATGTCGACATGATTTTGCAATCCGAGGCAATCGCGGAAGAGTAGAGGTAGCAGCAGCGCGGATCACGAGCATCGTGGTCGGCGGATCGAGCACGGACGCTGAGATCGCCGGGAGGAAACGATGGGCACGGAAGACGCCGCAGGCAAGCCGTTGGCCGAGCAGGTCTATGAGAACGTCAGTCGATTGATCGTGAGCGGGGAACTGGCCGCCGGTGAGCCTCTGGTGCAAGAGAAGATCGCGGCGCAGTTCGACGTATCCCGGACTCCTGTGCGCGACGCGCTGACTCAGCTGACGACCGATGGTCTGGCGACCTTGGTGGCCTCGCGCGGGTACTTCGTCACGGATCTCTCGCGAAATCAGGTCGAAGATGTCTTCGAGGTGCGCGCGGCTCTCGAAGAACTCGCGCTCCGATCGGCTTTCGGCAGGCATACACCCAGGGACCTGCTTCATCTGCGAACCCTTGCTGCTGAGGCGAGGCTGTGCAGCCCGACGGATGGTATGGAGGTTTTCGACGTCTCTCTCAGGTTCCATCGTCGATTGGTCGAGCCGTGCCCCAATGGCTACATGCTCGAGCTCCTGGGCTCGGTCTGGAGCCACCCTGTGCAGCGACGCATCGCACTGACGTACACGCCGGGCCGGGAGCACGTGGAGCGGGTCGCTTCCGATCATGAACGGATCATAGACGCCTTGGAGGCGCACGATCTGGCGAAGGCCACGGAGATTCTGCGGATCTGCCACGATCCCGCGGACGAACGTGGAGGCCCCATCGTGGAATGACCGCCGCCGATACGATTCGCCTCCGGCGCGATGTTGCCGACTGAAACGTTTCTGTATACAGTGTGTCCAACACTGGAGAGACTCGGGTTCTATCAATACGGTAAGTACATTCCCGCCAGGAATTCGAGCGATACCACTATTGCGCAAAGGAGCGTTATGACGGTCATTCGAGGCATCGATTTCGAAGAATTCGGAGTCCAGCACGGATATATCGGACTCACTCAGTCGGACAATGTCAACGATTCTGCTCTGA
This sequence comes from Brevibacterium sp. CBA3109, assembly GCF_040256645.1. Lineage (NCBI taxonomy): Bacteria > Bacillati > Actinomycetota > Actinomycetes > Micrococcales > Brevibacteriaceae > Brevibacterium > Brevibacterium koreense. The sequence goes on along the minus strand of NZ_CP158281.1, from coordinate 3,212,420 downwards.
TCCCAGTCCCGGTCACTGTTGTCTCGTCAGGTGCAGGTCCTACTGCGCTTCTGGTCGCGGGCACACATGGCGACGAATACGAGGGGCAGGTGGCACTGCAAGCGCTTGCCCGGGAACTGACGCCTGAACACATCAGCGGAACGGTGATCATCGTCCCTGCGGCCAATGCGCCGGCAGTCCGAGTCGGAACCAGGGTTTCGCCGCTCGACGGTGCCAATCTCAATCGTTCTTACCCCGGTTCGGCCGAAGGTGCTCCGACCTGCCAGGTTGCGGAATTCATCAGTCGACAGCTGCTTCCTAGAGCCGATGCGGCATTGGATCTGCACTCCGGAGGCAGCAATTCCGTCTATGTCGATGCGGCTTTCGTCTATCGGGGGCCGACGAAGGAGTTGTGGCAGACCAAATCGCAGATCGCTCGCCGTCTGAACCTTCCGTATGTCATCGTCGTGGCAGAGAAATTCGAACCGGGATCGATCAACTCGGCGGGGGACGACGCGGGGATTCCCGTCGTCGCCACGGAGCTCGCCGGGGGAGGCACAGTCGACCGCCGGACTCTCGCTGACATCCGCAGGGGTCTGCGCCAGTTTTTGACTGATCAGGGAATCCTGTCTGAGGACGTCGAGCTCGCGGCGCTTGCCGGCATCGCGTCGCCTCGAGTCGGTGAAGTCGATCGGCCGGCTCAGCAGTGGCTCGAGCTTGTCTCTGAATCGGGGATACCGGCTGAGATCCCGGGTCTCTTCGAACCGCTCGTCGGCCTCGGCGACGAGGTACTCCAGGACGATATCGTCGCTCTGGTGTACTCGGTCGACGATCCGCATCGAGCACCGGTCGAGCATCGCGCCGAAGTCGACGGTGTGGTCGCGGTGGTTCGTCGCCCGACACTCGTAACGCGCGGTAGCTTCGTCATGCACATCGCTCGCCGAATCGATGCGCCCGAGGGGTTGAAATGAGATTCGCGAGGCGGTCGATCGGCAGGTCCATCGTTGCATTTGCGCTGCTGGGCGTCACCCTTAGATTCAAATCGTCAAGGCAACACCTCTGGTTTTCGGGTGGTGAGGTCGTGCTGGGCCTCGAGCGGTGTTCGGAAGCTCAAACACTTTCGGGGTCGGGTGTTGAGCTCATGAGCAATGACGTCGAGAGCTGATTGGTCGTAGGCCCCGAGGTCGGTCTTCTTCGGCAGGAATTGTCGCGTCAGCCCGTTGGTGTTTTCGTTCGTTCCTCGTTGCCAGGGGCTGCGCGGGTCGGCGAAGAACACCTCGACACCCGTGCTTTGGCTGATGGCCTCGTGCTCGGCCAGCTCCATCCCTCGATCCCACGTCAGTGTCCTGACTCGTCTTCGGACCTGATTGTGATGGTTGAGGCGGTTGATGAGCTGGTCTTTGACGCAGGCAGCGCCACGTCCGTACAGCCAGGAGTTCTCGACTCGAGGCTCGAAGGGCGGAGCAGTCCAATTCTCCAAGGGTCCGGTCGGAACGACATCCACATGTCCTTGCAGGATCAGCGATCGGGCCTTGCGAGACTGCCGGCCGATAGCTGCCTACGATGTTGAAGTTTTGGTCGTCGGGCACGTACCTCTGTCGGCTATTCTGCATTCCTCAACGAGGATCCGGAAAAGCGACCACATTTGCTGTCATTGGTTGCGCACCCCCTCCCCTCATTCGGAATCAGGGTATACCGTGGCCCACAGGGACGGGTCGACCGACCCGTACTCCATCCACCACCTGACGAAAGGTGACAGACATGAGTGACACGAGCATCAGCGCTTCGCGGACGATCGATGCCCCCGTAGAGGACATCTTCCGAATCCTCTCCAATCCAGAGCGTCATGCCGAGATCGACGGCTCGGGAATGGTCCAGTCGGATGACAAGACCGATCGCATCACCGAGACCGGCCAAGTGTTCACGATGAACATGCACTGGGACAAGATGGGCGGCGACTACAAGACCGACAATCACGTCATCGGCTTTGAGGAGAACAAGCTTCTCGCCTGGAAGACGGCACCGGCCGGTGAAGAGCCACCGGGCTGGGAGTGGGTCTGGGAGCTCAAGTCCCACAGCCATGACTCGACCGAGGTCTCCGTGACCTACGACTGGAGCGCTGTCACCGACAAGGAGGTGCTCAAGCAGGTCGACTTCCCGGCCGTCAGCGAAGAGGACCTCGAATCGTCCCTCGGCAACTTGGCAGCCGCGGTGTCCGGAGTCTGACGCCCCGCAGCAGCGCGTGCACCCGGGCTGCTCACGCCTGATGAGGCTGATGAGGCGGCCCTGTTCGAGCTCACCGCAGTTCGTTCAGGGCCGTCTCCGCGCGTTGCCGGCGGTCTTCGACTGACATCTCCCACCAATACTCGCCGCGTTCGCCGAGGCCGTGCTTCGCGACATCCACCCTCCGTCTCGCCTCCGCGAGATCATTCTCAGCACCCCGCTTCTTCGCTTGCTTGACGGCATTCCTCGCAGCGCCGAGGCGGCTCTTGAGTTCCTCGATCACGCTCGGTTCCAGTGCTGGGTCTGTTCGTCGCCACCGGCGTCCCTTGACGATCAGCCACCGCTCGCCATCGCTGTTCTCGCTCATGCGCCGACTGTACCTCTCACCCCGGACGCAGCGCGTACGTCTCGTGGCACCGGCAAATGAGAGGATGGCCTGGTGTCTGACAACCGATCCGCCATCCCCGCCGATTGGCGTGATGCCTTCGCCCCACTCGCCGAGGCGGCTCCGCACTCGCACACGCCCGTGGCCTTGGGATTCGAGCTCGTCCAGGTCATCCCCCGCACTTGGTTCGAAGCTCAGCACTCCGTCCTCCTCGACAAGGACGACGTCACCCCGGGCGCGAATCCGAGCCTCGCGATCCGCCCGCTCATGCTCAGCGAGTCCGGCAACTGGGTGAAGAAGACCCTGACCTGGCGCACCATCGACCGCATGGCCCGGCAGTTCGACATCGACCCGGCCCACCAGGAATGGTTCACCCAACTCGCGGGACTGCGCACCCGCGGGAAGACCGACTTCACGCCCGACGGGGCGCCGTACCACCTCGGCGACTTCCGCACTCCCCTGCTGTGGGATCACTTCACGCAGGGGAAGAAGCTCGGCATCGAGTTCGTCGGCATCAATCCGGCCATGACCATCCGCATCGGGCACAGCGCGAAGGCCGCGATCGATATCCGCTGCAGCCAGAACCGCCTGCAGGTGCCAAATGCCCAGGCGGTTTTGACCGTGGGAAGCCGAGGCCAGGCAAGCCGGCCAATACCGGACGGCTGGGCTCACCTCCATCCGAGATCGGGAAGCTGCTGGGCATCAGCAGGGCACCTGTCTACCGCTACGTTGGTCTGCTGTCTGATGAGACCAAGGTATGACGGTCCTACTTGCCGCCGTCCAGTCATTTGCCGCCGGGCCCATGTGGGAATGAAACACCCGGGTTGGCCCGCCTCCGTGAATGCCTCAAGCAATGGCTCCAACGCCAACCTTGCCGGATGAATCGGCACCCATCTGCTTGATGCAATATGAGAACAACAACCGAAAGGTGTGGGGCCCGGGGTACACACCGGTGACCACGGTGGGAACGACGGGCTTGAGATCAGGAAGCCGCTGAGTCCTAAAAACGGACATCAACGGCTTCCCGCACTGCGATGAACCCCTGGGCTAGTGAACGTCGCTCTTCGACGCCCCGCCTGTGAACCTTGCCATGGTTTCATCGATTTCCTGGACGTGGTGCTCGGCAATCGCCAACGCAGATGTTGCGCCGGGAGAGGGGGCATTTCTCAGCGCAGTGACGCGACCCAGTTGTTCGATAACGAAGTCATCCACCAATTGCCCGTTTTCATCCATCGCCTGCGCGCGGATCCCGCGGGTAATGGGCGTGGATCGTGCTCCGTCCAGGGCCGGGGCGTAAGCGGCGGCTCCCGCAAGGAACTTCTTGCGGGAAACTACTGCGCCAAACTCGTGGATAGCGGCCCTGATATTCCGTGATGCGAACTTCCAGAAGGCTGCGCTGAAGACCACGTCGAGGCTGTCCTTGATCCCGATGCCCCAGCCGCTGTAGTTTTCTCGTCCAAACGAAAGGAACGCGTTGGGGCCCATTAGCATTTCGCCATCAACTCGCTTCGTGAGATGTACACCTAGGAACGGGTAGGCGGGGTCGGGAACCGGGTATACGAGCCCGTTAAGGATGCTCCGGTGTTTCGAAGCCAGCATCGAGTATTGGCCGAGGAAGGGAACAATCTTGGGATACGTTGCCCCTCCGGCGAGACGGGCAATGTCAAGCACCGGGTTTCATAGAGGCTGTTTTTCCTGGTTTTCTATGCAGCTACGCTCGCGGTCGCACCCTGGTTGGTCCACTCAGCTTGGACCTCGAACGGAGGTCGATATCCGATCGCCGAATGCAGTCGTTGCCGGTTGTACCACCCGATCCATTTCGATGTCGCTGCCATCACCTCGATCAACCCCGACCATTCGCGACGGTCGATCAGTTCCGCTTTGTAGACTGAATTCAGTGCTTCAGCCATGGCATTATCGTATGAGTCCCCGCGTGACCCCACCGACGCCACGATCTCGGATTCTGCCAGAGTCTCGCCATAGCGAATCGACCTGAATTGGACTCCGCGATCCGAGTGGTGGACAAGCCTGGACACGTCTTCGCCGGCCCGGAACTTCGCTGCCAGAGCCATCGTCAACGCGTCCCTGGCCAGCGACTCACGCATATGATTCGTCACCTGCCAACCCACGATCTCGCGGTGGAAGACGTCGAGAATGAACGTTGTGTATACTCACCCAGCCTGGGTCGGAATATAGGTGATGTCGGCGACCCAGAGACAGTTCGGACCCTCAGCTGTGAACTCACGTTCGACGAGATCCTCCGGGCACTCCTCGGCCCTGGCCGAGGCCGTCTTCGGACGCTTCCGCCGACGACGAACCCCGTCAATGCCCAGCTGGCGCATCAACCGCTCGACCGTGCACCGAGCGATATTCCCGAACCGGTCCGCATACTCGCGGTTGATCGCCTTCCACATCTTCCGCACCCCGTAACAGGAATAGTTCGCCTCGTAGACGTCCCGGATGGCGGTCTTGAGCTCCCGGTCCCGGACAGCACGGGCTGAAGGCTGGCGTAATTTGTACGCGTAATACGAGCTCACAGCAATCCGTGCAGCAGTCCCTGAAAGGGCGCGCACGATTGGCTCGACTCCGAACTCGTCGCGGTTGTTGTCGATGAAATCGACGATTACTTGGATGGGCGGTCGAGCTCCGCCGCGAAGAAAGCCGACGCCCGGCGAAGTATCTCGTTTGCCCGTTTCGCTTCGGTCAACTCGGCGCGCAGTCGACGGTTTTCGGCCTCAAGGTCGACCGATTCCGTCGGCGTGGCTCTGCCGGAGTCCTTGTGCTTGCGCACCCAAACTCGCAGGGTCTCCTTGCTCAGGCCGAGTTCGTTCGCGACGCGGGTGATTGCCCTGCTCGCGGTCTCAGGATCGGCCTGGGCATGAATGACGAGCTCGACGGCACGAGCTTTGAGCTCATCGGTGTATTTCACTGGCATGAGAGAATCTCCTTCTTCCAATCTCCCTGCCTCTATTATCCCCGGGGCGATCCATGCAGTATCGGAACGCTACGTTGCGAACGACCATATCCTCATGGTCCTCGATTGACAGGTGCGTGAGAAATTTGACACGCCATGGCCAAGAAAGTGAGAAAGTGACAACTTAATCGAGAACCTACAACAGGTCTTTTCCGAGAAACTTTCGTCTATCGGAATAAAATCTCCCTCAGCAAAGTTGAGTCTGGTGTACGCAACTTTGATGAGGCCGACTTGACGGTCGGAACCTCGAAGAGAATACTTGAGTCCGGTTGGCTCAATGTGTGCGGTCGAGTGGTTCTGACTCAAGAACCGGATCCGCCCGATCGCACACATTCGAGTCGAAGATACTCACGACATTTAAGGAGAGAACGTTATGGCACGTGCAGTTGGAATCGACCTCGGAACCACGAATTCCGTCGTCACAGTCCTCGAAGGCGGCGACCCTAAGGTCATCGCAAACTCGGAAGGCGGTCGTACGACCCCATCCGTCGTTGCTGTCAACAAGAACGGCGACTCCCTGGTCGGCGAAATCGCCAAGCGCCAGGCCGTCACCAACATCAAGAACACCGTCGCTTCGGTCAAGCGCCACATGGGAACCGACTGGTCCACAGAGATCGGCGGCAAGAAGATGTCGGCTCCTGAGGTGTCGGCTCGCATCCTGCAGAAGCTCAAGCACGACGCTGAAGAGTACCTGCAGGAAGATGTCAGCGAAGCAGTCATCACCGTTCCCGCCTACTTCAACGATGCTGAGCGCCAGGCCACGAAGGATGCCGGTGAGATCGCTGGACTCAAGGTCTCGCGCATCATCAACGAGCCGACCGCCGCAGCTCTGGCCTACGGCCTCGAGCGCGGCAAGGAAGACGAGACCATTCTCGTCTTCGATCTCGGTGGCGGTACCTTCGACGTCTCCCTGCTGGAAGTCGGCAAGGACGAAGACGACTTCTCCACGATTCAGGTCCGTGCGACCTCAGGCGACAACCGCCTCGGCGGCGACGACTGGGATCAGCGCATCGTCGACTGGCTCGTCGGTGAGGTCAAGAACGGCTACGGCGTCGACCTGAGCAAGGACGCGACAGCGATCCAGCGTCTCAAGGAAGCCTCGGAGCAGGCCAAGAAGGAACTCTCCTCGGCCACCAGCACCAACATCTCGCTGCAGTACCTGTCGATGAGCGAGAACGGACCCATCCACCTGGATGAGACCCTGACGCGGGCGAAGTTCGAGGACCTGACCAAGGACCTCCTTGAGCGCACCAAGGCTCCGTTCCACGCAGTCATGAAGGACGCCGGCGTCTCCGTCTCGGAGATTGACCACGTCGTTCTCGTCGGCGGCTCGACCCGTATGCCAGCCGTTTCCACCGTCGTCACCGAGCTCACCGGAGGCAAGGAGCCCAACAAGGGCGTCAACCCCGATGAGGTCGTCGCGATCGGCGCGGCTGTGCAGGCCGGTGTGCTCGTGGGCGAACGCAAGGACGTTCTGCTCATCGACGTCACCCCGCTGTCGCTCGGACTCGAGACCAAGGGCGGCGTGATGACCAAGCTCATCGAGCGCAACACCCCGATCCCGACCAAGCGTTCGGAGACCTTCACTACGGCTGAGGACAACCAGCCCTCCGTGTCGATCCAGGTCTTCCAGGGTGAGCGTGAGTTCACTCGCGACAACAAGAACCTGGGCACCTTTGAGCTGACCGGCATCGCTCCGGCCCCTCGTGGCGTGCCGCAGATCGAGGTCGCCTTCGACATCGACGCCAACGGCATCGTGCACGTGTCGGCCACCGACAAGGGCACCGGCACCGAACAGTCGATGACGATCACCGGCGGTTCGGCACTGCCGAAGGAAGACATCGACCGGATGGTCCAGGAGGCCGAGGAGCACGCAGAAGAGGACAAGAAGCGCCGTGAGGCCGCCGATGTCCGCAACAATGCGGAGAACCTCGCCTACCAGACCGAGAAGCTCATCACCGACAACGAGGACAAGCTGCCTGAAGAGGTCAAGACCGAGATCAACTCGGATGTCGAATCTCTCAAGGAAGCACTCAAGGGCGAAGACGACGACGCCGTGAAGTCGGCCTACGACAAGCTCGTCGCCAACCAGCAGAAGATCGGCGAAGCCATCTACAACCAGCCAGGTGCCGAAGGTGCCGCTGGTGAAGAGGCCGCGGGCGATGCCGATGCAAGTGCCGACGACGATGTCGTCGACGCTGAGGTTGTCGACGAAGAGGACGAGGAGAAGAAGTAATGACTGCCGAGGGCAACGATCCGTCGTCCGAGGAGCCAGGCTTCACCTTCAGCGACAAGCGCCGGATCGATCCGGACACCGGTGAACTCCGCCCAGAGGCCGACGCACAGTCGACCTCGGCGGAGGCCGGTGAGGCGAATGATGCCAACGGCGCCGAGGATGTCCAGGGCGCCGATGAGAATCTGGCCGATGCCAGTGACCTCGGAGTCGACATTCCGGCCGATGCTTCGACGTTGAACGACACCGAGGCAGCGCAGGGCGAAGAGGCTGCCGAACCCGCACCGGGAACTGAGGCCGCAGCGCACCTGGCCGACCTCAAGCGCATCAACGCCGAGTACGCCGCCTACCGGATGCGGGCCGATCGCGAACGCGAGCGGGCGGCAACCGGTGGCACGATCAAGGCCGTCGAGGCTCTGATCCCCGTGCTTGACGAGGTCCGTCTGGCGCAGGAGAACGGCGACGTCACGGGGCCTTTCGAGACCCACGTCAATAAGCTGATCGACTCGCTGACCAAGGTCGGCGTCGAGCAGTACGGTGACGTCGGCGATGAGTTCGATCCGCGACTGCATGAGGCACTCATGCAGCAGCCTTCGGACGACGTCGAGACTCCGACCGTCTCCCTGGTCATGCAGCCGGGCTACCGTCTTGGTGACCGAGTCATCCGGGCGGCGCGCGTAGGCGTTGCACAGCCGGAGGACTGAGAAACACACCTTCGCCGAGGTGGTCCCGCGAACGTGGAATCACCTCGGCGGCGGTCCGGATCTCCCGGGATCAAGGTCCCGGGGCTGCGGATTGTGAGGAGACAATTGAATACACTGATGAAGAAGACACGGAAGGAGGTGCCAGGTGAATACCGGTCCTCAGAATGATTGGTTCGAGAAGGACTTCTACAAGACCCTCGGCGTCTCCAAAGATGCTTCCGACGCAGACATCAAGAAGGCCTATCGCAAACTGGCGCGCAAGTATCATCCGGATGCCAATCCTGGTGATTCCAAGGCTGAAGACAAGTTCAAAGAGCTCGGCCAGGCGCATCAGGTGCTGTCGGACAAGGAATCTCGCGAACAGTACGATCAGGTCCGCGCCATGGGCGGCGGGGCCAGGTTCAGTGCCGGTTCCGGTGGGCCGGGAGGCAGCGCTGGTGGCGGCTTCGACGACGTATTCTCCGACCTCTTCGGCGGTGGCGGACGGACACGGACTCGTGCGTCCTACGGTGGAGGCGGGGGAGACGTGCCCCCTGACCTGGCTGACCTCCTCAACGGCTTCGGCGGAGGCGGAGGCTATGGCGGTGGTGGTTTCGGTGGCGGATATTCGCCACCGGTCAAGGGCGGTGACATCAAGTCCAGCACCACTTTGTCCTTCACAGAGGCCATCAACGGTGCCTCGGTGAAGCTGAACATGCCGGGTGGGAAGCCTCTGACCGTGCGCACGCCCATCGGCGTCAAGGACGGGCAGAAGATCCGGCTGGCAGGCAAAGGCAAGACCAGCCCCAATGGCGGCGAGGCCGGAGACGTGATATTGACGATCAAGGTCAAGCCACACCCCGTCTTCACCCGTGATGGTGACAACCTGCGGATGGATCTGCCGGTGAGCTTCGATGAGGCTGCCTTGGGCGCCGAGGTCAAGGTGCCGACGCTCGACGGAATGCCGGTGACGATGAAGATCGCCCCAGGCACGCCTTCGGGGCGGACGATGCGTCTGCGCGGCAAAGGCGTGAAAACCAAGAAGGGCACCGGCGATCTGCTGGTGACCGCGGAGATTGTTGTCCCACAGAATCTGTCGAAGGACGCCAAAGAAGCGGTCGAATCGTTCCGCTCGGCGACCGAGAACGAGGACCCACGGGACGGACTGCTCGACAAAGCCAAGGCCAGTTGAGGTGGTGAAGCACGATGCACATATCGACCAGTGCAGCGGTGTACGTCATTTCGGTGGCGGCGGACCTCGCAGGAATGCACCCGCAGACGCTGCGCCAGTATGACCGTCTGGGTCTCGTCATCCCCGAGCGCACCGCCGGCAGAGGCCGGCGGTACACGGGGCGAGACATCGCCAAACTCCGGCTGATTCAGCAGCTCTCGCAGGACGAGGGTGTGAACCTGGTGGGAATCAAGAAGATCATCGACCTGCAGAACCAAGTCGATGCGCTCCAGTCTCGGAACGAGGAGCTCGAGACTGAAGTCAGGTCTCGGATGTCAGCGAAGGAACGCGAAGCACGCGTCTTCGCTGCTGGCTCTGCCGGTGATGTTGTTTCGATTTCGCGTGGCAGGCGTCCTCAAGGGAGGCCCGAGCCGGGCGCGATGGTTCTGTACAACAGGTTCCGGCGCCGGTAGTTTCGAACTGATATGCCCGGAGACTACGGTCTCCGGGCACATCTGAATTGTCGATCGCATGACGCCAGTTGTGTAAAACTGTCTTTCATGGACAGATCCGACAAGATCAAACGGGCCGCCGATTCCGCGGACGAAGCAGTGCAGGAGGCGGCCGACAGCACGTGGTTCGAAAGGACTGCGCGAGCTGGCTTCCTCGCCAATGGGTTAGTGCACACCGTCCTCGGGGTCACCGCGGTCGCAGTCGGTTTCGGGCGAAGCGGTGAGGCCGATCAGACTGGTGCAATACAGCAGATCGCGGCGAAGCCGTTCGGCATGGTGCTCATCGTTCTGTGTCTGATCGGCTGTGCGCTGATGACCCTGTGGTGCCTGGTCAATGCATTCTTCGGCTCGTCATCTTTGCGCGGGGCCGAATCACGTGATCTCCAGGAGCACGAGGGGCGACGCCGATGGATCGACTTCTTCAAGATGTTCGGTTCGGCAATCGTCTATTGTGCGATTGCCCTGACCTTCTCACAGTTCGTCGTCGGCAGCGGGTCTGACTCGGGCAAAGCCAGTTCGCAGGCGTCGGTGACCTTGGCTAAGGCGCCGGGTGGGCTCTACCTTCTCATGGCCATCGGGGTCGTCATCGTCATCGTCGGGATTTCGTTCTGCATCAATGGCGTCGTGTGCAATTGGAAGGACGATCTGCGTATGCCGGGCCAGCGTCCTGTGCGCTCGCTGCTGCTCGCCACCGGGGTCATCGGGTACTTGGGGAAGGGTGTGACGCTGCTCGCGATGGGAATTCTGGTCTTCGTCTCTGCCGCAACCGGAGATCCCGAGGAGTTCACCGGGATTGATGGCGCACTCAAGGCGATGCGTGACCAGCCGTTCGGCCCTTACCTCATGCTCGCTGTCGGCATCGGTCTAGTGCTCTATGGCATCTTCCTCGGTCTGCGTTCGCGTTATGACCGTATGGAATGAGCGGCATGGTCCGGGGTGGACCGTGAGCGGTTCGAAGGTTGCACCCTTCGGCCGCCGCTCACTGCCCGAAGAGATGAAGAGCGCGAACCCGATCAGGATTCGCGCTCTTCTCAGTTGCGGATGAGCTCAGATGAGCTCACGGGCCGATATCAGATCTGTGAAGGATCCTGAACAGCCTTCTTGCGACGCATGGTCATCGTCACCGCAACTCCACCAACGAGGAGGAGTGCTGCACCGCCGACGAGGCCGGTGAGCTCGGTGCCGGTGCGGGGCAGATCGCCGCCACCATTTCCGTCTTCGTCGCCGCCATTGCCGTTGCCGTTGCCGTCTTCGTTTCCGTCGCTGCCACCGGCATTGGCGTCTTCGCCGACGGTGAATGCTCCGGTCATCTCGTCGTCGCCACAGGTGACGCTGACGTCATAGTCACCGAGGTAGGCCGACGGATCACTGGCAGAGGTGCCGTAGACGTTCACGGAGGCATTGCCCTCGTCATCGGCCTTGACGGTGTTGTCGTAGGCGGTGACGTTCGAGTTGCCCTTGGGGGTGACCAGGTAGCGAACGTCCGAGCCGGGCTCGCAGTTCTCGACTGCCAGCGTGACGCCCTTGTTGTTCACGACGAAGTCAGTGGCGTCGATGGTCTCGGGCGAGACGGTCAGCGTGGCTTCAGCAGCCGGGGTAGTCGGCTTCGGCTCTTCGGTCTCATCTTCGGTGACGGTGAACTGGACGGAGTTCGAGACTTCATCGGTCTCGGCGTCGACAGCGAACAGTGTGTAGTCGCCAGCTTCGAGCCCGTCTTCAGGAGCTTTGACAGTGCCGCTGATCTTGCCGTCTTCGTCAGCCGTGAGTTCGTTGTGGAAGAACGGCGACTGGTTTCCCGCTGCGTCGCTGTACATGTTCACCGTGCTGTCAGGAGTGAAACCCTCGCCGGTGACCTTGAGGCCGTCCTTCTCGAAGTCGGAGGCAGAGATCGTCTTATCGTCGAGGGAGACCTTCGGGTCGACCGAGGGTGCCTCTGTCTCTTCTTCGTCTGCGGTGACTTCGAATTCAGCCGGGATTTCCTGCTTCTCTTCGCCGCGCATAACTGTCACGGTGAAGTTGAGTACCTGAGGATCGATGGCAGCGGGATCACCGGTCTTGTTGTAGATGGTGTACTCGACGGTGTCGCCTTCTGCGGTCAGCGGTTCCTTGCCTTCGAAGGACGCGTTGTCAGTGACGGTGTCGCCAGCGTCGAGGCCCGAGACCGTGACTTTGACACCCATGGCCTCGTCAGCGAGGTCAGTCTGGCTGATCTTCTTCGGTGACACCGAGACGGATGCTTCGAGGGCGGCCTGATCCTCGGCGCCGTCTTTGGCTGCTTCCTTGGCAGAATCGGTTTTGTCTGCCTGGCTCTCGTTCTGGCTGACCACGATGTTGGTCTGTTCTAAAACGTCGGCGGAAGGGGCTGTGGGTGCAGCCATGACGGGGGATGCGGCCAGGCCGGTGATGGCCAGTGCCACTGCGGGGGCGAGTGCAAGCTTCTTCATAGTGTCCTTCGTTCTTATAGCTGAGAATGATCTCCTACGCAGGTAACAATAATGACATATTTACGACGTGCATAGTTGTGGTCGTTTTGTTCACACTTGTTGTACGGATCAGTGACAGGCGTCGTCGACCGGCTGGGACGGTGAACCTGTCGAAAATGAGTGTGGCCCCGACCGGAATCGGGGCCACACTCATTCAAGCGCTCACATGATCAATCACATTGAGTGATCACCTGGGTGGTGCCTGATCAGAAGTCGGAAGGCGACTGTCCGACCTTCTTGCGGCGACCGGTCATCGCGATTGCTGCTCCACCGACGAGAAGGAGAATCGCTCCCGAGGCGAGGCCACCAAGGTCTGCACCGGTGCGTGGCAGCTGGCTGCCATCGTTCCCGTCATTGTCGTGTCCGTCGCTGCCGCCGCCATCTGCGCCGGCGGTGACTGTGAACGATTCCTTCATCGTGTCGTCGCCACAGGTTGCACTGGCTGTGTAGGAGCCGACGTATGCCGACACGTTGGCGGAGGTGCCGAAGACACTGACCGAAGCCTTGCCCTCGTCATCGGCCTTGACCGTGTTCTCGTACGCGGTGACCTGGATGCCCTTGGGCGTGACCGCGAAGTGCACCTCCGCGCCGGGCTCGCAGCCCTCGACGGCCAGGGTGACACCCTTCTTGTCATTGGCGAAGTCTGCAGCTTCGAGAGTCTTGGGTGAGACCGAGAACGATGCCTCCGCAGGAGCTTCGGGAGTGTCCCCGTTGTCTCCGTCATCCCCATCGTCTTCGTTGTCTTCAGCGACGACGTTGATGTTGCCGTTCAGTGTCTGCGACTCGGTGCCCTCGCGGTCGATTGTGACCGTGAACGGCACCTTGCCCTCTTCGAGACTGTCCGGGTTGCCCTGGTAGTAGAGGTGGAGCGTGTAGTCTCCGTCGGCATCTGCTGTCTCGCTGTCCCCGGTCAGGGAGTCGGTGATCTTGTCACCCTTCTTCACACCCGAGACGGTGACCGTGACGCCCTTGTCCTTGTTCGAAAGGTCCTCGGCAGTGATCTTCTTGGGATCGACTGTGAGCGAGGCATCGATCGGATCGACGGCGTCGTCTTCGGTGACGGTGAACGCAACATCAGCAGAGTTCGAATCGTCGTCGGGGTCGATCGCCAACAATGTGTATGCACCGGGCTTGCGAATATCATCGGGTGCCTGGACGGTGCCGCTGATCTTGCCCTCTGCGTCAGCTGTGACTTCGCCGTGGAAGAAGGTTCCCGGGGATCCGTCTGGTTGGGTGCGCAGCTCCACCGTGCTCTCGGGGTTGAATCCCTCACCGGTGACCTTGAGGCCCTTCTCATAGAAATCGTGTGCACTGATCTCATCGGTGTCGAGCGAGATCTGCGGTTCGGCTTCGTCAGCAACGTTGATCTCGGCGTTGAGTGTCTCCGGCTCTTCGCCGTTACGCTGAACCGTTGCGGTGAGGGGAATCGGCCCCTCTTTGAGGGTCTCAGCAGGACCGTCGTAGTAGACGCCGAAGGTGAAGTCGCCATCAGCGTCGACAGTCCGGGGCTTGTCAGTGAGGTCATCGGTGACCGTGTCCCCTTCTTCGAGGTTGGTGATGGTGGCCTGGATGCCCTTGTCGGGGTCGGTGAGGTCCTCGGCAGTGACTTCGTCGGGGTTGACTGTGAGGTCGGAATCAATGGCGGTCTGGGCCTCGACAATGGTGGTCGAGCCAGACAACGACTGCGCCGCAACGCCCGCGCGCTGGACCTTGACGGAGAAGTTCTTGGTCCCCTCTTTGAGGTCCTCGGCGTCGCCGGAGTAGCCGAGGGTGAGCGACTCCTTGCCGTCAGCAGCGGCAGTCGTAGCCGGCGCCGTCAGTCCAGAGGTCGTGAGCTTGTCACCCTTTTCGAGGCCGGTCACGGTGACCCTGAGGCCGTCTGACGCGAGGTCTTCGGCCGAGACCGACGAGGTGGCAACCTGCAGCTGAGCATCTATTTTTTCGACTTCGTTCTGAGGATCCTCGGGATCCTTCGAGTCGTTGCCCTTGTCGTCGTCCTTGGGCGCAGGCTTCTTCGCATCTTTGGCATCATCGCCAGATTTTTTGTCTGCCCTGTCGTCCGCTGCTTTCTTGTCTGCAGCCTTCTTCTCGGCTGCGTCCTTCTTCTCCCGCTCAGCCTTTTCCTTCGCGAGCTTCTCGGCCTTCTCCTTCTTGACCTGCTCGGCCTTGGCCGCGGTGGAGTCCGACTGCGTCGACGATGACGGGGTCTCGGCGGCGGCGACTGGGGCGGCCACCAGACCAGTGAACGCGAGGGCCACAGCCGGCGCGAGAATGAGCTTCTTCATTGGAGTGCCTTCAATCTAGAGAGTGTGAGGGGGTGCACATCTGACTGCCATCCTAGATACAGGAAATCCCCTGAACTACTTATGTACGTTTAGTTCAGGGTGAATAGCTGTAACACTTTGGTGAACGATGTGACCACGTCGAGACGCCCTCGTGATGTGACTATCCAGTAGCCGTGACCACAGACGGACCAGTAACCGCATTCTCAGCGTTGCCAGTACCCGCACTCTGAGCGCGGCGAGTAGCCGAACTCTCAGACCGGCCAGGCCCCGGCCCGGATCTGTTTGCGCTGCTCCACGGTGGGCACACGAACGGTCAGCGCCGAAGGCAGGACCTCCATCGCCAGATATCCTGACTGGCCTATCGGATCCCCGTCCAGCTGCACATCGAGCTCCTCACCGGATTCGATGACGACCTTCTGGCACTTACGAATCTCCGTGTGCAGGCCCTTCGATGTCTTGCGGCCCAAGACGGAGGCAAGAACGCCCACCCATTGGCCCAGGTTCTTCGGGCTGACGATGAGGACGTCGAGCATCCCGTCATCGATGACCGCCTGCGGCAGCAGCTGAATGCCGCCCTGCAGCTTCCCGCAGTTGCCGCCGAGCACCGATCGCACGCGTGCCGAGATCCGATAGTCGTCGTCGAAGGTCACCTTCACGTGACTGGGACGGCCGACGAGCTTCCGAGACCCGGCCTCGACATAGGCCAACCAGCCAAGTCGTGACTTGAGATCGGAATTCGTATCGGCCATGACAGCGGCATCGAACCCCAATCCCGTCATCACGGTGAAGACATGAGGGTCCGCGTCCTCGGTGGTCTTGGCGGTTCCGACGTCGATGTTCCGGTTACGGCCCCACAGCGCGATTCGCAGTGCCCATTCGGTCTTGTCGAGGACGATGTCGAGGTTTCGCGACAGCAGATTTCCTGTTCCCAGCGGAACGATCCCCATTGGCGTCGATGTCTGGGCCAGTGCCGAGGCGACGGCTCGAACCGTGCCGTCGCCGCCGGCAGCGATGACGACGTCGACCTCTTCGTCGAGTGCGCGGCTCGCGGCGCCCTCGCCGGGATCCTCGGGTGTGGTCTCGATGACCAACGGTGGGTTCCAGCCTTCGAAGCGACAGATCGCTTCGGCGGTCGAAGCCAGTTGACTGGCATCGGTCTTGGTCGGATTCACGATGAGAGCTGCCCGGTAGCGGCTGGAATTCGCAGCCTCGAGTGCATCGGGATCGGTGCCCCGCGCATACTTCCGAACCCGGTTGAGGGCACGACGGGTCCCGGTGCGGTGGCCGACGAAGAATGCAACGATCAGCACCACGACGATGCCGGCGACGACGATCCACGTCATCAGGGAGTCCAAAGCGATGGTCATGCCTCAAATTTACAGTGCCCAACTTGAGAGTGAGCTGGTCACCCACTCCAGGGGTGCCCGAATGTCGAAAAGAGTCCAGGGCCGTTAAGCTGAGAGGGTGATCGATCTAGCGCTCCTCAGAGAAAACCCGGACCTGTTCAAGGCATCGCAGGAGGCCCGCGGCTCGTCCGTCGACCTCGTTGACGAAGTCCTCGCCGCGGATTCCGCACGCCGCTCTGCCATCACCACGTATGAGGACGCGCGCGCCGATCAGAAGTCCTTCTCCGCTCAGATCGCGAAAGCGGCTAAAGACGACAAGCCTGCGCTTATCGCAGAGGGCAAAGAGAAATCTGCCAAGGTCAAGGCTCTGCAGGCCGAGTCCGAAGAAGCGAGCTTTGCGTTCGACAAGCTTGCAGGCAAGCTTCCGAACCTCATCGTCGAGGGCATCCCCTCCGGTGGCGAAGAGAACTTCGTGACCCTGAAGACTGTCGGCGAACCACGCGACTTCAGCACCGACGGCTTCGAGCCTGCCGACCACCTGGAGATCGGTGAGACGCTCAAGGCGATCGACACCTCGCGTGGCACCAAGGTTTCGGGCTCGCGCTTCCACTACCTCACTGGATTCGGCGCCAAGCTGGAAATGGCCCTGCTCAACCTGGCCCGGGATGTGGCCGAAGAAGCCGGTTTCATCCCGACCATCACGCCCACTCTGGTCAAGCCCGAAGTCATGCGCGGCACCGGCTTCCTCGGCGAGCACGCCGACGAAATCTACCGACTCGAGGCCGATGACCTGTTCCTCGTCGGCACTTCTGAAGTGCCCCTGGCCGGACTCCACATGGACGAGATCGTGGATCTGACCGACGGCCCGCTGTGCTACGCCGGAATCTCCTCCTGCTACCGCCGTGAGGCTGGTTCCTACGGCAAAGACACCCGCGGAATCATCCGCGTCCACCAGTTCCAGAAGGTGGAGATGTTCGCCTACGTCGAGGTCGAGAACGCCGAGGCTGAACACGAGCGCATGCTGTCCCTGCAGGAGAAGATGCTGGGCCTGTGTGAACTTCCCTACCGCGTCATCGACACCGCCGCCGGGGACCTCGGCGACTCTGCGGCACGCAAGTTCGACTGCGAAGCCTGGGTGCCGACACAGGGCACTTACCGCGAGCTGACCTCGACCTCGAACTGCACGACCTTCCAGGCACGCCGCCTGCAGGTCCGCGAACGCTACGACGGCGCCACCCGCCCCGTCGCCACACTCAACGGAACCATGGCCAACACCCGCTGGCTCGTCCCGATCCTGGAGAACCACCAGCAGGCAGACGGTTCGGTCACGGTTCCCGCGGCACTGCGCCCCTACCTCGGCGGCATGGTCGCCCAGGGGCCAGAGGGCCCGCGCTACTGAAGTTCCGTTCCTCAAGCTTGGAGACAAATTGTCCAAACACCTCATCGCGCTCGACATCGACGGCACCGTCGTCAACTACGACGGTTCACTGTCCGAGCCTGTCCGTGAGGTGCTGACGCAGCTCGTCGAAGCCGGTCATCACCTTGTCATCTCCACCGGGCGGGCACTGCCCGGAGCACTTGAGGTCGTACACGCACTCGACCTCAAAGAAGGGTTCGTCGTCTGCTCGAACGGGTCCGTCGTCGTCAAGCTCGACCCGGCTTCGCCGTTGGGCTGGGAGATGCACCACGTCGTGTCGTTCGATCCCAAGGACGCACTGGAGAAGATGTACGAAGCACTGCCGAACGCATTGTTCCTCGTTGAGGACCCCGACCTGCACCGGTGGGCTTCAGGGCCGTTCCCCGCGGGTGAGCTCGCGGAATCGGACACTCTCGACATCGTCGACTTCGAGCAGCTCCTCGAGAAGACCGCCACCCGCATCGTGATGCGTGAGGTCAACGGCACTGCGGAGGAATTCGCCGAGGCTGTCGATCGTCTCGGTCTCCACGAAGTCAGCTATTCGGTGGGGTGGAGCAACTGGCTCGACATCGCTCCCGATGGAGTCTCGAAGGCCAGCGGCCTCGAGCTCGTCGAGTCCGAACTCGGCGTTGACCACGAACTGACCATCTGTGCCGGCGACGGACTCAATGACATCGAAATGATCGAATGGGCCCACCACGCGATCGTCATGGGACAGTCGAAGGATGTACTCAAGCAGCGTGCCTCCGTCGTGACGAAATCGGTCGACGACGATGGCCTGGCCGTGGCTCTCGTCGACTACTTCGACCTCGACCGCGAGGTGCTCTCACTCAGCGGTTCCCGCGACACCCACGCCTAAGGTTCAGCGCGAGGTGCGAGCGTCGAGCACGGCACCCAGATAGCGTGCGACGCCATCCTTTTCGACTGCATCGGTGACGGTGGCTGCGCAGTCCTTCACTGACTGCAGCGCATTGCCCATGGCGACGCCGTGGGCGGCCCAGGTCAGCATCTCGATGTCGTTGGGCATATCCCCGAACGCCATCACCTGTTCGCGAGCAACGCCCAGGTGGTCGCACATGCTCTCGAGCGTCTTCGCCTTCGTGACACCTGCTGGAGCCAGTTCGACGAGCCCGTTGACCGGGTCGGAGAACGAAGCATGGCAGTTGGAGGCGACGAGGGGATCGAGCAGATCGTGGAGAGCCTCTGAATCGTCGGAGCCGATGCTGACGAGGATCTTCACGACGTCACGTGTGGCCAGCTCCGACAGATCCTCCATCACGTGGGCTTGTCGGGGATTGCGCGAGATGAAGTTCTGGTCCACGAGGCCGCCGGTGAGCGTCTCGAATGCAAAATGCGTCTCTGGATGGGAAGAGGTGATCGTGGAGACGATCTCCTCGACGTCGGAGAAATCGATGGTGTGAGCCGACACCACACTCGCCGAGGCGATGTCATAGACGACTGCTCCGTTGAGGCAGATGACGGGACCGAGGTCGGGGATCTGTGCGGCGATCGCCTCCAACCACCTGATCGGTCTGCCTGTGACGAGGACGAAGGGGATGCCCATGTTCTGGCAGCGGTGGATCGCATCGATCGTGGCTGCGGAGATGGGTTTCCAGTCAAGCAGAAGCGTGCCGTCGATATCGCTGGCGACGAGGCCGAGGTCGAAGTCCTCAGGCGGTGTCATCATCTGTCCGGTCATGATTCGGGTGCTCCGTCAGGCCCATTCGATAGGTGTGTTCCTCCAGCTCCGGCGAGGTTTCCCTGGGCGCGATCGAGCAGCTGTGCAGCATCGGAGATGAACCGCTCGGTCGCTTTGACGCTCGGGCTGATCGATCGCCCAGCGATGATCTCCGTGCGGGCCATCGAGGCAGCGAGCACCGCCTCGGCGACCTTCGAAGAGGCCCTGGTCAGAAGTTCCGGAGTGTCACCGATAGCGCGACGGGTGTGGCCGGGAACGACCTGCCCAGAGACCGGGTGATGGGTGTGCAGCCACGCGGTGATCTCGTCGACGGCCGGCACCAGATCATTGAGGTGCTGCGTCCCATCGATGATCATGTTCGCGTCGGCGGATGGGCTCTGTCCCTCGGCTGACAGTTCGTGGATCGCCACGCAGGTGGTGTAGTAGCGGTCGACGGCGCGGATGAACCTGTCGCGGTTGTGTCGCCAGAGTCCAGTGCCGAACTGCTGGTCAGGGCCTTTGCGCGACGGGGATCCGCCCGGCCTGCGCAGCCCGGAGAAGATGTTCTTCACAGGTAATTTCCCGTGCGGCGGCCCTCGGTATCGTCCTGATCCTGGCCGTTCGTGGCTGCGGTCGGAGGAGTCCCAGGTGCCACCATTCCCGGTGGCAGCTCCCCACGTTCGCTGCGTTCCTGCTGAGCCATTGCCTGCTGCGCCATGATCGCAGTCTGAATGCCGTGGAAAAGTCCCTCCAGCCAGCCGACCAGCTGGGCCTGAGCGATGCGCAGCTCGGAGTTCGTCGGAGGCCCATCACTCGTGTCGAAGGGCAGATCGAGGCGTTCGAGTTCGTCGATGAGATCCTTGGACAGGCCGTCCTCGAGCTCGTCGATCGACCGGCGGTGGATCTTCGCCAGACGCTCGCGACCCTTCTCATCGAGATCAGTGCGGCGGACCTCTTCGAGGAGCTGCTTGACCATGGTCCCGATCCGCATCACCTTAGCGGGGGAGGAGACATCGACCGGCGATGAGGACTCCGCGACGAAATTCCCGGCAGGGCTCGTCGGCTGACCGGGAGTGCTCACGGACTGACCGGGGGCGTTGCCCGGCTGCTCCGGGGCGTCCCCTGGCTGATCGGAGGAGCTCTCGGACTGATCGGGATTGCTGGTCATGATCGGACACCTACTTCCTGCGCTGAGACTCAGACATGCTCGACCCCAGCCTCATTGAACCTCAGACGTGCTGTGCTGATTTCGCGGCCGGTGCTGACTCGTCGACGATGAGCAGCACCTTTCCGATGCTCGCGCCCTCTTCCAAAGCGGCATGTGCCTTCGGCGCCTCGGACAGCGGCATCGTCTCATGGATGATCGGGCGGATATCGCCTGAGATCACGGCCGGCCACAACTGTGCGGCCACCTCGGCGACGATTTCGATCTTCTGTTCCTTGGGGCGGGCCCGAAGCGTCGTTCCCGCAACCGACTTGCGCGGCTGCATGAGCGAGGCGATGCTGAGTTCGGCCTTCGCTCCGCCCTGCATGCCGATGATGACGAGGCGCCCGTCGGTGCCCAGTGCCTTGATGTTGCTCTTCAGGTACTTCGCGCCGATGATGTCGAGGATGACGTCGGCGCCGGTGGAACCGTCGGGGCGAACGCAGATGTCGTGGATGCGTTCGACGAAGTCCTCGTCGCGATAGTTGATGACGGCGTCGGCGCCGAGGCTGCGGCAGAATTCGGCCTTGCGCTCGGACCCGACCGTGACGACGATCTTCACTCCGAGGTGCGCAGCGATCTGGATTGCGGCCGTGCCGATTCCCGATCCGCCGCCGTGGACGAGGAGCCATTCGCCGGCCTGGATGTTGGCGTTGCCGACGATATTGGAATGGACCGTGGACAGGACTTCCGGCAGGCCAGCGGCCTCGGTGAGGTCGAGACTTTCCGGCACGCGAAGGAGCTGACCTGCGGGAACAGGGACCGACTCGGCGTATCCGCCACCTGAGAGCAGGGCGGCGACACGGTCGCCGATCTGCCAGCCGGTGACGTCGGAGCCGAGTTCCGCGATCGTTCCCGAGACCTCGAGGCCGGGGATCAGCGTGGCGCCGGCGGGTGGGTCGTAGAAGCCCTGGCGCTGGAGCAGATCGGCACGGTTGACGCCGGCTGCGTGCACTGTGACCAGAACTTCGTCGGCTGCGATGCCCGGGGTCGGTTCCTCGGTGACCCGGAGGACTTCTGGGCCGCCTGGAGTGGAAATCGTGATTGCTCGCATGATTCCACTCTAGTGGCTCTCGCGACTTTCGGCCGAGGCACCTTCAGGCCCTGAGACCAGGTTCAGAGACCAGGTTCGACTGGGACGGCTGGCCTCAGGCGAAGAGACGGAACATCGGTGAGTTCTGGTGCACGCGTTCGATCTCAATCTGTGAGGCGTCCATGCGTTCCAGCAGGTTCGGCAGATCCTCGGCATAGCCGAGTTCGATGCCGACGAAAGCAGGTCCGGTCTCACGGTCGGAGCGTTTGACGTACTCGAACATCGCGATGTCGTCTTCGGGGCCGAGGATCTCGTTGAGGAAGCGACGCAGAGCACCGGGCTCCTGCGGGAAGTCGACGATGAAGTAGTGCTTGAGGCCCTCGTGGACGAGGGAGCGTTCGAGGATCTCCGGGTAGCGGGAGATGTCATTGTTGCCGCCGGAGACCAGGCAGACGACGGTTGATCCCGGTTCGATGGTGATCGGCTTCCCGGTTCCCGGTGCCCCGATTGCCGCTGAGGCGATGGCCCCGGATGGCTCGGCGATGATGCCGTCGACCTGGTACATGTCGAGCATCTCCGTCGCGATTGCGCCTTCGGCAACGGGGCGGACATCGACATCGAGGTCGGAGACGATGTCGTAGGTCAGTGCGCCGGCGCGCTTGACCGCAGTGCCGTCGGCGAACGGGTCGATGTTCTCCAAGGTCACTGGGCGCCCGGCCTTGAGCGCTGCGATCATCGAGGCGGCACCCGCGGGTTCGGCGCCGATGATGGTGGTCGTGGGCAGGTGTTCGGCCGCGTAGGCCGCGACTCCGGAGATCACTCCGCCCCCGCCGACGGGCACGATGATGTAGTCGGGGTCGACCTCGAGTTGGGAGGCGATCTCCACGGCGACGGTTCCTTGGCCGGCGATGGTGCGCAGGTCATCGAATGCGGAGACGAGGAGAGCACCGTTGCGCTCGGCGTACCGGTGGGCCAGTGCCGATGCGTCGTCATAGGTGGAGCCGGAGATTTCGATCGTGACCCGGTCGCCGCCGAAATGGCGGACGCGTTCGATCTTCTGCCTCGGCGTGGTCTTGGGGACGAAGATGGTGCCTTGGATGCCGAGTTCCTTGCACGCGCGGGCGAAGCCCTGGGCGTGGTTGCCCGCCGAGGCGCACACGACTCCGCGGGCACGCTCGGTCTCGTCGAGCTGAAGCATGAAGTTGAAAGCACCGCGGATCTTGTACGACCGCACCATCTGCAGGTCCTCGCGCTTGAGGTAGACGGTGGAGCCGGTGGCGGCGGACAGCCGCTCCGAAATCTGCAGAGGAGACATGATCACGGAGTCGGCAATTCGCGTCGCGGCCGCCTCGACCTCGTTCGCGAGTGTTTGCTGCTGGGGTGACACGTCTTTTTTCAACACGACTCCATTGTGCTCCTACTGTCTTGGCCTTGTGCAACTCGTTCCGGGATAAGGACACCAGGCAGGCGGCCCACCGGCACTCCGCTGAGGCCTGGAAGACGCGGAATCCGGCGCGGAGTTGATGATTTCGGGTGCGCCCTGAACAGCGCGAAGGACGTAACATGATTGGATGGAAGATGCCCGTAATTCCTTCAAGGAGGCGACATGGCCATCAGCAGTGAGCTGGAGCAACTGTTAGCCGGCTGGATACCTCGGCAGTCGTGGTTTCCCAAGCTCGCCGCAGATTTCGGAACCGACCCCGATATCACCCCGATGTCAGTGGCTCGCGCCTTTGTCTACAAAGCCGAGGAGCTTGGTGGATTCGCCGGTCTCGTGACCGTGATCTCTGTCGGTGACGGAACGACTCTGCGTCGGCTCAACATTCCGCTCTCACTGCGCGGAGTCGAAGACATCCACCTGCGCAAGTCGCTGATCGGTCAGATCGACGACCTGGCGCTGGGGCACGTCTTCGTTTACGACGGCGCGGCAGACCCTGTGTTCGTCAATCTCATGGCTGACGCGATCACCAAGCGCAAGGTCTTCGACGGCGGGCAGCTGAGCACAGAATCGCTGCGCCACAGCCAGGAGAAGGCAGCATCACGGGACAAGCAGCCCGCACAGTCTTCAGTACCCGCACAGTCGGCTGCGCCTCAGTCCGCCGACGCCACCGCCGAGGTGGTCCCACCGAAGCCGTCGAAGGCTGCGCTGGTCACGGACTCCCGTGAAGAGCTGCCCATCGACATCCGCCCCATCGAGGTCGCCGATGCAGGCGCCCACAAATCGACGGTCATCATCCACGATGAGTACGAGCCGATGGAACTCAGCTTCTTCCGTGTACTGGAGAACGGGATGCCGTCATCGCTGACGATCCCGGTTCTGCTCACCGAGGCGGGCTCCCGCAGCGTCCCCGAAGTCATCGGTTGGGGCTCGGGCCGGTGGTATGACATGTTCGAAGTCACCGAGATGGAAGCTCCGATGGCGCTGCTGTCCCATGTGGACGTCGACGCCGAACCTGCTTGGCGCGAAGCCGTGGACATCGTGTGCGCCGTCGATTCGGGATCGATCGGTGCCTACAACGCTCAGGCCGCAGAGATGGGTCGGCGCATCGGCGAGCTCCACTCCGACATGGCCGCCGAATTCGGCATCGTCGAAGGCCGGGGAGAGCCGACGAAGCTCCTGGCCAAGAAGTGGATCGAGCGCATCGATTGGGCGCTGGGCCGTGCTCCGCTGGCCCTGGATTCCCTGGTGCCCGAGCTGCGTGCCCACCGTGCGAAGCTGCGGTCACTGGAGACGATCGGTGTGCTGCAGAAGATCCATGGTGAGCTGACTCTCGATCACGTGGTGAGCTCAGGGACCGAGGGATACTCGGTCGTGAAGTTCACGGACTCGACGAACTCGGATCCTAAACCGGTGGCACTGGACCTGGTGGCTTTGCTGCGCAGCGTCGACTACGCGGCCGGATTCGCCCGCCTGCAGCGGACCGGCGAGCTCGACTCCGAGGACGGCGGACTCGTCGTCAACGGCTTCGGCAACGACGCGTCTGCGCTGCGGACCATCTACGACTCCCCGGAATTCCTCTGGGCCTCGCAGGTGCAGAACTCGCTGCTCAGCGGGTACTCCCGCGCCCGTGGCGAAAGCCTGGGCCTCGGGGACCCCGTATTGCGCGCGGCCCTCATCGACAGGTTGCTCGTCGAGGTTGTCACCGAACTGCGCAATCGTCCGAACTGGCTCTCGGTTCCGCTCTCGACCCTGGCCCTGGTACTCAAGGGCAAGCCGGCTCGTTCCGGTGACACCCCCGCCGAGGCGGAGCTCAGTGTTCCTGCGACTGCCGCGGAAGCTTCGAGTGCAGACGCTGAATCTCACTCGCGCCCCGCGGCCCAGCGGGAGCGGAACGCGCAGTCGAGTGGTGCTGCCAGGCAGAGTAAGATTCGTCGCCCGAGCCCCGCTGAACTCTCAGAGACGGTCGATGAGGAGTTCGACGACGAAGAGGACGAGTTCGTCGTCTCGCCCGTGCCTGCTACGTTCGCTGCACGCGGTGCCACCGCGGAGGATTCGGATTCGACTGGTCGCCACGTCGTGGACGAGGGAAAGCACGAGAAGCCGCAGCCTGACGATTCCGAGAAGTCGCTCACCGATGAATCTGAGCAGGACAGCGGCTCAGAGAAGCATTGAAGTCAGGCCTTCGGGAATCGATTAGCACAAGACAATCGGTGTGTGAGAAACTGTTGTGGCTCAGCCTCGCGCTGAGCAGGCCGTGGTTCATGACGAACCCTTGGAAGCGTGTCCGAGCGGCCGAAGGAGATGGTCTTGAAAACCATTGAGCGGCAACCCCGCTCCGTGGGTTCGAATCCCACCGCTTCCGCCAAGTTAAAGTCCCCGTTCGCATCGTGAAAACGACAGCGAACGGGGACTTTTCTTCATCTCAGACGATTCCCATCACGCCTGCGAGCCTGTGGACCTGACCGTCCCCGGCCTTGAACACAACACGTTTCATCAGCCCGGGCTGCAGGCCGTCAATCTGGCGACAGGGATTGCGCAACCCGGTGATCACGAACCTGGCGGCCCCGATCGTCGGCTGTGCGAGCTTCCCGAATCTGCACGTCGAGTCAGATGGGCCGATCGTTTCGACCCGGGACCCTACTCAGTAGCGGCCTCCGGTTCGGACATCTCCGCATCGGCTTCGGGGTCATCGAAGCTGCGGACTGTGCGCTTGAAGCCACGGGTCAGCACGGCCAGATAGATGATCCCGATGGTCAGCCAGATCGCGCCGCCGATCAGTGCGGTCTCATGCAGACTCACCCACAGCACCCCGGTCAGTATTGCGCCGATCGCCGGCATCACCACGTAGTTGAACGCCGACTTGAAGTCGACGACCTGCCTGGTGCGGAAGGCGAAGTGCGCGATGACCGTGAGGTTGACGAAAGTGAAGGCGATGAGCGCTCCGAAGTTGATCAGCGCGGAGATGAATTCGAGGCTGAACGACATTGCCAGCAGGCACACCGCGCCGACCAGGATGATGTTGAACATCGGAGTATGCGTCTTCGGGTTGATGTAGCCGAAAGCCTTGCGTGGCAGCACGCCATTGCGCCCCATCACCAGCAGCATGCGAGAGACCGAAGCATGGGAGGCCAGGCCGGAGGCGATCGTCGCGGCGAAGGCCGCTGCGAGGAAGAAGCCCAAAAAGACGGGCCCCCCGGTGAGGAGGCCGATCTCCGGCAGAGGGTCATCAACGATGTTGAACTGCGAATTGTCGGGGAAGAGCTGCTGCGCGAAGTAGCTGGCAGTGAGGAAGATCAGGCCACCGGAGACCACCGTGAGCAGAATTGCCTTGGGCATGAGGTTCACATGTTTGGCCTCGTTGGTGTACATCGTCACGGCGTCGAAGCCGATGAAGGAGAAGCAGACCACGGTGGCGCCGGTCAGCAGCGCGGACATGTGCACACCCTCATGCATGAAGGGCTCGGGGCTGAAGACGATCCCGGAACCTTCCCCGTTGGTCAGATTGACGACGGCGATGACGCAGAAGAGAGCAACCATGACGATGGCGAAGATCAGCAGAACGGCGTTGAAGTTTGCAGTCCCGCGCATGGAGGTGGCGACGATGCCGGTCATGATCACGGTGTAGAGGACCACCCACACCCAGGGTGGGGCATCGGGGACGAGTGATTCCATATACAGCCGCGCGATGAGGCAGTTGACCATCGGCAGCAGCAGATAGTCCATGAGCGAGGTCCAGCCGACCAGGAACCCGAGTCCTGGGCTCATGGTTTCGCGAGTGTATGTGTAGGCCGAACCGGCGGTGGGGAAGACCTTGACCATTTTGCCGTAGCTGAAGGCCGTGAAGATCATGACGATGAGCGCGATGAGGTACGCGGCGGGTACTGCACCGTTGGTTTCTCCCGACACGATTCCGAACGTATCGAAGACCACCGTCGGCGTCATATATCCGAGACCGAGCCCGACGATGGACCACAGCCCGAGGTTGCGTTTCAGTGAGCCTGACGCAGCCATACCAATCCTCCTCAATGAGTCTTGCCGGATGTTCCAGCGATCGCACCCGACCGTGCATTCGCACAGGCGCAGAAGTGATCTGCGCCATAGATGCTATCCCTTCGGCAACCGAAAGCGCAATCAATCCCACGGATCGAAACGAAATTTCCCCCGACGGCGCGTTATCCGCAACGAATCCAGTAGCCTCTATTGCTGATTGCCGGCTGTGGTGCAACGCAGCAACCAGCAGCTCGCCGAGGTTGGCCGCTCACGCGCAGCACCTGTCCTTGCCTGTGGTGCCGGTCCCATCCCGCCGACCCCATCCCGCCTACCGAACGACCTTTCAGTAACAGCGAAAAGAGAGTAGGTTGATCAGCATTGGCAGTGTGGTCCCTCGGAGGCTTGGGGCCGCGATGGTCCGGTCCCAAGTGGACCCGGCCATGATGCTCGACGAAGAGAGGCAACGACGAACAATGGCGATCGAAACACTCAGTTCAGCGCAGTCGAAGGCGTGGAAAGACAGAGTTCTGCCCCCAGTGGAGAACGTGGCCTACGGTGTCTGGGCGATCCCCGTCCCGATCCCAAACAATCCACTCGTCTACACCTACTGCTACGGAATCGCAGACGGCTCGGGCCTGATCCTCATCGATCCCGGTTGGGACGGCAAGGACCAGTACGTGGCGCTCACCTCGGCGTTGGATTCTCTGGGGTTCACTGTCGCGAACGTGCACGGGATCGCCATCACCCACTACCACCGCGACCACATCGGGCTGGTTCCGGCGCTGCTGAACAAGAACCCTGAGATGTGGGTCGCCATGCACGGCGAAGATCTGCGTTCGATCAAACAGTTCTTCTCCAAGCGCGTGGACCTGGGCACCGGGATTGACCCGAGCATCAACATCGCTCGCGCCTACGGCGTTCCCGAAGACCGCTGGGCCGAGGTCGAGAGCCTCCAGGTCGGCAGCAAGAAGGACAAGGGCGGCGCCGGATCCAAGGATGATTTCGCGCTGCTGATGAACAGTATGCCCGACACCATCACCATCCTCGAGGACGGCTCCGATCTGCCCCTGGAGTCCGGGGCGCTGCGGGCAGTGTGGACTCCTGGTCACACCTACGGCCATTCGGTCTTCATCCGCGAGGAGGACCAGCTGCTGTTCTCAGGCGACCATGTGCTCCCGACGATCACGCCGAACATCGGGCTCGACAGCGGCGCCATCACGCACAGCCTCGGCGACTATCTGGGCTCTCTGGACAAAATCGGAAAGCTGGACGCGGAGGTGGCGGTCCTGCCAGCGCACGGGTTCCGGTTCCAGGGTCTCCACGACCGCCGACGTGAACTCATCGACCATCATCAGCAGCGTCTCCATGAGATCACCGAGCGCATGGACGCCACCGAGGATCACAGCGTCTACTCGATCGCGCAGGGCCTGCACTGGTCGCGCGGATTCGAATCTCTGCACAACTTCAACCTGTTCGCCGCACTGGCGGAGACAGCCGCCCACATGCACTACCTGGATGTCGACGTCGGAGTAGACTCGCTCGTCCCGCAGCTGTGAGGCGAACACGTCTACCTAAGAAGAGGAATCGTCCATGAGCACCGAATATGTTCCCGCCGCCGAGGTCAGGCCCGAGACCTTCACCGCCCGAGCCGCTGACCACGTCCAGCGGGGTGGCCAGCGCGGGCGTGAGCTGCGCACCGGCATCGAATCTGCGATTGCCGGCTATCGGCGCTACTTCGAATTCCTGTCCATCGCCGAGGCGGATGTTCGTGCCGCCGCAGGGTCGAGTCTGGCACGGCTCGAGGCGTGGTCCCCGGAAGCCGCCGAGGAGGTCGCGGCCGTGGCTGAGGGCGCGAAGGTTCCCATCGGCGAACTGATGGAGGTCATCGCCCGTACGGAGATCATGAGTCTGGCACCAGCCTCGGCGACGGAGTGCTCGACCGTGAGCTTCACCCGTCCGGGAGGCTCACTTGCGGCGCAGAACTGGGATTGGGCCGCCGACTTCTCGACGCTGTGGCACATCAATGATGTGGGAGCTGTGCCTGGCCAGCTGCATCACGTGGGCATCGCCGAATATGGGATGCTCGGCAAGATCGGACTCAACGAGGCCGGCGTCGGCGTTCTGCTCAACATCCTCAAACATGAGGGCGACGAGGTCGGGGGAGTGCCCATCCACATGATCCTCGAACGGGTCCTGTCGACTGCGACGACCCTGGACGAGGCGCTCGAGGTCATCCACTCGGCACCGACTACGTCCTCGTCGATCATCACGGTGGTCACCGCCGACGAGGTGGTCCAGGTCGAGATCGCCAATGCCCAGAAGCGCGAGCTTCGAGCCGGAGATTCGAACTCATCACCGGGTGCCGAATCCGGTTCAGGATTCCTGCTGCACACGAACCACTTCCTTCACCCCGACCTCGTACCCGGGAGCCTTGAGCTCAACGCGACGTCGACCTCGCAGGCACGCCACGCTCACCTTCAGCGACGCCTGGAGGACTACTCCAACCGAGCCGGAGCATCCGGTGGTCCCGAGTCGACGGCCGATCTCATCGACATTCTGACCACAGGGCCAGGCGAGGCGCCGGTGTCCTGTGCTCCGGAGCCCGATGCGGCGTACGGGGATCGCTCAGCGACTCTGGTCACCGTGCAGATCGACTCGAAGCGCAAGCTGATCGACCTGGCACCCGGCTCACCCGCCGATGGGATGCACGGCAACCGCCGCTACCAGCTCTGAGCGGTCACCATCAGCTCTGGTCAGCTTCGACGCCGTCCGCAGCGTCGACGCCGTCCGCCCCGTTCGCAGCCTCTTCGCTTGCGGCCTCTTCTTCACGCATAGAGATGATCGTGTCGAGGCCCGAAGCGATCGAGTCCGAATCTTCGAGCGCCGTCTGGGCCAGTCGCCACGGGACCATATCGAGGTTCTGATCACCGACGCGGAAGCGGATGAAGGGCTGCCTGCTGCGAGGGTCGTCGGCCTCGAGGCTCGCACCGTAGCGCCACTGCCCGAAACCGATCCGCCGGATGGTCTCGCCGATGAAGCGCATCGCTCCGGCGACGAATGGGGTCTCCTCCTCGCTCATCATCTCATCGCGTGAGTCGTAGCGGGCCTTGAGCTGCTTGCCCAGCCGGGCGAGGCTCTCGCGCCCGTACTCCCACGAGGAGGGATCGGCCTGCTCCTGGGTCCAGGCGGCGATGCCCGGTTCCACGGTGCCGATGAAGCGGGACAGGAACTCGACCTCTTCCTCACTGGAGTTCTCAGCGGTGAGCATCCCCATCGCCAGACCGGTGCAGTTGCGCCTCGGCTCTCCATCACCGCCGAGGTTCTCGCGGGCCTTGGTCAGCACAGCCGTGAAGACCTCGGCGGTGCGGGCATCGACCGCGGCGAGGATGATGGCCAGGATGGGGATGGGCTCGCCCTTCAGCGGCCCCTCTTCGGTGTCCGGACGGATGAACGGCATCCCGTTTCCGGTCTCCTCATCGTGGTCCCAGGCGCCGCCGATCGCGCGGAGATAGGTCTCGCCGAGGTAGCGGATGAGGCCTTCGACGAATCTGCGGTTCTCCGGGTCGATCACTTCGTCGGGGGAAGAGAAGCGGGAGAGGACGAAGAGTTCGAGCATCGGCAGGGACTTGGGGCCGAAGTCCTTGGGGAACTTCACCGTGGCCCCGTCTTCCTTGTCGAAGGTCTCGGGCAGGTCGGCGAGGACGAAGGCACCGAGGCGGACATCCATGTTGTTGATGAAGGCGTAATATTCGCGCTGTAGTTCATTCACGCCAACTACCTTAGTGCCTGAGAGCTGGGTCGTGGGTGCCCGGAACGGTCTTCGCCGGACAGTGCATCTAGGGCTTGGGTGTGAACTCGAGCAGCCGACCGAGGACGCGCAGGATCTGGGTCGAGTCGATCTCGACGACCTCATGGAGCTTCTTCCCCGCAGCTGCTCGCAGTGATGCTTGCGAATGGACGGCGGTGAGAGCTTCGATGAGGTCTGTGAGGGGAATCGTTGAGACGGCTTCCGCAAAGCCGATGGCGTTTTCGATCAGCGATTGGATCCGCTGGACTTGGAATGAGTTCAGCTCCGCGTACCTGGGGTAGAGCCCGGGTGTGCGCAGACAGTACAGCTCGATCTCATGCTCGGCGATCACCTCGGCGGCGGTGACTCTCTTCTGACTGAAGGTGTCCTCGACGAACTCCATGATGAAGTCCTCGATGTTCTCTGGCCCACTGTGGTTGAGCCGATCGCGCCACCGTTCGACGGTGGCGTCGAGCATGTCGAGGTCGTGCGAGGTGCGCTGTTCGATCGTGGCCAGGACCAGGTCATCACGGCTGGAGAAGTTCGAGTAGAACGCTCCACGGGTGAATCCGGCGGCCTCGCAGATCTCCTCGATCGAGGCCCCATCGATTCCCTTGACGGCGAAGACGGACACGCCCGCCTCCACCAGTGTGGACCGGGTCTGCCTTCTGCGGGCGCTGAGATTGTCTGTGTTCATCGGCATTTCGTCGTTGTGGCGGTGGCGCATCGGTTCGGCCTGGGCCTGAGCATCCAATGAGAATCTTCCAGAAACTCCTGATGCATTTGCGCTGAGGGCGTTGAGTCAACAACAATACAGTGCTGTATCCAATACACTTTTGTATCGAGGTCTTCGTGTCAACATTCTTGTACGCCCTGGGTCGTCGTGCCTACCGCGCTCCCATCCGAGTCATCGCTCTGTGGCTGGTGATCTTCGGGCTCGTCGGTGCCGGTGTCGCGGCCTTCGCCAAGGACTTCGACGATGACTTCACCCTTCCGGGGTCCGAAGCCCAGGTCGCACTCGACTCGATGCGTGCAACCTTCCCCGAAGCCTCGGGCGTCGCCGCTTCGGTCATCGTCGTCGCCGCCGACGGTGATTCGGTCGAGGCCCCGACATACAAGGACGAGATCGAGAAGGAAGTCGATCGACTCGAAGATCTCCCGCACGTTGACGCAGTGACCTCGCCGTTCGACGACACGGTCAAGGGCGCAGTCAGCGACGACGAATCCGCCGCCATGATCTCCGTCCAATACGACGGCACCCAGCAGGAGGTCGGCGAGGCCGCTCCCGACCAGCTCCTGAACGAACTGGATCCGCTTCGTGACGCCCTGCCCGAGGGTTCCCAGGTCGAAGGCGGAGGCGAACTCTTCCAGATCACCGGTGTGGCGATCTCCTGGGTCGAAGGCATCGGCGTTGTCATCGCGTTCATCGTTCTGCTGCTCACGCTGGGATCCTTCCGCGCCGCGGGCATGCCCCTGATCACGGCGCTCATCGGAGTCGGCATCTCCGTTCTCCTGGTCGTGGGATCCACGGCCTTCGGCGCGGTCAACTCCTCCTCGATCATGTTGGCGCTGATGTTGGGCCTGGCGGTCGGCATCGACTATGCCCTGTTCATCGTCTCTCGAGCCCGGGCACTTCTGGCCGAGGGGCATGACCCGCTCGAGGCCACCGGACGGGCGGTGGCCACTGCCGGCTCGGCCGTCGTCTTCGCGGGCATGACCGTGATGATCGCGCTGCTCGGACTGTCCCTGGCTGGAATCCCATTCCTCACCGTGATGGGCATCGGCGCCTCCGGCTCGGTCGTCATCGCTGTGCTGATCTCCCTGACGATGG
This sequence comes from Brevibacterium sp. CBA3109, assembly GCF_040256645.1. Lineage (NCBI taxonomy): Bacteria > Bacillati > Actinomycetota > Actinomycetes > Micrococcales > Brevibacteriaceae > Brevibacterium > Brevibacterium koreense. Next base: position 3,179,765 of record NZ_CP158281.1, on the reverse strand, counting down.
TTCCCGCGCTGCTGGGACTGGTCAAGGACAAGATCACACCCAAGCCCACGAAACGCTACCGCCGGGCGTTGGCCACGGCCCAGAAGAAAGCCGACGCGCGCGTGGACTCCACTGCCGAGGTGGGGCCCGGCATCGCGGCTACCGTGTCCCGGGAATCGATCGTTGCTGAGGCTCACGCCGAGGCCGGCGAACCGTATCCGCAGACGATCATGAATAGATTCTTCGCGGGTTGGCTGCGAGTGGTGACGAAGATTCCGCTGCTGACGATTGTCATCATCGTGGGCGGACTCGCACTGTTCGCGATCCCCGCCTCCAATCTCCAGCTCTCTCTGCCCACTGCCGGAAGCCAGGAGGAGGGCACTCCCGCCCGGACCACCTACGACCTCATCGATGAGCATTTCGGCCCCGGTTTCAACGGGCCGCTGGTCATGACCAGCGAGATCGTGACCTCCGATGATCCCCTCGACGATGTCGAGAAGATCAAGAACGAGATCGAAGACGTCGAGGGCGTCGACCAGGTCATCCTCGCCACCCCGAACCGGGACGCGACCACGGCCCTGTTCCAGATCATTCCGACCACGAGCTCTGAGGATCCGGCGACTCTCGACACCGTCGACCGGCTCCGGGACCTGAGCGCGGACATCGAGGACGAGGACGGTTTCGACACCGCGGTCACCGGTGCCACCGCGATCCAGATCGACGTCTCCGACCAGCTCGGCAAGGCGCTGGTCCCCTTCGGCATCTTCGTCGTCGGCTTCTCGATCATCCTGCTCATGATGGTCTTCCGCTCGATCGCGGTCCCGATCAAGGCCACCGGCGGCTTCCTCCTGTCCGTTTTCGCCTCCTTCGGCACTGTGGTCCTCGTCTTCCACGACGGACTCTTCGCCGGTCCGCTGGGCATCGATTCGACGGGGCCGGTCATCAGCTTCCTGCCGATCATCCTCATGGGCATCCTGTTCGGATTGGCCATGGACTACGAGGTCTTCCTCGTCTCCGGAATGCGCGAGGCCTATGTCCACGGGGCGAGTGCACGGGATGCGATCAAGGCCGGCTTCGCCTCCTCTGCTCGGGTCGTCTCTGCCGCAGCGATCATCATGTTCTCCGTCTTCGCAGCCTTCGTTCCCGCGGGCGAGCCGATCATCAAGTCCATTGCCCTCGCCCTGGCCTCGGGCATCTTCGTCGATGCCTTCCTGGTGCGCATGTCCTTGGTGCCTGCCATCATGCAGATGCTCGGCGACAAGGCCTGGTGGCTGCCGAAGTGGCTCGACCGCATTCTGCCCAGGCTCGATGTCGAAGGAGAGGGCCTGGCCCACGAGGTGGCTCTGCGGGACTGGCCGGAACCGAATTCCGAGTACCGGGTCTACGGCCGCGGCATCGCAGTCAGCTCGGGCCGGCGCGGATTCTCCCAGGTCGATGTCTCGCTTCTGCCGGGCCAGATCCTCGTCGCCAGCGGCCAAGCCCGCAAGGTACTTCTGCTTGCCCTCTCCGGTCGCGTCGGGCTGACCTCCGGTGAGATGAAGATCGGAGACATGGTCCTGCCCGAACATGCGGGAAGGGTCCGTCGTCGTGTTCCGTACTTCGACCTCGCTGCGACCGGGCCGGGGAAGATGCCAGGGGCACGTGAAGTCTCACAGCTGCGCACCTCGGCGCCGGATCTGCTCATCATCAGCGAAGCAGGTGCACTGGCCGGTGAGAGCGGCCGAGCCGTACGCGATCTCCTGTTCGATCTGCAGGCCGAGGGCACGGCAATCGTACTGGGACTGCCCGACGGTGACGTCACCGGGGTTCTGTCCCCGAATACGAACTATTTCCATCTCGACCTCGATGAGGCCAAGCCCGAGACCGAGCGTGGAACCGACAATGACAACGGCGGCGTGCAAGCCCACGCAGCCGGTCGCAGCGAAATGGAAGGCGTGAAGTCGTGAGACTCGAACGTGCGAACTCGAAACGGCCCGTGACCTGGCTGTCCCTTTTCGGCCTGGTGCTCATCCCGATCATCGTGGCCGCCGGATTCATCATGGCCACGTGGAACAGCACCGACCGCCTCGACACAATCGAGGCCGCGATCGTCAACAATGATGACGGCGCCGAGGTTGATGGTGAGACCGTGCCGATCGGCCGGCAGCTCACCAGTGGGCTTGTGGGCGAAGAGGACAACAATATCCATTGGGTCATCACCGATGAAGAAGATGCCGAGAACGGCATGTCCGACGGGTCCTACGCCGCGACCTTGACGATCCCCGAGGGCTTCTCCCGGGCTGTGACCTCGGTCAGCGACGCCAAGTCCGCGACTCAGACGCAGCTCGACGTCGACGTCTCCGGTGTCGCTCCGGCCGCCGACACCCAGATCGCGCAGTCAGTGGCTGGGGTGGCACGGACGACCTTCAACACGAAGATGACCGAGACCTATCTCGACAACATCTATGTCGGCTTCAACGAGATCGGCGACCAGATGAAGGACCTCGGGGACGCCGCCGGCGAACTCGACGACGGAGCCGAGGGCTTGGCAGAGGGCACGAAGAAGTCCGCCAGCGGTGCGGGCGAACTCTCCGATGGTATGGAGAAGCTCGACACGTCCGGAGCCGAGCTCAACAAGGGCGCCGGAGACCTGTCCCAGGGCGCCGGCGAACTGTCGAAGGGCACCTCGGAGCTCTCGGGCGGACTGCAGGAGCTGAAGAAGTCGACCGCGGATCTGCCCGACAGCACGCAGAAGCTGGCCGACGGTGCCGGAGAGCTCTCCGGGGGAGTCGACGAGTACACGAAGTCGATCGATCAGATCATCAAGGGCTTCGCCGATTCCGGTGACTCCGGCTCCGGCGAGGGCGGAATCGACGAGCTCGTCAAGGGCGGCAAGGACCTCGATAAGGGCGCCCAGGGCGTTTCCGAGGGTGCCGAGGGCCTGTCCTCGGGGCTCGGCCAGTATCGAGACGGTCTTCAGAAGGGCGCCGACCAGGCTGATCAGCTCGCCAAGAGTGGAACCGTGACCGGCCTGGATGACCTCGTGTCGGCAGGCCTGATGTCCAAGGACCAAGCCGAGCAGGCGAGGGCCGGACTCTGCCAGCCGGGCACACCCGATGCAGTCTGTCAGGGCATGGAGCAGGCCTACGCTCAGGGGCTGCTCAATGGCACCTCGGGGGGACTGAACAGCGCCGTCGACGGCCTGGAGCAGAAGCAGGACGGGCAGTCACTGCTCGGAGGTGCGGACAAGCTGGCCGACGGTGCCGGTGAACTCAGCGACGGCATGAGCAAGTTCGTCAAGGGCCTCGAAGACGGCCTCGGCGAACTCACCAAGGGCATGGAGGACATCTCGAAGAACGCCCCGAAGCTGCTCGAAGCCTCGAAGGGTCTGCGTGAAGGTGCCTCCGGTGTCGCCGAAGGCAACCAGAAACTCGCCGACGGAATGCCAGAGCTCAGCGACGGCATCGCCCAGGTAGCCGATGGTTCGAGCGAACTCGACGACGGCGCAGGACAGCTCTCCGACGGACTCGGCGACTTCGCGACCGGCCTCGACAAATACACCACCGGTGTCTCCACCGCTGCCACCGGCACCTCTGATCTCGCGGCCGGGCTGGACACCCTGGCCGAGGGCACAGACAAGTATTCGGAGGGAGTCGGGAAGTTCGCCGACGGTGTGAAGAAGGGCGCGGACCAAGTTCCCTCGTATTCGGCTCCGGAGCGCGACAAGCTCTCCACCGTCGCCTCGGCGAACATCAAGGCGCCGAGCTCAGACTCGACGAGCGATGTGCTGCAGGGTTCGACACTCGCGCTGCTCATCATGCTCGCCCTGTGGGTCGGTGGGCTCGTCACCTACACGGTGCTCAAGCCGATCCCGGCCTCGACCCTGCTGTCGACGAAGTCCTCGGTGGCGGTCTGGCTGCGCGGTCTGGTGCCGGGCGTGATCGTGGGACTGCTGCAGGCGCTGGTGCTGTCGATCCTGGCAGTGAGCGTGTTGGACATCGATGCCGTCCAAGGCTTCGACATCGCCGTCCTGACGTTCGTCTCCGCACTGGTGTTCATGGTGCTCAACTTCGCCTTGGTGGCGTGGTTCGGCGGCGTGGGCAGGTTCCTGTCGGTGATCGCTGTGGTCCTCGCAGTCGCCGGGCGGACGATCGGCGCGGTGCCGCAGTTCTTCGACTTCCTCGCTCCGATCCTCCCGTTGACGCCCGCGATGAATGGCTTCTCCGCGATCACCGCCGGGACCACCGGGGTGGGGGCTGCCTATGGTGGCCTGCTGGCCTGGGCGATCATCGGAGTTGTGATGTCATTGCTCGCGATCGTGCGTGCCCGCACCACGAAGCCCGAAGCCGCTCTCCAGATGGCCGACGCATAGGTGGGCGCGTGGGTGGGCGCGTAGGAGCCCCCGCAGCTTTGAGGGCGCCCACCGCTGACTAGTGGTGGGGCCTCTGGGAGGCGTCATGAGGATTGTTCGGAGAAGCAGCTCGATCGAAGTTTCAGAGCTCACGTTTAAAGTAGAGCTCTGAAACTTCGATCGAGCTGTTTGCAACCAACTCAATCTGACTCAGAGCGCTCAGCCTGCCTCCGAGCGCTCAGTCGCGCCTCGCAGCTCGAGCCGCCTCGCGCTGCTCAGACCCGCGCCACACAGCTCGACCCGCCTCGCGCTGCTCAGACCCGCGCCGCCCTGCTCAGCTACGAGCCTCGCTCGGCGCCCCTCAGAGCATGTGCCGCGTGGGCGTGTCTCAGATGAGGTCGAGAATCGCTGTTGCTGCGGCGTGGGAGTCATTCAGTGTTGCTGCGTTCGTATTGGGATTTGCTGCGATCGCCAATCCCCACTGGACGGAGGAGAGCTGAATGGACAGCGCGAAACGGCGAGGGTGAACGGCGCCTTCGACATCGATCGTGCGGTAGGGACGCGGCGTGAGCGCCAGTCCGTTGAGGAACTTCTCACGACCGTCGTCCAAGGTCAGACGTGCGGGTGTGAGCTGACCACGTTCGACCATCCCGTGTATCAGCACATCGGCGGCCCGGGACACGGCGTTCGTCGGTGAAGCAGCATCTATGACGACGCTTCCCGTGATGCCGCCCGTGACCTGCGCCGAGGTGACCGTGAAGATCTGCGGCAACGGATCCCCGACCGCATACGCAGTGCCGTTGGCTGTCGGTGCTCCGCCCCTACCTGCTTGTGCGCCGCCCGTACCTGCCTGTGGCGCGACATCGGGATTAGCCTCAATGCGCATGTCCGGGCCGATGAATTCGACGAGGCCGGCTTCGGCCAGAGCGAGAAGTTCAGCAATGCGCTGAGGGGGAGGACCGTCGCAGATGCCGGAGACGAAGCTTTCGAACCAACCACAGATCTCCATATCGATGCTGACCCGGTCGATATGGCCGGCCACGATGAGCTCTTTGAGCAGCAGCCGAGACTGCCAGAGTACGGTGAACAGCGACTTCTCGGCGCTGCCTTCGGTGCCGGCTAGAGAATCGTGGAGGTCGGTGCGGAGGAAGTCGAGCATCCACTCGTGCAGGGAATTCGCCTCCCTGGGCCCTCGGCTGCCGAACTGTCGTCCCTCAAGAGGGTTGAGCAGCTCGTGCAGCGACATGCGGTGAGCGGGGTCGGGGACGAGGCTCTCCTCGATCTCCGACCACGCGAAGGCCTCACGGGTGACACGGCCCTGACGCGCAGCCTCGGCGGCTTCGTGCTGCCTCGACCCGGCAGCGTCTGTGTCCCCAGCGTGCGCTTCAGCGGACTCGCGTGACTCCGGGTGGGTCTCTTGCCAGGTGCGTCTGGTCAGGTGTCGGGACACTGCCTCGGCGATGGCCTCACGCAGCTGACCGGGGTCACCGGCGAACGCTTCGGGACGGATCCGGGACAGGGTGCTGTAGTAGGCGAGGCGAAGATCGGCCAGGATGAGCGGCCATAGCTGGTCGTTGAAACGTGCTCCCGCCTTGCGGTCGCTGTCGAGGTCGTCGAGGTCATCGAGGCCAGCCAGGAGCGCGATGTTCTCCCGCGTGAAGTAGCGCAGGGGCCAGGGTGAGCGCGGGTGGGCCGGGCAGATGGGCTTGCTGCGGTAGGGGACGCCGCGGCGTGAGCCGAGCAGCAGGCGAGGTTCCTCACCGCTGCGCACGTAGCGGAGTTCGCCCGCAATGTCGGGGTCTGGGTCGAAGCGGCCCCCACGTTCGTGGGTGAACAATGTCTGCAGGTCGAAGTAGTTCAGTCCCATGCCACGGACGATGACCCGGTTACCGGGTGCCACCTCGGCGACGGGAGCTTCCGCAGGCAGACCTTGTGGGAGGTAGCGTCCGCCGGTGCGCTGTGCGAAGGCCGCGAGTCGGGCACGTTCCTCGGTCTGCGCGCTGGGGATGTGGCCGACGGCGAGGACGACGGCGGAGGCGATGACGGCGGTTCCGTCCTCGCAGCGGACCAGCTGCGGCGGCACGGTTTCGGGATCTGTGGACGTGTGGCCCAGAGGTTCGACCGGCGGGAGATCGACGACCGATTCGACTGTCGTCGGGTGCTCGACGATCTTGACGAAGTCGGGTGCCGTGTCGCGGATGCGAGCATAGGCGTCGCGCAGATAGCGGCCGTAGAGAGTCCGGCTGGGGAACGTCGCATCGACGGGAGCTGTTCCGCCCTCATCGCGATACCACTGAGCCATATCGGGGCCGAAACGATCGGCCGTGTCGTCGGAGGAGACGCGCGGTGCGTCGAGAGAGGCGAAGGAACAGCTGGAGTCGGGGAAGATCGTCTGCTCGGCGATCGTCGTGTTCATCAGCAGGGTCTCGGGCTGATCCGTACGCCACACGATCCCTGCACCTGGCGGGTAGGGATCGATGAGATGGACGACGATAGTGGGCGGGGTGTCTGCGCCTAGGAACCGTTCGGCAGAGAGAGCGACGAGTCTCTCGAGGACCGAGAGCCCGCGGGGTCCGGCGCCGATGATCGCGACCGAGTGTGCCTGCGCGTCAAGAAGGTCCGAGGCGGGAACGTTCGTCTCAGCTGAGCTCCTGGTTCCCGAATGTGGTGAGGAAGTCGTCACTTTTCATCTCCGGCTCCCGGGCCTGGATAGCCGGGGAAGTCGTCGCCGGGCTTGAACCCCTTCGGGTAGCACTTGCCCTGGGCATTGGGCTCACCTGGCTGGGTTTCCTCGGCGCCGTCCTGGCTGCCTTCGCCGGCAGGCGCCTCCGTGGAAGCTTCGTCCTGGGGCTGGTCCTTGGCGGACTCGTCCTTCTTGTCCGTGCCTGCAGTGTTGGTGGGTTTGGGAGTCTCTTCACCCTTCGACGCGCCCTTGACCTCGCCGAGGATCCACTTGTGGAGGAGGTCGAAGTCGGGGTTGTAGGTGGGGGTGACATCATTGTTGATCTGCACCGTCGTGACATCGCCCTTCTGCATGGCGATCGCGAGTTCGATGAAGGCCGGGACCTCGTTCTGCGGAATCGAGGTGGCGATGTTCTGGGTCGCCGAGTTCGCGAGTTTGGGGTACGCCGTGGCGAGTTCGCGTGGGTTGATCTGATCGAGGGTGGTCTTGATCATGCGCTGCTGACGGCACATGCGATCGTAGTTGTCACTGCCTTCACGCGACCGCACGTACCAGAGAGCGTCCTTGCCCTTCAGCGTCTGCGGGCCCGGATCGACCCAGCCGTAGACCTCGTTGGCGACTCCGGACATGGACTTGCCGCCACCCATGGGGATGGGACGTTCGACGTCGATCTTCACGCCGCCGATGGCATCGACGACGTCTTCGAATCCGGCCATATCGACCGCCGCCCAGTAGTCGAGGTTGAGGCCGAGTGAGCCCTCAACTGCCTGCATCGTGGCGAACATGCCCGGTTCCAGGCCGTGCGTGTCGCCGATGTTGTCTTTGTTCTCCTCGCCCCACTGCCAGACGGAGTTGATGAGGTCGACCGACGATTGGCCCGTGGGCCGGAATCCGTCGGGCCAGGTCTTCGCCAATTCGCTGCCTTCGGGGAAGATCGGGAACGCGAGGTTGCGCGGCACAGAGATCAGTGCGGTATTGCCCGTCTTCGTGTCGATCGAGGCGACGAGCATGGTGTCGGGACGTGTGCCCTCACGGTCGTCACCGTTGTCGCGACCGATGAGGAAGACGTTGATGTAGGGTTTGTCGGCCCAGAGGTCTTCGGCGCTCTTGGCATCTCCTGTGCTGTCGCCGAACAGGTTCGAGACCGTATCGCCCTGGACTCGGGCGTAGACAGACCCGACGCCGAAGGGAATGCCGATGATGAGTGCGAGAGAGACGACGAGCACGCCGGCCATCTTGTTCTGCCACGGGGCATAACGGTGTCCTCTGCGCAGCCCGAAGTGGGAGATCACGATCGCGAGGATCCAGATCACGCCGATGATGGCGAGGGCGATCGCGAGGAAGGTCAGCAGCGTCGGACTTGAGACGACTGTGCCGAATGCGCGAACGGGCCCCTTGATGAGGACGTAGAGGAGGGCGATGACGAAGGTGAGGACGAATCCGCTGAGCAGGATGATGCCCAGTGGCCGGAATCGTGTGCGCAGCAGCCCGATGCCAGGGATCAGGGTACTCAGTGAGGTCCAGCCGACGAGGCCGGGGAAGGTTTCTCCGACGCGCGAGGAATGGCGACGTGCGCGCGAGCTTTCCGCCATGTCTGCAGCTTCGTCGGCTCGGCGGTCTCTGCGCCTCGGTGCTGCGCTCTCTTCGTCAGCGGTTCCATCCGCTGATTCCCTCGCCGAGGCGGGGCCGCGGTTGCGTGTATCGGTGGGCTGGGCAGCGTTGTCGGGGGTTGATTCTGGTGTGGCGGCGGTCTGTTCCGGTGTGCTGGCGTTGTGTTCCTGGTCCTCGGCGGCCGATGCCACACCTGCGGCGGAGGCTCCGCTGGCTCCTGCGGCTCGAAGCATCCGTGCTTCGCGGCGAGTGCGTGGTGCTACTGGACGAGGTGTCGGTGCCTTCGACTGACTGTTCGAGGAACTCGGCTGCTGTGAGGAGGGACGACTCGCATCGGCGGGGTCGTGCGATTTGGCTGGATTCTGAGACTGCGCGGGTGGGTTCTGAGACGGGGGAGAGGCCTGTTGCGACTTCGACTGCGAGTTCGACGATGGACGAAGTGAAGTCGACTTATCCTCACTGGCTGTGGCATCGCCGCGGAATCGAGGACGAGAAGAAGCGCGGAGACGGTGACCAGCCGGGCGAGAATCGGGGTCGTTCCCATTCGGCCCTTGCTTGTCAGGGGGAATCTCTGGCAAGTTCTTAACTCCTCGTAGGTGACATCTTGTGCAGTGTGCGTTGCTCACGATGCTGGCCTTCGGCTCGCATCATGATCGATGCCAGCGCAGGGCGCACCTCCGCAGCATCGTTTCCAGACCAGTCAGAGAGCAGACCGCAGAGCACTTCAGAACGATTTTACGCCCGTAGATTGATGAATGCTGGAACTCGCGTGTATGCGGGCAGGGGATCCTGGTCGCCATCCCCATTTATCCAGCGATCCGACTCTAACCGGTTTATGATCAAGGCCACACTTTGTGTGCGCGCTTTGCTCTTCGCCGTTGGTTTCGCATAGGCTGTTCCCCGTAGTGCGAACTGCAGATTCGAGACTCTCTTCGCTGAGAGGTATTGAGTCAATATTTGGAGTCGTGGCTGAGCGGCCGAAAGCGTCACCCTGCTAAGGTGAAGTCCCTTGAACTGGGGACCGAGGGTTCAAATCCCTCCGACTCCGCGTTGTGAATGACCCCCGTCGGGCCAGTGAAACACTGGGCTGGCGGGGGTTTTTCGTCTGCTGGCACTGAATCCCTGGTGTGATTGCTCGCGATCCTCTATGCTCTGGATTGTCAGTCAATCCTGAGTCGTCTGACTATTGCATCTACGAGGAGTCAGTGTCATGAAGATCTTGCTGGTCGGAGGCGCGGGGCACGTCGGAGGGGTTGCTCGAGTCGAGTTGGAAGCCCGAGGGCACGAGGTCGTTGCCGCTTCACGGTCGACTGAACCCGGAGTCGACACCTCGGATCCCGAATCGATCGCCGCACTGCTGGCGGCGGTCGGGTCAGTTGATGCCATCGTCGTTGCGGTGGGGTCCGCAGCGTTCAAGCCACTGACGGAGCTCACGCGTGAGGACTACGCTGAGGCCTTCACCTCGAAGACTCTGGGGCAGGTCGAATTCGTCACGCAGGGCCTCGACTATCTCAATGACGGTGGTTCGATCACGGTAACCACAGGAGTGCTCAGCCGAGAACCTGTGCCGACTGCAGCGGCCGCGGCACTGGCCAATGGTGCCGTCGAATCATTCGTCATCTCCGCCGCGCCCGAACTTCCGCGCGGAATCCGGATCAATGCGGTCAGTCCAAATGTGCTGGCGAACTCTCCTCACTTCCACGACGCATTCGCGGGAATGGTGCCGGTCACCGACGAACAGGTTGCAGCAGCCTTCGTGCGCTCCGTGGAAGGAAACGTCACCGGCAGGGTCATTGCCGTGTGACCCAGCCCGGTCGCCTGACTGAGCTCAGCAATCCGTATCGAGGAGGAGGCGCCGGAGTGGACTCAATGGGACCAGAGGAAGACGATATCGGACGCACACCGGCACGCACGTCCATGTCTCGTACCTCGCAGAATTCGTCCGCGAGCACGGTGGCGCCTCCCGCGTCCAACACGGAGCGCCGGCAGCGCGTCGTCGATGAGATCAAAAGGCGGATCGTCCTCGGCGAGATCCGACCGGGTCAGCGCATCATCGAAGCAGAAATCACCTCTTCTCTCGACGTCAGTCGCCCGACTGCTCGGGAGGCACTCAATCAGATGGCGAGAGACGGTTTTCTGATTCAGGAGGCCTACCGTGGCCTTCGCGTAGCCGATATTCAGTCCGATTCTCTGCTGGAGATCGCTCGTGTCCGGGTCGCTCTCGACACCGAGGCGATCAGCGAGATCCTTGCTGACACGACCGGTTCGCGGATGGGCGTGCTGGAAGACGCGTGGCGGGTCTTCGAGAAAGCGACCGCAGAATCGGACCCGCTTGCCCTGCATGAGGCGCACGTGCGATTTCACCGCGGGATCTGGGAAGCTGCGGACAATTATCTGCTCATGCGCATCTGGCCGGTGATGGAGGCGCAGATGACTATCGTCCTGGCCTATGACCAATTCACACGCACGAATCCCGCGCGGGCTCATGCCATCCATGCCGCACTGATGCGCGCGATTCGCACGGGTGATTCTGCGCAGATCCGGACAGCACTGGATGTCCACACTATGGATAGTGCTCAAGAGCTCGCGCTGCTGACTCCTGGATCGGCTGACTGACCGGTCCCGAGGCGTCAATCGGAGTGTCAGTCGATCCGGCGTGGAGGCCGTTGAAAAACTCTGTGCGAAAGAGCATTGACGCGGTCACATCGAGTGCGTAGCGTGAACCTAACAGGGATTGTCATACAATCCTTTCGGCGTGAAGCTGTGACCAGTGTGGGTCGCGGTCGGCACTGAGGGAGACCTGCATGAAGGTAGTCGTTGTCGGTGGTGGAGTGGTGGGACTGTCGAGCGCCTATGAACTGGCGTCCGCCGGCTGTGAGGTTACGCTTCTCGAATCAGGAAGGTGCGGCGCCGGCGCATCCCATGGCAATGCGGCGAAAGTGGCCCTGGCTGAGAGTACTCCGGTTCCCGGGCCGGGTGTCTTGCTGCAGGGCATCAGATGGATGCTCAGACCCGACAGCCCCCTGTCGATCAAACCGTCTTTGGCGCCCGGATACTTGAAGTTTCTGCTCCGCATGGCCCTGCACTGCAACGCCCAGGACTTTGCAGCCGGACTCGACGTGCACCTGCGGCTGGGAGAAGACGCGAATGCGCTCTTCGATGATTATCAGCGTCAGGGCATCGATTTCGAGATGCATGCTCGTGGGGTTCTCCTGGCATTTGAGACCACCGCTCGATTCGAAGAGCACAGTCAGACCCTGACCGCGTTCGCTTCGGCCGGTCACGCCGCAGAGGAGCTCCACGGCGATGACCTGCTGGAATCGGAACCAGCACTGAGCGACCGAATTCGCCACGGGATCTACTTTCCCGCTGATCGACAGATCGAACCCGACTCTCTGACCCGCGGACTGCTGGCGAAGTTGGGAGACCTCGGTGTGAGAGTGCGTGAGGGAGTGGCTGTGCGCAGCTTCGTGCACAGCGGTGACACTGTCACAGCGATCGTCACCACCGACGCAGAGGTCATCGCGACCGATGCCGTCGTCGTCGCCGCCGGTGTACCGACCGGTGCGCTCCTGGCTGAGCTCGGCGCCAGACTGCCCATCTATTCGGGCAAGGGATACAGCATCGACTACGCTCCGGCGCCGATAGAGCTGAGAACCTCACTGACTCTCGAAGACACCAGGGTCGCAGTCACCCCACTCAACGGCATGCTTCGTCTGGCGGGGACGATGGAGTTCGGCAGCAGAGATGACGAGGTCAACGACATTCGCGTCGAAGCTATCCGGAAAGCGGCCCGCCAATCATTCCGCGACTGGGGCGATGAACCGCCCGGCGAGCGGACTCCGTGGGCAGGCTCGCGACCCATGACACCGGACGGGCTCCCCGTGATCGGCAGTCTGGGGACAGCGAAGAACGCCTACGTGAATTCCGGCCACTCGATGTTGGGGCTGACCCTGGCGCCCGCCTCGGCGAAGGTGCTCACCGACATCATGCTTGACCGGAAATCCAATCTCAGTCCCGACCTCCTCGCGCGGATATCACCACAGCGATTCTGATCGACTCCCACTCTTCGTCCAACGCTGAACGACAGACACCAGTTGAAAGGCCACAATCATGTCACTCACCTTCACCGGCATCTATGCCGCTTGCATCACCCCGTTCAGTCCTGATGGCGGCGAGATCGATATCGCCGGCATCGGGACTCAGGTCGAGCATATGATCGCAAACGGCGTCCACGGATTGGTTCCAGGCGGCTCGACCGGAGAGTTCACCGCCCTCACAGTCGCGGAACGCAAGGCCTGCAACCGGGCCTACATTCAAGCCGCGGAAAAACGTGTGCCCGTGGTCGCGGGAACCGGGGCACTCTCAACAGCAGAGACCATTGAGCTGAGCCGCGATGCTGAGGAAGCAGGTGCCGATGCTCTGATGATCGTTCCTCCCTTCTACGACACTCCGTCATTCGAAGAGATCATCGCCCACTACCGGGCAGTCTCGGAAGTCGTTGACATCCCGATCATGTTCTACAACATCCCGGACGCCACCGGACTTGAGGTCAGTGCTGAACAGTTCGGGCGTCTCGGCCGAGAAGGAGGAGTCGGAAGCTACAAAGACACCAGCGGCGATTTCTCCAAGTTCACTTCCGTCTACCTCGACCATTCCGACGATATTCGGGCCATCAATGGCTGTGACACGTTGACCTTCGCCGCGCTCGCACTCGGAACCAATGCCGGAGTGTGGGGAGCGGCCAGCTTCATTCCCCGCCTGTGCGTCGATCTGTACAACGCGCTGGCTGCCGATTCCGACATGCCGCGGGCACGGGATCTGTGGGAGAAGATTCACCCGATATGTGTATTCCTGGAATCACATAGCTATGCCTGCGGCGTGAAGACCGGGGTTGAACTTGTCGGAATGCCAGCGGGCCCGACTCGCGGGCCGATTCTCCCTCTGGCTGCAGAGCACCGCGAGGAGCTTCAACGCCTCCTCAACGCAGCCGGCCTCGAAACCGTCGCCTGATCGCCTGTCGCCGGTCGAACGAGGTATCGACACAATGACCAACAGGCAGCTTATCCAAACGGTAGACGTTCACGCGGCGGGCGAACCGGGCCGAGTCCTCATGGGCTCTGGTCTGCGAGTCAAGGGGGCGACCATGGTCGAACGTCTCCGCTACTGCCAAGACCACCTCGACGACCTGCGCACTCTGATCCTGCAGGAACCTCGCGGGTACCCCGGGCTCTGCTCACCGCTCATCGTTCCGGCTGCAGATCCCAGTTGTGACTTCGGCATGATCGTCATGGAACAGGGCGGATATCGTCCGATGTCGGGTTCGAATCTCATCTGTGCGGTGACTGCGCTCATCGAAACGGGTGCGATCGATGTCAGCGAACCAGTCACCACTCTGCGCGTCGACACAGCAGTCGGAATCGTCACGGTGCGTGCAAAGGTGGAAGAGGGACGGGCCACAATGGTCACCTTCGACAACGTTCCGGCTTTCGTCCACGGCCTCGATCTGCCTTTAGACGTTCCCGGCTACGGAACGATTCCCGTCGACATCGTCTTCGGGGGACAGTTCTACGTCCAGACCACGGCCGAACACCTCGGCGTCGACCTCGAGCCGGCGAATGCGAAGGAGATCATCCGGGCCGCAGCGGTGATGAGGAAGGCCGCCGACGATGCATTCCACGTCGTCCACCCGCTCATCCCGGAGGTCGACTCGATAGCTCTGCCGATGATCCACGGGCCAGCACGAACCGAGGGCACGCACGGCCGCAATGCCGTGGTCCTGCCCAACGGTGAGGTCGACCTCGATGATCCGAGCACCTGGTCAGGCACTCTCGACCGGTCGCCGTGCGGGACCGGGACCAGTGGCCGCGTGGCCGCGATGTTCGCCAGGGGAGAGCTGGCGGTCGGGGACGAGTTCGTCCACGAATCGATGATGGGTACCACCTTCACCGCCGAGGTGAAGGAGGTGGCATCCGTGGGCGACTTTCCGGCCGTCATCCCAACGATCAGCGGCCGCGGGTGGATCACCGGGTTCCACCAGCTTGTCCTCGAATGCGACGATCCGTTCCCTGTCGGCTATACCGTCGGCGACATCTGGGGGCTGGGAATGGGCCGAATGACGGCCGGGGAGTGACCCGAGCGCCGGGAACTCCGACTGCAGAGCTACCGAGCACAGAAGTACCGGACAGCGATCGTTCGACCGCAATGGAGCAGAGCATGGAACTCAACGGTCACGCCAACCTCGTCGCCGAGGTGCTCGCCGGGATCACCCTGCGCGAAGTCACCCCGACCGAGGACGTCGCGGACCTCGAGCCAACGGCGGGTCGAGCGCGCTCGCGATCTCATCGCAGCGCAGCAACGTCGGGCGCACCATCAGGCCACGAGAATTCGCTGCCGCTGCCGTTCACCATCGAAGAGTTCGCTGGGATGGGAACGAATGCGCTCGGACATTCCGACCGCGCTGATCTATCCCACGGTCAGCCATTCGTGCGCAGCCACAGAATGGCGACGTGGAGTGCAGTGCGTGATTCCGCATCCTCCAGCGAGACGCCGAGCCTGCGCTGCAGCTTGTCCAGTCGTGCGTACAGTGCCGGACGGGACAGGAAGCTGCTGCGGGCAAGTGCTGACTTGTTGCCGCCGTGAGTGGTCAACTGCTCGAGGAGGGTGAGCATCTCCTCACCCTCACCCCCACCCCCACTATCGGCCTCGAGCAGAGGGGCCAGTTCTGCCTCGGCGAAGGCCCGAACACTCGGATCATCGTGCAGGGATGAAAGCAGCCCCCGCAGCCTCACGTCGGAGAATCGGTAGTACTGCCGTTGTCGCAGCTCGAGTGTCGACGCGATCTCGGCCACCTGGGTGGCGGATTCGAGCCCAATGGCAGCGTCGACGATCGACTTGCTCGTCCGCCCGACTCCAACTGTGGTGTCGCGGCTGGGAAGTTCAGCGATGAGCCGCTCGAGGACTGCATCGTCATCGGCACCTGGCGGCAGCGCCACCACGACCCCGAATGAGCCCGATTGCAGACCGGCGGACAGTGTGGAGCAGCGGTGAGCGGTTGCTGCAGATACGAAATCACGGTGCAGTGACCGTTCCCGCAGTTGCAGTGTTGTCGGGTCGGTGTTCGGGCCGCGATCAACGCGCACGACCACGGGAATCATGCGGCCTCGTGGTGTGAAGCCAAGGTCCGCCGCCCGATCTCGGACCTGCTTCTCGTCGACGTCTGCCGATTCGATGATGTCGCGGACCAATCCGCCCTGAGCCGCAACGAGGAGGTCCTGTTCGTCGCGTTCGGCCATCCTCGCCAGAGTCAGAGTCTGTGCGGCGCGCTCGATGACCTGCACGGCCGCCTCGTCAGTTCCCAGACGCCCCGGCGCCAGAAGGCGGCCCCACCGTCGATCTCGCAGTCCCACCGGGGTCTGCAGCCACCGCTGCCCGTGCCCGCTGCCCTCGCCGAGGTGGTCCGTCCCCGTGCTTTCGTGTTGCTCAGTGCGTGACGAGGGTGTGTCACCGGCGTAGGCGAGCAGTCGATGTCCGACGTCTTCGAGTATGACGGGTGAGCCCAGCAGATCCGCCGTTCGATCGACGATGTCCTGGGCTCCAGCACTCTCCAGACTCAACTGTGTGAAGGCCTCGTGGACCGTGCGCGCATGCTCAACGCGGGCCAGCTGGCGATTGAGCAGTTCCTGGTGGGCGAGCTCCGTGACGCGGACGAACTTGATGCGGTGGCGCAGAATCACGATCGGGATCTCACGATCACGGGCGGCAGCGCGTACGGTTTCGATGGCTTCGTCATCAGGTCGGCCATCGTCATGGATGAGTTCGATGACAGCGCCGGAGGCGGAAGCTGATTCGAGCTGATCGAAGAAATTCGCGGTCGATTCCGGTGAAGACCGGTAGGACAAGCCGGTGCTGAGCACGAGTTCACCGCCTTCGAGGAACTGTGCGACATTCTCCGAATCGGCGATGTGCACCCATCTCACCGCACGTCCCAGCTGGTCACCACCGGCTACGACTTCGGGATCGCCACGGCGGATCTCGTCGACGTCGAGCAGGCCCGCGATCGTCAGATCGGGTGCTCGCTGTGACCAGACGTCCAATGTGCGTTTCCTTTCGCCGGTTTGAGATCGCGTGATTTACACAGTGTAAGTCTGAAACGACATATGTTGACAGGGTGTTCATGGTGATTCGAGTTCAGCTGACTCACCATTGAAGAATCAGGGCCACCTCGGCGGACTGACCCACCTCGGCGATATGAAATGAAAAGCGA
The DNA here is from genome assembly GCF_040256645.1 of Brevibacterium sp. CBA3109. NCBI lineage: Bacteria > Bacillati > Actinomycetota > Actinomycetes > Micrococcales > Brevibacteriaceae > Brevibacterium > Brevibacterium koreense. Next base: position 3,162,896 of record NZ_CP158281.1, on the reverse strand, counting down.
AAGGATGGCACGTCATGACTGCGATCAGTGCTAACGAAGAACTCGACCATGAGGTCAACGAATCCAACTCCGACGGCTCGAAGCACGACGTGGATCTGGATCACGGCGAACGGGCGTTCACCGCTGACCAGGTACGCGTGGGTCAGCGGGCTCATGACCTCGACCGGGCACACGTCTTCCATTCCTGGCAGGCACAGGGACCCTTCGACCCGATGACCATTCTGGCTGCCGAAGGCCCCTATATCTGGGACGGAGAGGGGCAGAAGCTGCTCGACATGTCTTCGCAGCTGGTGAACACGAACATCGGGCACCAGCACCCGAGGGTCGTCGCAGCGATCCAGGAGCAGGCGGCGAAGCTATGCACGATTGCCCCGCAGCACGTCAATGATGCCCGCTCAGAAGCGGCTCGACTCATCACCGATCGGGCGCCAGGCGACCTCGACCACGTGTTCTTCACCAACGGCGGCGCCGACGCGAACGAGCACGCGATCCGCATGGCGCGCCTGCACACCGGGCGGACCAAGGTCCTCTCCGCCTACCGCAGCTACCACGGCGGCACCCAGCTGGCAGTCAACGCCACAGGCGACCCGCGTCGCTTCGCCAGCGACTACTCGGCCGAGGGCATCGTTCACTTCATGCCCGCCTACCAGTACCGTTCGTACTTCGGCGCCACCACCGAGGCGGAGGAGACGCAGCGGGCACTGCAGCACCTCGAGGACATGATCACCTTGGAGGGGCCGAGCAACATCGCCGCGCTCATCCTCGAGACTGTGCCCGGGACGGCCGGAATCTACGGACCTCCAGCCGGATACCTCGAAGGGGTGCGGGAACTGACGGCCCGCTACGGCATCGTCTACATCGCCGACGAGGTGATGGCCGGCTTCGGCCGCACCGGACGCTGGTTCGCCGTCGACCATTGGGATGTCACCCCGGACCTCATCACCTTCGCCAAGGGCGTGAACTCGGGCTATGTGCCACTGGGCGGAGTCGTGATCTCGGATGCGATCTTCGAGACCTTCCGTGACCGTGTCTACCCCGGCGGTCTGACCTATTCGGGCCACCCACTGGCCTGCGCCGCAGCAGTCGCCACCATCAATGCGATGGACGACGAGGGAATGATCGGCAACGCCGAGCGCCTCGGCCGCGACATCATCGGGCCGGCGCTGCACGAGATGGCGCAGCGTCACCCTTCGATCGGAGACGTTCGCGGAATGGGGTGCTTCTGGGCCGTTGAGCTGGTCAAGGACCGGACCACGCGTGAACCACTGGCGGCTTACGGCGGCAGCTCTCCGGAGATGAATCGGGTGATTGCGGCGATGAAGTCAGGTGGGGTGCTTCCATTCGCGAACTTCAACCGGATCCATGTCGTCCCACCACTGAACACCCCCGATACAGACGTGCGATTCGGTCTCGAGGTGCTCGATGAAGCGCTGAGCGTCGCCGACGAATACGTCGTCTGACAAGCGTGTCCTCATCAGGTCGAGTGTGAACGTCGATACATTCTCTCGCCTGATGGGGGCACATTCCCCCAGCTCACAAGTGAACGCCGGGTGTCCTAAGCGCAGCAGCGCGGAACTGTAGGTGAAGATTCGGGGGAATAGGCGGTAGACTTTTTGCTGATTGAGGTCGCTGCCCGCCAGCTAAATCATCCACGGTCCGAATTGTGTCTACGTTCAAGGTCGCTTAGTGGAAATCATCTTCGTCGTTGTGCTGGTCATCGTGCTGGCACTGTTCTTTGACTTCACCAACGGTTTTCACGACACAGCCAATGCCATGGCGACTCCGATCGCCACAGGAGCGATCAAGCCAAAGACGGCGGTCACCCTGGCGGCAGTGCTCAACCTCGTCGGCGCCTTCCTGTCCACCGAGGTGGCTAAGACCATCTCCGGGGGCATCATCAAAGAGGGCGATGGGGGAGTCCAGATCACTCCGGACTTCATCCTTGCCGGCCTCATCGGTGCGATCATCTGGAACATGGCGACGTGGCGCTTCGGCCTGCCGTCGTCGTCCTCACATGCACTGTTCGGGGGGCTGATCGGTGCCGCGATCATCGGCGCGGGCCTCAACTCCGTCGACTTCGGCGTCTTCTTGTCCAAAGTGGTCCTGCCTGCACTCGCTGCTCCGATCATTGCAGGTGTGGGTGCCTATCTGTGCACGCGCCTGGCCTATGCCATCACACGACGCAATGGCGAAGGCAAGACCGCTCACCGGGCACCGTTCAAATACGGGCAGATCTTCAGCTCCTCGCTCGTGGCTCTGGCACACGGAACCAACGATGCGCAGAAGACCATGGGCGTCATCACCCTGGTGCTCGTGTCCGCGAATCTGCAGGACCACGGAACCGGTCCTCACCTCTGGGTGATCGGAGCTTGCGCGTTGGCGATCGCCCTGGGAACTTATATCGGCGGATGGCGGATCATCGACACCCTCGGCACCAAGCTCACCACCGTCAAGCCTGCTCAGGGACTGGCTGCCGAAACCTCGACGGCCGCGGCCATCCTCGCCTCTTCCCACCTCGGCTTCGCCCTGTCGACGACGCAGGTGGCGTCCGGTTCGGTGGTCGGCTCCGGTCTGGGCCGCAAGGGTGCGGACGTGAAGTGGTCCACTGCCGGGCGCATCGCATCGGGTTGGCTGCTGACCATCCCGGCGGCCGGAATCGTCGGTGGCATCGCAGCAGGCATCGCGCACCTCGGCACCATCGGCGTTATCGTCGACACAGTCATCGCGGTCGTCGCAGTCCTCTGGATCTTCCTCAGCTCACGCAAGGTCGCAGATCCCGAGCTCTCGAACTTCGACACCGTCGGCGAGGCCGTGGGGATCCGCGGTCGTAAGCGCAAGCTGCGCAAGGACCGCAACCGCAAGCGGGCAGCCATGAAGCGTGCCTCTCGCATCGAAGCCCGAGATCAGCGACTTGCTGACAGAGTGGATGCGAAGTCCGGTGCTGGCCTTGACGACGGCGCCAGTTCCGCTGTGGGTACCAACTCCGGCTCCAGCGCTGTGCGCAATCCTGCGGCGGAGACAGATGCTGACGGGGCACACGCAGACAAGGGAGATTCGAAATGATCGAATGGAGCTCTTTCCTCATCGTTGCGGTCGCGACCTGGGTGTCAGCGATCGTGGTCATCACGCTCTTCTCCAGTGCAGTGCGGATGCGGGCAGTCCACGTCGACCTGGCTGCCGAAGGCCAGAGCAAACCCCTGCTCAGGCTCGGCTACTGGGCAGTGTTCGGCGTCTGCAGCATCGTTGTGCTCGTCGGCGTCTACCTGATCGTCCCGGCACTCCACGGCGCCTGAGTGCGTCTCTGACCTTCATTGCATTCCCGCACTTCACGGCGTTGGAGCGGCCGGTATTCCGCGACGGTTGCGGAGCCTATGCTCCACGGTGCTGTTGCATCGGCTGTCGGACCGGCCCGCACGCTCTCTGCATTCCTCCGGGCAGACAAGCCTGAACGCCGAGTGGATGCCTCCCCTGATGTTCACGGTGACATTCGCCCGTGAAGGTCACATTCGCAACCGCTAGCTCTGCATGTCTTCCCCGGAGCATCTCGTCCTACATCTGCAAAGGTGTTCATCGGTGCTCCCGGTAGGTGATGCGCTGATCCCCGAGGACGCCGCTTCCTCGCACATGAAAATCCCCCAACCACCTCGGCGATGGTTGGGGGATTCTCTGTGCGGTTCAGAACCTCACTCAGTCAGCGACGCAACAACTCAGCGACGCAGCAACTCAACGAGGCAAAGACTCAGCGACTCGAAGACTCAGGCGAGGCCCAGGCGATTGCGCAGGTTGTCGACCTCAGCGCGGAGTTCGGCAGGTACCGAATCGCCGAGCTGCTCATACCAGTCTTCGATGAGTCCGAGCTCGGTCTGCCATTCCTCGGGCTTGATCTCAAGTGCCTTGCGCAGCTGCTCGTCGGTGAAGTCGAGTCCCTCGGTGTCCAGGCCGCCTTCGACTGGGGTCAGGCCGAGCGGGCTCTCGACGGCGTCGGCGGTGCCGGTGACGCGCTCGAAGACCCACTTGAGAACCCGTGAGTTCTCGGAGAAGCCTGGCCACAGGAACGAGTTGTCCTCGTCGCGGCGGAACCAGTTCACGTAGAAGATCTTCGGCAGCTGGGCGCCCTCGGTGTTTCCGATGTCGAGCCAGTGCTGCAGGTAGTCACCGACGTTGTAGCCGATGAACGGACGCATCGCCATGGGATCGCGACGAACGACGCCGACGGCTCCGGTGGCGGCAGCGGTGGTCTCTGAGGAGAGCACCGAGCCCATGAAGACACCGTGGTTCCAGTCCTTGGTCTCAGTCACGAGCGGCATGGTCGTCTTGCGGCGGCCGCCGAAGAGGATTGCCGAGATCGGCACGCCGTTCGGGTTCGTCCACTCAGGAGCCAGCGTCGGAACGTTGGCGATCGGGGTGCAGAAGCGCGAATTCGGGTGAGCGGCTGGGGTCTCGGAATCAGGCGTCCAGTCGTTGCCGCGCCAGTCGGTGAGGTGAGCTGGCTTCTCGTCCGTCTTGCCCTCCCACCACACATCACCGTCGTCGGTCAGGGCGACGTTGGTGAAGATGTTTCCGCCGGCTTCGATGGCCCGCATCGCGGTCGGGTTGGTGGTGTAGCCGGTGCCCGGGGCGACTCCGAAGAGACCGAACTCAGGGTTGACGGCGTAGAGCTGGCCGTCGTCGCCGAAGCGCATCCAGGCGATGTCGTCGCCCAGGGTCTCGGCCTTCCAGCCGGGAATGGTGGGCTCGATCATGGCGAGGTTGGTCTTGCCGCAGGCCGAAGGGAATGCGGCGGCGATGTACTTGACCTCGCCTTCCGGGCTCGTCAGCTTGAGGATGAGCATGTGCTCGGCCAACCAGCCTTCATCACGGGCGATCGACGAAGCGATGCGCAGCGCGTAGCACTTCTTGCCGAGCAGCGCGTTGCCGCCGTAGCCGGAGCCGAAGGACCAGATGGAGCGCTCTTCGGGGAAGTGAGTGATGTATTTGGTGGGGTTGCAGGGCCAGGCGACGTCCTCCTGCCCGGCTTCGAGCGGAGCGCCGACCGAGTGCACACACTCGACGAAGGTGCCGCCATTGGCCACGATCGCGTCGAGGGCGGTCTTGCCCGAACGCGCCATGACGAGCATGGAGAGGACAACGTAGGGGGAATCGGTGAGCTCGATGCCGAACATCGGCTGGTCGGCCTCAGCATGTCCCATCACGAACGGGATGACGTACATGGTGCGTCCGCGCATCGAACCGTCGAAGAGCGGCTTGAGGGTCTCCCTCATCTCGGCCGGAGCCATCCAGTTGTTGAGCGCCCCGGCATCCTTCTCCTCGACGGAGCAGATGTAGGTGCGGCCCTCCACGCGGGCGACGTCCTCGGGGTCGGAGGCCGCGTAGAATGAGTCCTTGGTGCCGGTCAGGCGAACGATGGTGCCGGCTTCGACGAGCTGGTCGGCGATGGTGGCCTTCTGCTCATCCGAACCATCGACCCAGACGATATCGTCTGGAGTGGTGAGGGTGGCGACCCTGCTGACGAACGAAAGCACCGGCTCGCTATCGGTCGGTGCGTTCTTCAGCTGGTCAGCGACGACGTCATGGTCGAGGACAGTCATGAGTGGTCTCCTGGTCAATCGGGATTACGGGGTTCCGCCTGTCGGCTGGTACATCTCCACCGTAGGGCTCGGACGGACCGGAAAATCCTGGTTTTGAGTTCTCGGAAGATGTGCATTGGGTCACAACACCACCTCTAAAGACGCACATAGATCAAAGCAATGATGTGTTTTTGCATACGCATGATGCTTCTTTGCAAAAGGTGCAGTTTCATGAAGGCAGTGACCTCAGTATTCTCGCCAGTTCGCTCGTATCAAAGGTCCGTTGAGACGGGCCTGAGGTCTAGGATTCTCCGAATCCGCGAATGTGGCGAAGCGCACTTCCGTCGAATTTGAGCTTGGGTGATTTTGGTGTGTATAGTTGATCGAGTTGCAGGGCGAGAGTCCGGGCGACATGCGCCACTAGCTCAACGGATAGAGCATCTGACTACGGATCAGAAGGTTGGGGGTTCGAATCCCTCGTGGCGCACAGTAGGGAAGCCCCTCACCAGCAGGAACAGCTGGCGAGGGGCTTCTTTTATGAGTTCACCCTCGAAGTCCGGAGAACGGCATAGTCATTGCGGACCCCGACTCCCGGGGAGTCCAGCGCTAGGATTGAACCGTGACCGCAATCATTGCCGATGACGGCGTCAGTCTCGAGTACACGCAGACCGGAGACCCCGCCGGTCGCCCCGTGATGCTGCTGGCGGGGTTCAAGGCACCGGCGACCAGCTGGCGCTACCAGGTTCAACCGTTGGCACAGGCTGGATACGAGGTGTTCTCAGTTGACCTGCGCGGCCACGGAGGTGCCGACCACCCCAAGTCTGGTGTGACCATGGAGCGGCGTGGTCAGGACGTGGCACAAGTTCTCGAGGCTTTGGATCTGCGAAATGTTCTGCTCGTGGGCGGATCCATGGGCGGCAACACCATCTGGTCCTATCTCTCCCAGTTCGGTGCCGATCGCATCACCGGAATCGCTGTCGTCGACCAGACGCCTAAGATGCTCAACACCGCTGACTGGCCGCACGGGTATTACGGCTACGAGGAGTCCAACGTCGACACCTACTTCGCCGAGGGCATTCCTCCCACGGGGCATGGCACCCCCGTCTGGAAGCGAGGCAGGCGCATGGTGCGTCTGCTCAAGGCCATGAAGGGTGTGGATCACAAGCTCAGCCGTGGCGAGCTGGGTCTGCTGGGCGACCATGCGAAGGCCGATTGGCGTTCCGTGATCGAAGGCGCCGACGTGCCTGTGCTCTTCGTCGCCGGAGCCGAGAGCGAGCACTGGCCCTCATCGCACGCAGCCGCATCCGCAGGCCTGGCTCCGCTCGGCTCATCGGCGGTCATCCCCAACGCTGGCCATGCCGCCAACATCGAGGCGCCGGGGGCCTTCAACCAGATCCTGCTCGACTTCGCCGAGTCCCTTTAGCCGCAAGCAGTGCATTCCGCTGCTCAGGCGACAGATGCTTCACCACTTCACGCATCGTCACGCCCGAGGCTCTATGGGCGCGCGGCAGCATCCAGTCGAAGACCATCTCCGGTCGTGTGCGGGCGGTGTCGCGCAGTACCCAGCCGATTGCTTTGCGGATGAAGAATTCCGTCTCTTCCAGCATCGCATCGGAGAGACGTGAGAATCGCTCGAAGTCTCCGCGGCCTTCCCGCAGTGGTCGCAGGTGGGCCAGCAGCGCTGAGCGTCGGATCCAGAAATCGTCGTCGCTCGCCCAGCGTTCGAGCACCGGAGCAAACTCCGCATCATGTTCAGACAACGGGCCGACGGCATCACCGGCGAGTGGATCTACGAGCGCCCAGGTGCGGGACTGTCGCAGCAGTCGTTCGAAGAAGTCACTGTCACCAGCGCCGAGGTGGTCCTTCATTTGGATGAGCACCATCGCCGCCGCGCTGCGACATTCATAAACCGGAGTCGCACTTCCGCTCGGCTCCAACTCCGGAGAACTGCTGTCAGGTCTCTCGTGGTCATTCATGCCGAGGTCACCCGCAGAGTTCCAGAGCTCCTCGGCGAGTTCGATGACTCCGTCGTGGTCAAGATCCGCCATCCGCAGTGCATTGTGGACCACTGCCCGAGTAGTGGGCACGCCGACGCCGTAGTGGACGAGTCCGCTCTTGAGGTAGGCGCGGTCCTTCGCCGCGCGTGCGGAACTGCCACGAGCGCGAAGTTCCGAGTCGATCACCTCGGCGAGGGAATGCGGGGAGCAGGGCATGCCAATGATCATCTCATCGGCTGGTGCGCATTGCCTGCCGCCCACGGTCAATGTGAGCGCCTCAACGAGTCGGCGTGAATGAACTCAGCAGTTGGTGCATTCACTTCGAAATCTGGTGTGAAATCGAAGCGGATGCACCAACTGCTGAGGATCGCCTGCAGTTCAGAGTCTGCTGTGCAGTAGGTACTGACGGTTCCTGGTCAGTCGGTGCCGGTGTCGAAGGCGGCGGAGAGGCCGGCACGGTCGCTGGCCGCGTCGACGTCGGCGGTGGAGTTCGCGATCTCCTCGGCGCCACCGGCCTCAAGGGAGCCGATGAGTTCAGAGGTCGGACCTGAGACGATGCCCATAGCGGCGTACTGCTCGAGACGGGCACGCGAGTCGGCGATGTCGAGGTTGCGCATGGTCAGTTGGCCGATACGGTCCTCGGGGCCGAAGGCGGCGTCGCCCACGCGCTCCATTGACAGCTTCTCCGGGTGGTAGCTGAGGTTGGGGCCAGTGGTGTTGACGATCGTGTAGTCGTCACCGCGGCGCAGGCGCAACGTCACTTCGCCGGTGATCGCCGAGGCGACCCAGCGCTGCATCGATTCGCGCAGCATGAGTGACTGCGGATCCAACCAACGTCCCTCGTACATGCGCCGACCCAAGCGGCGCCCCTCTTCGTGGTAGAGCGCGATGGTGTCTTCGTTGTGAATGGCGTTGAGCAGACGCTCATAGGTGATGTGGAACAGTGCCATGCCGGGAGCCTCGTAGATGCCCCGCGATTTCGCCTCGATGATGCGGTTCTCGATCTGGTCGGAGACGCCGAGTCCGTGACGGCCGCCGATCTCGTTGGCCTTGAAGACCAGGGCGACAGGATCGTCGTACTTCTGACCATTGATCGACACGGGACGACCAGCCTCGAAGCCGACAGTGACCTCTTCGGTTGTGACCTCGACGTCGTCGCGCCAGGCCGCGACGCCCATGATCGGTTCGACGATGTCGAGTCCGGCATCGAGGAATTCAAGCGTCTTGGCCTCGTGAGTCGCGCCCCAGATGTTGGCGTCGGTGGAGTATGCCTTCTCGGCAGAGTCACGGTAGGGGTAGCCGTGTTCGACGAGCCATTCGCTCATCTCCTGGCGTCCGCCCAGTTCCTCGACGAAGTCCGAGTCGAGCCATGGCTTGTAGATGCGCAGCTTCGGGTTGGCCATCAGGCCGTAGCGGTAGAAGCGTTCGATGTCGTTGCCCTTGTAGGTCGAGCCATCGCCCCAGATGTCGACGCCGTCTTCCTTCATGGCGCGCACAAGCATCGTGCCGGTGACCGCACGGCCCAGAGGGGTCGTGTTGAAGTAGGTCTTGCCGCCGGAGCGGACGTTGAAGGCACCGCACTGCAGGGCGACGAAGCCCTCTTCGACCAACAGGCGCTTGGCGTCGACGAACCGGGCGATCTCTGCACCGTATTCCTTCGCGCGCTCCGTCACGGAGTCGAGGTCGGGCTCGTCGTACTGGCCGATATCGGCCGTGTAGGTGCAGGGAATGGCGCCCTTGTGACGCATCCATGCGACCGCGCAGGACGTATCCAGTCCGCCGGAGAAGGCGATTCCAACGTGTTCACCGATTGGGAGTGCAGACAATACTTTCGACATGCTGACCAGCTTAACCGTCGGACCAGCTCATGTCGAATTGTTATACATGGACATGTATTTTTATGTGGTTGAGTGGAGGATCCCGACCCTCGCCGAGTTGGCCTGCACTGCCGGGCAGCTCACTGCGTGGAAACGAGCGGACCACTTGGCTTCGCAGGGACACCCTATAGCGGGTCCGCTCGAAACTAAGTGGTCCGCTCGGCGTTCGGCGACCCGTGGGCTGGATCTCAGCGATTCGAGCGGTGGGAGCGGATCGCCTCGGCGACGGCGATGGCGTCACCTTCGGGGGCGTCGGACTGCCGGTCCGGACGGGCGGTGAAGAGATAGACGACCCCGACCACGAGCACCACGACGAGGCCGAGAAGCACGATCCAGTCGGCGAAGAACGAACCCGAGTCGCCGGGCAGTGCCAACAGGATCATGGCGAAGATCCCATAGGCCAGCGCCGCGATGTTGACGATGATTCCCCAGCCCCGCAGCGACCACGGGCCTGCGGGCCTCCAACCCTTGAAGCGCTGCCGCAGCGCGCCGAGGACGACCATCTGGAATGCGAGGTAGATGCCGAGGATGGCGAAGGAGGTGACCGCAACGAGGATTCCATCATTGAACCAGATCAGCACGCAGATGAGGGCGGGGGTGATGCAGGCGACGATGAGGGCGTTGCGAGGGACCTTTGTGCCGTCGGTGACCTTGGACAGCCACTTGTGACCTGGCATCATCCCGTCGCGGGCGAAGCTGAATATCAGGCGCGAGGCCGCGGCCTGGAGGCTGAGCACACAGGAGATGAATGCGGTGATTGCGACGAGGAGGAAGATCTTCGCCCCGACCGTGCCGAGGCTGCCCTGGAGGATCGCGGGAATGGGGTCCTCGACCTGACCGGCCACGATCTCGTCGAGGTTCGGGGCTGCCAGCACGTAGCCGCCGAATGAGAACAGGGCCGAGACCGCGCCGACGAGGATCGTCATGAGCATGGCCTTGGGGATGCCGCGGGCCGGATCGGACACCTCTTCGGCGACGTCGCCGCAGGCCTCGAAGCCGTAGAAGAGGAAGAGTCCGGCGACCGCAGCGCCCATGAATGCGGCGGCGTAGCTGCCATCACCGGCGGTTCCCATGGAGTCGAAGAACACGCCGAAGCTGTGCTTGCGTTCGAAGATGAGCAGGAACAGGCCGAGGCCTATGACGCCGATGAGTTCGGCGAACAGGCCGATGCGTGCGATCCGGGCCAACCACTTGGTGCCGCTGAAGTTGATGGCCAGGGCCAGGACCAGCAGGCCCAAGGCCAAGAGAAGGGTGGTGTTGCGATTCAGTTCGAAGCCGAACAGACTCGACACGAATCCGGCACCGAACTCCGCCACCGAGGTGATGGTGACGATGAGGGCGCAGATGTAGACCCACGCGGCCATCCAGGCATACCGCTTACCCCACAGTCTGCGTGACCAAGGGTAGATCCCACCGGCGATGGGGAACTGGGAGACGACTTCACCGAAGACCAGGGCGACCAGCATCTGGCCGCACGCGACGATGATGATCCACCACATCGATGGTGGTCCGCCGGTGGAGAGGGCCACAGCCATGAGCGAGTAGACGCCGACGAGCGGGGAGAGATAGGTGAAGCCGAGGGCGAAGTTCGCCCAGGGGCTCATCGATCGTTCGAAGGAGTCCTCGTAGCCGAGGACCGAGAGGTGATCGGAGTCGGAGAGATGTGATTTCGGGGAATGTTCGGTCATGAGATTGCGCCTTTGCACGAATCGACGGTGATTCAACGGTGTTCATCGTATCTCAGAATATGGATGGTCGAGGACGGGAGGGGAGTGAGACGGGAGGGGAGTGAGACGGGAGAGGAGCGAGAACAGGAGCACTGCTTCGGCAGAGGCGAATCGACACGGGGGTCTCCCTCGGCCGGATGGGCGAGATCGATTTCAGTCACACGGCGGAGGTGCACGATCGGCCGACAACGTAGGTTGGATGATGAAAGCAGCACAGACAGCAGAGTGGACCCAAAAGGCAGCGTCGGTGCAGGACTGAGGAGGAACCGTGAGCACGGGAACGGACAGAAGCGACAACGCCACCGTGGGCACAGAGCCCGCAGCCACCTCGGTGGGGGAGGACGTGGACCCCAAGGGCCGACCGCTGGCGATCGTGCCGGCTCAGGTGCCGTGGCTCGAGGTCGCAGTCTTCGGTGTAGTGGCAGCGGTTCTCGCCTGGGTTGCGTGCCTGCCCCTGTGGTTGAGCGGTGAAGGGTTGGGCAATCCACTGCTCGTGCAGGTGTCGGGAATGGCCATGATGTTCACCCCGCTGATCGCTGTGATCGTGGCGATGATCATCCAGCGCCGTCGCACCGGTGAGCCTCGGGCCAGCATCGTCAGGTACCTCGGCATCTGGCCGCTGCGTCCCTTCGGCCGGGTTCTCGGGATGACCGCGCTCGCCTTCTTCGGGATATTCGTGCTCGTGGCCGTGGCCTACCTGCTGGGCGCAGCCTTCGGATGGATGCAGGTTGACCTGCTGGGTCTCTCAGGGTTCAAGGCTCAGTTGGCGCAGCTGCCCGGGCTGGACGAGATCCCGCTGGTCGTGGCTGTCATCGGCTACCTTGTGATCATGGCGCTGGGATCACTGCTCAATGTGATCGTCGCCTTCGGCGAGGAGGTCGGCTGGCGAGGCTGGCTGCTGACGAGCCTGCGTCCACTCGGCACCTGGCCCGCGCTCCTCATCGTCGGAGTGATCTGGGGCCTGTGGCATGCACCGCTGATCCTGCTCGGATACAACTTCGCGCGCCCCGACATCACGGGGCTGGCCTTCATGGTCGGCGGCTGTGTCATGGTGGGGATCCTGTTCGGCTGGCTGCGACTGCGCACGGGTTCGGTCTGGCCTGCCGTCGTCGCACATGCTGCGCTCAACGGTTCGGCGGGGATGCTGCTCGGGCTGTTCATCGACGGATCCGCCTCAACCCCGGACATGGCCTTGGTCTCGTTCTTGGGAGTCTCCGGTTGGATCGTCTCCGCAATCGTCATCGCCGTTCTCTTCGCCACGGGCCAGTTCCGGAAGCGACCAGAACTGGGCATCAAGCAACCGAAGGCTCCCGTGGCGCCTGCAGCCCCCGTGGCGCCGCACGACGAGGCGCTTTGAGGCTGAGCTCAGGCATCCGTTAAGCTCAAAACCCCAAACCTGAAGGAGAATCCCATGGCACTAGGATCATCGTTGCTGCAGACAGCAGGACGCGTACTCACCTCACCGATCTTCATCACCGGAGGATATTCGGCACTGACCAACCCCGGCGGTCGTGTCGCGGCTGCCTCTCCGACGCTCGATGCGATCCGCGAATACGTGCCGATCCTTCCCGAAGACGATGAACTCCTAGTCCGTGCCAACGGCGGACTCCAACTGCTCGCCGGAACCACCATGGCGCTGGGCATCAAGCCACGACTCTCCGCGCTCGCACTCGCCGGATCTCTGGTGCCGACCACACTGGCCGGCCACGCCTTCTGGGACATGGACGGTGCCGACGCTGCCGCTCACAAGACTCACTTCTCGAAGAACGTCGCAGCATTGGGTGGGCTCCTCCTCGTCGCCGGAGCCGGCGCCACCAAGAAGGCGGCCCGGAAAGCGGCGAAGAAGGCTCAGAAGAAAGCCCTGAAGCAGAGCTGACAATCCCGCGTCAGCGCCTATGCTCGAGGTATGGCGAAGGCACTTCTCATCGTGGACATCCAAAACGACTTCACCGAGGGCGGGGCGCTCGGCGTGGACGGTGGTGACGCCGTTGCCGCCGAGGTGACCCGCTTCCTCGGCGCCTCTGCAGGTGACTATGACGCGATCATCGCCTCCCGCGACTGGCATGATGCCGACAGCGACAACGGTGGCCACTTCAGCCAGAGCCCCGATTTCGTTGATTCCTGGCCCGTCCACTGCGTCGCGGACACCGAGGGCGCCGAATACGATCCTCTGCTGACCACAGATGCCATCACCCATCACGTGCGCAAGGGTCAGGGCACTCCCGACTACTCCGCTTTCCAGGGGACAACGGATGCTGGGGAGCGCCTCGGCGACCTGCTGAAGAGCCTCGACATCGCCGAGGTGGACGTCGTCGGCATCGCCACCGACCACTGCGTCTGCGCTACCGTCCTCGACGCGCTGAAGGGCGGATGGTCCGTCTGTGTTCGCCAGGACCTCATCGCTGGTGTCGGCAAGGACTCATCCATGCTGGCTCTGGCTGAGATGGACGCCGCAGGAGCGACGATCATCTGAGACACCTGCGGTGGCGGGTACGGAGATCGAGCCGGCTGACGAAGTGTTTATGCAGGTCACGGTGGTGATTGCCGCAGGTGATGCACTTTCTCCATCTAAAGTTGCAGGTTTAGTCTGAACTCCTAGGCGATGTTTCCAGCTCTGAGAATTGATGAGCTAGAGACATGAACACAACACTCACGAAAAGCGCGAACACGCTCGTGTCGAAGCGCGGGTCGTGGTTCGTCCTCGGCGGGGTCGTCATCCTCGTCACCCTCCTGTTCGGACTCCTGTCCGGGGCAGGCGAGGACCGAGCCAACGAATCAGCTCCGGCCGATGCCGAATCCACCCAGGTCGACCAGCTGTTGAAGAAGTTCCCGGGCGCCAACAAGCAGTCGGTCATGGTCGTTGCCTCCCACGACGACGGCTCGAAACTGAGCTCGAGCGAACAGACCGACTTGGGGAAGCTGGGCGGCTCGCTCGGCGACTACATCGACTCCTCAGGATCGTCTGACTCCTCTGCCAGCGGCGACGCATCCAAGGCGACCGGCCCGATTATGAGCGACGACGGCAAGGCCGCACTGCTCATGGTCCCCATCGAGGTCGGACTGACCAACAGCGACACCGCTGAGACCGTCGAGGGACTTCGTGACTTCATCGCCGGCGATTCGGTAGCCGGTCAGCTCGAGGACTCGGGAATGTCCCTCCTGGTCACCGGTGGTCCCGCGATCGGCGCCGACATCGCTTCCGCGTTCGGCGGTGCAGATTTCACACTCCTCATCGTGACCATCGTCATCGTCGCGCTGCTGCTCATCATCACCTACCGCTCACCGATCCTATGGCTGCTGCCGCTCATCGTCATCGGCACTGCCGACGGCCTGGCATCCACTGTGACCGCGGCCGTCGGCGATGCCCTCGATCTGCAGTTCGACGCGGGCATCATCAGCGTCCTGGTCTTCGGCGCCGGAGCCAACTACGCGCTCCTGTTCATCTCCCGCTACAGGGAGGAACTGGGCCGCGAAAACGATCACCGCATCGCGCTGGGCTCCGCGTGGACCCACACGGCGTCGACGATCCTCGCGTCAAACCTGACCGTGGTCCTGTCCCTGCTCAGCCTCGTCTTCGCCGTGATCCCAGGAACCCGGGGACTGGGCATCACCGCCGCAATCGGCCTCATCATCGCCGCAGCCGCCGTGCTCTTCGCACTGCCACCGGTCCTCGCGATCTGTGGCAAGGGCGTGTTCTGGCCCTTCGTCCCCAAGGTTCAGGAGGCCACTGACGAAACTGCCGCTGACGAGACTGCCGCTGACGAAACTGCTGCCGACGAAACTGCCGGAACGAAGCCCGCAGCGAAATCCTCCATCTGGCGCAGAATCGCGACTCGCGTGGTCAAGAAGCCGGGCATCCACCTCGGCGCCGGAATCATCATTCTCGGCATCATGGCCACAGGGCTCATCGGCACTTCGGTGGGGCTGGACCAGTCCGAGAAGTTCCGCGTGCAGTCCGAATCGGCACAGGGCCTCGACGTGTTGGCTGATCATTTCCCTCCCGGCGAGTCACAGCCGATCTGGGTTGTCACCGACTCGGCGCATGCCGATCAGGTCGCGGACTCCGTGGCAGACATCGACGGGGTCGTACGTGCCAACGTCACCGACGAGACGACGACCGGGGGAACCTCGATCGCGAAGGTCATGGTCACCGGCGAATACGAACCGGACAGCCCAGCGGGCCTCGACCTGGTCACGGACATCCGGTCAGACGTCCACGCGATCGACGGTGCCGACGCACAGGTCGGCGGCGCGGCGGCAACCGAACTCGATGCCCGCGACGGCAATGCTCAGGACTTCCTGACCATTGCACCGCTGATCCTGGCCATCAGCTTCATCATCCTGCTCGGCATCCTCCGTGCACCCCTCGTGGCGGGAACCCTGCTCGTGGTCAACGTGGCGTCCTCGGCCGCAGCGATCGGCCTCGGCGCATTCCTCAGCCGAACGATCTTCGGCCAAGCGGCACTTGATGCTCAAGTTCCGATCCTCGCGTTCCTGTTCCTCGTGGCATTGGGCATCGACTACTCGATCTTCCTGTCCCACCGGGCGAAGAAGGAATCGGTTGTCCACGGCGCCCGCCAGGGCATGATCGAAGCCGTCAGCCACACCGGCGGCGTGATCACCAGTGCCGGCATCGTGCTGGCCGGAGTGTTCGCGGCCCTGGGCATGCTGCCGCTGATGGTCCTGGGTCAGCTGGGACTCATCGTCGGAGTCGGCGTCCTCGTCGACACCGTGCTCGTACGCACGGTCATCGTCCCGGCTATCTTCGGTCTGGCCGGCAACCGGATGTGGTGGCCCAACAAGGCGATCACGCACTCGGAGCACAAGTACGCCGATGCAGCTGCTGCCGCGGCCGGTGACGAAGAGACTCGGGGCGGCCAGACAGATCAGTCCGAGGGAACCCACATCCTCGCCGAATCGGACCAGAACGAAGCCATGGCCCCAGCAGGCCACGGCAGGCACTGACACCGGCCCTGGCATTGGCACTGGTTGTCAGCACCATTGTCGGGGCCAGGGTTCGGTTCTGACGGGCCCCAGCCCAGTCGAAAGGCGCACGCGCCCGCCGCAGATGTGATTGAGTTGGCAGGAAGAACGACGTGCAGGAAGGTGAAACCGTGGGCACACGCGGGTGGACAGAGAGAACCATGGAGATCGGCCAGCACGCGATGGCGCTGGTGCTCACCGTGATCTCGTGCATCCGCGCGATCGGCGGGGGAGCGGCACCCCTGGCCGCGATCGCCGTGAGCATCGTCTTCCTCGCCTGGTACGCCCTCGGCGCCGTGCGAGCTGCCCGCAGCGGTGCGATCGTTCTGGCCAAATGGTGGCTGTTGGTGCTGGCCATCGCCTGGCTGTGCACGTTGCTGGTCTCCGCCGAGTTCATCTGGATGGCCTTCGTCCTGTGGCTGCTTGCCGGACACCTGTTCTCGATGCGCATCGCCGTGGTCTTCACCGCTCTGACTTATATCGCAACGGTTGTGGCGCCCCTGGCCCATTACGGCGAGGTCCAGACCGCGAGCATCATCGGATCGCTCATCGGCGCGATCTTCGCCCTGGGACTGTCCCGCGGCTACATCGAACTCCTGCGCGAGGGCCGCAGACGCGAGGAGCTGCTGCAGTCCTTGGAGGTGGCCCACCAGAATCTGCTCGACCTGCAGGACGAGCTCGCCCTGACCCAGCGTCACGCCGGTGAGATCCAGGAACGCACTCGAGTCTCCCGCGACATCCATGACACGATCGCGCAGGAGATCTCGTCGATCCGTCTCATCGCCCACGCCGAGGTGGACAAGACCACCGATGAACATGCCAGCCAGGTTCTGCGCCAAGTCGAGGATCTCGCGGCACAGAGTTCGCGCGACGTGCGCCGGATCATTGCCGCACTCGCCCCGGCCGAGCTCGAGGACGGAGCGCTGACTGCCGCCATCCGTCGTCTGCTCACCCGCCTGGAGGCCGACACCTCTATCCGCGGCCGCGTCGAGGTCGACGAGTCCGTGCCCTCGCTGCCCGCCGAGGTGGAGGTTGCGCTGCTGCGGACCGCGCAGTCCGCGCTCGCCAACGTCAGACAGCACTCTCAGGCCTCGCGGGTCATGGTCAGCCTCATGGATCTCGACGGGTCGATCCGCATGGACATCGTCGACGATGGTGTCGGCATGGCCGATCCGGAATCGCGACAGCGCGAGTCGGAATCCGGATTCGGCCTCGATTTCATCGGCTCGCGGATGCGTGAGCTGGGAGGCGAGCTTGTCATCGAATCGACGCCTGGTTCGGGCTTCGCGATCTCGGCCACCCTGCCCAGCAATCCGAGACCGACCTCCCGCCAGCACAGCCTCGGCGAGGCTGATGACATCAGAGAAGAACGCACACAAGGAGACAGCGCATGACGATTCGAGTGATCCTCGTCGATGACCACCCGGTGGTGCGGGCGGGCCTGCGGTCCGTCATCGACGCTCCCGACCACATCACCGTCGTCGGGGAGGCCAGCAGCGGCGAAGAAGCGCTGGCCGTGGTCGATGAGCTCGAACCCGATGTGGTGATGTGCGATCTGCGTCTGGGGGAGGGCATCGACGGCATCGAGGTGACGAAGCGGCTGAATGCGCGACCGAAGAAGCCCGCAGTTCTCATCCTCACGACCTTCGACAACGATGCTGAGATCGTTGCCGCCCTCAATGCGGGCGCGGCCGGCTATCTGCTCAAGGACATCAACCCCGAGGACATCTCGACCGCGATTGAGAAGGCCTCACGCGGTGAGACCTACCTGCCGCCCGAGATCTCATCGAAGGTCGTCGCCGCGATGCGCAATCCCGGCCCGAAACTGACCCGAAGGGAACGCGACGTGGTGAAGCTGCTGGCCACCGGTGCCTCGAATGCGCAGATTGCCCAGGAGCTCTTCGTCACCGAAGCGACCGTGAAGAGTCACCTGGTCAACGTGTTCACCAAGCTCGGCGTCGACTCTCGATCGCGTGCTATCCGCGTCGCCGAGGACCAGGGGCTGGTGTAGCTGCTGGCAGGGCGAGAGTTGGCCTGAAATTCATCGATGTTCTCTGTCGCGATGCCGGTCTGCCGGAGCCGCTGCCACCAGAATGGTGAGTATGGGCGAAGTGATGGCAGACGTGGGGAATGAGCGCAGGCATCCCGGCACGATCGCGGAAGTGTTCTGGGCGTTCCTGCGTCTTGGCGTGACCTCGTTCGGTGGCCCGGTCGCGCATCTCGGGTTTTTCCGTGAGACCTTCGTCGCCCGTCGGAAGTGGTTCTCCGACGGGGCCTACGCGGACCTCGTGGCACTGTGCCAGTTTCTGCCTGGACCCGCCTCAAGCCAGGTGGGCATCGCGATCGGACTGCAACGGGCAGGCATCGGCGGTCTGCTGGCTGCCTGGTTCGCCTTCACCATGCCTTCGGCCATCGTGATGGTCGCCTTCGCCTTCGGCATCGCCTCTCTCGATGGTGACACAGGCCTGGGTTGGCTGTATGGGCTGAAGGCCGCCGCGGTCGCCGTGGTCGCTCAGGCGGTGCTGGGGATGGCGAAGAACCTCACCCCGGATGCCAAACGCGCCACCATCGCCGGGGCCGCGATGATCATCATCCTGCTGATCCCGAACCCATTCGTGCAGGTTGCGGCGATTGCGTTGGGAGGTGTCATCGGACTGGTCTGGCTGCGTGGGGAAGCCGTTGGAGAGGCTGGCGGTCAGAATTCGGATGCGAGTGGACGGCCCGGTGGGGACAACGTGCGACAGGACTTCGCAGTGCGCATCTCCCGTCGGGTCAGTGTCGCCGCGCTGACCGCCTTCGTGCTGCTGCTGGTGGCGCTGCCGATCCTGACTGCAGCGACCGGAGATACGAGTCTGCGCTTGGTCGACGTCTTCTACCGCGCGGGCGCGCTCGTCTTCGGCGGCGGTCACGTCGTGCTGCCTCTGCTGGAGGCAGAGACGGTCGCGACCGGTCTCGTGGGACACGATTCGTTTCTTGCCGGGTACGGCGCTGCACAGGCGGTGCCGGGACCGCTGTTCACATTCGCAGCGTTCCTCGGGGCCTCGATAACATCAGGCCCGACGGGGCTGGTCGGCGCCGGCATCGCCTTGGTGGCGATCTTCCTGCCGGCAGCTCTCCTGGTCATCGCTGCTCTGCCTTTCTGGGAGCGTCTTCGTCGCGCACCGTTGGTGAGGCGGGCGCTGATGGGGGTCAACGCTGCCGTTGTGGGCATACTCGCAGCCGCCCTCTATGACCCGGTATTCACCCAGGGCATCACGTCACCTGCCACGCTGGCGCTGGCGGTCGCAGTCTTCATCGCCCAGGTGAAGTGGAAGCTGCCGGCATGGGCCGCCGTCATCGCCGCCGGGCTGATCGGGTTCGTCCTTCTCTGATTCCCCGACTGGGGCTGAAGCCGCGCGCCGCGACATATGATCAGGACATGACCTGGAGAACCGAACGATGAAGTGGAAATCAGCCTTCGCAGTGGTGACGTTGCTGCTGGTCCTCAGCGGGTGCAACGCCGCACCACCGCAGGAAGAAGAGGCGCCGTCTCCTGAGACAGCTCCCACGCTCGCCGACCCGATCGCACTCGACTACCACGCGACCCTGGTCGTCGACGATGGAGCCGGACATGCGCTTGTCACTGACTGGTCTGCGGAAAAGCTGCGCGCGATCGACTTCGCCGGCGATGAACTGTGGAGTATTGATGCCCAGCTCAATGACGACCTGGGCGGCGGTGCCCAGGCCTACTCCGTAGGAGAGAACGTGGTCATCAACGACCAATCGGGCGAAACCACAGCATACTCCTGGGACGATGGCAGCGAAGCTTGGTCATTCCAGATCCCGGAATCACCGAACGTCTGTCACCCGGCACAGGGATTCGCCTCACAGACGACAGGAACCAGCCCCATCCTCAGCGACGATGACCTGATCATCCTTGCATACCAAGGAGTGCTCGAAGACGATGGTTGCGAGCCGACCTCGGAGAACGGGAACGCATTTGTATTCGCCCTCGATCCTGCAACAGGCGAAGAAGCATGGCCGTCGCTGTCGACTGGACCTGAGGGGAAGACCTTCGGAGGCACCCCGATCCATGTGTCGCCCGATCGGCGGTACGGCATCGTGTCCTGGCAGGACGGAGACGAATCGATGATCACCCGAATTGCGCTGGACACTGGTCGGCACACGAGCGTCCCCATCACCTCGGCACGCTCCAACGACGACACCGGAGTCGACTACTACGACGTATTTCCAACGTCCGACCCGACGTCACTGCTCTACGTCTACGGTTCGGAGGACCCGGATGATCCGTACAGTTCGATGGTAACCAGGGTGGCGAAGCTGACGCTTCCCAGCGAACTTCCCGACTCAGATGCAGCGACGTTCGACGGTATCGACGAACTACAGGGCCTCACAATGGAGGACACCTTCGACTCAGTCTGTGCGACAGATCTGGTCTTCACTCCGGATGGCGAGCCCGCATGCATCCAACCCCAGCTGTTCGCCTCGGCGGTCAAATACCAAGGCTCGGATGGATCACCACAGGGATGGTCCGCGGATGCCCCCGAAATGGCGCTGGAATCGATCGGGACCTACGGGACACCGCAATATTTTCCGGTCGACACCAAAGATGGAACTCTGCTGGTCGTGCCGGGGAACGAATCGGGCATCATGGCGTTGAACGCGGAGACGGGAAAGACCGTCTGGAAGGCAGGCGACACCACAAGCGATATGCCCTGGGGCGGGCAAGGAGTGCTTCCGGAGCTCGACCTCGTCATCGTCACCGATAGCAAGAAGACGAGTTTCTACGAATCTGAAACGGGCAAACTCGTCGACGATCATCCCGCCAGCGAGTATGCTCGGCTGAGCTCTGGACAGCGTGTTGCACTTGTGGCCGACGAGGAGTCGACAACGATGTGGTCAGTGGTCGAGGCCTGACGGCTTGGTGAGGCTGTCTGTCTGCAGTCGAGGTAGGTGGCCGTCATCTGCTGGTGCACGCAGCTGTTCGAACGTCGCGAAGAGAGGCCAGAACTGGCTGGGAGGAAGCGGTGCTCCTGACAGTGAGGCTTCGAAGTAGGTGAGGTGGGTCAGCCAGCCGGTCAGGTATGAGTCGATGAGCTCTCCGAGACCAGAGTGTTGGAGGACCAGCGTCGATGCTGTGTTGTTGCCGGTATTTCCGGCGCGATCATTGGTGTCGAAAGTGCGCAGAGACAGGCGGCTTGGGGGATCATCGGGAAACTCCCATGACAGCTCCGCGGTGCTGGTGTGAGAGGGGCCGTCGTCGTGGGTCGCGGACAGAACATTGGAGCGGCAGAGGTACCCATCGTCATGATCGACGATGATCTCGCCGCCGACCCGAGCATCGAACGTTTTGGGCTGCCCCAGCCATTCGTGCACCGTCTCAGCATCCGTAAGATGCCTCCACGCCGAAGACTGGGCATGGGGGAGCGACCACTCGATGGTCAGAACGTCGGCAGGGCGATCCACATGAGCGCTCGTCAGCATTGTCGAATTCTCCTCGCTGAGATGTTCGTTCGTTCCCAGGGTAGAGGTGGGACCGCCAGAAGAGCCATAGGCCAAGCTCGAGACTTGCACGTCCGCCACGTAGGGAACGAGCCGCCATCGCCATGATGTAACTTGAATAACTGATAAGTAACCGATTGCGATGACGGGCCTGGTGGTAGGCTTGTCACCCGACGCGATGTGGTTCGGATTGTGCTCTGGAATGCGAACTCGACTGTGCCGGTTCCTCTCCTGCAGGTAGGCTCTTCCATGCAGATCGGCAGACCATGCAGATCGAGACGGGTGGAGGCGGACTATGGCAGATTGGGACAAGACCCTGCCCGGTTCTGTCGACGAATCAGGCGTACGCCGCGTCGGCGCACTCTCGGGAAACACCAAAGGCATTGCAACGCAGTCCCAGCAGACTGGTGACCAGGCCGACCCGGGCGAACCCCGGGCCGCTGGAGTCGAACTCCAAGACGGTTCCACCCAGCCCCCAGCGGATCCAGCCGAACTGCCCACAGATGGAGCCGAACCTCCAAGTGACGTGCTGCCGCTGCCGCGTGCCGGGGATCTCACCTCGGCGAGCGAAGACGCCATCGTTGACCCCTCCGAGGCGATTCTCGAACGCATCGACCTGGACTCGTGGAAATGGCCGGAGTACTTCGCGTTCTCATTGACTCGGATGGAAGAGCTCTTCCCTGTGAGCGGCATTCCGCGCGGCATCGGCTCGGTTCGCGACCTCGTGACCGAAGAGAACGATTTCCGCCCTCTGCCCATCGACCGTGAGAAGTGGTCCGGTGCGAACGAGAGTTGGTCGACCGTCGGAGATGTCCTGGCCAACACCTTCACCGACGCCTGGCTCGTCACTCGCGATGGGGTGGCTCTGGCGGAGGAGTACGCCTGGCCGATGAAACCGGCCCGCCGGCACATGCTGTTCTCGATCAGCAAGTCCATCGTCTCCGCAGTCGTCGGCGCTCTCACCGATGCCGACCTGCTCTCACCGGACGATCTGGTCACCACGCGCGTTCCCGCACTGTCCAAGAGCGGTTACGCCGGGGCGACGATCCGCGATCTCCTCGACATGCGATCGGGCATCAAATTCTCGGAGGAATACCTCAAGGAGGGATCCGAGATCCGGGCCCTGTTCGAAGCGGTCGATTTCGCGCCGCGGACAGCCACCTCGGCGCACGGGATCAAGAACTTCCTCATGGGTCTGAGCAGCGAGCGCAAGCACGGTGGTCCCTTCGTCTACCGCAGCTGCGAGACCGACGTCCTGGCCTGGATCTGCGAATCCGTCGTCGGGCAGCCCTTCTCCGTCATCGCCAGCGAATACGTATGGTCGAAGATCGGGGCCGCCCATGCCGCCCAGGTCTGCCAGGACCGCTGGGGCGGGTCGATTGCCGACGGCGCCATCAGCAGCACTCTGCGCGACCTGGCCCGGTTCGGTGAGATGATCGCCCGAGGCGGCACCACAGCAGAGGGGGAGCGTGTCCTGTCGGGTCAGTGGATCGATGACATCTTCACCGGTGCGGCCGATTCCGCCCAGGTCTTCGCCGACTCTCCCTCCGGACGGTCCTACCCGGGTGGGATGTACCGCAGCCAGTTCTGGGTGCCCTCGGCCAGCCGTGACGTGGTCATCGGCATCGGCATCCACGGCCAGATGCTCTACATCGACCGCGCCACCCAGACCGTGGGCGTCAAGCTCTCCAGCGATCCGCAGCCGGTGAGCCTGGCCCACCAGCACGGCACCCTGGCCATGTTCGAGGCCATCGCCGAGGCGGTTCCCCGGACGGAGGGATCCCAGACTGTGCCGCCGGCAGTCTCAGATGCTGCCGCAGCTTCGAACGCTGCAGCCGCTCCCGCCGCCGCAGCTCCGAACGCCGCAGCTCCGAACGCTGCAGTTCCCAGCGCTGCCGCAGCAGGCACCATCATTCCGAACGTCGCCGCGCCGGCTGCTGCCGCACCAAGCATCGCTCCGCAGCCATTCGCGGCTCAGCCCGGCATCTTCTGACCGGCGTTCATGTCCCGGTGTCCGTCCTCGTATGACGAAAACGGATGCATCCCCTTGCCTCTGGCAGTAGCGTCATGACTTGGAACGATTTCGATCCCAGGAGGTAGCGCACCATGACTGATTTCTTCGATCGCGAAGGCGATGGAAAATACGACAAGGCCTATAAGGAGACCACCCCGGACATCCTCAAGGCCTTCGGCGATTTCAACAATGCCGTCTTCGCCGAGGATGGGCGTGAGATCCCGCTGAAGTACCGTGAGCTCATCGCCTATGCCGTCGGACTGACAACCCAGTGCGCCTACTGCATCGATGCACACTCGAACGCAGCGGTCAAAGCCGGCGCCTCGGAGACCGAGCTGGCAGAGACCGCATGGACCGCCTCGGCGATTCGGGCCGGGGGCGCATTCGCTCACGGACGCCTCGGCTTCAAGCTCACCGGAGTCCACGACCACAGCTGAGTCCACGACCACAGCTGAGTCCACAACCACTGTTGAGTTGGACTCGGGAGTCGGATCTGGTCCTCGAATGCTCGAACTCGCTGATGGCCTTGGCGAGTTGATTGCCTAGACTGAAGAGCAATCATGACTGATGACTCCCGAACCTCACTGCGCAGAACACCCCGCCTGCAGACTCACCGAATTCTCGTGCTGGCTCTGGACGGGGTGTCTGCCATTGATCTCGGAGTCCCGGTCCAGGTCTTCGGCCGCGGCTCCAATGCGGTCAGCCCCACCGCATCGGTGAACCCGAGCGGCATCCTCCCCGGTGGAACCTGGCCGTACTCGGTTGACATCTGCGGGGACGCCCCGGGAATGGTCACCGGAGCCGACGGTCTCTCCTACTGCATCGATGTCGGACTCGACGCGCTGGAATCGGCAGACACGATCGTCATCCCCGGTGCCACCTCAGTCGTCGATGATGAGCCATCAGCAGCCGTTTTCGGTGCTCTGCTCTCTGCGTTCGAACGCGGCGCCCGGATCGCTGCGATCTCGACCGGTACCTTCGTCCTGGCACGCACCGGTCTGCTCGCGGGACGGCGAGCCACGACCCACTGGTCGACAGCGAAGGAACTGGCCCGACGCTATCCCTCGATCGAGGTCGACGAGAACGTCCTGTTCATTGATGAAGGAGCCCTGCTGACCTCGGCGGGAGCAGCCTCTGCGATCGATCTCTGCCTCCACCTCATCCGCCGCGACCACGGAGTGGGACTGTCCAACCAAGTCGCCCGCCGGTTGGTTGCGGCCGCCTACCGCAGTGCAGGGCAGGCCCAATATGTGCCGCGCAGCGTCCCCGATCCCCTCGGCGAGGTCTTCGCCGACACCCGGGAATGGGCCCTGCAGCACCTCGGCGAATCACTGACACTGACGGACCTCGCAGCAAACGCGGGAGTCTCCGTTCGCACGTTCTCACGTCGCTTCGTCGACGACA
Organism: Brevibacterium sp. CBA3109; assembly: GCF_040256645.1. Taxonomy (NCBI): domain Bacteria; kingdom Bacillati; phylum Actinomycetota; class Actinomycetes; order Micrococcales; family Brevibacteriaceae; genus Brevibacterium; species Brevibacterium koreense. The sequence goes on along the minus strand of NZ_CP158281.1, from coordinate 3,137,825 downwards.
CCGGATACACGCCGATGCAGTGGGTGCTCAGGGCCCGTGTCGATCTGGCCAGGGAACTTCTCGAGAACAGCGACCTAGGGATCGAGCAGATCGCTGACCAGGTAGGACTGGGCACCGGAGCGAACCTGCGCATGCACTTCCAACGCATCCTCTCGACCTCTCCCAACGAATATCGGCACACGTTCTCCGGCTGAGAATCCAGCCGAGAAGTCGCGCTTCTTCAACTACTTCGGTGCCCTGCTAAACGGCTGGCCAAATACTTTCGACATCTGGCAATACGTCTGGCGAGAACCTTGCGTAGAATGTCTCTATGGCCACTGTCGTCTTCCGTCTGAACGCGAGACTATGGATATGTACCCACATGCAGACCCCCTCCCAAGGAGTGACATTGACTCGCATCGCCATCAACGGTTTCGGTCGTATCGGACGCAGCACGCTGCGCGCTCTGAAAGAACGCGGCAGTGACCTGGAGGTCGTCGCCATCAATGACCTCGGCCCTGTCGAAGACCTGGCCAGGCTGCTCAAGTTCGACACCACGCTGGGCCGCTTCGGATTCCCAGTCGAGGTCTCAGGCGATGAGATCATCATCGACGGAAAGCCGATCAAGGTCCTAGCCGAGAAGAACCCTGCAGATCTGCCCTGGTCTCAGATGAACGTCGACGTGGTCCTGGAATCCACGGGACGCTTCACCAAGTCCGACAAAGCTCGGGCGCACATCACCGCCGGTGCGAAGAAGGTCCTCGTCAGTGCGCCCTCCAAGGGTGCAGACGTCACGCTGGCCTACGGTGTGAACACCGAAGCCTACAAGCCCGAACACACCATCATTTCGAACGCGTCGTGCACCACGAACGCTTTGGCCCCCTTGGCCAAGGTCCTCGACGACCTGGCCGGCATCGAACAGGGCTTCATGACCACCGTCCACGCCTACACCGGTGACCAGAACCTTCAGGACGGGCCACACAAGGATCCCCGTCGTGCCCGCGCCGCCGCGGCGAACATCATCCCGACGTCGACAGGGGCTGCCAAGGCCATCGGCCTCGTGCTTCCGCAGCTCGAGGGCAAGCTCAGCGGCGACGCCATACGGGTCCCCGTGCCGGTGGGCTCCATCGTCGAGATCAACACCACAGTCTCCCGTGAGGTCACTCGCGACGAGGTGCTCGACGCCTACCGCACGGCTGCCGACGGAGAGCTCAAGGGCATCCTCGAGTACGAGACCGAACCGGTCGTCTCAAGCGACATCGTCGGCCAGGCCGCGTCTTCGATCTTCGACTCCGCACTGACTCGCGTCGAGGGCAAGCGGGTCAAGGTCGTCGCTTGGTACGACAACGAGTGGGGCTTCTCTAACCGTGTCGTCGACAACTTGGAGCTCATCGCGAAGGGCTGACTTTCCAGCGAGACAAGAAATTGCCCCGATCGTGCACATCGCACGGTCGGGGCAACTTCTGTGTTCCCAGGTGGTCTCAGACGTCATCGTCGGCGGAAGTTCCGCCTTCGTCTTCCCAGCGCTCGATGGCGCGGACCTTGGCGCGGTTGAACTTCAGGCGCACTCCGTAGCCGCCGTGGGAGTCATCGCGGACGAACCTGGCGCCGAATTCTTCGAGAGCTTCGAGAATGCGGTGCTCCTGCTGTTCGGTGAGGTCGTCGTGTCCCTTCTCGAAGTCCTTGAGTTCGGACTTCTTCACATCGGCTGTGGACGCAACATCCTTGGCGGAAACGCGAACCAGGGCACGGGCTGAGCGAGCCAGCGGCCCGTCGAAGATCTGTTCATTGCTCATGGTCTTACCCTGCCAGAAGAACCCGGAACCTGCCAGAAGCCACCCTGGCTGCGCGAACAGCGGCCCATTCTTCCGATGCTGCGCATTCAGCCTGATGGGAGTCTCGGATGCACCGAATTCCGGATTCGAGGTCCTCGCCGTCCATGGTCACGTGTTCTGGGGAGGCCTCAAAAAATGAGCCGATTCCGCGGCCCGCGACTCAACTCGTCGTTGCGAAACTGATCGCGTGGCACTTCGACCACATGCGGCAGTGCACTGCGCTCCTCAGTGCGAGTGTGCCACGTGTGCGGTCTCGATCTCTTCAAAGGCTCATCTGCTCAGGGAGGTGAAGGAGCGCGGCGCCCGCATGCTCGATGGGTCGGGCGTGGCCGTCAACCAGGGGATCGACGCCTGAGCGCTCGTCAGCGCACGCACGACCGATCCGACGCGAATGCGCGAGATCTCCCTGTCCTTCGGAGCCCGAGGTATGAGCTTCACCCATCAGCGGCGGCGAACGTGGATCACTCTATGTCGGAATTCGAAATGGTGAGTGGCCCGGATACTGAACGAAGGTGTGTGCTGCCGGTGGAAAAGCGCTGGGATATTCCGGGGTGACGCAAGATTCAACACAGCACGAAAGCACGGGAGCACGAAAGTACAGAAGCATGGATTCTCGGAGCCGACGGGACGTCTTGGACACTAAGACCACGGCACAACCAATATTGTTGAAAAGGCCACCATCGAGTGACCACAGGGCACCACCGGAATGCTCCGCTCCAAAGCCGGAGACCCGGTTGTCGTAGAGCCGCGTGATAGTATATGGCACCGACTCTTCGAGGGCCGTTTCAGTCACTTCAGTCTAAATGGAGCGACACCCTTAACGTTCGGTTAAGCAATGTGGAACATCGATGTTTCACAAATCATGGAGGGATCAGTTCGATGCGAGCAGCTGTAGTCAAAGAAGCCAATCAGCCCCTAGTCGTAGAAGAAGTCAAGGACCCGACTCCGGGCCCCGAAGATGCGGTGCTGAGAGTCCAGGCATCGGGTATCTGTCGCAGTGACTGGCACGGATGGCAAGGCGACTGGAAGTGGATCGGACTCGGACTCGAGCTTCCGGCAGTTCTTGGACACGAGTTCGGCGGGGAAGTCGTCTCTGTGGGCAAGAACGTCAGTTCGTTCCGTGAGGGCGACAAGGTGACAGCACCATTCCACCATGGTTGTGGTCGCTGTGAATTCTGTCGGGCCGGACGTCCGAATCTGTGCCTCAATGTAGCGGTATATGGATTTGGTGGTTGGGACGGTAGTTACGCGGAGTATCTGCTGGTCACTCAAGCGGAAACCAACCTGATCTCGCTACCCGAGAACGTCAGCTCGACCGCAGCTGCCGCGCTTGGCTGCAGGTACATGACCGGGTTCCACGCTATCGATCGGGGCCAGGTGTCACCTGGTGACTGGGTCGCGGTGCAGGGTGCCGGTGGTGTTGGCCTCTCGGCGATCCAAGTCGCCGCCGCTGTTGGTGCACAGGTCATCGCCGTTGACATCAGTGACGACAAGCTGCAGCAAGCCCGCGATGCTGGGGCAAACGCGGTGGTTAATTCACGGACTGAGGACGTACCTGAGGCCATCAAAGAAATTACCGCTGGAGGCGCCCACGTAGGGATCGACGCACTGGGGATCCAGGAGACCATCTCCAACTCGATCAATTCGATCCGCAAGGGCGGACGCCATGTCCAGGTGGGTCTAACCGGCTCTGATGAACAGGGGATGGCACAGGTCCCCATCGACGCGATCACCGCCGCCGAAATCGAGCTCGTCGGAAGTTTCGGTAACCCCCAGCCGAAATTCCCGGGCCTGCTGTCTCTTGTAGCTCAGGGACGTCTTAATCCCCAGGCCCTGGTCGAACGGGAAGTTGGACTCGAGGATGTGAACGAGGTATTCAGCAGGATGTCGGAGTTCAAAACCAAAGGATTCAACATCATCACCGCCTTCTAATGCGCATGCTCGCTGGGAGCTGACGAGCGTTCAGTCCCGACATGGGGTCTGATTGCGGTGTTTACAGCCTCTACCAGGGTTTGGATTGCCGGCCCGCCATACGGGTCGGCGACCTAAGCGCTGGTAGACCCCAGATCTGGGTCGCCGTGTTGAGTCGTTTGAAGACACTTCTGGCTACGACCCGATGAGAGCTGTTGCCCTAGTACGGCCTGTCAAGCCACGCGCGCGGGGTCTGCGGGGTCTGAATGCGCGAAGGACTGACCGATGCCCATGTGACGAAACAACCTACTCTGAGCCTCCCAAGATTTCCTTGACCGCGCGATCGATGAATTCGGTGTCGGTGGGATTCGCGCCGATGCCGGCGAAGTGGCCCCAGACTCCAGGTATCTCTCTGAACTCACTGCCCTTGATGAACTCACCCGCACGCTTTTCCTCTTCCGGGGCGAAGTACCGGTCCTCGTGGGCCGGCATCTGGATCAGTGGCACCTTGATGGCGCCGAGTGCCTTGTTGGTGTCGCCGCCGAAGCCGGTCGTGTTGCCGACGTCCCCATGCTTCCACGTCCATAACATTGTCAGCAGATTGTTGGCGTCGCGCTGGAGAAAATGCCCCTCCCAGAAGCCCACCAGAAAGTCGTCGAGGGTCGCATACCCGAGCTGGCGCCACGCCTCGTCCCAGTAGAATTGTGCGGATAGACCCCAGCCCGAGTACACACGGGCGAATGCGCGAAGGCCCACGTCGGGCTGCTGGTCGTACCATCCGTTATGCCAAGCCGCGTCGGCGGTGAGCGCAGCTTCTAGCGAGTTCAGGAATACGATGTTGTTCGGGGACGTCTTGGGCGACCCACAGAATGGGATGAGTCCGTCCATCATGTCCGGGTACTGCACGCCCCACTGATATGTTTGGCCGGCGCCCATGGACCAACCCAACACGAGTCGCAGATGTTCGATGCCGAAGTGTTCAGTCACGAGCTGGTGCTGCGCCCTGACGTTGTCATAGAACGTGCAGTCAGGGAATCGAGAGCCATTGCGTGGCTTCGGTGTGTTGCTGGGGGAAGAAGATTCACCGTTACCGAACAAAGCCGGGATGATGATGAAATACTTCTTCGGGTCCAGGCCCATGCCCTCACCGACCAGCCAGAAGTTGTCAGCAATGAATCCTGAATACCAGGTGGGGTAGACGATCGCGTTGCTCTTCTCAGCGTTGAGCTCTCCGAATGTTTCGTATGCCAACTTCGCAGACTCAACCGTCATCCCAGATTGGAGTTCGAAGTCACCGAGTTCGTAAATCTCGTAGTTGCTTGTCATGATCAGCCATCCTTTTCAATGTGGGGCCGTCAGGTCTGTTAGGTCAGATCATGTGGCCAGGAGTGCTCAGCCTGGCGACGCAGAGAGCTGCATCGAGCGCGTAATCCTGCAGTTCACTCGATTGCGCGAGCTCAATCGCCAGAACCGGACTGCGACACAGTCCGTTAACCGCAAGTTAGCAGGGTTGCGGGTGAAAGCAATGGCAATAATCGCAGTTGTCATTCGGGCGGTGCCATCAGTTGCACGGTGATAGATCCCTGTGCCTTACTGCCCACGCTCACAGCCTGAGGCCATCGGTGCCTGAGTTCGACCACTTCGGAGCCTGAGTTCACCGGCGCTTCAGGCGGGGCTCACTCTGCGCGCTTCTGCTTCCGGTACTCCCTGATGTAGGTGAGGACGAAGATGCCGACAATGATCGCCAGCGTCAGCCACAGGGCGTATTTGTCGACGACCTTGAGCACATCGACGGCGGTCTCACCGAGCTGATATCCCAACGTCGTCCAGATGAGGGTGAAGATCAGGCAGCCGAGGAGGTCGGCGATGAGGAAGAGCGAGAGTCGCATCCTCGTCCAACCGGCGACCAGATAGACGAGGGTGCCCGGCACACCCGGGCATCGGGACACGATGGTCATGAGGAACAGGGCCCAATTCGGGATCCGTTTGAGTGACTCGATGCGCTTGAGCTGCCGCTCGTTCTGCGCGAAGAGCCGCAGCACTCCATCACCCCACCGTCGGCCGGCCAACCAGAACGCCCAGTCGAACTTCGCCATTCCGATGAACCCGGCGACCACGACGAGCCACAACGGAATCTCACCCACGCTGGCGTAGGCACCGGCCGCAACGACTGCGGTCTTCGCGCCATTGATGAACTCCTGCAGAACTGGTGCATTCACCAGCATCCAGGGACGCAGCGGCATGAGCGCCAGGTAGACGAGCGGTACTCCGATGATGATGAAGAGCAGCAGCTTGTCAAGACCCGCGGCCTTCCCCTGCCATGGCTTGAGCGCAGCCCAGGGGTTCTCCCTGGGAGCCGCGTCTGCCTCGCTGGTCGATCTGTTGGTCGCCTCGCCGGACATGCCGGCAGAATGTCCGTGATCGGAGTCGCTGATTTCGGAGTCCCCGCGCCGGGCCTCGTCATCGGGAAGGCGCTTGTCGCTCATCGAGGGCTCCTGCATGGGGCTGTGTGGTCGGCGCTCACGGTATCACGGTGGCACATGCGAACCCTGGCAGAACAGGGCAAGGCGCTCTCAGTCCTTCGTGCTGCGGCGGGCATCTCCCCAGATGTCGACGCCGGAATCGACCGCGAACTCATCGATGGCGATCAGCTCTTCGGCAGTCAGTGGCTGCGCATCGAGGGCCGCAACATTGTGCTCGAGCTGTTCGACTCGGCTGGACCCGATGACCAGCGAAGACACACGATCATCGCGCAGCGCCCAGCTCAGCGCCAGCTGGGCCAGTGACTGACCGCGCGCTGCCGCGATCTCGTTGAGGCCGCGAATGCGCTCGAGATTAGCGTCGGAGAGAAACCCGTCCTTGAACGACGGAGTGTTCTTGCCTGCGCGTGAATCGTCGGGGATCGCACCGAGGTACTTGTCGGTGAGCAGCCCCTGAGCGAGCGGGGAGAACGCGATGACACCCAAGCCCTCGGACTCCGTCGTGTCGAGGAGGCCATCGGATTCGATCCAGCGGTTGACCATCGAATAGGAGGGCTGGTGGATGAGCAGGGGAGTGCCCAGCTCCTTCGCCAGCGCCGAGGCGCGAGCGGTGTCGGCAGCCGAATATGAGGAGATGCCGGCGTAGAGGGCGCGACCCGAACGCACCGCGGTGTCAAGAGCCGCGATGGTCTCTTCCAGAGGAGTGGAGGCATCGGGGCGGTGGGAGTAGAAGATGTCAACATAGTCGAGGCCGAGCCGCTTGAGTGAGGCGTCGAGGCTGGCGAGCAGGTATTTGCGGCTGCCGCCCGGACCGCCGTAGGGGCCGGGGTGCATCGCCCAGCCGGCCTTGGTCGAGATGATGAGTTCGTCCCGGTAGGGCCCGAGGTCCTCGCGCAGCAGGCGCCCGAAGTTCGTCTCGGCCGACCCTGGAGGCGGGCCGTAGTTGTTCGCCAGATCGAAGTGGGTGACGCCTAAGTCGAAGGCCCGACGCACGATGTCGCGCTGATTCTGGAAGGCGATGTCGTCGCCGAAGTTATGCCACAGTCCCAAGGACAGTGCAGGGAGCACGAGCCCGGATCGGCTGACTGGACGATAGCGCATCTTCTCGTAGCGGTCTTCGGCTGCTTGGTACACGGTGCCTCCTGCGGCGGGAGATGGCTCGGGTGCTGACCTCAGCTTAATTGCAGGCAACGAGGATGCCGAGTCGCGAACGACGCAGCGCACCATCTCTCAAGCCGCGAAGTAGACCAGTGGTCTTGATTTTCTAGTGTGTTCTATGACTCAATAGTCACGTGACGAAATTCCACTCGATTCGGGATCAGCTTCTCGACCGCCTTGAGTCAATGGGCGCCGGCGAGCAGTTCCCACCCGAACGCCAGCTCGCCGAGGCGCTGGGCATCTCACGGATGACCCTGCGCCGCGCCATCGACGAACTGGTCGCCAAGGGAGCGGTCCGACGCCGCCATGGTGCCGGTGTCTTCGCCCTCGGACCCAAACTCGACCAACCCCTGGCCGCGAGTTCCTTCACTCAAGACATGCTCGCCCGCGGCATGCGCCCCGGATCTCGTGTGGTCTCCTTCGATGTGACGAGAGCCGGAGCCCACATCGGGCGCAGACTGCACGTCGACGAGAACGCTGAGGTCATCGCGATTCTGCGTCTGCGGCTGGCCGACGAAGAACCACTCGCGCTCGAAGAGCTGCATATTCCATCTGCCCTTGTTCCGGGACTGTGCGCCGAAGACCTGGAGAACAGTTCATTCTATGAGCTTCTGCGCTCGCGCTTCGATATCGTGCTCAACCACAGCGTGCAGACGATCGAACCGACCCTCCTCGATACGGACGAGGCGAAGGTGCTCGGAGTTCCCGAACAGTCACCGGCTCTGCTCTTCGAACGCACCTCGAGCGGGGCACACGGAGTGCCCTTCGAATTCGTTCGTTCCGTCTACCGCGGCGACCGCTACAAGATCCGCACCGAACTCACCTTGCCCGACCAGACCGAAGGAGACCACGCATGATCATCGCCGGACTCATGACAGGCACCTCCGCCGACGCCCTCGACGTCGTCCTCGCCGATTTCGCCCTTGCCGGCCACGACGGCAACGACGGACAGGGAGACGGGAATCAGCGCCAGGACGCCGCAGGCGAACTGAGCGTACGCATCCTCGCCAGCCAGGAGGTCGAATTCGATCACCAGCTGCGCCTCGACATCCTGCGTCTCCTCGAACCCGGCGACGTCCCCCTGTCCCTGGTCTCCAGCGTCGATGCCCGTCTGGGTCGGTTCAGCGCCGAGGCTGTGCAGCAGCTGTGCGCCGAGGTCGGAGTCGACTGCGATCTCGTCGTCTCCCATGGTCAGACGGTGCGCCACGACATCACCGAGGGCCTCGTCACCTCCACCCTGCAGATCGGCCAACCCGCCTGGATCGCCGAGGCGACCGGAGCTCCAGTGCTCTCCGACGTCCGCGCCCGCGACGTTGCGGCCGGTGGCCAGGGCGCCCCACTCGTCGGGATCCTCGACGAGCTCCTCATCGGCGAGGTCGAAACACCGACTGCGGTGCTCAACCTCGGCGGCATCGCCAACGTCACGGTCCTCGCGCCCGATCGCGGTCCTATCGCCTTCGACACCGGTCCAGCCAATGCGCTCATCGACGTCCTCGCCCGCAGGAACACTGCGGGAGAAGAGGGCTTCGACCGCGACGGCAAGCTGGCCGCACTGGGCCAGGTCGACGAGGAGCTGCTCAGTGCGTTGTTGGCCGATCCGTACTACCAGCAGCCGGCACCGAAGTCGACGGGCAAGGAACTCTTCCACGCGGACTACCTCGACCGTTTCCTCGGGACTCGGAGCCACCTCGGCGAGTATGATGCCATCGCCACGGTCACTCAGCTGAGCGCACGCACGGTCGCCGATGCCTGCCGGACCCACGGTGTCACCCGGGTCATCGCCTCTGGTGGGGGAACACGGAATCCGACGCTGATGCATCGTCTGCATACCGAACTCGGCGACGATGTCACTCTGACCAGCACCGATGAGGAATTCGGCCTGCCAGAGGGCAGCAAGGAAGCACTCCTGATGGCCCTGCTCGGATGGCTGACCTGGAACGGGCTGGCTGGAACGCAACCGGGCCTCACCGGTGCCGCCCATCCGAGCATCGCTGGGCGGCTGAGTCCAGGCGAAAACCCCCTGCAGCTGCCGGAACCGCTGCACCGAAGACCCACGTTTCTGAACATCCTGGCCTGACGAGAATCCTGCACCGACGCACAGCTCTCGAAGCAACTGACATCCCTTTGATGAAGGAGAAACACCATGCAGATCATCGACTTTCTGGTGATCATCGTCTACCTCGTCGCCACGGCGTGGTTGGGGCTCAAACTCAGCGGAAAGCAGAAGAACCTCACGGACTACTTCCTCGGCGGTCGGAGCCTGCCCTGGTGGGCGGTGTGCCTGTCCGTGGTCGCCACGGAGACCAGCGCCCTGACGGTGATCGGGATCCCGGTCATGAGCTACCTCGGCGATATCTCCTACCTGCAGCTGGGTCTGGGCTACATCCTCGGCCGGGTGGTTGTCGCCTTCTTCATGCTGCCCCGATACTACGACGGTGAAATGCTCACCGCGTATGCCTACCTTGGCAAACGCTTCGGTGCCTCGACCCAGACGACCGCGGGTGTGACCTTCTTGTTCACCCGCCTGCTGGCCGACGGCATCCGGGTCCTCGCCGCAGCCATTCCCGTCAAGGTGATCCTCGACGGGCTGGGCATCCACACGAACTACTTCGTCATCATCGTCGTCCTCTCCCTGGTCACGATCGCCTACACTTTCATCGGCGGCATCAAGGCCGTCGTCTGGGTCGACGTGGCCCAGATGTGCCTCTACGTCGTCGGCGGCCTCCTGACCATCATCGTCATCACCGCGACCTTCGGTGGCGGATGGGTGGCCGATGCGGTCGAGGCGGGCAAGCTCAACATGTTCGTCTTCGAGGGCAATCCGATCTCGGCAGATTCCTCGTTCATTCCTTCGCTGCTGGGCGGCGCGGTCTTCGCCATGGCCTCGCACGGCTCGGACCAGCTCATCGTCCAGCGCCTCTTGTCCTGCCGGTCCAAGATCGAGGCCCAGAAGGCACTCATCGTCTCGGGCCTCGTCGTCTTCGTGCAGTTCGCGATCTTCCTCGCGGTGGGATTGGCGCTGTGGGCCTACTACGACCACGCTCTGCCGGCCGACCTGGGACTGAGCCGCGATGACGAGATCTTCCCGCACTTCATCATCGAAGGCCTGCCTCCCGGCATCTCGGGACTGCTCCTGGCTGGCATCCTCGCGGCGGCCATGTCGACCCTGTCCTCGTCGCTGTCCGCACTGTCGTCGTCGACGGTCAACGATGTCTACGCACGGTTGAAGAAGACCCCGATGACCGACGCTGAGGGCTTCAAGGTCGGACGGTGGGCGACCATCGGGTGGGGCATCGCCTTCATCCTCCCGGCCACGATCTTCCAATCCGATGAAGGCAACATCGTCATCCTCGCGTTGGGCGTCGCAGGCATCACCTACGGCGGACTCCTCGGCGCGTTCGTGTTCGGCATCATCAACAAGCGTGCCACCGCGGTCGATGCGAACATCACCTTCGGCCTGGCGGTGGCGGTCAACGCCTTCTTCTTCATCATGGAGAAGTACGTCACCGGTGAGGTCTGGGTCGCCTGGCAGTGGTACCCGCTGCTCGGCGTCATCGTCATGGTCTGCGTCGGCGGGCTCCTGTCCCTGCGCCACCCGAAGGCTGCGAACCGGGCCACAGTCGCCGAGATGGAAGGCAGCAACCGTTGATGGCTGAGTCCCCGCGACCGTTGTCCCCGACCGAGCAGCGCAACCCCCGCAGCGCCGGACTCGACGAGCTCGACACCCTCGGCGTCCTGAAGGTGATGAACGGTGAGGACCAAGCCGTCCTCACCGCAGTCGCGAACGTCCTGCCGCAGCTGGCGGAACTCGTCGACATCGCGGCGAAGCGGATGCGCCGAGGCGGCACTGTCCACTACTTCGGAGCCGGTACCTCCGGTCGCTTGGGTGTTCTCGACGCCAGCGAACTCCTACCGACCTTCAACCTCGAACCGGGGCGTGTGGTCGGGCACATCGCCGGAGGTCAGGCGGCACTGGTCAACGCAGTCGAGAACGCCGAAGACTCCGCCGACGACGGTCGCAGGGTCGGAGGAGAGCTCGGGCCAGACGATGTGGCGATCGGAATCGCAGCCAGCGGCTCGACGCCCTACGTCCGCGGTGCGCTTGAGGCTGCCGGTGAGGCGGGCGCGCACACCGTGCTCATCTCGAACAACCCGCAGGCCCCCGTCGCCGAGGCGGCAGCCGCTCATATCGTGCTCGACACCGGGCCCGAGGTTGTCACGGGGTCAACCCGTCTCAAGGCCGGCACGGCACAGAAGCTGACCCTCAACGGCTTCTCGACGGCACTGATGATCGCCTTGGGGCGCACCTGGCGCAACCTCATGGTGTCCGTCGTCGCAACCAATGACAAACTGCGGGAGAGGACCGTGCGCATCCTCTGCGAGGCCGCGGACCTGTCTGATGCCGAAGCGCGAGACCTGTTGGAGCGCTGCGACGGCGAGCTCAAGACAGCGCTGGTCGTCTCCTTCGCCTCGGTGACACCAGCGACTGCGGCGACTCTTCTCGAGGACAACGACGGCTCCGTCAGATCCGCGATCGCGGCAGTGCCTGGACCCGAGAACGCATGAGCGTCTTCGTTCTCGGCATCGACATCGGCGGCACCGGCAGCCGGGTCGCGCTGGCGGAACTCGACGCGAACGGTGATCTCACCGTCGTGGCTACCCGGACAGGTCCCGGTGTCGAGGTCGGTGCGGGCGGAAGCAATGTTTTCTCCATCGCCTCCAGCCTTGTCGAAGCGGCCGAGGAGACGTGGGCCGAACCTTTCGGCCAACTCACCGGAGTCGGTATCGGCGCCACAGGAATCGCTTCGCTTGCCGAGAATCCTGCGCCCGTGCTCGCCGAGATCTCGGACAGAGTGAAGGCACCCGCAGCCGCGGCGATTGACGCGGTGACCGCCCATCTCGGCGCCCTCGGCGGACGGGGAGGTGTGGTCACGGTTCTCGGCACCGGGGCGATTTCGATCGCGCACTCGGGACCGGATGAGCGTGGCGTCTTGTCCCCGAATTGGACCCGAACCGACGGCTGGGGGCATCTGTTCGGGGACCGCGGGGGAGGAGCCTGGTTGGGCAGGCGGTCGCTCGAACTCGCGTTGCGCACCCACGACGGGGTCGACCCGGGTGGACGTTCACTGCTCGAGGCGGCCACGCGAACCTTTGGTCCTCCGGCCACGTGGCCGTCTCAGTTCTACACTCGCGACGGTCGAGCCGGACTGCTGGCCGGATTTGCTGTCGAGGTTGCCGCGCTATCTCGCTCCGGCGACGCAGTTGCCACAGGTCTGCTCCGCGAGGCTGGTGCAGAAGCTGCCCGCAGTGCTCTCGCTGCGGCAAGGCGCCGGAGCCGCGGAGCCCGTGGAACCGGCCCCGCCGATGACCTCGATCAGCCTCCCCATATTGCCCTCACCGGGGGATTGATTCGGGCTGGTGACGCGCTTGTCTCCGGATTCCGGGATGAGGCGACTCGTCTGCGCAGCGACGTCATCATCGAGGAGCCTAACGGTGGTCCATTGATCGGATCCGCGACGCTTGGCCGTCTGGCCGCTGAAGGGAAGCTCCGCGCTCAGGACACTGTGCTGTGGGTCTGAGTCTCTGTCGTGATGCGGATCAATGCAGTGAGACTTCGGGCCGCTCCCGGACCATCCGGACCTCACGCACCCCGTCGTGCTCATCTGTCTTGATCTCGCCATCGCAGGTGAAGCCGTTTCTGCGGTAGAAGGCCTGGGCTCGCGGGTTCGGGTCGGCGACCCAGAGAGACGTTCGCTCTTCGAGGTTGACGACCGCGTCAAGGAGGCGCTGCCCGACGCCCGAACCGTGGATCGCAGAATAGGTGTAGAGGACGAACAGGTGGCGGTCGTTGCCTCGTTCGTCGCCCGGAGAGGGGCCCGACAGAGCGATGCCGACGACGGTACCGTCCTGATCTGCGACCGCGGAGGAGTAGTCTCGCCGATTCTCTGGGGTGAGGAGTGACGTCCACATCCGCCTGCGATTTTCCACCATATCGGGAGAATCGAGCAGTTCATCGGGCATGAGCCCGCGGTAGGTCTCGCGCCAGGTTTCGACATGGACCTTCGCCACTGCCTCGACATCGTCGATGCCGTGAGGTCGAATCACAACAGACATACGCCAGAGGCTACAGCAGGTGGGGGCGAGCACCTACTGCGCGCCGACTGATGTCTTTCGGTTCGTTCGTGGACTAAAATCGGTCCTGTGCCACCAATGCGGAGGAGGGTGTCATGACAGACACCGCGCACGATCAGTTCAAAGACGAATACGACTGCATCATCTCCGGCGGCGGTCCCGCCGGAATCGTTGCCGGGCTCCTCCTGGCACGCGGAGGCGTCAACGTCGTGGTGTTGGAGAAGCACACTGACTTCTTCAGAGATTTCCGTGGTGACACCATCCACCCCTCAACACTGCGACTCCTCGACGAGCTCGGACTCTACAACGAATTCGCACGGATCACCCACCGCAGGGTGACCAACATCAGCCTCATCGGCGAAGACGGTCGCGACTACATCCTCGGCGACCTGTCCAGGCTGCACACGGCGCATCCGTTCATGACGATCGCTCCGCAATGGGACTTCCTCAATCTGCTGGCCAAGGCAGGGGAAGACGAAGCCGGCTTCGATCTGCGCATGGGAGTCGAGATGACCTCCTTGATCTGGGACGACGACCGGGTGATCGGTGTGCGCGCACAGACTCCCGAGGGTGAGGCCGAGCTGCGTGCGCCACTCGTCGTGGCTGCCGATGGGCGCTGGTCGAAGGCGCGGGACGAGGCGGCGCTGTCGATGCGGGAACTGCGCTCGACGATCGACCTGTGGTGGTTCCGGATCGACACCACGGCGCAGCTGGCCGACACTATCGCGCCCCGAGCCAAGGGCGGCAATGTCTTCGTCGCGATTCCGCGCGACGGGCATGTCCAGATGGCCCGCCTCATCCCGAAGGGCGAGGACGCACGGTTTCGTGAGCAGGGGATCGAGTCTCTTCGCCGCGCGGTCGCAGAGACATTCCCCGCGCTGGCAGACGACGTTGCAACGCTCCGATTCGATGACGTGAAGCTCCTCGACGTTCGGCGCAACGAAGCCAGACGCTGGTTCGTCGACGGGCTTCTGTGCATCGGCGACTCTGCCCATGCCATGAGCCCGCTGGGCGGAGTCGGCGTCAACCTGGCGGTCCAGGATGGTGTGGCCACGGCCCGTCTGCTGGCCGAAGCCCTGCGCGCGGGGAATGTCTCCACCCGCGAGCTCAGACGTGTGCAGCGCAGACGAATGCTGACGACGAAGGCCGTTGAACTGCTGCAGGGCGGCATCCACGCGATGATCGAACCGGTCGTCCACAACGGCGGAGCCATCCGCCCGCCTGCGCCGATCCTCTGGCTGCTGACGACGTTCCCTGCGCTGACCGTGGTTCCGGCGCGCATCCTCGGAATGGGTGTCACTGCCGAGCACGCTCCGGACTTCGCACGTCGGCAAGCGGAGCGGGTCTGAGGCTCAGCCCCGGATTCGCCGTTGCCCACCGCAGCAAACGCGTTCCGGACTGCATCGGCTGAATCCTCTGGCCGGGTGAACAGGTAGAAAACCACGAATATGACGACGAGCGTGAGGACGGTCTACTTCAACCACTTCACAAGGGACTCCTCGATGCCGCGCCCAAAATCTGTGATCGTGATCTCAGGCAATGAGAATTTCGTCTCATAAGTCGCCGAGGCGGCCCAGCTCTTCCAGTTCGGTCCCACAGTTGCCATTACGGTTTCCCTCAGCCCGGTTCGATGGTCAGCACCCCTGTGCAGACGGCAGAACCTGCGTACTGTTGAAGGTATGAGAAAACTATTTGATGCCATCCGCAATACCGGTTTCCGTCGTGGCCCCGACAGGGTTCTAGGCGGCATCGCGGGAAGTCTGGCCAGGTCGACGGGGCTGAATGTGTGGCTGATTCGTCTGCTGGTTCTCGCTTCGTTCCTGCTTCCGGTTCTGGGCCTCGGTGCCTATCTCGTCGCTTGGGTCATCACTCCGTGGCAGGACGGGAGCATCCCCGTTGAACAGGCTCTCGGCGGCCGCCTCGAGCAGTGACAGTCCCATAACCTGCAACAACAGCGAAGAACCCCTCCGATCGCGGTGCTGACACCGGTTCGGAGGGGTTCTGTCGTTTGGGTGGGCCCCGTGGGGATCGAACCCACGACCCACGGATTAAAAGTCCGTTGCTCTACCAACTGAGCTAGAGGCCCCGCCCCAACTCGGCCGCGCGAACATACGTCACATCGGTGTTGTTGGAGACTCAATAATATTAGAGGTAAGGGACCCGAATACTCAAACCAGCCAGCGGCAGATCGGAAGTCGACATGAGCCCGCTGCGTTGTCGGCAACAGCAGTGGAGCCCATGGTGTGATCATCCCTCCAGTTCGGGACGGTCATCTCCTGAGCGATTGTTCATCGAAGATCCCGCGTTCGACGAGTCTTCTTCGGCCGCCTCGTCGATGACATCTGATTCGATTGCCTTGTGCTTTTTGATCTTGCCGCGAAGCGCGGCGACGTTCTTCAGCCCTGCCAGCAGTCTGCGATCCTTCTTCGGGGCGACGAACTCCGGATCAGTCTCAAGCGGGAAGATCGTGGGTGCGGCACCGAAGGCTTCTTCCGCTTCTCTGGTCACCTTCCGAGACATCTGAGCGTTGACCACACTGCCGATGACCGCGCCGATGCCGAAGGGCAGCAAACGGCCGATCAGTGAGCCGCCGGCTCGTGCGGCGAATTTGCGGATGAACGTCTTCCGCAGCTTCCGCACCAGCAGGTCGACGACGGGGGCGGGCAGCTGCTTGGTCACGGTTGCGCCCCAGTTGCTGAACATCGACTCTGTGCCACCGGACTGCTTGTTGAAGCGCTGGACGAGGTTCTTCCCGTCCTTGCCGAGCATGAGCCCCAGCACCAGGGCATTCGCGCGATTGGCGTCCTGAACCGGAAGACCATGGATCTCGGAGACCGCCTGGGCGTACAGGGCGGTTCCTTCGAGAAATCCAGCGGTCTCAGCGGTGGCCACACCCAGTGCGGCGGTCGTGCCGAGTCCGGGAACCGCGGCGGTGGCACCGACCGCCGCGCCACCCGAGGTGGTCAGCGTGAGGTAGTGCCGACGAATGATCTTGATCAGCTCTTCCGGAGTCGCATCGGGATTCCTGCGACGCAGGCTGCGCACATAGGCAAGAGCCACTGGGCGCTGGACCGACAGAAGCTTCGACAGCATCGACTGGGCGCGGGGATTGAGGGATCCGTCTTCATTGACAGCGAATTTCGCTGCCTTGTCCAGACCCTTCTTCGCCACTGATGATTTCGCCACGGGAATTCCTCTTCGTTGACTGCGCTCGTCGCCTGCTGGTCGCTGGCACGGATTTGTCGCCAGTTTAGTAGTGGCCATTGTGAGTCGTACGAATGAATCCTGACCGGGAGACGAATTCCCGTCCGGGCTGGATGCTCACCCAGAGTGGGGGACTAGACTGCTCTGACGATGACACAGCCACGCTTCCACCGCCCGATACCTCTGGCCGATCTCGATTCCGTCAGCGACACGAGTGACCCGGTGACCAGGTCAGAGACCTCTCACGCGACCGCAGCGCTGCTGCTCGGAGACTCGAGCGGACAGCGTGATGAGGCTGCGACAAAGCGGTTCGTAGAGTTGGCCGACGACATCGGTCTCGAGGTCATTGCCGAAATGTGGTCTGCGGCGCCTGCCGTGTCCGCGCCAGGAGCGCTCTGGCGTCTCTATGCGCTGCGCGAATGGATCCTCACCGCTCCGCGCGAGCTCGCCGACATGTTCTCCGCCGGGCAGGCCAGGATGACTGACGGCCTCGGGCTCGACGACATCCTGGCCGGAGTCGAGCTTCCCGCAGGTCCCGATGAGGTGGCCCGTGCCATCGATGAGATCTTGGCTGGCGCCTTCCGCGGGGACGTCGTCATCGCCCTCTTGCGAGCTGCAGCGTTCATCGGCATGTGCGCCGAAGGCACCGACCGCTCCGAGACTGCCACTCGGCTGCGCCAGTTCGCGAAGGACCTCAAGGATGCTGCCATCGCCCACCGTCACGGTGGACTGGACTGACCGATCCGCCGCCTGGCTGATCCGAGGACTCGTCCTCCGGGCGGGGAGGCTGACCACATATGTCGACTGTGAGATTTTCAACTCTCGTTCGCCCGCCTCGGCGGTGGACTCATGAGCGTGAGCGAGTATCGTTGTGTGTGGCCCTCGTGGCCACCGGACGCTGGATCTGAAGCCCCGGGCTCCAATTTCAGCCGCTTCGAGCGGCCTACCGCCGAGAGGCGCTCTCGGTTCAGCGTCCGGCACATACAATTGAAGCAACATGCACATTCGTCCGGCTCGACCGGGCCCCGGGCAGGAGGAACGCGTGCGGCTCAAGCGAGTACCGCAGGACACTGTCTTCTACGAACGGCTGTCCGACCTGGTCGGACAGATGAGGCAATGCAATTTGGTGCTTGCCGAACTCTCCGGCATCGAAGTCAGTGAACGTCGGCAGGTTTCGGACCGCCTCCGTGAGATCGGCGATCAAGCCGATGAAGACATGGGAGCCGTGCTTCGTGCGCTGCGCGAGAACTACATCACACCCTTTGACCGCAATGACCTCTACCTGCTCGGTCATCACATGCGCGATATCTGCCACCTTCTCCACGGTGCGGGATTCGTCCTCGCCTCGGAGGCGTTCGATGAGCTGCCCTCCGGCGTCCTTGAAACTCTTGCCGCACTGTCCAACCAGACGGACCACACCTCCCGGATGATCACTCGGCTGCCGGGCAAGCTCGATCAGTGGGACTACGTCGACGCGATCAACCGGCTCACCTATCAGGTGGAGGCCCTGCAGTGGCGGATGTCTGACGCCGTGCCGAACTCGAAGCGCGGTCTGACATACATGACCGCGGTCTCTCAGTTGGGGCAGGCCTTCGTTCGTGCCGCGTATGGGTTCACCGAGCTCGGTAAGGTCGTCGCCGCCATCGCGATCAAGGAGTCGTAGTCCGTGGAGCTGCTCTTGGCGGGAGTCATCGTGACCGCGGTGATCTTCGCCGGTTCGAACGGTTTCCATGATGCTGCGCTGACGGTTGGCAACGCTGTCGTCGGACGTTCCATCAATGCGCGGTGGGCGCTGGGCCTGGCCGTGGTCTTCAACTTCATCGGAGCGCTTCTGGGTGAGGGGATCGCCTCTGTTGTGGCCAATCAGATCGTCCACTTCGAGGGAGACCCCGAGGTCATTCTCACCTCTCTGATCATCGCCTTCGTCGCCGCAACGGCGTGGAGCCTGTTCACGTACTACCTCGCGTTGCCGGTGTCCTCCACGCACTGCCTCATCGGCGGTCTCCTGGGTGCCGGCGTCGTGCTGGGCTTCTCGGTCAACTCCGCCGAGGCACTCGACTCGGTGATCCTGCCGCTCCTGATCTCGCCGATCCTCGGGTTCGTCCTCTCATGGGGGCTGACGGCTCTGCTGTCGAAGACCTTTGCTGCTTCGCCTCCCAAACCGCTCTTCCGCGGTGCGCGCATGGTCGACTCGGTGCTCACCGCCTCGCTGTCACTGGTCCACGGCGTTCAGGATGCACAGAAGATCGCGGCACTGGTCATGGTTGGCCTCCTCGCGGTGGAGGCCAACCCGTACACCCAGCTCTCTGTCGTCGAGATCTCCTGGCCGGTACGGTTGCTCATCGCCGCAGCGCTGGCGATCGGCACCGGCCTGAGCGGATGGCGGGTTGTCCGCACACTGTCGGTCCGCATGGCCGGCCTGGACCCTCTGAAGTCCGCGACAGCGGATGCCACGGCCACGGTGCTCATGTACACGGCGGCACTCATCATGCGGGTCCCTGTGTCGCTGACCTTCATTCTCGGATCAGCGATCCTGGGTACTCAGTACGCCGGCCGCAAGGGTCGAGCCCGTGCCCGTTTCATCCTTCCCATCGCCGGGGTCTGGGTGCTGACCATCCCCGCGGCGGCGGTATTGGCGATCATGATCGGCCTGGTGGTCCGACTGTTCGGTGGCTGAGGGGAAGTATGGCTCAGCTTCACCGCTTCGCGGCGGCGTAAGACTTGCGTCCAAAGACGATGCCGGTCGTGACCATGGCCACTGCGAGAACGAAGTGCAACCAGTTGTCGGCGGTGTTGAGCGGTACGAAGTTGCCCATTGATTCCATCGGAACGACGAGGCCGTAGATCCACAGCACCGCATAGACGATGCCGCCGACGATCAGGAAGGCCCTCGCAAGTCCCCGTGATCGCAGACCCAGGAGCCCGATGATTCCGAACAGCAGGTGGACGATGTTGTGGAGGACCGAGACCTGGAAGATCCCCAGCAGGACCGCCTCCGAGTGCTGGCCGGCGAACATGATCGTGTCCAGGTCCTGTGTGATGCCCGGGACGAACCCCAGGATGCCCACCAGAAGGAACACGGCGCCGAAAATGCCCGATACGAGCTGAACACTGGTGCGTGCGGTGCGGGTGGATAGAGGTGCGGTATGAGTGGTCATGACAAACCTTTCGACGATTCTTGGTGTACATGACCTTGTTCGGAGCCCGACTCGATTCGGATGGGTGGGCGCTCAGATTTTCTCCCCCCGTCCCACCTCACCAACACATCTTCCGCTTCACCGGTCCCGCCTCGCCGCTGCCACGGCTTCAGTCGCTCGAGATCCGACCAGCCGAGAGTCGGTGCCTGCGGCTGAGGCTCCTGTGCCGCAGCAGGGTGGACAGGCTGTGTATGAGCGCCGGGGCCGAGGCGATAAGCAGCAGCGCACCGCCCAGATCCGTCACCGGCAGCAGTACAGCTCCGCCGATGACGAAACCGGTGAACAGCACGGCCGAGATCACCCCGCGGGCCAGCAGCTCGAGGCCAGTGACCCGGCGGTCCAGCGAGGGTGTGGACACCGAGAGTTCGCCGTCCTCGATCCTCTGCACCAGAGAGTCGAGGCGTCCCGGCAGGCCAAGAGTCAGGCGCGCGAAGTGGAGTACTTCCTTCGCCGCAGTGCCGGCGGCCCCTCCCTTCTCATCCTCGATCAGTTCGCCCGCGTAGGGCTCGACGACCTCCCAGATGTTGAACGTCGGATCCAGCGAACTGCACAGACCCGACACCATTGAGAGTGAGCGGATGATGAGGAAGAGGTTCTCGGGAAGCTGCACGGGCAGATCGCGGACTACCGATTCGAAATCCGTGGAGAAGGCCCGCAGCTCCTTCTCACCGACCTCGCGCAGCTGCGCGAACCCCATTCCGCCGAACCGTGCGAAGAGCTCGGTGAGGGTGCGTTCGAGCTCGGCAGTGTCGGCGCCGTCCAGCAGCACTCCGATGAGTTCGACACTGGCGACGAGGCGGCGGGAATCACGGGTGGCCACGGCGATGATGAGTTCCCGTAGGCCGGCGCGCAGGTCCTTGGGCACCTGCCCCATCATCCCGAAATCGACGAAGGTCAGATGCCAGTCGGCCCCCGTCGAGGTGGCCGCGGCAGTGTCCGATCCCACCCCCGCCGAGGTGGCGACCGGGTGGTCCGGGGTCACGAAGATATTGCCGGGGTGGGGATCGGCGTGGAAGAAGCCGCTGCGGAAAAGCTGATCGAACATGGTGTGGGCGAAGGCGGCAGCGACCTCACGGGGATCGATTCCGGCTCGGCGCAGAGCAGTGACGTCATTGGCCTTGATCGCGGTGACGTCTTCCATGGTCAGCACCTGTGGTGTGGTCTGCTCCCAGACGATGCGCGGAGCCTGCACCGAGGCAGGCGAATCCACGGCGAAGGTCTCAGCATTCGCAGCTTCGTGGAGATAGTCGATCTCCTCGAGGCTGACGTGGGCGAACTCTTCGACCAGAGCCGGCATGTCGACGCGACGGGAGACGAACCGGACCCGTGAGAGCCACCCGGCGATCCGGCGCAGGGCACGCAGATCCACTGCGACGATATCGGCGATGCCCGGACGTTGGACCTTGACGACAACCTCGGCGAATCCCAGCTCTGCAGCCGCAGCCGGAGTCAGTGTGGCTGAATGAGCCTGACCCAAGGATGCTGCGGCCAGCGGTCGGGGGTCGAAGGAGGTGAAGGTATCGGTGAGGCGCATGCCCAGCTGCCCCTCGGCGAGGGTGCGGATCGGTTCGAAAGGGACAGGCGAGACCTCGTCCTGCAGTCCCTCCAGTTCCTTCGTGACCTCAGGCGGGAGAACATCCATGCGGGACGAGAGGAACTGACCGATCTTGATCATCAGTCCGCCTAGCTCCACCGCCAGGACGCGGAATCGCTGGGCAGTCGACCGCCAGCGCTCCACCCGTCGACGTGCCGCGAACCGGCCGAGGCCGATCCGCGGCAGCGTCAGCTCGAACCACCAGGCCACGACCATCTGGGCAGCGGCGAAGCGGAGGATCTTACCGGAGCGGGCCCTCAGCATTCGCCGCTGATCGGGGCGATTCTGAGTAGTAGGACTCGCCGTGGCGAGGTCCTGTGTCGGGGCGCCCCGATCGATTCCCGCCGCCATCGCTCAGTCCTGAGCGAGGATCGAATACAGCTTGCGCTTGGTCTCTTCCAACACGGTGACCGCCTCGGCGATCTGTTCCTTGCTGCCTGAACGACCGACCTGTGAGGCAGCCTGCGCCAGCTCGATGCCGGCCTTGGCCAGGTTCGCCGCCCGGGGAGCTTCCCTTCGGCTGGCCGATTCCCATGGGGCGTTGGACTCCGGATCAGATTCGACCTGCTCGCGTCCAGCCACGGTGAGTGAATAGGTTTTGCGCCCGCTCGAGGACTCCGCGCTGATGAGCCCCTCATCCGTGAGCAGCTGCAGCGTCGGGTAGACCGACCCCGGACTGGGCTTCCAGCTGCCGCCGCTGCGTTCTTCGATCTCCTGAATGATCTGGTAGCCGTGCATCGGTGCCTCGGCCAACAGTGTGAGGATTCCGGCGCGGACGTCCCCGCGGTTCATGCGGAAGGGCTGTTTCGGGGAGAAAGACGAACGCAGCTGCTCCATCGCCTCCCAGATGTTGGAACCGCCCCAGTCGCCGCCGCGGCGAGAAGAACCTCCGTGAGTGAATGGCTCGTTCATGATGACCTCCAGGTGTGAATGAAACGCTCTGACGATATAAAACGATATATCGCCGATGTGTTGCTGGGAAGACTGTTCGAGCGACCACGGAGGCAACTCCCAGAGCGTGTTCAGGCGAATCCGACGAGGAAGGAGGCCGGGCGCGGCAGATCAGCCGAAGCGGCCGGAGATGTAGTTCTCGGTCTCTTCCTTCTCCGGGTTGGAGAAGATCGTCGAGGTCTCGTTGAACTCGATGAGCTTGCCCGGCTTGCCGGTGCCCGCGATGTTGAAGAACGCGGTCTTGTCGGACACGCGAGCAGCCTGCTGCATGTTGTGGGTCACGATGACGACCGTGTACTGGTCCTTGAGGTCGTTGATGAGGTCCTCGATGGCCAGGGTGGAGATCGGATCCAGGGCGGAGCATGGTTCGTCCATGAGCAGGACCTCGGGCTCGACGGCGATCGCGCGGGCGATGCACAGGCGCTGCTGCTGACCGCCGGAGAGTCCCGAGCCGGGCAGGCTGAGTCGGTCCTTGACCTCGTTCCAGAGGTTGGCCCCGCGCAGCGCACGCTCGGTGAGGTCATCGGCCTCTGACTTCGACATGCGGCGGCTGTTGAGACGCACACCTGCCAGCACGTTCTCCTTGATGCTCATCGTGGGGAACGGGTTCGCGCGCTGGAAGACCATGCCGACCTCACGGCGCACATTGACCGGGTCGACGCCCGCCGCGTAGATGTCGTTGCCGTCCATGAGGACCTGGCCGGAGACCCTGGCGCCGGGAATCACTTCGTGCATCCGGTTGAGCGTGCGCAGCACGGTTGACTTGCCGCAGCCTGAGGGGCCGATGAGAGCCGTGACCGAGCGGGGTTTGATCTGCATCTGCACACCGTCGACGGCGCGGAAGTCGCCGTAGAAGATGTCGAGATCTTTGATGTCGATCTGCTTGGACAATGTGTTTCCTTATCGTTGGGAACGTCTGGAGCAAGTTGTGCGTGAGTCTGTCGTGTGCTTGAGTGTCCCGGGCCGCTGAGTGAGCGTGACAGCGCCCACCCGTCAGCGACTCATCAGCGCCCTGTCTTCGGTGCCAGCACCTTCGCGATGATGCGGGCCAGGAGGTTGAGGACCATGACCAGCGTGACGAGAACGAGGGCGGCTGCCCAGGCTCGCTCCGAGCTGGCCAGGGCCGCGTCGCCGGGGGAGACCGGGCGCAGCTGCGAGTCGTAGATGTAGGTCGGCAGCGTCGACATCCAGCCGGAGAACAGGTTCCAGTTGAGTGTCTTGGCGAATCCGGCGGTGACCATGATCGGTGCGGTCTCGCCGATGACGCGGGCGATCGCAATGGTGATGCCGGAGAGGATGCCCGACACCGAGGTGGGCAGAACGATCTTGACGATCGTCTTCCACTTCGGCACGCCCAGGGCGTAGGACGCTTCTCGCAGGTCCATCGGCACAAGCCGCAGGATCTCCTCCGTGTTGCGCACGACGATCGGAATCATGAGCACGGACAGTGCCACGGCGGCGGTGAAGCCGGTCTTCGCGATGCCTGCCGCATCCGGCATGATGACGTTCGCAATGGTGGAGAACAGGGCGAAGGCGAAGAGCCCGGCGACGATCGAGGGGATGCCGGTCATCACGTCGACGAGGAAGGTGATGGCCTTGCCCAGTCTGTTCTTGCCCGCGTATTCGACGAGGTAGATCGCGGTCAGCACACCGATGGGGATCGAGATGATGCACGCGGCCAGCGTGATCAGCACGGTGCCGACGATCGCGTGGTAGAAGCCGCCGGCCAATGTTGCCTCGCCGGCGACGTACTGCTGATCGAGGACGCCCTTCATGCCGAGCATCGTGCGGGAGAGGAGGTCGCCGTTGATGGCTGCTCCGCCCTTAGAGACGGTCAGCCAGAGCAGCGAGATGAGGGGCACGCAGGCGAGGATGAACGATGAGGTGACGATGGTGGTGGCCACCCGGTCGGTGGCCTTGCGGCGGCCCTCGTAGGACGTGGAGAGCGCGAACACGGCCACCACGTTGATGAGTCCGGCGAGGACCGCGACGACAGGGGTGTTGAATCCGGCGAAGGCGATGAAGCTGATGATGATCGCGACGATGATCGAGGCGAGGGCAACCACCCAGGGTGTGGCCTTGGGCAGCTGCTTCGAGGTGAAGGTGCGAGGCGTGATCGTCGGATTGTTCGTAGTGGTCAACATTCTCAACCGCCCTTCACCGAGGTCTTGGCAACAATTGCACGTGCTCCCATGTTCACCAGCAAGGTGATGACGAAGAGGACGAGGCCGACCGTGATCAGCTCGGACAGGCGCAGCCCGGCGGCTTCGGGGAAGTTCTGCGCGATCTCGGAGGCGATGGTCTGGTTGCCGCTGACCACCAGGGATGCGGTGAGCAGACCGGGGGAGAGGATCATGGCCACGGCCATGGTTTCGCCGAGTGCACGGCCGAGGCCGAGCATGGTCGCCGAGGCGATGCCGGACTTTCCGAACGGCAGCACCGACATGCGGATCATCTCCCAGCGCGTGGCGCCGAGAGCCAGAGCAGCTTCTTCCTGCAGACGGGGGGTCTGCAGGAAGATCTCCCGGGTCAGGGAGGTGATGATCGGCAGGATCATGATGGAGAGCACGAGGGAAGCGGTCAGCAGTGTGCGGCCGGTGTTCGATACAGCGCCGTTGGCATCGGGTGCGAAGATCGGAATCCAGCCGAACCACTTCGACAGCCACAGGTAGAACGCGGTGAGGTTGCCGGCCAGGGCGATTCCCCACAGGCCGTAGACGACGGAAGGTATCGCGGCGAGCAGGTCGATGACGTATCCGAGGACCGGTGCCAGCTTCCGTGGTGCCATGTGCGTGGTGAACAGTGCGATGCCCAGCGCGAACGGGGTGGCCACGAGCAGGGCGATGGCGGAGGAGATCAGTGTGCCGATGACCAGCGGCCAGACGTAGGAGAAGAATCCGTTGCCGCCGGTGATCGAACTCGGATCGTTGACCTGGGCTTCGATGGTGTCCTTGGACTGTGCCAGAAGGAACAGGGCGACACCCGCCAGGATGAGCAGGATCAGGATACCGGCGATGAGCGTCACGGCCGAGAAGATTCGGTCACCGGGACGAACGACGGCTTTGGGCCTCTGGCCCGTGCCGGTCTCGGGATGTGAGTCCGGTTCAGGTGTTCCGGCGGGGCCGGACACCGTGGTCTGTGTGCTGGTCGGCACAAGTGCTCCTCATGAAACTTGCGGTGGATCCGGTGGACGGATCCTTAGGCGCCGAAGAGCGGCGCAGGGTCGCTGCGCCGCTCTTCGACATATCAACTCTGCCGGTCAGTGGCCAAGAATCAGCCTGCAACCTTGATCGAATCGATGACGGTCTCGATCTGCGAACGCAGGTCATCAGACAGTGGTGCTGAGCCGGCAGAATCCGCTGCCGACTTCTGTCCTTCCTCGGAGACGACGAACTTCTCCCAGGCCTTGACCATGTCCACGGTCTCCTGGTCCTTGTAGGACGAGCAGACGACGTGGTAGGAGACGAGGACGATCGGGTAGGCGCCGGATTCGGTGGTATCGCGAGCCAGGTCGAAGGCGAGGTCGCCTTCGCCTCGGCCCTCGACCTTGTCCGAGGCGTCGACGACCTTGGCGGCGGCATCGGCGGAGAGCTCGACGTATTCTTCGCCGACCTTCACTTTGGCCGTGCCCAGCGATCCGACGGCGGAGGCGTCGGCGTAGCCGATGGCTCCATCAGTGTCGGAGACGGTCTGGACGACACCGTCGGTGCCTTGTGCGGCTTCGCCACCGAAGTCCTTGGGGAAGTCTCCGCTGACTTCAGCGTCCCAGTCCTTCTCGGCCGTGGCCTTGAGGTACTCGGCGAAGTTCTCCGTGGTGCCGGAGTCATCGGCACGGTGAACGGCGGTGATCTTCGTATCAGGCAGGTCGGCGTCCGGGTTGTCGGCCTTGATCGCCTTGTCATTCCAGTTGCTGATGTCGCCCTTGAAGATCTTGGCGATCGTCGAGGGGGAGAGATTGAGCTCGTCGACACCCTCGAGGTTGAACGCCACTGCGATCGGGGAGATGTAGACGGGGAACTCGTAGGCACCTTCGGCGCCGCAGACTTCTTCGCCCTGCTTGGCTTCGTCGTCGTCGAGGTGTGCGTCGGACCCGGCGAACTGAGCGTTGCCGGCCAGGAACTGTTCACGGCCCGCACCTGAACCATCGGGGGAGTAGTTGACGGTCACCCCGGAGTTCTCAGCGGCGAAATCGGCGGTCCATGCGTCCATCGCCGCCTTCTGCGACGAGGCGCCGATGCCGGTGAGGGTGCCCTGCAGGTCGCTGTCGCCACCGCTGCTTGCTTCTTCTCCGGTGGCAGAGGTTCCGCCGCAGGCCGACAGGGTGAGTGCGCCGGCTGCGAGGATTGCAGCGGATGGTGCCAGGTGCTTCAGCTTCACGAAGATGCCTTTCGAGTATGAGAACGCTGTTCGAGATTGCTCGATCTTTCGTGTCCCACGTTAAGGATCGTGTGTAAAGCCCTGGGAGTCGGCCAGTGAACGGGAGGTGAATGAACTCTGAAGGCTTGAGGTCCAGGTGAGTGCTCGACCACAGGGCGAGACGAATCCATCAGAGGGTCCTTCTCGGCACGACGCGGCAATGTACGTCGCAGCGACATGTCGGTCTTCGTCGAACGCATCGCTGGTGGTGACGCGGTGACCCGCGATTACCTCGAAATCAGGTGTCGATCGGGCGGAACCGTTCGAATTCGACGATGCGGGGCACCGCACCCGGACGCACATAGGCGACGAGGACCTCACCGGGTTTGAGGTAAGGGTCCTCGCGCGGCAGCTTCTCCGCGATGCGCTTCGGAGCATGCTTCGCATAGATCTCAAGGATCAGCGGCAGGACGGGCCGGTGGGTGCAGTAGATGACCGGCTTGCCCTTCTCCAACAGCTTCTCGATGAAGCGAGAGGTCTTGTCCGGGTCCGCGGTGCTCGCCTTCTCGCTCAGGCACGAGGCCCTCCGGATCGATTTGCCTGTCGCTGCGGACAGCGGAGCGAGCGTGGCCATGCACCGCTTCCAGGGGCTCGAGATCAGCTTCTTCGTCCCCCACGCTGAGAGCAGTCCGGTCAGTGCCATGGCCTGGCGGGTCCCCAGGGCCAGCAGTGGGCGCACATGCTCCGTCTCATGCCACTTCGCTCGGGGGAATGCCTTCCCATGGCGGACGAGAATGAGTGGCCAGGCCCGCAGGGCATCGGTTGAGTCGAACTTCTCCAGCGCATCGAGCTGGTCGCGATCGGCGTAGGATGTCAGCTTCGTTCGCGCCTCACCGACGGGAAACCACTTCACCTTGTCGACCTCGCGTCGGTTCATCGGTGCGAAGGTATGTTCGCCCTTGACCTGTGCTGACCAGTAGAAGACCTTTTTGAGGTTCTTTCCGCCGACCATGTATTCCGCTGCGGGCAGGGGGATGCCGAGGGTGATGTCGAGTCCCGTCTCCTCCTTGACCTCGCGAATCGCGGTCTCCGGAAGGGTCTCGCCGGATTCCACCTTGCCCTTGGGCCAGGACCAGTCGTTGTAGCGGGGGCGGTGGATGAGTGCGACTTCGAGACCGTCATCGCCCTTG
The DNA here is from genome assembly GCF_040256645.1 of Brevibacterium sp. CBA3109. Taxonomy (NCBI): domain Bacteria; kingdom Bacillati; phylum Actinomycetota; class Actinomycetes; order Micrococcales; family Brevibacteriaceae; genus Brevibacterium; species Brevibacterium koreense. The sequence continues at coordinate 3,109,838 of NZ_CP158281.1, read as the reverse complement.
CGCCAGCACAGGGCGCCGGCGGCGAGGACATCGGCGGTGACTCGCGAGGATGCCTGCGCGGAACCGACCGATTTCGCACTCACGCCTCGTCCCCGATCTGTCGTCGTTCGCGATGTCGGCGGATGAGCTCCGTCTGGTACTCGGTGAGACGGTTGCCCTCGTCGTCGGAGGTGCTGCGCGTCCACTTGCCGTCGCTGGCGAGCACGAACGCCGAGGTGGTGTCGGCGAAGGCGAGGTCGAAGAGTTCGATGACCTCTGCTTTGTGATTGTCGGCGATGAGCTCGACGAGGGTTTCGACGCGACGGTCGAGGTTGCGGTGCATCATGTCCGCTGAGCCGATGTAGACGAGAGGATCGCCGCCGTGGCCGAAGACGAACGCCCGCGAGTGTTCGAGGAAGCGGCCGAGCACGGAGCGGACAGTGATGTTCTCACTCACTCCGGGGATGCCCGGCCGCAGTGCGCAGATGCCGCGGACGAAGACCTCGATCTGGACTCCGGCCCGTGACGCCATGTAGAGGGCATCGATGATCGCCTCGTCGACGATGGAGTTGACCTTGATCCGGATCATGCCGGCACCACCGGCCTCGGCGATGGCGATCTCTTTGTTGATGAGTTCGGTCAGCCCCGAACGGACCCGAGTGGGGGCCACGAGCAGGCGTGAGTACTCGGCTCGCGGAGCGTACCCGGAGAGCTGGTTGAATAGCTTCGTGAGGTCGTCGGCAACGTTCTTGTCCTTGGTCAGCAGCCCGAAGTCCTCGTATCCGCGAGCGGTCTTCGGGTGGTAGTTGCCGGTGCCGACGTGGCAGTAGCGGGCCAGCCCCTCGGCTTCCTGGCGGACGACGAGGGAGAGCTTCGCGTGGGTCTTGAGGCCGACGATTCCGTAGACGACGTGGACGCCGGCGCGTTCGAGTTTGCGCGCCCACGTGATGTTGGCCTCTTCGTCGAAGCGGGCCTTGATCTCGACCACAGCCAGCACCTGAATGCCTGCCTGCGCGGCATCGACGAGGGCGTCGATGATCGGGGAGTCGCCGGAGGTGCGGTAGAGCGTCTGCTTGATGGCGAGCACGTTCTTGTCCGCTGCCGCCTGTTCGAGGAAGGCCTGCACGCTTGTGGAGAACGAGTCGTAGGGATGGTGGAGGAGAATGTCGCGGTTGCTCACGGCCGCGAAGACATCGACCTGGTCGCTGGATTCGCGCAGCGAGAGGTCCTTGTTCATCTGCGGGACCATCTTGCGGAAGTGCAGGTCATCGCGGGGGACGTCGGCGATGTCGGACAAGCCGGAGAGGTCGAGCGGGGTGGGCAGCTGGTAGATCTCGTTCTCATCGATGCCGAGTTCGTCCATGAGCATCTCGCGCACGCGCGGGTGGATGTTCTCCGTGATCTCCAACCGGACAGCGGGGCCGAAGCGACGTCGCAGGAGTTCCTTCTCCAGGGCCTTGAGAAGGTTCTCCGCATCATCCTCCTCGACCTCGACGTCCTCATTGCGGGTCACACGGAAGGTCGAGTGGTGGATGATCTCCATGCCCTCGAAGAGAGTGTCGAGGTGTTCGGCAATGATGTCTTCGAGCGCGACGAAGCGGGCGGGAACATCGCGGCCAACGGGGCGGTCCGACTCAGCAGCGACGTTGAAGAAGCGAGGCAGGCGCGGCGGCACCTTGACCCGGGCGAAGAGCTGCTTGCCGGTTTCCGGATAGCGCAGCAGCACGCCGAGGTTGAGCGAGAGCCCAGAGATGTAGGGGAACGGGTGTGCCGGGTCCACAGCGAGAGGGGTGAGGACGGGGAAGACGTGGCCGGCGAAGAATTCGTCGACTCGGGCGCGTTCATCCTCGGTGAGCTCGTCCACCTGGACCTTCGTGATCGACTCCGCATCGAGGCGGGGGCCGATGTCGTCCTTGAGCAAGGCGGCATGGCGGGTCATGAGTTCGTGGGCGCGGACGCCGATCGCGTGCATGACCTGCAACGGCATCCGGCCGGTGACGCTGGGCACGGCCAGGCCGGTGTTGATGCGGCGTTTGAGGCCGGCGACGCGGACCATGAAGAACTCGTCGAGGTTGGTCGCGAAGATGGAGAGGAATCGGACTCTTTCCAACAGCGGCATATCAGGGTCGGAGGCAAGATCGAGGACACGCTCGTTGAACGCCAGCCAGCTGAGTTCCCGGTCGAGGAATCGATCCTCCGGGTCCGGCAGACCCAGTTCCGCTCCGACTGCAGTGATGTCGTACATCGCGTTACTCCTGATTGCGTTCGGTCGAGGAAGCCGGCGCATAGGACACATGCGCCACCGCGACATGGAATCCCAGCCGCTCGTACAAGCCTAGCGCCGGTGCATTGTCGGACTCGACGTAGAGTTCGATCACGTTCGCGCCGGCGGCGACCATCCGGCGCATGCCCTCGATGGTCAGTGCCTTGCCCACGCCCTTGGCATGGATGCTCGGGTCGACCCCGACGACATAGACCTCGCCGAGGCGGCCCTCATCGTCTGAGTCCGTGAGCTTGGTCTGGTGGAATCCGATGATCTGATCATCCCGGATGGCCAGGATCACCGAATCCGGGTCGAAGTCGGGTGCCTGCGTGATCTCAGAGAAGTCCTCCGGCGTCTGCGATCCCTGCTCGGGATGCCAGTCGAAGGCCGCGTTGTTGACTCGCCGCCAGCCGTCCTCATCGCCGGGGGTGAAGGAGCGGATGGTGACGCCGTCCGGGGTCGAAGTCTGCGGTAGGTCGTCGAGGCTGAGACCAGTCTCGGTGCGCATCTGATACAGCACCCGGTCGCGCCCGAGCCCGTGCTTGTTCGCCAGTCTCTGGGCTGCAGGGTGGTCGCCGTGTGACCAGCACCAGGAGGAGGGCTCTTCGTCGAGGATCGCCGACAGCAGTGCCTGGCCATGGCCGCGTCCGCGGTGGTCGGGGGCGATGAGGAACTCGGCCGCGTGTCGATCACCCTGGAGAGCACGGATGCCGAACCCGATGAGAGTCTCGCCGCCCTGTCCGTTGACGCTGTCGGTGCTGTCATCGGCATAGACCCGCCAGACGCTCGAAGCCGTCGGGGCAGAATGTGATTTCTCGTCGCCGGTGGCGATGGCCAGGAGTCCGCCGGAGATCTCAGCGGACCCATCGGCGGCAGCCACGCGGTCGAGGAAGGTCACCTCCGCCTCGGCGAGAGTGATGATCGGTGAACTGGTCACGGCTCCACTGGCTTCGATTCTCATACCTTCACGTCTTCCTCGTTCGATTCTGCTTCTGGCTGTTCATGCCCCGACGCTTCTTCAGTATCCGACGCTTCGTCAGTATTCGACTCTGCCCCATCGCCGTGTGCGGCCGCGGAGTCGGGACTGAAACGGTAGCCGACGTAGCGGACGGTGTGGATGGCGTTCTCGAAGTCTTTGCCGAGTTTCGCACGCACACGACGGACATGCACATCGACGGTGCGGGTTCCGCCGAAATAGTCATCGCCCCAGACCGCGAACAGGATCTCGTCGCGGGTGAAGACGCGTTCGGGGTGCATCGCGAAGAACTTCAGCAAGGCGAATTCGCGGTAGGTCAGGTCGAGGCTGCGCTCGCCCAGGTGTGCAGTGAATGCGGTTTCGTCGATGCGCAGGGCCCCGCTGACAACGATCATGGGCTCGCCTGCGCTCGTCCAGGGACCGCTTGCGCTCCAGGACGGGCTATCGGGCCGCGGTCCTCCGGGCCCGGCCGCCGAGCCGGTTGTGCTCACGCCGGATCCGCTTCCCCACGGTGTGGCGCTCTGTGGCACCTGTGTTCGGTGGTGATCACGTGCCAGACGCAGGCGGGCCTCCACTTCGGCAGGGCCGGCAGTGGTGAGGACGATGTCGGAGACGTTCCATTTCGCCGAGGTGGTGGCCAGGCCGCCTTCGCTGAGCACGACGATGATGGGAGCTGCCAGGCACAACTGCGCCACCACCTCGGCGATGGCAGGCGCCAGGGACAGGTCGAGACAGGCGTCGGCGACGACGATGTCGGCAGTCACCGAGTCGGTCTCTGCCCGCCTCAGCTGATCGAGGCTGAGGCGTTCGACCTGGTGGCCGAGGTACTGCAGGCACGCTGGGGCCAGAGGGGAGTCGAGCCGGGGTGCGGGGCAGATGTGCAGGATTCGCATGTGCTGGCATCCACCTCCTCGAGCTCGGCGCGGCCGCCCAAGCTGCGGCCTGGGGAAAGTATACCGAGCCTGTATCCGTCCAGCCGAGCATGCATGAGCCGGTCTGCGGACATCGGAGAGGATCGCCGATCTCGGCTCAAATCGCGTCGTTGCGGCCGAGTAAGGCAACATAGTGCTGTGATCAGATGGATTCGAGTAGCTGTCGCCCTGGTATTGGCTCTGGCCCTCAGTGCCTCCGTGTACTGGGGCTACACCTTGTTCCTGCTGGCGACCGGACTCATCGTCTTCGGCGTCGCCTACGGATGGCCCCGGCTGACGGACTCCCCGCAGCCGCGCGCGACGTCGATCATGCTCGGCCTCTTCGGTGTGGCGGGACTCATCGCGGCGTTTCGCGACGACGCTGCACCCTATCTTGACTGGCTTCCGGTCCTGGCGGGCCTGGGCCTGCTGTGGACATTCGTGCAGAACCTGACCCGCGGAATCGGGGCATCGGACGCCGTAGCCAACGTCTCAGCCCAAGTTGCGGGCGTGGTCATCGCGCTGTCCGCAAGCACCTGGGTCGCGGCGATCACCGTGCCCGGCGACAAGGAAGCCATCGTCGTCGGCCTCGTCTCGCTCATCGTCGCCGGTTGTATGACAGCCCTGCCCTGGCCTGCGATATACACCTCTCCGCTGGCGATTGCGATGTCGACTGCGGTCGCCGGGATCCTCGCGGTCCTCATCTTCAAGGACGCTCTCAGCTGGCCCGTGTCGTTGGCCCTCGGTGCCATCATGGGACTGTTGGTCGCTGGGGTCGACCGCATGCTCGGGCTCATCGCCTACTCCCAGTACCAGGCTGTGAGCCTCGAGATCGCCCAGAACATCGAGCTGAAGAAGAGTGTGGAGAAGGCCCGCAGCTTCGCCGTTCAGCTCGCACTCGGAGCTACTCCCATCGCCCTCGGTGGTGTCGTCGTCTACTCCCTGGAACGCATCGCTTTCTGAAGTTCGACGTGAAGTCGGATGTGTAGTCCGACGTGGTGAGCTCGACTCTGTGCTGGCGCCGGGCTCAGAGCTTGGGCGGGGTGGGCGGAGGGCTGTGGGGAAATGTAGACTGAGGGCATGGAAAACCTTGTCGCTCTCGAAATCTTCTTCTCCAGTCTCGTCGGCATTGCCGCACTCGGCGCCCTGGGCGTCGGAGTCAAGGTCGTCACGGCGCTGTTCAAAGACAATCGCTGAACTCGATGATCGAACTTGATTCCTCGGTCCATCCCGAGCTCGTTCCCCTGTCCTGGCTGATCGGTTCGTGGGAAGGTGTGGGAGTCGTCGGCTATGCGGACACTCCCGAGAAGCAGTTCGGCCAACGGGTCGACTTCATCGCCCACCCCGATACACCCTTCCTGCAGTACACCGCGCATGCGTGGCTGCTGACCGAAGACGGCGAACTGGAATCGACGCTGACCCTGGAGACAGGGATCTGGCAGCTCGTTCGCCCGCGCGATGCCGGTGATGTGGGCCCGGGAATGCTCGTGCCCACCGAAGAGCCCAGCTTCACCTCGGCGGCCGCCGTCGACACACTGCGAACGAACGATGACGGATTCGAGATCGAAGCCGAAATCGTCCACCCGCACGGTGTGATGGAACTCTACGCAGGCCACGTCAAGGGCCCGCGTGTCGACCTCTCGACCGACATGGTCGCCCGGACCAAGACCGCGAAGGAGTACACGGCTTCGACCCGCATGTACGGCCTCGTCGGCGGGGAGCTCATGTGGGCCTGGGACATGGCCGCACTGGGCCACGAACTCGCCACGCATTCCTCCGCTCGACTGAAGAAGATTGCCTGATATGACTGCCTCATCGCTGAGTCGCCCACTGAGCTCCACAGCGGTCTTCGGTGCCGACGAGCTGGCGCACACTCCCGCGCACTACGGTTCGCCGCTGCGCGAACAGCGGGCACTTCTTGAAAAGGGCGCCATCGTCGATCTGCCGCACCTGCGGATTCTGCGTATGACCGGAGCCGACCGTCTCACCTGGCTGAATTCCATCACTACGCAGAAGCTCGACACACTGGCGCCGGGAGTCTCCACCGAGACCCTGGTGCTTGACCCGAACGGTCGCATCGAAGGCTGGCTGAAGCTCGTCGACGACGGTGAGTCGCTCTGGGCGATCAGCGAGCTGCGCACCGACGAGACCCTTGAGTTCCTCCGCAAGATGGTCTTCATGATGCGGGTGAGCATCGAGGACGTCAGTGATGAGTTCCAATGCATCGGCGGCGTCGTGACGCTGCCCGACAGCCTGCCCGTGACCCAGCTGTACTCCGACCCCTGGCCGCATATCGGCACCGGTTCGGCCTCGTACGCGCAGGTTGATCTCGGCCTCGAGGTGGCAGGGGAGGACCACCCCGGACTCGAGACTCAGTTCGTCATCGGCATCGTCAGGCGTACGGACCTGCAGGCCACCTCGGCAAGCGAATTTCAGATGGCCGGATACGACGCCTGGGAAGCCGTGCGGATCGCCGCCTGGCGGCCGGGTGTCAACGAGATCGACCACAAGTCGCTCGTCGGCGAACTCGACCTGCTGCGGACCTCGGTGCACCTGGCCAAGGGCTGCTACCGCGGTCAGGAGGCCGTGGCCCGCGTACACAACCTGGGTCAGCCGCCTCGGCGCCTCGTCTTCGTCCACCTCGACGGATCCGGGCACATTCAGCCCGAGGCCGGTGCCGAGGTGCTCGCCGAGGTCCGCGGTTCAGAGCGGTCCGTGGGGCAGCTGACCTCGGTGGCTCTGCACTGGGAACTCGGGCCGATCGGTCTGGCCGTGGTCAAGCGCAATCTGGGTGCCGAGGCCGAACTCAGTTTCGATCTGGGCGATGACGCGCACCGCGTGGCCGGGGCCCAGGAGACGATCGTCGCGCCCGTGCGTGAACACGACATCGAACTTCCGGGACGCAACAAGGACACCGACATGCGGAATCAGCACCGCTGAATTTCTCCCTCAGCGGAATCGGTGTCGTAGCTCTCGTCGGCTGCAGATCCGTTCACCGGCCTCTGTGTCCGAAGCCACACCATCCGGCGTTCGACCGCCGCGATTTCAGGTATTCTGCGACGGCTACGTCGGCATTTGAGACCGCATCGGCGACGACGGATTTCGTATCTCTGCATTCCTCGACGGGTGCAATCTGCTCAGCCTGCGGACGGTAAGTGACAAGAACCGTCGTGAGGCCCTATTCTTCCCGTTATGACAGCTTTGGAAATTGGCGGCGAAGCTCTGCCGCAGGAACGTAAGATCGTCACCGAGATCCCCGGGCCGAAGTCCCGTGAGATCGAGGCGCGTCGCCAGTCGGCAGTGGCCCCGGGAGTCGGTTCCAGCCTCCCCGCCTATGTGGTGGCAGCCGGCGGCGGAATCCTCAAGGACGTCGATGGCAACCAGATCATCGACCTGGGAGCCGGCATCGCCGTGACGACGGCAGGCAACTCGAACCCACGAGTGGTCAAGGCCGCCACCGAGCAGCTTCAGTCCTTCACCCACACCTGCTTCATGGTCAACCCCTATGAGGGTTACGTCGAGGTCGCCGAGGCGCTCAACCGCCTGACCCCGGGCGATCACGAGAAGCGCTCCATTCTGCTCAACTCCGGCGCGGAGGCAGTCGAGAACGCCGTCAAGATCGCCCGTGCCCACACCGGCCGCGACGCCGTCGTCGTCTTCGACCACGCCTACCACGGCCGCACCAACCTGACCATGTCGATGACTGCGAAGGCCAACCCCTACAAGGCCGGCTTCGGTCCCTTCGCCGGTGAGGTCTACCGCGCACCCATGTCCTACCCGTTCCGCGACAACGACGCGGCCGGGACCAAGGTCAGCGGTGAGGAAGCGGCCAAGCGCGTCATCACCATGATCGAGAAGCAGATCGGCTCCGAGCATGTCGCTGCGATCGTCATCGAGCCCATTCAGGGTGAGGGCGGCTTCATCGTCCCGGCCGAGGGCTTCCTGCCTGCACTGGTCGAGTTCGCCAAGGACAAGGGCATCGTCTTCGTCGCCGACGAGGTCCAGGCCGGCTTCGCCCGCACGGGCAAGATGTTCGCCTCTGAGTGGGAAGAGATCGTCCCCGATATCATCACCACTGCCAAGGGCATCGCCGGCGGTCTGCCGCTTTCGGCCGTGACCGGTCGCGCGGAGATCATGGACTCGGTCGGACCGGGTCGCCTGGGCGGAACCTACGGCGGCAACCCAGTTGCCTGTGCGGCAGCGCTCGGCGCCATCGCCTCCTATGAGGAAGACGGACTCGTCGACAATGCCGCGCACATCGGCGAGATCGTCACCGATCGCCTCACCAAGCTGCAGGGCAAGTACCCAGAGGTCGGTGACGTCCGCGGCCGCGGCGCCATGATCGCTGCCGAGTTCGTCCAGCGCGACTCGATCGATCCGAACCCTGACCTGGTCAAGAAGATCGCGGACTACTGTGCGAAGAACGGTGTCCTCGTGCTCACCACGGGAACCTTCGGCAATATCCTGCGCTTCCTGCCACCGCTGACGATCTCCGACGAACTCCTCAACGACGCATTCGACGTCATCGAAGAGGCTGTCGCCGCTTCTGTCGGCTGAGCCGATTCGCTGCACTGAACCAGCGCTCGCGTTGACTACAGTGGGCCTATGAGCGAAACGAATGCCCTGCGCGTCTTCCGTCTGCTGCGGGAGACCGCAGGGTTTCTGCTTCCCCTGACTCAAACTGATGCTGACGTCGAGGTGACTCGCATCGAGTTCGACCTCGACCTCGACCTCCGAGGTTCCACTGCCGATCTCAATTCCCCTTCTGATCGTGCTGGAGCGGTCGTCCTCGTCACAGAAGCCGTGGATGGTCCGGTGAGGCTCAATGCGATCCGTGAGAGGTACTTCGGTGCCGCGGCCCTGATCGTTCCCCCGGGAACGCATACCCACCTCGGGCAGGGAGCAGATGCAGCAGCGTCGCCCATTCTGCTCGAGCGGTCCACAGGTGTGACATGGTCCGAGGTGCTGGTGCAACTGCGTCAGCTCAACGAGGGTGCATCGAGCGCTCTGGCCTGGCCCGATGTCGATGATCTCAGTGCACTGACTGCGGTCATCGCGGAGATGACAGGGGCCTCCATCACGATCGAGGATCCCGCCTCGCGTGTACTCGCGCACTCCAACCTCGGCGATGAGATCGACGATATTCGACGGGAGACGATCCTGTCCGGTGCGATTCCAGATTGGCGGATTGCCGAGCTTGAGGAGTCCGGGTTCCTCGACGTTGTCCGCCGCTCGACCGACGTCGTCGAGCGGTCTGCGGCGGGATCCACTCCTGCCCGTTCTGTCATCGCACTGCGCAGCGAGGGCGAGCTGCTCGGCACGATTTGGGCCGCCTACCCGGATTCGGTGGATCCCGCATCTCTGCGCGACGTCCTCCGGGATGCGGCCCGTGCCGCGATTCCCGTGATGCTGCGAACCCTGCGACGCTCCCCGTTCGAGAAGCGGATCCGTCGTGAGGCCCTCGGCTCGATCCTCGACGGCTCACCGGACTTGGGCCCGGCCGCGACCCTGCTCGCGCTGCCCTTCTCGGGGCACTACGCAACCCTGGCCTTCGCCGAGGTAGCCCCCGACCGTGAGCCTGTTCTCCGGTTCCATCTGCGGGCGGCCTTCGCCGATGCCGTCCTCGCCCACGACCCTGTGCACGGGCACCTGGCCGTGCTCGTGCACATGGCTGAGAGCCTCTCCGCAGTCGAGATCAAGACTCATGTCGCCTCGGCGCTGCATCGGTCTCTGCCTCCCACCGAATCGCTGAACTTCGGCGTCGGTGCAGCTGTCGAACGCCTCGATCATGTTCATCGATCATGGACCGAAGCGGTCTACGTCGTTGACGCCCTGCTGGCCCGGGAATCGAATGTCGTGGTGGGCGGCGATGGTCCATCCGGAGCGCATGCTGCGGGGCCGAGCGCTGGTCCCTCCGGCGAGCTGGTCCGCGGAGCAAGTGCAGAGGACGTCGCGGCCGAACTCGTCGGGCTCGAAGCCGCTGACGCGCTGCTGTCCGTGGGGCCTCGCATCACGGATCCCGCCCACGTCCTTGCCAACCATGATGAGAGACACCAAGGGCAGCTGCTCGAGACTCTGCGCGTGTACTTCGCGACTGTCGGCAACTCCGCGGAGGCCTCCCGCCGTCTGCATGTCCACACGAATTCGCTGCGGCATCGCCTCAACCGGATCGAGGAGATCACAGGACTGTCGACCGCGGAACGGGCCGGGCGCCTGTGGCTGGAGCTCGCGGTGCTCGTGTTCGATCGCGAACACCGCTGACTCAGCGGTGTCGCACCACCGCCAGCAGCAGGACCGCGGCTGCTGTGTATCTCAACGCTGACGCACCGTCGCCGTCTGATCAGCGACGTCGGAGATTCCCAACCGCTGTCGTGAGTGCTCAAGGGCCGTGCTGACCATGTGGGCCTTGTGGTGATCGTACAATCGCTTTCGGCCAAGATTGGCAGATTATTGTCCGTTCATCCTGGTGCCTGCGTCCTAGAGTGACACCACACCACTAACGAAGGACAGCATGCACAAGAGTCAGTCGGGGCCGTCGGCCCAGGTCAGCCGGGATCGCGTGATCAGGGCAGTAGCGAATAGTTCCGCGGGCGCGAACGGTCCAGGCGGACTGATTCCGACTCTCGATGACACGACGCCGGTGATCGGCCTCATCGACCTCGACCACATTGCCGGCGCCTACGAGCAGCTGACCTCGGCATTCGTCGGCGAGCACGAGGTCCTCCACGCTGTGGCATGTAAGGCTGTGCCGCTGAGGCCGCTGCTGAGCTTCTACGCCGAGGCGGGTGGCGGCTGTGAGGTCGCCAGCCCCGGTGAGCTCGAGCTGGCCCTCGCCGCGGGCTTCGCTCCAGAGGCCATCGTCTTCGACTCCCCGGCGAAGACCCTGACCGAGCTGCGCCGGGCTGTCGAACTCGGGGTGTCGATGAACATCGACAATTTCGATGAGCTCGAACGACTCGACGCACTCCTCGAAGGGCAGACCACCTCGGCGAGGGTGGGGATCCGGATCAATCCGCAATCGGGAACGGGGACGATCGGTGCGCTGTCCACTGCCACCCAGACCTCGAAGTTCGGCATCGGGCTGGCCGACCCTGGGGCTCGCGAGGCACTTATTGAGGCTTACCTGGCACGTCCCTGGCTCACCCAGATCCACGTGCACTCGGGCTCCCAGGGCGTCAGCCTTGACCAGGCCGCCGAAGGCGTCGCCGCGATCGTCGAGCTGGCGCAGGAGATCAACGCCCGCGCCGCAGTGTGGAATGCGACGTCATCCCAGGTGCACGGGTGGGACCGCCAGATCACGCGCATCGACATCGGCGGGGGACTGCCGGTGAACTTCGCCGGGGAGGACATCACCCCGACATTCGCCGAATACCGGGCTGTGCTCGAAGCCCACGTTCCCGAGTTGTTCGACTTCGACATCATCACAGAATTCGGACGTGCGCTTCTGGCCAAGGCCGGCACCATACTCACCCACGTCGAATACGCGAAGACCACAGGCGGCCGCCGCATCGCCATGACCCACGCCGGCGTCCAGGTCGCCACCCGCACGGCCTATGCGCCCGACGACTGGCCGCTGCGAATCCTCCCGTTCCACCCTGACGGCAGTCCCAAGACCGCCGAGGCGGTTCCCACCGATGTCGCCGGTCCTGCCTGCTTCGCCGGTGACCTCCTGGCCCGTGACCGCATGCTGCCGCGCCTCGACGCCGGCGACATCGTGGCCGTGCCCGACACCGGGGCCTACTACTTCTCCAACCCGTTCTCCTACAACCTGCTCCCGCGGGTGCCGATCTTCGGATACCGCACGGTGCCGAGCACCCCGGGCACGGGCAACGCGGGTGCGGGCGCCGCGACCGGCGAAGGTGACGCAGGAACGGGCGCCGACGCCGCCCCCGGCGTCCACGATGGGGAGGTCGAATTCTCGCTCATCCGGCGCGCTCAGAGTCTCGACGAGATCCTCGCCGAGGCGACCTAGGGCGACTAGGGGATGCCGCTGCCGAGCACTGCAGTTCGGTGAGCCGAGGGACCGGACCTGCAGGTGCAGGGATCCTGATACCGTTCGTCCAGTGGTGTTAACGATTCAGCAAACTTTCAGCTTGGGGCTTCGTGAGACGACGTTTTCCGCTTAGTCTCTACTGAAGGCGGTCGAGTAAAGAACAACTCGGCCTGGGACATCAAACCGGAAGAGTGGATCAGATGATGAATATCAGACGTATGACAGTTGCGGCTGTGGCAGCGCTCGCGCTGACGCTGTCGGCTTGCGGCTCGAGCGGCGGCAGTGACGGCGGCGACGATCAGACCACAAACGACCTGACCTTCGGCACGGGTGGCACCTCGGGAACCTACTATCCTCTCGGCGGAGAGCTCGCGACGATCTTCGAAGACAATGTCGACGGTCTCACCGTCAACTATGTGGAGTCCGGTGCCTCGGCTGAGAACCTCGGCAAGATCTACCAGGGTGAGTGGCAGCTGGGCTTCACGCAGAGCGATACTGCCAACAACGCGGTCAACGGTGAGCTCGAAGACCTCGACGGAACGAAGATCGACAATGCCGGTTGGATTGCCTCTCTCTATCCCGAGGCCGCCCATATCATCGTCCGCGAGGATTCCGGCATCAAGTCGGTCAAGGACCTCAAGGGCAAGAAGATCGCAGTCGGTGACGCAGGGTCCGGAACCCGCGCGATCTCTGACGCAATCCTCGATGCTGCCGGCATCGGCGAGTCGGACTACACCCCGGAGATCACGGACTTCGGTGCGTCGACCGATATGCTCGCAGACAAGCAGATCGACGCCACGATCTTCGTCGTCGGCACGCCTGTGGCCGGGCTGACGCAGCTGGCGGCGACCACCGACGTCAAGCTCCTCGGCCTCGACAAGGAAACGACATCGGCAATTGAAGAGGACAGCGGTGCCGAGTCCTACGACATCCCTGCTGACGCCTATGACTTCCTGAAGGAGGACGTGCCCACGGTGTCGGTCTTCGCCTCCTTGGTGGCCTCCACGGACCAGGTCAGCGAGGACACTGCCTACAATATGACCAAGGTGCTGTTCGAGAACTCCGACAAGGTCACTCTGGATGTCGGGAAACTGATCACCAAGGACACCGCAATGCTGGGCATCGGCGATGTGCCGCTGCATCCCGGAGCCCAGAAGTACTACGAAGAAGAGGGCATTGACCTGCCGTGAGTGAGCACCCGACACCGCCCCGGCCATCCGAGTCCTCGGCCGGGGCGGTCGCCGAGCAGACTGCGAAGGCGGAGCAGGCATCCGCCGAGGTCCTTCGCAAGGTAGACACCTCGAGTCGTTTCCGCACGAATCTCGGGTGGTGGGCGTGGGTGATCGGCGGCATCTGCATCGCCTTCACCTTGTACCACCTCTACGCAGCGCTGGAGCGTCCATTCAACACCTGGATGCACTCGTCCCTGCACCTTGCGGGCGCGACTGCCCTGATCTTCTTCCTCTACCCGGCCAGCAAGAGGCTGCTCGACGCACCAACCAGCGGAAACCGGGTTGCGGATGTCCTCATCGGTCGCGGCAAGGGGATCCCCTGGTACGACGTCCTTCTCGGGCTGGCAGCTCTCGCCTGCAATCTCTACGTGTTCTTCGACTACACGCGCCTGGTGAGCAACTCGGTGCAGATTCTCGGGTACTCAGACCTCGACTTCGTCGTGGCAGTACTCGGCGTGCTTCTCATCCTCGAAGCCACACGCCGATGCGTCGGTCTGCCGATTGTCATCATCGCCGGCGTCGCCCTTCTCTACGGTCTCTTCGGCAACTATCTCCCGGTGTTCAGACACTCGGGACAGAGCGTCGAAGATCTCGCCACGAACATGTTCCTGTCGAGCGGCGGTGGCATCTTCGGCACACCGATCCAAGTGTCGGCGAACTTCATCTTCCTGTTCCTGTTCTTCGCGGTGATGCTCGTCCATACGAACATCGGTCAGTTCTTCAATGATCTCGCTTTCCGACTGACCGGCAGGTTCACCGGCGGCCCGGCGAAGGCGGCCGTGGTGGCCTCGGGCCTGCAGGGCATGGTCTCGGGCTCATCGGTGGCGAACACGGTCGCCTCGGGGTCGTTCACTATTCCGCTGATGAAGAGGGCCGGGTTCAAACCCCATTTCGCCGCCGCAACCGAGGCCACGGCCTCGACCGGCGGCCAGCTCATGCCACCGATCATGGGCGCGGCGGCGTTCATCATGGCTCAGAACGTGCCCGACCTCGAATACAACGGGCTCATCGTCATCGCGATCATCCCCGCTCTCCTCTATTTCCTCGGAGCATTTCTCTCCATCCACTTCGAGGCAAAGACGACTGGCATCCTCGGAATGGCGAAGAGCAGCCTGCCCAACGGCATCGACCTGCTCAAGCGCTTGGATCTGCTGCTGCCCCTGGTCGTCATCATCCTCACACTGCTCTCCGGCATGTCGCCGATCCGAGCGGCCCTGTTCGGCATCGGCACCGGATTCATCCTCAGCTTCCTGCGCAAGGCCACCAGGCTTACGCCGCGAGCTTTCGTCGAGCTCCTCATCGGGGGCGCACGAACTGCGCTGCCAGTCATTGCAGCATGCGCGACTGCTGGGATCGTCGCAGGTACAGTCACAGTGACCGGCCTCGGCGGGCAGCTGGGCAAGGGACTCGTGGATCTGGCGGGCGGCAACTTCTTCATCGTTCTGTTCATGGTGATGATCGCTTGCCTGGTGCTTGGAATGGGGCTGCCCACGACAGCGAACTACGTGGTCACGGCCACCATCGCCGCCCCGATCCTGTACAACAACTTCGACGTTCCGCTCATTGCCGCGCACATGTTCGTGTTCTTCTTCGGCATTCTTGCCGATATCACACCTCCTGTCTGTCTGGCAGCCTATGCCGGTGCGGGCATCGCGGGGGCGAACCCGATGCGCGCAGGAGTCACCGCGCTGCGGATTGCCATCGCGGGCTTCCTCATCCCCTATGTCTTCATCTTGGAGCCGGCGCTTTTGCTGCAGGGAAGCTGGCAGGACACGGTGATCGCCCTGATCACGCTGATCGTCGGTATGGTCGGGGTCGCGGCGGGTATGGCGGGCTACTACTTCGGCTCGGCGAACGTCGTCGAACGAGTGCTGCTTGTCGCCGGCGGCATAGCCTTGGTCTACCCGAGCCTGTGGATCTCGGCGGCGGGCCTGATTGTGCTGATCATCATCGCAATCGAGCAGAAAATGCGAAAGGCGACCACCTCTGAGCAGATCGCTGCGGGTCTCGCGGAGCAGAAGGACTGACTCCGGGGCGGATCGCGGTGCTGACGGTTCGTCGTCGGCACCGCTTGCCGGGGTGAGACTGTGCATTTCTCACAGTCAATCATGTGCGACATTGTGAGGTGTTGTGTCATTAACGCCGACGATCAGCCGTAAAGTGAGGCAGGACACAATGATTTGTCACAAGGTGCAGTGTGCGCCGGTGATGATCGAGTGCCGCTGAAATCACGGCCATCTCGAAGCGAAGGACAACGATGCTCACGAATCACAAGCTGCGCAGGCGGCTGGGAACGTGCCTTGCCGGACTTGCGGCAATGGCTCTTGTCGGATCCATGGCAGCCGCACCAGCCCAAGCAGAGACCACAGAAGCCGCCGAGGATTCTAAGGTGCTCCGGATCGCCACGGACGGTTTCATCGATTCGTTCAACCCGTTCACCTCCTTCTACCTGCTGCCGACGAACTCGTTCCGGTACATGTACGAAAATCTCGTGAACAACAGTGCCGAAGACGCTCAGCCCACCGAGGGTCTCGCCACTGAATGGGACACCGATTCCGAGGGCAAGGTCTGGACGTACAAGATGCGTCCCGATATGAAGTGGTCCGATGATGAACCACTCACCTCCAAAGACGTCGCCTGGACCTACAACCAGATGATGGAGAAGGACGAACTGTCGGTGGCCAACGGAGGACTCGTCGAGAACTTCGACAAGGTAGAGGCACCCGATGACTCCACACTGGTCATCACGCTGAAGAATCCCCAGTCCAACAACCCCGGCCAGGAGATCCCGGTCGTGCCCGAGCATGTCTGGTCGAAGATCGACAAGCCCGGTGAGTTCAAGAACGACGAGAAGTCCGTGGGCTCGGGCCCGTTCCAGCTCGAGAGCTACGAGGCGAACAAGTCTGTCACTCTCAAGTCCAACCCGAACTTCTGGCGCGGCGAGCCCAAGGTCGATAAGATCCAGTACCGCTACTACACGAACTCCGATGCTCAGGTGCAGGCCATCCGCTCCGGCGAGGTCGACTTCATCACCGGACTGAGCCCGGAACAGTTCAAGGCCATCGAAGGCGCCGACAACGTCGAGACCAATGTCGGCAACGGGCGTCGTTTCCAGGGAATCTCCATCAACTCGGGAGTGGCCGATGCCAAGAACAACGAGTTCGGCACCGGCAACGAGGCGCTGAAGGATAAGAAGGTTCGTCAGGCCATCCGTGCTGGAATCGACATTGACACCCTGCGCGATCAGGTGCTGCAGGATTACGGTCAGCCGGCCACGAGCTTCATCCCCTCGGTCTACGAGAAGTGGGCACTGCCTGCCGACAACCCAGTGGTCTCCGGCTTCGACGTCGAGAAGGCGAAGAAGCTGCTCGACGAGGCTGGCTGGAAGGAAGGCTCCGACGGCATTCGCGAGAAGGACGGTGAAAAGCTCGAGCTGCGCTTCCTCACAGATGCCGACGCCACGACCGAACAGAACACGGCGAAGTTCCTCAAACCGTGGATGAAAGACATCGGCATCATGCTCAAGAACGAAGCCAGCGATGTCGACACCGTCTCGGAGCGGACCACCAAGGGCGACTACGACATGTACTTCTCCGGCTGGTCGATCAACCCGGATCCTGATTACCAACTCGGCATCAACACCTGCGACAGCCGTCCAGACGCCGACGGCAACGGCGGCACCTCGCAGGATGGCTACTGCAGCAAGGACTTCGACAAGCTGTACGAGCAGCAGCACGTCGAACTCGATGAGAAGAAGCGCGTGGACCTCGTGCATCAGGCTTTGGCCCAGCACTACGAGGACACAGCTTCGATCACGCTGTGGTATCCGAGCCAGCTCGAGGCCTTCCGCTCCGATCGATTCACCGGCTTCACCAAACAGCCCACTGACGGCGGCATCATTGCCAACCAGGTCGGCTACTGGGGATACAGCTCGGTCGAGCCCGTCAGCGCGGAGGACGCTTCCGGCGACGGTGGCGGCTTGGGCGCCGGCGGCTGGATCGGCATCGCTGCCGCAGCCATCGTGGTCATCGGCGGAGGCGGCTTCCTGATCAGCCGTCGCAAGAAATCCGACGATCGCGAATAGTCCCAGCCCCAGAACCATCGTCCCGAGCGTCGTGACCACGGTGCTCGGGACGATGGTCCTGCACCACCTGCTTCCCCAGCGAGACCAGGAGTTCTCCAGTGACAACACCGACACACGATCTCCCCACCCCTGCCGGTGGCCCTGACCCAGGAGGCTCCGATGGCCAAACCGGTCGCGATATGGACGAGCCGCCGAAGGGCGGATCCTTCCTCGGTTACCTCCTGCGCAAACTCGGCGGCGCCCTGACCTCGATGGTTCTCGTCATCGTCCTCGGCTTCTTCGCCTTCCGGATGCTGCCCGGCGACCCCGTTCTCAAGATCGCCAAGGAACGGCCAATGAGCCCGGCACAGATCGCTGAGCTGCGCAGCCAGTACGGTCTCGACAAGCCGGTGATCGTCCAATTCTGGGACTATCTGGTCGGTATCTTCAGCGGCGACTTCGGCGAGAGCTATGTCTACCGCAAACCCGTTTCCGCGCTCATCGTCGAATACCTGGGACCCACGCTCCTGCTCACGGCCACCGCGGCCGTCATCGCGATCACGCTGGGCCTGTGGCTGGGCCAGCTCTCGGCCTGGCGCCGCAATTCGCTCTTCGACAAGATCGCCTCCTCGACCTCGCTCGTGTTCTGGTCGGTGCCCACCTTCTGGCTGGGCCTCATCCTCCTCATGATCTTCGGCGGCACCCTGCAGTGGCTGCCCACCGGCGGCATGATCACACCTGGGCTGAACCCTTGGTCATTCGCCGGCATCATCGACGTCATCAAGCACCTCATCCTTCCGGTCATTACGATGGTTGCTGTCGTCTATGCGCAGTTCCTCATGGTCATGCGCGCCTCGCTGATCGAAGAGATGAGTGAGGACTACCTGACCACTGCCCGAGCCAAGGGCCTGACCGAGGACGAAGTGCGCAAGAACCACGCGGTGCCCAACGCGCTGCTGCCCACGGTCACCGTCGTGTTCATGCACATCGGTGGGCTCATCGCCGGTGCCGTCACCGTCGAGGCCGTATTCTCCTGGCCCGGTCTGGGCAAGCTCACATTCGAAGCGATCAGCGGACCCGACCTGCCGCTGCTGCAGGGCACCTTCGTCGTGTTCTCGGCCATCATCATCGTCATGAACCTGGCGGCGGACATCGTCTACCGCTTTCTGGATCCACGAGTCAGGAGGGCATGATGAGCGATAGAACTCCCATCATCGACGGGGCCAAGCTCGTCCGCGAACGCCGACTGAACAATGCCAAGAAGAACTGGTCCCTGTTCCGCTCCGACATTCCTGCGATGGCCGGCGCGATCGTGCTCGTCTTCTTCATCCTCATCGCGATCTTCGCCCCACTCATCGCACCCGCGTCGATGCTCGACGTGACGAAGCAGCTCGACGTGCCCCGCTACGCCCCGCCGAGCCTCGCCCATCCGCTGGGCACCGACGATCTGGGACGCGAACTCTGGATCCGCATCCTCTGGGGAGCCCGGGTGTCCATCCTCGTCGGCGTCGCCGCCACGGTCATGTCAATGGTCATCGGCACCGTCATGGGTCTCGCAGCCGGACACTTCTCCGGGATCTTCGGTGCGATCGTCATGCGCATCATCGACTTCTTCATCGTCCTGCCCTCCCTGCTGCTGGCGATCGTCTTGTCCTCGGTCCTCGAACGCGGAGTCTTCACGATCGTCGTCGCCATCGGGCTGACCTCGTGGGCATCGACGGCGCGCATCGTGCGCTCCCAGACCTTGAGCGTGGAGTCCCGGCTCTACATCGAAAGGGCGCGCATCCTCGGCGCCGGACATCGCCACATCCTGTTCAAGCACATGCTGCCGGCAGTGATGCCGCTGGTGTTGGCGAACACGACCCTGACGGTCGGCAGTGCGATCATCGCCGAGTCGACCCTGTCGTTCTTAGGCTTGGGGGATACGAGCAAGGAGTCGTGGGGAACGATTCTGAAGAACTCGATGGACATCTCCGCCGCGACCTCGGGCTACTGGTGGTATGTGCTCACACCCGGAATCGCGATCCTGCTCGTGGTGCTCGCCTTCACGATGGTCGGACGCGCGTTCGAAGCCATCATCAATCCAGCCCTGAGGAGCCGCTGATGACCGACCTCAGCTTTGACAAGGTCTCGATCACCTACCGCTCGGGCTCGGCCCGTGGCGACGTCACCGCCGTCAGCGACATCAGTCTCGACCTGCCCACCGGAGCCACCCTCGGCATTGCTGGGGAGTCCGGATCGGGCAAGTCCACGCTGATCATGTCGGTGCTGCGCCTGCTGCCCAAGTCCGCGCAGATCGACGGGCAGGTGAGCCTCGGCGGGAAGGACATCAATGATCTCAGCTTCGGCGAGATCCGGGCAGTGCGCTGGGCGCAGGCCTCGATCATCTTCCAAGGCGCACTGCACTCGCTCAACCCGGTCCGCGAGGTGGGTGGACAGATCATCGAGGCACTCGTTCACCATGCGAAGAGCACATGGACGAGCCCAGCCAAACGACGAGATCGGATGTTCGAACTGCTCGAAGAGGTCGATCTCGATAAGAGCAAGGCCGTGGCGTATCCGCATGAGCTCTCCGGAGGGCAGAAGCAGCGCATCATGATCGCTATGGCGCTGGCTTGTGAACCGGACATCATCATCGCCGACGAACCGACCACCGCCCTCGACGTCATTGTGCAGAAGCAGATCCTCGAAGGTCTGGCCAGGCTCGTGGACGAGCGTGGAATCTCTCTGCTGATGATCAGCCACGACCTTGCAGTGCTCTCCGCTGTGTGTGAGAACCTCGCAATCATGCGCTACGGCAAGCTCGTCGAATACGGCCCCAGCGACCAGGTCTGCCTGGATCCCACTGAGGATTACACGAAGCAGCTGGCCGGTGCATTCCCGCAGATCGGGGACGCCGAGTCACGTATGAATCCGCGAACCCTCAAACCCGCCGAGGTGCGCCGGGCCCAGCCGTTCACCAAGACCGACGAGGTGGTCCTCGAGGCCAAGAACCTCAACGTCTCCTTCGACACCCGACAGGGCAGGGAGCGGGCCGTGCGTGACGTCGATCTGGCGCTGCACAAGGCGGAGATCCTCGCCGTCGTCGGCCAGTCCGGGTCGGGGAAGACCACGCTGGCCAGGTCCCTGCTCGGTCTGCAGGAAGTAGATCCGGGCTCGCAGATGGAGTTTGCCGGCCAGGCGCTGCCGAGAAGGGCGAAGGCGCTGCGGACCTTCCGCCGGCAGGTGCAGATGATCCTCCAGGACCCCTCGGGTTCGCTCAACCCGAAGCGCAGCGTCTACGAGGCAGTGGTCGAGGGGCTGCGCGTGCAGAAGATCACCGACAACGAATATGCCCGCGTCATCGGCGCTCTCGAGGCCGCCGAGCTGACGCCGGCTGCCGACTACCTCGAGTCGATTCCGCAGGAGCTCTCCGGCGGACAGCGACAGAGAGTCGTCATCGCCGGAGCGCTCGCCCTCGACCCACAGGTGCTCATCGCCGATGAGCCGGTCGCCTCCCTCGACGCCTCTGTGCGCGGAGAGATCCTGTCGCTGTTCCTGGCGCTGAAGAAGAACCTGGGCATGAGCGCCCTGATCATCACACACGACCTCGGCCTGGCCTGGAACATCGCCGATACTGTGGCCGTGATGAAGAAGGGTGAGATCGTCGAATACGGCGATGTCGATACCGTGTTGGCGAACCCGCAGCACGCATACACGCAGGAACTCCTCGCCGCAGTTCCCCGATTGGGAAGTCAGAGCCTGATCAAGCATGAATAGCCCGTACCTGGCCGCCTCCGCACGCAGCACACCAAGGTCCGAAGGCGTCAGCCCGTACCTCGACACTGCGCCGCTGCAGGCCGGCGACACCGTCCGCCTCATCGCGCCCTCGGGGCCCACAGACGAGGAGTCTCTGCTCCGGGCGATCGCGCAGCTCGAATCCTGGGGGCTGCGCGTGGTCCTCGGGGACAATGTGCGTGCTCATCATCCGCGTGTGAAGTACCTGGCAGGCACCGACGAGCAGCGTAGAGCCGACCTCGTCAATGCCTGGTGCGACGATTCCGCCGCGGCAGTCATTGCTCTGCGCGGCGGATTCGGGGCGATGCGGCTGCTCGACGGAATCGACTTCGACCTCATGCGCCGGCACGCTCTGCGACCCGACGGGCGGCCCAAGCTGCTCACCGGCTCCTCAGACATCACGGCCCTCCACCAGGCCTGGGACCATCATCTGTCAGTGGCGACGCTGTTCTGCCCGATGGTCGGCAACGATCCGTTCAAGAACTCCACGGTCGTCCCCGCCGAGGTGGCCGACTGGCTGTTCGAACCCTGGGGTGGCCGCGAACTCGGGTTCCCCGCGAGCAAGGACCACGCGGCCGAGGACGCGGCGGGTGAGAACGCGGCCGCGGCCGAGGACGCGGCGGGTGAGAACCCCGCCGCCGACGAGGGCGGCGCAGGTGAGAACGCGGCGGGTGAGAACTCCGCCGCCGAGAAATGGAAAGAATGGGCCGAAAGTACGGGGTCGAATCAGACCAAAACTTCCGCAACTGCGCAGGCTGGCCCGAGCCCGGCCGCTCGTCGTCCCTTCAGCAGGGCGCGGACGTTGGTTCCGGGCACGGCAAAGGGCCGCCTCGGCGGGGGAAATCTCAGTCTGGTCGCGGCCGGGATGGGAAGTCCGGAGCTGTCCGGGGTCCGTGAGCTGCGTGAACGCAGCGGGCCCTCGATCCTCATGCTCGAGGACGTCGACGAGGAGCTCTACAGGCTCGACAACCTGCTCGTCCAGCTGGTCCGCGGCGGCTGGTTCGACTCGGCGGACGCGGTGGTGCTGGGATCCTGGCAGGACTGCGCTGAGATCAACGAGGTCGAGGCACTGTTCATGGACTACCTCAGTGAGACGGGCATTCCGATCGTGAGCGAGATGGGCTTCGGGCATGACCCGGATGCGCCGAGCACGCCGCTGGGAGTCGCCGTCACGCTCGAGGCTCCTGCGCAGGGCAGACCTCGGATGTGGGTGGACGAGGCGTGATCTCGGATAATGGCCCAGCCGCAGCTGTGGGTGGACGGGGCGTGAGAGGACTGTGATGCTGGGAGACGTCGATGGAGAAGAGGGATTCGCACGATGACACAGGACATGAACATGGGGACAACGTCGAACATGGGTGACGTGGACTTCGACCGACTGCCGGGAGTGCGCTTCAGCGCCCTGGCCTTCGATATCGACAGCGGTGAACGCGTGTTCGCCCACAACGTGAACGACGAACTCGACACCGCCAGCATGGGCAAGGTGTTCCTCCTGCACACGGCCCTGCAGATGCACGTGGGCGGCACCCTCAACCTGTCAGAGCGCCTGTCGCGGCGGCCCTCGGAGCGAGTCGACGAATCCGGCATCTGGTACCTCATGGAGCAGGACGATCTGAGCGTCTATGACGTAGCCGTGCTCGTCGGAGCATTCAGCGACAACTTCGCGACCAATGTGCTCATCCGCCGCGTCGGCCTCGAGAACGTCGCCCGTCAGGTTCAGGATCTGGGATATCGCAACTCTGGCCTCCACGACTTCCTCCGCTGGCCTCGACCGGCGAAGTCGCCGCGCACCCTGTCGACGGGCACCGCGGCCGAGTTCAGCGACTTCATGGCCCGGCACGCGAAGGACGAGTTCTGGGACGAGTCGACGAACGAGATCTTCCGCCGCTGGTTGGGAGCCGGCGCGGACACCTCGATGGTCGCCTCGGCGTTCGACCTCGATCCACTGGCCCACTACAACTATCAGCGTGACGTGTGGGTCTGGAACAAGACGGGCACGAACGGGACGATTCGGGCCGATGCCGGAATCGCGATGACACCGACGCGGCGTGTCGCCTACGCGGTGTTCGCGAACTGGGAGAAGGACACTGACCGGGTCGTCGATGTGATGCCGATCATGCGCGAAGCCGGCGACGCCATCCACCGATTCCTCTGACCAGACTGCACGCCTCTGACCAGACCGCAGAACCACCTCGGCGACACAGACACTTTCGACACTCTCGACACTCTCGACACTCTGCAAAGGACACTCCATGACATACGACGTCTTCGACGGGCACAACGACCTCGCCTGGTACCTGCGCGAGGAACGCGACTACAGCGTTGACGGACTCAACGACCCCGACGTCTCGCCCTTCACCACGATGGATCAGCTGCGCGATGGCAGCGTCGCCGCCCAGTACTGGTCGGTCTACGTCCACTCCTCGATCACGGGTGCCGACGCGATCAAGGCGACCTGGGAGCAGATCGACGCAGTTCAACGTGTCGTCACCGCCTACCCGCAGCGACTCCAGTTCGCACGCACCGCCGCCGAGGTGGTCGCCTCCAGAGAGGCGGGAAAGGTGGCCTCGCTCATGGGCGTCGAAGGCGGGCAGCAGATCGACGAATCACTGGCCGTGCTCCGCTCGTATGCGCGGGCCGGGGCCCGGTACATGACCCTGACCTGGTCGACGACGCACTCGTGGGCCGACTCAGCCACGGACGAACCGCAGCATGGGGGCTTAAGCGAATTCGGCCGCGAAGTCGTTGCGGAGATGAACCGGATCGGCATGATCGTCGACCTCTCACACGTCGCACCCAGCGTCATGGGCCAGTCGCTGGACATATCGACCCTGCCGGTGATCTTCAGCCACTCGTGCGCCTTCGGGCTCAACCCGCATCCGCGCAACATCCCCGATGACATCCTCGATCGGGTGCCCGGCAACGGAGGAGTGGCGATGATGACCTTCGTGCCCTCATTCGTGTCGAATGCTCGACGCGAATGGGTGGAGGCAGGCGAGAACGGCACCGCACCCGAGGTGAGAGTGGCCGATGTCGCCGACCACTGCGACTACGTACGCGAGCGGATCGGAATCGACCACATCGGGCTCGGCGGGGACATCTGCGGTGTTGACGAACTGCCGGCCGGCCTCGGCGACGCCGGTCAGTACCCTGCCCTTTTCGATGAGTTGGCCAGTCGCGGTTGGTCGGATTCCGACCTGCGCAAGCTCGGCTTCGACAACGCGATGAGGGTCCTCGATGCACACGAAGACGCGTACACGCGTTTCCTGGGGGCATCATCATGACTCGGCTCCTCGTCATCGTCAACCACATAGAATCCCAGCCGGGGCTGCTCACGCAGTGGATGATCAGCGAGAACGTCGAGTTCGATCTGCGCATCGGCGGAGTTTCCCGACTGCCGGAACCCAGTGACCTGAACGACTATGACGGGCTGATCATGCTCGGCGGCGGGTATATGCCTGATGAGACTGATCGGGCGCCCTGGCTGGAAGCCGAGGCACGGCTGTCACGGCACGCGCTGGCGACAGATCTGCCGCAGTTCGGCATCTGCCTGGGCGGACAGCTCATCGCCCACGTCATCGGCGGGGATGTGCGGGCGCAAACCGGTGCACCGGAGAAGGGGTACACCTGGATCGATATGACCGAAGATGCGGCGCAGGATCCGGTGTTCTCCGCGATCGGGACTCGCGCGGCCTTCGTCGAGAGTCATGTCGATCGCATCGTCGATCTGCCGCCCGAGGCAACCTTGCTGGCGACCAGTACCGCCTGTCGGTTCCAGGCATTTCGGGTCGGCAATGCGTGGGGCACACAGTTCCATCCCGAGTCGACAGGGCAGAATATACGCAACTGGGACGCGAAAAAACTGCAAGAATTGGGTTTTGACAAGGACACGCTCCTCAACCAGGCCGAGGAGCGAGGCGAGGACAGTCGTCGGGACGCGAAGGCGCTCTTGACAGCCTTCCTCAACGTGGTCCGCAACAGGCACCAGTGATCGCAAGGCTGCGATCACGGGCGAACACGGAGGAACCATCGTGAGCCAGAGTGAGAGCACCACCAAGGCGGGGTCGGGGGCCGAACAGCATCCGGAAACGCTCAAGCGGGTCATGGGCCCCAAACTTCTGCTCCTCTTCATCGTCGGAGACATTCTGGGCACCGGTGTCTATGCTCTGACGGGCAAGGTCGCCGGGCAGGTCGGTGGTGCTGGCTGGGCACCGGTCATCCTCGCCTTCGCAGTTGCGCTGATCACGGCGTTCTCCTATATGGAGCTCGTCACCAAGTACCCGACAGCTGCCGGTGCCGCGCTGTACACGCACAAGGCGTTCGGGATCCACTTCGTGACGTTCCTCGTCGCCTTCGCCGTCCTCAGCTCAGGTATCACCTCGGCGTCGACAGCCTCCAACGTCTTCGCAGCCAACATGGTGGCCGGGTTCGGATGGGACATGTCGGGCACGGGAATCATGTGGATCGCACTCGGCTTCCTGGCAGTCATCGCGGCGATTAACCTGCGCGGCGTGGGGGAGAGCGTCTGGTTCAACGTCGTGCTGACCGTGATCGAACTCAGCGGCCTGCTGCTGGTCATCCTGGTCGGCTTCTTCGCACTGGGATCTGGCAGCGCCGACTTCTCTCGCGTGATGATCTTCGAAACCGCAGACGACAAGGGTGTGTTCCTCGCTATCACCGGTGCGACCTCGCTGGCCTTCTTCTCCATGGTCGGCTTCGAAGATTCGGTGAACATGGTCGAGGAGACCAAG
This sequence comes from Brevibacterium sp. CBA3109, assembly GCF_040256645.1. NCBI lineage: Bacteria > Bacillati > Actinomycetota > Actinomycetes > Micrococcales > Brevibacteriaceae > Brevibacterium > Brevibacterium koreense. The sequence continues at coordinate 3,083,893 of NZ_CP158281.1, read as the reverse complement.
GACCCGAAAGTGTTCCCGAAGATCATGCTCACAGGGCTCTCGGTCACCGGCGTGATCTATGTGCTCGTCTCACTTGTGACAGTCGCCGCGGTGCCGATCGGCAAACTCTCCGAGAGCGAGACGCCGCTGCTTGAGGTCGTCAGAGCCGGTGCTCCGGGGCTTCCGATCGATGTGATATTCCCGTTCATGACGATGTTCGCAGTCGCGAATTCCGCGCTCATCAACATGCTCATGGCCAGCCGTCTGCTGTACGGAATGTCCAAGCAGAACGTGCTTCCGCCCGTATTCGCGAAGGTGCTGCGCGGACGCCGCTCGCCCTGGGTGTCGATCCTCTTCACGACCGTCATCGCCTTCGCCCTCATCATCGCGGTGACCACGCTGCTGCCGGAGACGGTGACCGCGTCCTTGGGAGGCACGACTTCGCTGCTGCTGCTCGCAGTGTTCGCCGTCGTCAACGTCGCGGTGCTGATCCTGCGGAAGAAGCCCGTCGAACACCAGCACTTCAAGGCACCGACCTACCTGCCCTGGATCGGACTGTTCACCTGCGCGTTCCTCGTCGGACCGTGGGCGCGCCTCGACGACCTGATCCAATACCAGATCGCGATTGCGCTGATCGGCATCGGCGTCGTCCTCTGGGCCGTCACTTGGATGTGGAACCGCTCGGTCAAGGGCGCGAGCACCAAGTTCCGCGACCCCGAGGAGCTCACATGATCGCGGAACTCTCCGGCGTGGGTACCGCAGCGTGTACCGCAGTGGGTGCCGGCGGTCCCTGTGCGTCACATCCAATCCGCTCAACAAGTGAAGGTGAAAAATGACCATCGTCGTGGGCTACGTCAACAATCCAGCGGGTCACGCGGCCCTCGACAGGGGGATCGCGGAGGCGAAGAAGGACGGCCGTGATCTGGTCGTCGTCAACGCTTCCCGAACATCCGATCGCAGAGATTCCTACCGCCTCGGCGAAGGGGAGATGAAGTCGGTCCAGGACTATCTGTCGCGCTCCGGCGTGCAGGCGCAGGTGCTGGCCCGCGGCAGCGAGTACGAACCCGCTGAGCAGATTCTGGATGCCGCCGCCGAGGCGGGTGCTCAGCTGATCGTGCTCGGTACCCGGAAGCGGACCCCGGTTGGGAAGTTCCTCCTGGGTTCGACGATCCAACGAGTCATCCTCGAAGCTGTCTGTCCCGTGCTCTGTGTGAAGGCCAGCCACTGAGCTGAGTCCGCCGTCGTGGGGCGCACGCCATCGGCGATGCCCACGCCGGCTGGGGTGCTTGTTGCGGCACGGAGCTCATGATGAGGTCGGTGTTGATCTGCGCCCCGACCACGACACCGCTGGCTGCGCTCGCCACCACCCTGGCCGAGATGTCTGCGCTGTTTCCAACCGCCCAGATACCGGGCACAGCGACTGCTCCGTTCGCCTCGGCGGGTATGGGCGAGCCCATGCCGATCGGGTGGTCGACGACGATGCTGCCGAGCTGCTCGAAGACTTCGCCATTCGCATGGAAGTTGGGCCCTACCGCCAGAGCGTCGACTGTCTTCTCCGAGGGGCCGGAATCGGTGCCAGCACTGGTGCAGTGAAACGTGACACCGGTTCCGTTGTCGCGCGATGTGACACCGGTTCCTGCCTCGGTACGTTCCACCGCTTCGACTGCTGCGTCGACGTAGGCGATGCCAAGCCAGTCGAGCATTCTCATCTGTGCCTGTGCCTGTGCCTGTGCCTGAGCCTGAGCCTGATCTGGTACTGGAGCATTGTGTCGCAGAAAGGTGCCGCGGTCGCTGAGTTGGCTGGGATGTCGCTGAGTACCTCGTCGCAGCTGGAGCCTGGACAGCGCAAGCCCAGGTTGGAGGCTCTCCTGCCGTTGGCAAGCATCCACGGGCCACCTCTCGACGAGCTCTTCAGAACGCCGTCGATTGGAGACCAGCGAATTCACTTCACGCCACAGGAGATCAACGGCAGGGCCGTCCTGCAGCTCAGCCGAGGAGCCATCGGCGTCCAGGCGTCCAGGCGTCCAGGCGCTCAAGCACATCGCAGACGGCAGCCAGACACCGAAACTCGGCGTGCCCAAGACACACCCCGGATTCGACCGGGTCTGCGTGATCAGGGCAGACTCAGCCTGATTTCGGGCGACAAGTCGATGGCCCTGAACGGCAGGGGAGGCCGCTGAATTCGACACTGGCACCCCGTAGTGGTTCGGAAGCGCGGTGGAGCCCGGTGCGGAGAATCTGAGCCTATTCAGCCCGGAGGGACAGCGCGTTCACCTCATGAGATGACGTCGCCGAGGTTGCTGTGGGCTCGGTCTGCCAGCTGAAGCGGCGGGCGGACAATTGCCACATTCTGCCGGAGTCCGAGTCCGAGTCCGAGTCCGAAGAGAGCGAGAGATCGAAAGTAGTCGAATAGTCTAATGAAAAATCTAAAAAAATAGAACATAACTATAGACAATGTGTTTCTGATGAGAGTAAAATGGGACTCAAGCGGACAACACAGTAGTTGACGAATGGATTCCGAGATCATGACTCTCACCCCCGACCGCAGGCGCGACAAGCAGGACAGGCGTGACGAACCCGCCTCGTCCGCTGTGCCGGGCGGTGAGGTCGAGGTCAATGAGGGCAACGACTCTCCGACCTATCGAGAGCTTCTGCGCGGCGCCGGCTTCGACCTTGATGGTCACCCATTGGCAGATCGTTTCGACGAAGTAGCCACGCAGCCCCCGAATGATTTCGAATTCGCCGATGCAGAGCATCCTGTGGAGCCCACACAATCGACCGAACCCGCGAACTCTGGCGAGCCCACAGAATCTGAGCAACGAGCTCGTTGGGCTGGCCGCAACCTGTGGGAGGCGAGCGTTGACGATCTGGACGCGAAAGCCGAACTCAAGCGTCGAGCAGTAGAGATCGACGCTGAAAAAGACGAGTGGATGCGAAGGAAGGCCGCGGAGGCTGAAGTTGAGCGCACTGCCAGCGAGTGCGCCTCAGATAGTGGCGAAGACGACGACTGGGTGGCCTTCCTGGGTACGCAGCCCACGGCTGAATCGAACCGTGAAGAATCGCCGTACCGTCCACGACACGTCTGCGACACGGACTCCGCTTCAGCTCGGGGCGCTGCCTCGGACTCGGGCGGTGTCCCTATTTCGGGGCATCCTCTTCTTGACGAGCACGCCTGGGGGAGCTTGGCGCGCATCGCTCCGGAAGTTGTGGACAGTATCCAGGGACTTCAGTCCTTCGTAGGCGACCTCCAGTCGTTGAATCGTCTGATGGGCCCCGAAGATGCGATAGCGGTGATGGACGGGCTGGAGACCGTCAATCGTTTGGTCGAATCACTCTCAGTCGTGACTCTCTCCGTCTTCGAGCGGGTGGGGACTCCCCGAGACTACGGGGCGAAGTCGACGAAGGCACTGGTCCAGAACCGTCTCAACCTCTCCGAACGAGAGGCGTACCGTCGCTCTGACCTTGCCGAGCATCTGGGCAACCAGGTGAATTTCAGCGGCCAATCGATAGGCCCGAAGTTTCCTGTGGTGTCGGAGGCCTTGCAGAACGGATCGCTCTCATCAACGCAGGCCAGCACAATCATCGGATGTTTGAAGGACCTTCCACTTCAGGCAAGTCAGGATGAGCGTCTCGAAGCGGAACGAATCCTGGTCGAAAAGGCCCCGACGGTGCGTGTGAAGGACATCCAGCAGCTGTTCAACGAGATCCTCGGATGGCTTGACCCGGATGGCGAACTTCCAGACGAGGCCCCAAGACGTGATCACCTCTCGGTCAGCCTGCGCCAGCGAAAAGACGGAACCTGGGCACTTAAAGGAGTCCTTGATGCCGTAACGGGCGGCATCATGAGCGGACACCTCACCTCCCGGATCAAAGCTGACGACAACGAGAGCTCAACTTCGGACAAGCAGCGTGATTCGGCCACAGACACGGCCTCGCTCTCCGCGGGCACCACCTCGGCAGCGGACCAAGAAGTAGTCGACGTATTCAGCCAAGTCCTGCGAGGCGATCGATCTGACGCGGTAGACCCCTCGCTGGATCTCGGCTTCGACCATCAAGTCAGTGACGCGCTTGGAGAAGCGAAGGACGTGCGCACCACGGATGACCGCGATGTTCCGCCCGGATACGGAGTGAGGGAAGACGGCTCCACGGTGGCAATGGCTGGTCGCCAACCGAGCGTGAAGAACAGAATCTATGAACGATTCGCCACGATGATCGGCCGGATCGAAATGAATCGAGTGAGGGCGGGTTCGCCCTTCGCGCTCGTGGTCACGGCGAAAGCAGAGGACCTTGCGAAGCAGTCCGGTCGCGCCGTCACCGACGCAGAGGCATCATTTCCGATGCAGACGGCCTCCTACGAAGGCCTGAACGGTTCGGTGTTCTTCCACCTCATGAGCGAGAAGACGAAGAGCATGGAACTTGCCACCGAGAGACGATTCGCCACCTCGAAGCAACTGGCGATCCTTTCCAGCAGAGACCAAGGCTGCACGTTCCCCGGTTGCGACACCCCACCTGGATGGTGCGATGCCCACCACATAGTTCCGTGGGCGAACGACGGCAAGACCGATGTCAACAATCTGACACTGGCATGTGGGTCTCACCACCATCTGATCGACGATTCGGATTGGCACACCGTGATGCTCAAGGACGGTCGCCCTGCCTGGGTGCCACCTGCGTCGATCGATCCCGCTCGGCGCCCGATCTTGCACGCACGATTCATTGCTAAAGAGATCACCGATACTCTCTTCGACTAGTGCCAGTTGGATTGGGCAGGGGAGAGGTGTGCCGCTGCCTGCGACCAGTCCACCCCGTGCCCCGTGCATCCGTGCCCTCTGCTGCCTGCAGCTAGCTTCCGCCGGTAGAGTCAGGTCGAGAGCAAACGCGAGAGTCCGGGCGAGAGCAAACGCGAGAGCGAAGCCGCGAGCCAGGGTGAGCACACGTGGTCACCAGGACGTGAGCAAGGTCAAGTGGTGAAGTTACAGGTCTCGCGGGCGATCAGGAATGAAGCTCGTGGGGCAGCTGTTGCCTTGGTTATGGAGCTTTCTATTCTTGACCTTGTGCCGGTCCGTGTCGGACAGAGCACCTCAGATTCCTTTGCAGCCTCCCACGAACTGATTCAGTCCGCGGACAAGCTGGGTTACACCCGCTACTGGGTTGCCGAACACCACAATATGCCATCGATCGCCTCAACGATGCCGGGCGCTGAACTCATGTACCTCGGTCAGGGAACCGAACGCATTCGCCTCGGATCCGGCGGTGTGATGTTGCCCAACCACGCTCCTCTGGCAGTTGCGGAACTCTTCTCCCTCCTCGCTGCGGTCTACGGTGACCGTATCGACTTGGGGATCGGACGGGCACCCGGCACGGATCCGATCACCTCGGCGGCTATGAGGGGCCACCTCGGCGAGGGGCGAATGGTTGACCGTGAGGGACGAACCGTCGACCCCGTCGAGCAATTCCCGCAACATGTCATCGACACATTGAGCCTGATGAAGCCCGAGGGGCTGCGTGTTCCGCTCCATGGTGGCCGTGAACACGTTCTGCACGCAACCCCGGCGGCCGTGCCGGGAACGCAGCCGTTGCCGTGGCTGCTGGGCTCATCCGGTTACTCCGCTCGGCTGGCTGCCGAGCTCGGCATGCCCTATGTCTTCGCCAACCACTTCGCAGCTGGTGCCACGACCGGAATGAAGATCTATCGCGACAACTTCGTCCCGGGCGCCTACGGTGATAAGCCGCAGACTTTCGTCACGGTCAATGCTGTGGTCTCACCGACCGAGGAAGAAGCGCAGCTGCGCGCGGAGCCGTTCTTGCTGCAGATGTCTCGCCTGCGAACCGGCGGGCGGATGGAACCACTGCGATTGGCCGGCGACGACGTGCGATCGGTCAGGACAGATCAGGAGCGTATGGTCGGCGAAGAGATGTCTGAGAACTGGATCATCGGCGACGCCGCATCTGCCAAGGTCCAACTCGAGGAACTCGCCGGCCGGTTCGAGGTCGACGAGATCATGATCCAGCCCGTCGCAGGAGCGATGGAAGGGGAGGGGCTGCGTCAGGACGCTGCGAGGATACAGTCTCTCGAGCTGCTGGTAGCGGAGTTCCTCAACTGATATCAATGACCTGGGTTGGCGACAATGAGCCGGCCTGAACAGATCATGCTGAAGTGAAGGCGACGCCCCGCACCGGGTGCGCTGCCTTCAGCCGCAGAAAACGCCCGAAGTCTCATCTCTATATCGATTCGGACAAGGGCACTTCTTTTCAGCGCCGCATCGCGATATCCTGCCACAGTGTCGACGTTGTTGCCTGCTTCCAAGCGGGCGGTAATATTGGCGCTGTGCGGCGCTTCGATGCGCATGGGTTCGATCGATGTCGACCACAGATTTCGATACCGGTCGATGCCATGTGCGGCGGATCACGCATACCGAATGACCTTCGGAGACTTCCCCCACGCGGGCGTGACACCCGCAGACCGAAAGAGAAATAATGCGTACCAAAATTGCTGTTTCGGCGGCACTTGGACTCGGACTGGTATTCGGCGCAGGAGCCCCTGCGCTGTCGAGCAACCTGACGTCGACCGATAAAGAATCTGTAACCGATTTGGAAGCTGCAGTCGTCCCGGGCCAGGAGCTTGAGCGGATCACTGACGGCAAGATCGAAAAGGGCGAAACGGCCTACGTCGATGTCACTGTCGCCACTCTGTGGACCGATTCGACCGCGCCCCGGAAGGTCGACAAGCCTGCCCTCGGCCATCCGGTCGACCTCGACAAGTGGAACAAGAATCTGAAGAAGACCGATGTGCGACGCGGCCTGACTGGCAAGGTCGAAACCCAAGCCTCATATGGTGCCGAAGTCACTGTTCTCAAAACCAAGGGCGAGTGGGCCAAGGTCGCGGTCAAGGACCAGTCGACCTCCAAGAACAAGAAGGGCTACCCCGGCTGGGTGCCGAAGAAGCAACTGGTCGAGAACGACCGATTCGGGCAGCTCAAGGACGACCAGCCCCGCGCGGTCGTCACGAAGAAGAAGAGCGAACTCGAAGGCATCGAATTCACCAAGGACACCGGTGCGGACGTCAGCTTCAACGTGGATCTTCCGCTCATCGCCCAAGACGTCGACGATGTGCGCGTGGCGCTCCCCGGCGGCGGCGCTGCGTGGATCGACTTCGACGACGTCGCCGTCTACGACACCGATAGCAAGCCAGCGAAGCCCAGTGGCTCTGACCTCGTCAAGACTGCGAAGCAGTTCGACGGTCTGCGTTACCTGTGGGCCGGTGTCTCGCCCTACGGCTTCGACTGCTCGGGCTTCACCTACAGCATCTACCGGGCACACGGCATCGACATTCCCCGCGACTCGGGAGAGCAGGCCACAACCGGCAAAAAGGTCTCCGAAGGTGACCTCAAGGCTGGCGACCTGCTGTTCTTCTCGACCAGCTCGGGAACCGTCCATCATGTGGGAATGTACATCGGCGGCGGCAAGATGATCCATTCGCCCAACGCGTCCAAAGACGTCTACGTCAGCGACTGGAAATCGTGGGACACCGGCAATGAGTTCTCCGGAGCCCGCCGAATCATCTGAGTGAGAGGTTGAGCGGTCGGTTGTTCCCCGCCCGATGCCGCCGTCACAACACAGAGCGAAGGCCGATGCCCCACATGCAACGGGGTGTCGGCCTTCGTTCTGTATTGTCATACTCCTGCCCGGTAGCTGCAGCAGAGTCGGCAGCTCTGGTATCAGATCAGCGGCTACAGCCGACCGGCCAGGTCAACTGAAGTGACAGTCAGTGGCGTGAGTTCTGGGTCGATTTGAGATAGATCGCCCGAGCCAGATCGTCGCGCCGTTCGATGAGCAGCCGACGCAGTGCCGCCGGGGCATCGCTGTGCGCGGCCAGCCAGGCATCGGTCTTCTCGACCGTGGCCTCTTCGTCAACCGACCAACGCGGGTAGAGCCCGAGCACCAGGCGCCTGGCGATCTCGATCGAGTTGTCGGCCCAGAAGCCGGCAAGCCGCGAGAAGTACTCATCGACATAGTTTTCGATGAGCGGCATCGACGTGGGGGCCACAAAACCGGCGATGATGGCCGAGAGCACATCGTTGCTCAGCGCAGCCGCTTCGTTGATGACCTCCCACGCACGGATCTTCACGATCGGCAGCGGCATGGCCGCACTCGCCGTCTCTGCGTGGAGGCGACCCGATGAACTGGGGTCGGACTGGTTCTCTCGAGCGATGTCGGTCTGATCGGCCCACCCCAGGCACACGAGCGCGGTCAGTGCGTTCCACCGCAGAGCATGATCATTGAGCAAACCCTTGAATGGCAACGACGCCGCGTGGTCCGGAGCATCAGGTTCAGACCCAGCAGCATCTCCAGCTTCAGTGTGGCTCCCACCCGTTGGGGTGGTTCTCTGCTCAGCCGGTGCGCTCGGGGTCAGACGTTCGATCTCCTCCCCGACGGGAACGGCGAGGATCTGCGAGGCGAAGCTGCGGCCCATCGTGATCGCGGCACTTGCCTCAAAGCAACGTGCTGTACGCGACGTGAGAGCAAGAACCAGGTTCGCCAGATGCAGCTGAGCGTCCGAACCGGATCTGGCCGTAGCCAAGGCGTCGAGAGCAGCGCCCAACAGGCCGGAGATTGCGGTTTCGAAGTTCCTCTTCGAGACCCACTGATCCAGGCAGGTCAACGCCGTCTGGCTCAGCCCGGCCATGATGCCGGCATGGCTCTCCTTACCCAGGCTTCGGGCATAAGCCGTCAGATACCGCTGCACGGGGAGGAGGCCATCGCGAACGGCACTGTCCAACGCCGACCACACCAAAGCCCTTGAAAGCGGGTCGGCGATCCGGGACACCGACTTGATCGCGGCCTCCGTCGATGCCGGATCCAACCGCACGCGCGCATAGTCGTGATCGGCGTAGTTCACCAGCGTGATATCGCCGAGGGTGCGCCCAGCGAGCTGCTCCACCTCGGCGGATTCGGTGGAGAAGTCGAAGGCGAAGGTATCGATGGGGACCAGCTTGCGCCCCGATCGTCCCAGTGTGGCGATCTCGAGCGTGTGCGGGCGCAGCAGCTCGGCACCGCGAGCCGAATCGGCCTGAGTGATCCTCGCGCCGGTGATGCTCTCTCGTCCAGAGCGTCGTGCAGACGATGAGGCGCCGCTGACATTGCGGCTGCCGTTTGCGCTGGTGCTCGCCTTGGCACTGCCGGCACCAGAGCCGCTGGCTGTCGTCAGCTCCAGTGACAGCTCGGAGACTCCCGAGGTGCCCAACCAGGCACTGGCCCAGGTGGCGATGTCCCGGTCTGGGGCCGCCTCGGCGAGGCATTCGAGGAAGTCGGCGAGCTCGGTATTGCGGTAGTCGAACCGTTTGAAGTACAGACGCGAGCCGGCGAAGAATGCCTCCCGGCCGACGAAGGCGACGAGCTGCTTGAGCACGGACGCACCCTTGGCATAGGTGATGCCGTCGAAATTGAGCTTCGCTGCCTCGACATCGGGGATGTCGGCGACGATTGGGTGCGTAGTCGGATATAGATCCTGCGTGTACGCCCACGCCTTGCGACGCAGTGCGAAGGTCACCCAGCCGTCGGTGAAGCGGGTTGCCTCAGCCAGCGCCAGCCCGCCCATATAGTCGGCGAACGACTCCTTGAGCCACAGGTCGTCCCACCACTTCATGGTCACCAGATCGCCGAACCACATGTGAGCCATTTCGTGCAGAATCACGTTGGCACGCGACTCGTAGTTCGCGTCGGTGACCTTGTCCCGGAAGATCAATCCGTCGGTGAACGTCACCAGCCCAGGATTCTCCATCGCGCCGAGGTTGTACTCCGGAACGAAGATCTGATCGTATTTGCCCCAGGGGTAGGGGTAGTCGAACTCGGCGCTGAAGAAGTCCAGCCCGGCCTTCGTGATCGAGAAGATGTCGGAGGCGTCGAGGTGATCAACGAGGCTGGCGCGCGTCCATGCGCCCAGGGCGACGACCTCGCCCGTCGAGGGATCCGTCCATTCGTCGGTCGCGCCCTCGTAGGGGCCGGCGGTGATGCACGTGATGTAGCTCGACTGCCGCAGCGTCGGAGCGAAATGATGAGTGACCGCGGCGGAGTCCGTGTCGACCGTCTCTTGGCTCGTCTCCTGGCTGGGCCCCTGACTCGTCTCAGGTCGGTTCGACAGAACCTGGAAGTGCTCGGGGGCCGTCACGTTGAAGATGAACTCCGCCTTGAGGTCCGGCTGGTCGAAGTTCGCGAACACACGGCGGGCGTCGGTCGGTTCGTACTGAGTGTAGAGGTAGACCTTGCCGTCGGCAGGATCGGTGAAGCGGTGCAGCCCTTCTCCCGAGGTGGAGTAGTAGGCCTGCGCCTCGATCGTCAGGGAGTTCTTCCCCGTGCGGACGGGGAATTCCACGCGCGCCCCGTCAAACACTTCGGCTGGGTCGAGCGTCTCACCATTGATCTGTGCGAATGTGACCGAATCCGCGATCAGGTCGATGAATGTGCGGCAGTCGGCTCGAGCGTTGAACTCGACGACGGTACGTGACAGATATGTCGGAGCCCCAGTTTCCGCATTGCTGACGTCGATGTCGACGGTGTAGGTCGAGACATCGAGCACTTGGGTACGGCTCTGTGCTTCGTCTCGGGTCAGGTTGGTTGTCATTCATAGCCTCCTCGGCGCACAGACTTTAGCATGTCACAATTCCGGTACGCTGGGTACAGCGAAGGCGAGCATGAAGGGGGACTGATGGCGAAGTCCGAGGTCAGCGAGCTGCCCCAGCGCGCCTTCAACACTGTAGTGCATCGATCTCGGATGGGCCTCAAGCGCGTGCAGGCCAACGCCGGGCAGCTGATCCAGATCCCGATCGCGGCCACCGCGGCCTATGCCTTCAGCGTCTACGTCCTCGGCCATCCGTATCCGTTCCTCGCAGCCGTCGCCTCTGCCGTCGGCATCGGTCCGGTCGCAGACCGTCGTCTGCGGCGAGCGACTGAGATCGGCTTCGGCGCAACCTTCGGCGTGCTCGTGGGCGAGCTCCTCGTCAACGTCTACGGGACAGGGATCTGGCAGCTCACAGCGACCCTTGCTATCGGCCTCTTCATCGGCACGATGCTGAACTCCGGCGGCATCTTCATCACTCAGATCGCCGTCCAGTCCGTCTACGTCGTCGTGGTCCCTGCCACAGCCGCCACCTTGCCGTTTCCCCGCACCCTCGATGCCCTCACCGGGTCCGTGTGTGCGATCCTTCTCGCGCTCATTCTTCCGCGCGACCCCCGCAAAGTCCCACGTGGTCTGGCTGCGAGCATGCTCGACGAGATCAGTGCAGTCCTGCAGATGATGTCTCGGGCTCTGGCGGACTCCGACGTCGCACTCGCCAAGCGGGCGCTGACTCGTGCTCGTGAGACCCAGGACATCATCGACTCCTGGGGCTCCTCGCTCAAAATCTCGAGGGAAGCGGCGAAGATCAATGCCAGAGGCAGGCGTCATGCCGCCGAGGTGACCCGGCTGTCCCGTGCTCACACCCATTCCGATCGTGCCATGCGGACCATTCGAGTCATCGCCCGCAGGGTCGTAGGCATCACCGAATTCGGTGTGGAGAAGCCGATCATCGCCAGTTACGTCGGTTCGCTGTCCGAAGGGTCGAAGAAGCTCGAGGTTGCGCTGCGCAGAGGAACCGATCGGGCCCTGGCAGAAGCGGCGTTGGCCGAGGCCGCCTCCAGCCTGGATCCCCGGGCGGAGGAAAGCTGGGATATCCACGACGAGTCTCTTGTGCTGCTGTTGCGCCCGGTCGCAGTGGACCTCCTCGAAGCTTGCGGGCTGACCAACGCGGACGCCCAGAGCCGACTTCCCTCGCTCAGCGAAGACATGCGAGATACGGACGAACCGCCCGCGGAGTGACCCTCGAGCCGCCGAGGTGAGCAAAGATGCCAGAAAGCTCAGCGGCTCTCGACGATGAACACAACCGTCGTCTCCGGCTTGAGTGCCGTAAACGTGTGTGGCTGGTCGCCCGGGTATGTGAGGTAATCGCCGACGTGGAGTTCGTAGGACTGCCCGAGCACCTCGATGCGAGCCGCCCCCTGTCCCAGGATCACGTGCTCGACGGTGCCGACGGGGTGTGGCTGTGAGTCTCGCGGCTGACCCGGATCGGCCCGAATGAAATAGACGTCACGCCGGGCATTCGCCGGAGATGCTGAGAGCAGAGTCGCAGCATAGTTCGAGGTGTTCGACGGCAGGCTGGGCAGGTCCTTGGCATGCAGGAGTGCGACCTCATGCTGTGGGGGATCGAGCAGTCTGGCCAGAGGGATGTCGAGCGCGGCCGCCAGCGCCCACATCGTCTCGACGCTGGGATTTCCGGTCCCTGCCTCCAGGCCGGACATGGTCGACTTTCCGATCCCCGCCCGACGAGCAACCTCGGAGAGGGAGAGGTTCGCGCGCGCCCGCTCCCGCTTGATGGCGACTGCGATCTGCTCGCGCGGAGGTGAGGCCGACGAGGGGTCACCAGGCTCGACGTGGGCCTCATCGCGTGGTTGAGAACTCATGAGTTCACTATAGCGACAAATCGTTCGGCTTGACGAACAAGACGTGACTGTGCACTATATAGAACATGAGTTCTGTGTTTCGCACGATCGATCGAGTCCTGCCGGGATCGACCTATCGTGATGTCGCCATCGTCACGGTCACGATCATCGCGGTGGCCCTGTCCTACGGGGCGATCTCGGCAGTGTCCGGATTCCCCTGGTGGCAGACGCTGCTGCTGGCGATGTTCGCCCTCGGCGGTGCCGCGGAATTCACTTTCGTCGGCGTGATCGCGGCGGGCGGAGCACCGATCCTTGCGGTGCTGGCAGGTCTGCTCGTCAACTCACGGAACTTCGCCTTCGGCGTGGCCGTCGGGCCGTTCTTCCCACAGGATTGGCGGGCCCTCATTGCGGCCCACTGGATCAACGACGAATCGATCGCCATTTCCAGAACGGTCGGCAATGATCGCGCACGGTGGCACGCGTTCCTCCTCATGGGTGCCGCCATCGCCCTGATGTGGCCGAGTGGTGCCATGGTCGGGCAGTGGCTGGGCAGTGTCATCGACGCCGATCTTCTCGGCCTCGATGCGGCCTTCCCGATCATTCTCTTCTGCCTCATCCGGGGCGATCTGAAGAGTAGGTCCACGCGCTCGCTGACGGTTGTGGGCATATTCATCGCTGTCCTCCTGACTCCGATCCTGCCGCTCGGCCTCGGGACTGTGACCTCCCTGTCGGTGTTCGTGTTCGTGGCCGCCGGCTGGTCGATCCGGGCGGTCATCAGGAAGCGCCGAGGCAGCACTGCCCAGAGTGCCGCCAGCGCCGGACCTGCCCAGGCCGATGAAAGTGACGTCATCGATCTGGACCGACAGGAGGGGAGTCGATGAACCCGTTCAGCTTTCTCATTGCTCTCGCCGCGCTGAGCATCGGAACCTACGCCATGCGCTTGTTCGGTGTGAAACTTGGTGCGGCGATCGCCACGAAGGGCAAGCGGCGACAGCTCGCGACCACCTCGGCGGGGGCGGACGGAACCACAGGATCGGTCAACCCGGCAGAGGCCGTGGGGGAGTCTGGGGAGCTCGGGGAGCCTGAAGGTGACTCGACAGCGACGGTGACGAAGTGGATGGACCGGGCGACGGTCGTTCTCATCGGTGCGGTCTTCGCGACGACGGCGATCTTCGATGGTCGAGACATCGCGGATCCAGCACGGCTCATCGGTGTCGGGGTGGGAGTTCTCGCCTCAATCCTGCGAGTGCCGATGCTCATCTGCGTGCTGCTGGGCATGGGCGTCGGCGCAGGCATCCGAATGACCGGGATCCTGTGAAGGCCAGCGAACGTCAGAACGTGTGAACGCCAGAGCGCCTTACGGTCCCAATGCCGTGCAGTCCCAATGCCGTGCAGTCCCAATGCCGTGTTGTCTCAATGCTGTGGGGTCCCAATGCCGTGTTGTCTCAATGCTGTGGGGTCTCAATGTTGAGGCGGTTCATGTGCGGAGGGTGACTCGACAATGGGGATTCGCCCAGGATCCGAGCCGGCCCCGTGCCCGCAAGAGCTGTGATTGCTAGGCTGGATGGCATGGAAATCATTGCTGGCTTTCAGCGCATCGTCTTTCTCGCCTTGTCCGTCGCCGCCTTCGGTCTCCAACTGTGGGCGTTCATCGACTGCCTCCGCTACAAGGACCAGAACTACCGTGCCGTTGACAAGCAGAGCAAGAAGTTCTGGGTCATCCTCCTCGGCGTCGGTCTCGCGCTCGCCCTCATCGCGCTTCCGCCGATGGGCATGCGCATCATCTTCCTCAACCTGATCGCACTCGTCGCCGGCATCGTCTACCTCACCGACGTCCGCCCGAAGATCAAAGCCATCGACCCGCGCAATCGCAGCCGCAACCGGAACCACAGGCGCTGAGCCTGCGACGAGCACGCACAGATGACGAAAGACCTCAGTCTCCCGAGTGCCGAAACCGACTACATCGCCACCTTCGGCACCGGTGAGCCCCACACGCTCTTCGGCCACGGGTTCGCCGGCGCAATCCGCGACACCCGTCCCTTCGGCACAGGCATCACCGGCACCAAGCACTTCCTGCACCTTCCCGGCCACGGCGGCCGACCCTCACCGGGCCCGGGGTGGAACTATGGCCAGATCGCCGAGGCACTGGCACACGCCCTGACGTCCACCTCGGCGACACAGGCCCTCGGCGTCTCGATGTCCGCCGGCGGGCTCCTCCGCCTGCTCAGCACCACTCATCCGGCGGCCCGGAACCTCGAGCAGGTCGCCCTCGTTCTCCCTGCATCCTTCACCGGATTCTCCGCCGAGGTGGCCGAAGCCAACCATGCTCACCTGGAGAAACTGCGTGGCCTGGCAGCTGCCGGCGAGATCGAGTCCATCACGGACCTGATGCTTTCGCGCGAACCTGCCGAGGTGGCCGACCTCCTGCCGGCCAGAGCCTGGACCAAGACGAAGGCCGAGAACCTCGTCAACACGGACATGTCTGACGGGCTCGGCTTGGCTCTCGAGGTCGCCGTCGATGAGAGCGCGGGTGAAGACCCGCTGGGCGCTCTGGCCCGGTTCCCGGGGGAAGTGCTCGTGCTCACCCACGAGGATGACCCTGCACACCCGGTCGAGGTCGCCGAGGCGATTGCGGCCGCGATTCCCGAAGCTCGCTTGGAGGTCTTGCCGGCGGGCTCGATCCTGTGGCGCGGTCGCCACGAAGTTCGCCGTATCCTCGGCGAGTTCTTTGGCTAAACTGTCACCGTGCGCATATCCGTTCTCTCCCTCCACACCTCGCCCGCAGCTCAGCCGGGCCAGGGCGATGCCGGTGGCATGAACGTCTACGTCGACCAGTCGGTGCGCGCTCTGGCAGCCGCCGGGCACGTGGTCGACGTCTTCACTGCCGACCCGAGCGGCATCGACGGGCTGAGAAACAGCAACGGGCTGGGCGGGCGCGCCGACACCCTGCAGATTGCTGAGAACGTGCGACTCCACCAGCTGCCGATCGATGCGACAAGCAAGGATGAGCTTGCCGATGCCATCGACGAACTCGCGCTGCTCCTCCTGACCCAACCCAGCTTCACCTCAGCCGATCTGATCTGGGCGCACTATTGGATCTCCGCCGAGGCGGCACTTCGCGCTCAGGAGCTTCGCTCCGAGGAGACACTGGCACCGGTCGCCGCCGAGGCGACCAGATCAGGTGAGCGTCCGAGGGTCGTCGTGAGCATGCACACGATCGGCGCGGTCAAGAACCGCGACTCTGAAACCAGCCACGAACGGCCGCAGCGTCTGGAGGCAGAGGAGAGAATCGCCTCGGCGGTGGACCTGATTGTGGCCAACACCCCGGCAGAGCGTCGCGACCTCATCCACGAACTCGGCGCCGATGCGAATACCGTCGTGGTGGCCAGACCCGGCGTCGACCACGAACTGTTCTCCCCAGGCGATCGGGCCGAGGCCAGAGCTGACTTGAGGCTCGACCCAGACGAATTCATCGTCCTCTATGTGGGGCGGATGCAGTTCATCAAAGGCACCGATATCGTCGTCGACGCGATCTCCGGCCTGCGGGAGAACAACCCGCATCTGGCGTCGCGGACGCGTGGAATCCTCTTGGGCGCGGTCTCAGGTCAGGCGACTCCGACCGGATCTTCCCCGTACCTGCGTGAACTGAACTCGGCGATCGCCGCCGAACCCAGCATCGAGGTGCGACGTCCCGTCCCCGCGCACGAGCTCATCACCTACTACCGTGCGGCGGACATTCTTCTTGTCCCCTCACGCAGCGAATCATTCGGACTGGTCGCGGCCGAGGCTTCGGCATCTGGCTTGCCCGCCATCGCCTCGGCGGTGGGAGGTCTGCCCGACATCGTCGAACACGGGTATTCGGGCGTGCTCATCGCCGATCACAACCCGCGGCATTGGGCTATGGCGCTCGAACGGATGCTCCTCGACGACGAACTGCGGCGCGAGCTCGCATGTCATGCCGCCGACCGCTCAACTCGATTCGACTGGTCGGCCACGGCGGCGACGGTGCTCGGCGCCCTCGCCGTGCCGGATCTGACCCTGACCACGACGATGACTGGCACGGAAGAGACGACGGGCGCGGAAGGACTGGAGCCGAAGCCACGACTGGTTGGTCGCAACTGCTGAAGATTTCAATGATTGGCTGACGGAAGGACACATGATGGCGACCGAAACCGAGGCGATCCTGGCCGGAGTGAGGCAGTGGGCGCACGAGAACGAGGTCGAGGTCGACGCCGTTGAGAACTCGCAGATCGCCGTAGTCCTGCCGGGAGAGAAGAAGCTGAAGACGACCGTGTCGATCACCGTCTCTGCGCGAACGGTGGCGCTGCAGGCGTTCGTCATTCGCCATCCTGATGAGAACGCTGAGGAGTTCAATCGCTGGCTGCTGATCAAGAACATGAAGCCGGGTCCGGTGTCGTTCGGAATCGACACCCTCGGCGATGTGTATCTGGGGGCCAGCGTTCCCCGGGACCGACTTCTTGACGAACTCGACTCGCTGCTCGGAGCGATTCTGGCGGTCGCCGATTCCTCGTTCAACGAGCTTCTGCTCATCGGCTTCCTCACCGGCATGAAGAAGGAATGGGCCTGGCGGATCAGTCGGGGGGAGTCGACGAGGAACCTCGCAGCCTTCGAAGACGTCCTGAGTGGACCGGACAACGAATTTCTGGGGAAATTGGAAGGATGAGGATCGCACCATGACCACCACGACCAGCCGAGGTTGAACCTCAGTCCAGATCGAGCTTGAGCCCTTCATGACTGGCCTCGTAGCCGAGCCGTGCATAGAACCGCTGCGCATCCATGCGCGATTTATCGGTCGTCAGCTGAGCCAGCGATGCCCCGAATCGACGCCCGCAGTCATGAGCCCAGTCGAAGACCGCCGTGCCCAGGCCGAGGCCCTGCGCATCCGGCCCGATCCTCACCGCCTCGATCTGCAGTCGCGTCGAACCCCGTCGTGGCAGGCTCGGGATCAGCGTCAGCTGCAGGGTGCCGACGACGGCAGCCGACTGGGTGTCAGAAGTCTGCGCCTGCCCGCCGGCATGATGGTTC
The DNA here is from genome assembly GCF_040256645.1 of Brevibacterium sp. CBA3109. Lineage (NCBI taxonomy): Bacteria > Bacillati > Actinomycetota > Actinomycetes > Micrococcales > Brevibacteriaceae > Brevibacterium > Brevibacterium koreense. The sequence continues at coordinate 3,066,394 of NZ_CP158281.1, read as the reverse complement.
ACAGATTCGTTGTTCACAGATCCGTTGCTGACGTCGTCAATGGCGACCAGAAGTTGATTGGGATCGGACTCGATGAGACTGAAGGCATGCTGGTAGCCGGCCTCTTCCTCGGCGTCGGCCCCCTCGCGACCGGCACCGAGGGCGTCATCGCGAAGCAGGGACACGAGGTCGCGCACATCGGAGCTGTTCGCACGCCGAATCAGGAACCTTCTGTCAGCGAGAGTGATCGTCGAATCGTCGAACCCGGAGAATCCGGTCACAGCGCTGACTCATGCGCGCGACTGTTCTCGGAGGCCTGCTCGCACGGCGGCGTTCCGTAGGGCCGACGTGCGAAGAGCGAGGCCAGGAGTGCGCCGGCAACGTTGTGCCAGACGCTGAACACGGCGCCGGGCAGGGCGGCCAAGGGGCCAAGGTGGAGGCGAGACCGGAGTTCTGCAGGCCGACCTCGAAAGACAGCGCGCGTCGGGTCGGGGTGTCCAGACGGCAGGCGGTCGCAACACCATAGCCGATGCCAAGCCCCAGAACGTTGTGAGTGATGACGGCCAGGAGGACGAGGAGCCCCGCCGAAGCGATGGAATCGGCAGAACCGGCGACGACGATCGCAACGATGTAGGCAATGGCAACGGACGCGAACCAGGGCAGGATCGGTGAGATCTTGTCGACGAACTTCGAGGCCACGACGCGGACCAGGACACCGACGACGACGGGTACGAGCACCGTCTGGCAGATCGAGACGAACATCGACCAGAACGGCACGTCCATGTATGAGCCGGCCAGCCACAGGGTCAGCAGGGGCGTGAGCACAGGGGCGAGGAGTGTCGACAGCGTCGTGACCGACACCGACAGTGCGGTATCGCCCTTGGCCAGGTAGGTGACAACGTTCGAAGCAGTCCCTCCAGGGGCGCAGCCCACGAGGATGACGCCGACTGCGATCTCGGCAGGAAGGTTGTAGACCGTGACGACCAGGAGGCCGAGCAGGGGCATTGCGATGAACTGTGTGACGACGCCGAGGGCGGCAATCCATGGCTTTTTCGCGATCCGAGCGAAATCCGGCAGTGTCAGTGTCAGACCCATGAAGAACATGACGACGCCCAGGCTCCACGTGATCGTGGGGGCGAGAGGAGTGAACGTGTCGGGGCTGAGGAACCCGAAGATCCCGGCGATGACGACGAGAACTGGCAGTGCAGTGACAGCGATGATCGAACTCCGGTCGGAGTTCGGCCGGTGGATCTGCGGGGTCGCGGATTGTCCCGCGTACGGGGTCGGTGACTGTGGGTTCGACGGCGGAGGTGTGGGGGCGTCAGGCATGCGCTCAGGCTATCCGTGCATATCGGAATGCAAGATGGCGTACCGAATAGTGAGAAAGTTCTCGGAAGCTCGTCGACCAGAGGGTGGGCGGCACTGTTCGCGTCGGCACGGTCGTGCGAAAATGGTGGCATGACGCATAACCTCATCCTGCTGCGCCACGGCGAGAGCGAATGGAACCAGAAGAATCTGTTCACCGGTTGGGTTGATGTGACCCTGACGGACAAGGGACGGGCAGAGGGCCAGCGAGCCGGCGAGCTCCTACGCGAGGCCGACCTCATTCCTGATGTCGTGTACACCTCCCGCCTCAAGCGGGCCATCCTCACCTCGAATCTGGCGCTCGAGGCCGCCGACCTCTCCTGGCTCGACGTCCATCGCAGCTGGCGACTCAACGAACGCCACTACGGTGCGCTGCAGGGAAAGGATAAGAAGGAGATCCGCGAGGAGTTCGGCGAAGAGCAGTTCATGACCTGGCGTCGCTCCTTCGACACCCCGCCGCCGGCCCTCGGCGACACGTCCGAATTCTCGCAGGCAGGAGATCCGCGCTACGCCAACCTCGGCGATTCCCTGCCTCGCACGGAATGCCTGGCCGATGTCATCGACCGCCTCCTGCCCTACTGGTACGACCGGCTCGTCCCCGAGCTCACCGTCGGACGTACCGTGCTCGTCGTCGCCCACGGCAATTCGCTGCGTGCCCTCGTCAAGCACCTCGACGGAATCTCCGACGCTGACATCACCGGCCTCAACATTCCCACCGGCATCCCGCTCCACTACGAGCTGACCGAAGACTTCACGCCGGTCAAGCCCGGCGGCACGTACCTCGATGCGGCTGCCGCCGAAGCCGCGATCGGTCAGGTCGCCAACCAGGGCCGCTGAGCCTCAAGGTCAGGGCCGCTGAGCCTCAAGCGCCCGCTCGCTCCTCGGCGACCGACTTCATCTGTTCAAGGAGAAGCGCGATCGCCGGGGATGAGGTCATCGATGATCGCCATACGAGATAGATCCAGCGGGCAATGCTGGGATCGTCGAGCTCGACGACGGCGACGTCCTCCGGCAGGTGCGGTCGGCCCAGCCTGGGCACCAGGGCAAGGGCACCGACCGCCCGCGCGAACTCGATCTGGGTGTCGTACTCCATGGCCCAGTACTCGACCCGCGGTTCGGCGTTGAGCGTGTCGAACAGGGCCGTAAGCCAGCGGTGGCACACGCCGTTGCGTGGTGCTGAGACGAAGACCTCGCCGAGGAGATCCTGACGAGTCACCTGTGCCCGCGAGGCCAAGTGGTGGTCGCGGTGCATGATGATATCGGCCCGATCGATGGCGATGAGCTCGGAGTTCAGCGTCGACGGCAGCGGGGGCAGGGATTCCCGCCAGTCGAAGATCAGGGAGGCGTCGATCCGACCGGCCGTGACCATGTCGATGAGTTCGTCGGGCTCGTCTTCGATATTGGTGATCGACAGTTCAGGTGCGATGGTCTTCAGGCGCGGCAGCGACGGCACCAGGACTCCACGGAGACCGGTCGAGAACCCGCCCACAGTGATGCGTCCACGCGGTTCTCCCGATCTCGCCCGAGCATCTGTCTCGAGGCCCTCGAGTTCCTGCAGCAGCTCGGATCCGCGACGGCTGAGCTCGCGCCCCATCGGGGTCAGTGCGATCCCACGGCCGGTGCGCTCGGTCACCGGGGCACCGATGTAGCGGGACAGCTTCTGCAGTTGGTGGCTGATGGCCGCCGAGGTGTAGCCCAGGGAGTCCGCTGTCGCAGTGACTGAGCCCACGGAGTCCAAGACGACGAGGGTGCGCAAGGCGAGTACATCGATCATCAAATTATCTTAACGAAACCATGCACGCTTGTTCAATAGAATTTTGATTGCGAACCTGTGAAACTTGACGATATGCGTCCCGTTCATTACCTGCTCGCCCTGCTCGTCGTCGTGCTCTGGGGCGTCAACTTCATCTTCATCGACTTCGGTCTGCGCGACTGGCCGCCGTTGCTGCTCGTCGCCGCCCGCTTCACCCTCGTCGTGATCCCGGCGATCTTCTTCGTCAAGTATCCCCGCGGAAGTTTCCGACGCATCCTCCTCATCGGCGTCTTCATGTCTGCGGGCCAGTTCGGGCTCCTCTACACAGCCATGTTCCTGGGACTGCCGGCGGGACTGACCTCGATCGTCATTCAGATCCAAGCCGCTTTCACGGTGCTCGTCGCGGCGCTTGTGCTCAAAGAATTTCCGAGTCGACGCCAGATCGTCGGCATCCTCATCGGCCTGTCGGGACTGTGCACCATCGGTTTGAGCCTCCAGGCATCGGTTCCGATCATCGCCTTCCTTGTCGCGCTCGCCGCGTCACTGTCGTGGGCGATCGGCAACGTCATCGCCCGCGGGGTCAAGAAGGGCACGAACGGTGTGCAGATGACCGTGTGGTCGGCCATCGTCGTGCCCGTGCCGCTGTTCGCGCTCTCGATTCTCGTCGACGGCCCCGCCGAGGTGACTCATGCCCTCGCGCACCCGACCTGGGCAGTCGCAGCTTCGGTCGTCTACACCGCAGGCTGCGCCTCACTTGTGGGTTACGTCATCTGGAATTCGCTGCTCGCGCGGTTCCCGGCATCCCAGGTGGCCCCGTTCTCGCTGCTGGTGCCGTTGGTCGGGGTGCTCTCGGCCTGGCTCGTCCTCGGCGACCGTCCCACCGTTCCCGAGCTCATCGGCGGAGCGCTCCTGCTCATGGGTGTCGCTGTCACGACCGGGGTTCTGAAGACCATTGCACGCAACATCAGCGGTGCGAACCGGAGGCAACGGAAAGTCATCGCCAGCGAAGAGCCCGAGATCGAACATTCGTCGACCTCGGGCTGATTCGGTGTTTGCCTCACACGTCACTTCTTCGACAGGTACGGCTCCCAGTTGCCCGTGAGCAGGTATTCGACCTTCTGGGACACTGACACCGCGTGGTCGCCGAAGCGCTCGTAGTAGCGCGAGAGCAGGGTGACGTCGGCGATGTGGCGAGGTGCCAGCGAGCCTGCCGGAGCCTCGGCGAGCTTGGCGAAGATGCTCAGGTGCAGTTCGTCGAGCTCTTCGTCGATCGCGTTGATCGTGGGCACTGCGGTCAGTCCCGGGTTCGACAGCAGGTTCTCAGTCGCCTCGGCGATCTTCTCTCCTGATTCGCCCATGCGGGTGAACGTGTCGGCGAAGTGGTCGGGGATCGCTGACTCCGGGTAGCGGATGCGCACCTGCTGGGCGATGTGGCGAGCCAGGTCGCCCATGCGCTCGAGAGAGGCGGACATCCGCAGGGAGCCGATGACCGCGCGCAGATCTGCGGCGACGGGTGCCTGGAGGGCCAACATCTCAGCGGCCTGCTGGTCGAGGGCGTACTGCATGTGGTCGATCACGGCGTCGGCTTCGATGACCTCTTCGGCCAGTTCGAGGTCATTGCTGCGCAGGGACTGGTTCGCCAGGCGCATCGCCGCGTGTACCTTGACGGACATCTCGACCAGCTGTGTGGCCAGGTCGTCCAGCTCATTTCTGAAGACTTCGCGCATGCCAACGGTTCCTTAATCTCGTGAATCTCTTGCCAGGCTGACGTGCCTCATAGTGTCCCGGGGCGGACAGCCGTCCGGTCAGGACAGGCACACTGTGTCAGCCTGTCACCAGCGAGTGAACGGTATCTGGCGTGCAGGTGAATTCCTGGGCAAAAGCGACGTTCTGGGGCTGATTCGGTGCGCCTGTGGAGCAGACTGCGCATAAGCTTGATGACGTGGACCTCTTGATCGTAGCGGTTCTGACCGGCATCGTCGGTCTGGGACTGGGCATAGCGGGAATTCTGGCGTTTCGTTTCAGCGAACGCTCCCGTGATGCTGCCGATCTGCATTCTGAGGACGACCTGCCGGAGGGCATCGCTGAGGTTCTGGCCGTGCTGCCCTCGGCCGCGATCGTTCTCGACGCCGGCGACGACGTCGTCAAAGCGTCCCCGGCCGCGTACACCTTCGGACTGGTCAGAGGGCATTCGCTGGCATCGCCCGAAATGCTGCGTATGGTTGGACGAGTCCGTTCCAGAGGTCTCATCGAAGAGATCGAACTCGAACAGAAGCGCGAGCAGACGGATTCGATCCTGCGGTTCCTCCATGCTCGCGTGGCGCCCTTGGGCACGGCCTTCGTTCTCGTCCTCTGTGACGACCAGACCGAGTCCAAGCGCGTTGACTCCATTCGGCGTGATTTCGTCGCCAACGTCTCCCACGAACTCAAGACCCCCATCGGCGCGATGTCCCTCCTCGCCGAGGCGGTCACCGACTTCTCCGATGATCCGCAGGCCGTCGAACGCTTCGGCGGTCGCATGCAGCGGGAGTCGAAGCGGCTGACCCAGCTGGTGCAGGAGATCATCGACCTGTCCCGCGTCCAGGACCACACGGCGCCGTCTGCGGCGGAGAAGATCTCGGCCGCCGAGGTGGTCGATGATGCCGCTGACCGTGCCCGTACCCGTGCTGAAGGCAAGAGCATCCACATCGAGGTCTCACCCCCGAGCAGACTGCTCATCGAGGGCAACTACGAACTCCTCGTCAATGCGGTGCGCAACCTCATCGACAACGCCATCAACTACTCACCCGACGGGACTCGCGTCGGCGTCGGCGTCGAGCTCGTCGATGAACGGGTCGAGATCTCCGTGACCGACCAGGGAATCGGCCTGTCCGCTCAGGACACCGAGCGTGTCTTCGAACGGTTCTACCGCGTCGACCCAGCGCGCTCGCGCATCACTGGCGGAACTGGGCTGGGGCTGAGTATCGTCAAGCACATCATTGCCACGCACGGCGGACAGGTGAAGGTCTGGAGCCGTCTCGGCAAGGGTTCGACCTTCACTGTTGTGCTCCCGCTGGCAGGCAACGTCTCCGATGACGAAGCGTCCTCCTCGGCGCCCGATGGGGTCCTGCTGAATCACTCGGCTCGGGCGGATGCCGGCGACGCAGGAACTGCTGAGGCAGCTGCCGGCGACGCGGAGCATGGCGTATCCGAAACCGGTGTCGATGAAGCCGCCGACCATGACACTGACGATGACAAGGGTGTCAGCACAGTGGAGAATGAGACAACCCAGGTTTTGAAAACCGGAAGCAAACAAAGGAAGCTCACAACGTGACTCGAATTCTGCTTGTCGAGGACGAGGACTCGTTCTCGGACCCTCTGTCGTACCTGCTCGGAAAAGAAGGATACGAGGTGAGCGTTGCCGATGACGGTTTGAAGGCTCTTGCGGACTTCGACCGCAACGGTGCCGACCTCGTTCTGCTCGACCTCATGCTGCCGGGAGTCTCCGGCACCGAGGTGTGTCGAGAGCTGCGCGCGAAGTCCAGTGTGCCGATCATCATGCTCACGGCCAAGGACTCGGAGATCGACAAGGTGGTGGGGCTCGAACTCGGCGCAGACGACTACGTGACCAAGCCCTATTCCTCGCGTGAGCTGCTGGCCAGGGTACGCGCGGTGCTGCGGCGCAACGTCGAATCGGAAGTCTTCGACGATGAGTCGGTGCTCGAAGCCGGGGGAGTCCGCATCGATGTCGAACGTCACGTCGTCAGCGTTCGCGGCGAAGAGCTGTCGATGCCGTTGAAGGAGTTCGAGCTGCTGGAGATTCTCATTCGCAACTCTGGTCGAGTGATGACACGCGGCCAGCTCATCGATCGGGTCTGGGGAGAGGACTACGTTGGCGACACGAAGACCCTCGACGTCCACGTCAAGCGTCTGCGTGCCAAGGTCGAGCAGAATCCTTCGGAGCCGCGTCTCCTCACCACTGTGCGCGGACTCGGCTACAAGTTCGAAGCCTGATCACCCGCAGAGTCTGACCTTTCGCAACGACGGTGCTCTCGCAGAACCGGGGATACTTCAAGGAGCCGCCCACATCGAGTGGGCGGCTCCTTGAAGTGTTCAGCTCTCGTGCGGCTGTGCTCAGCCGTTGGCGCCAGTGGCTGGCTCGCTCTGTTCACCGGACTGCGATGCGCCTTCGCTGGACTGAGACGCGTCGTCGCTGGGTGACTCCGTTGTCTTTTCGGTGGGTACGTACTGTTCGTAGTACGGCAAGCTGTTCGACAGAACCTGAGTCTGGATCGTCTTCTCGTCACTGCCGACCTTGACGGTGACATCGGCCAGGTCACCGGGCTTCGCCTTGAGGCTGTCCACGATAACCGGCTTCGACGATGTCGACGCCGAGCTCTCCGGGTCCTGAACGAAGGTCTCGCCGGGCTTGACCGACTCCGTCGTCTTCTTCCCACCGACGTCCAGGGACACCGAAGCCGAGGAATCGCCCTTGTTGATGAGCGTGAAGAACAGCTGGGCAGGGCCCTCGCCGGACTCGTCCATAATCAGCATCAGACCGCGAACCTCGACGTCTCCGACCGATCCCCATGCACCGTCACCGGCGTTGTAGTGGTATTCGGCGGTCTGGTGAGGCGACAGCAGGCTTGCACATCCGCTGACGGGGATGACGAGAGCGAGTGCGGCAACTGCGAGTGCCGCGCGGTTGTGCCGTTTCATTGTGCTCCTTGAAGTGGCAATACAAGATCAATCTGTATACTACCCGGTTTTTGACCGGCCGTAGAACCCGAAAAGAGACCGGACGTGTTCCTCCTTCGAGAACTCCAGCAACGCCCAGATCTGATGGCGTGCGTTGCGGCTGCGAGAACCCCGGCATCGCCCAAGATGACCTCCTGGTCAGTAAGCCGCGAGGCGGACCCTAGCACGAAGAATCCGTAGCCTGAACGATTTCTGTGGCGCGCCTCATGGTAAACTGGAGGTCCGCGAAAGGGGTTTGAAGAGAATATGAGTTTCGAGGTCGGCGACACAGTTGTCTATCCACATCACGGTGCAGCGACAATCCAAGATATCAAAAAACGAACCATCAAAGGTGAGGAGAAACTGTATCTCAAGCTCCAGGTCGCCCATGGTGATCTAGTGATCGAAGTTCCTGCGGAAAACTGCGACCTCGTCGGTGTGCGAGATGTCGTCGGTGAAGAGGGTGTTGAGAAGGTATTCAACGTCCTCCGCGCGGAATTCGTCGAAGAGCCCACGAACTGGTCTCGTCGCTACAAGGCGAATCTTGAGAAGCTGCAGTCCGGTGACGTGATCAAGGTTGCCGAAGTCGTTCGCGACCTGTGGCGTCGCGAGCAGGACCGCGGCTTGTCGACTGGTGAGAAGCGCATGTTGTCCAAGGCCCGTCAGATCCTCGTTTCCGAACTCGCATTGGCCGAGAAGAAAGAG